>CAMWTP010000016.1 GCA_947177165.1 uncultured Lachnospiraceae bacterium
GCCCGCTAAGAAAATCTAAAGCTTCACACCGAAGAACGCAGGGGCAGCGTTCTTCGCGGATTGTTTTGTCGGCTGTGCCGACATGACGGCTGTGCCAATATGACGGGAAATGTGAGGACATGAATGAATACCAGAAAAAAGGGTGCTGTGTATGAGCAGGCTGCCATAGAATATCTGCAGAGGCAGGGCGTGGCGATACTCGAGCACAATTACAGAAACCGCAGGGGTGAGATTGACATTATTGGAAGAGATGGTGAGTATACCGTGTTTTTCGAGGTGAAATACCGCAAAGACAATGCCAGGGGGTATCCCGGGGAGGCAGTGAACTACGGCAAGCAGCGGACGATCTGCAGGGTGGCGGACTATTACCGGATGATGCACCACATGGGAGATTTTGTACCTGTGCGGTATGATGTGGTTGCAATCTGCGGAGAGGAGATCACATGGTATCAAAATGCGTTTGAACATGTTTATCAATGAACAAATGCGTTTGATCCAGTTATTCCTTCATAATTCTTTATATATGACAGGAAAGAACGGTTCATTTCAAACTATTGATCAGTATGCGTGCCGGAGCACGCAAGGAGTATAGGTATGAATATGACAGAACAAATTATCAGATATGGCAGAAGAGGAACCTGCAGGCTTGGCTTTGACAAGGACAATCGGGAGATGGCCCTGTTCACGTTTGCAGGTCTGGAGCAGACGGGGATTGTAGAGCATTTTTTTTCGACCAGACATGGCGGTGTGAGCAGTGATTATCTGTATTCTCTCAATTTCAGTTACGCACAGGGTGATAGCAGGGAAAATGTGGACGAAAATTACAGAAGGGCCGCGGCGCATCTGGGGATGAGCAGCAGCGATATCGTCTGCTCGCAGCAGACACACACCATAAACGTGCGCAGGGTGACTGCCGCCGACAAGGGAAAGGGAGTAGTCCGCGAGCGGGATTATGCGGATGTAGACGGTCTGGTCACAAATGAAAAGGGGATTGTTTTAGCAACTTTTTATGCGGACTGCGTACCGCTTTTTATAGTGGACCCTGTGAAGAGAGCGATCGGGTTGTCACACTCTGGATGGCGCGGAACTGTCGGGAAAATGGGAAGAGTGACTTTGGATAAAATGAGGGCGGAGTACGGTACTAAACCGGAGGATGTGAGAGTTGCAATCGCGCCTTCTATCTGTCAGAGCTGCTATGAGGTGAGCGAAGATGTTGCACTTGCCTTTGGGGAAAACTTTGAGCGGGATGACACAAAAGCTGTGGAATATCTTATGCGATATCAGCAGGATTACACGCAAAAGGACATCGATGCGTGTCTGATGTATGAGAAGGGAGACGGCAAGTACCAACTGAATCTGTGGTATGCCAATTTCAGGGTGTTCCGCGATGCAGGAGTACCTGATGAGAATATAGAAGTGACAGATGTATGTACCTGCTGCAATCCGGAACTTTTGTTCAGCCATAGGGCCAGCAAAGGCAGGCGCGGAAATCTTGGCGCTTTTATGATGTTGAAATAAATATTGTATTTGAATGGAATTTAAAACATGCACATGGAGACGGCTTCTTCGTATGTTGAAATAAATATTTTGCGCAAACGGGCATCTGCATGAATGTGGGTGCCCATTTGTGTACAAAGAAAATGTGTAAATCATTATTAGTCTTTTTAGATAAAAAACGAGAGTGAATTCCTATATGTTATATATTTTTATCTGTTTTTGTGATATGATATTTATTAGTTTTGATAAACAAATCTTTAGAAAAATGTGTAAAGTGAAATGCAGCACAATTTTGCCATATGTGCCCGTTCACAGGAAAGGGGAATATTAAAAAAATGAGTGAAGAAAATCCAATAAAACCGTACGTGCATCATGCGAAATATTACGAGACAGATCAGATGGGCATTGTCCACCACTCCAATTATATCTGCTGGATGGAGGAGGCGAGGATGGACGCCATGAGCCAGTTTGGGATCTCTTACCGGAGTATGGAGGAGAGCGGGATCATCAGTCCGGTTGTCTCTGTATCCTGCCAATACAAGGGCATGGTGCATTTTGATGATGCGGTGCAGATTCAGGTAAAAGTTGTAAAGTACAACGGTGTACGGCTTGATCTGGAATACGAAATGACGGACAGCATCACTGGGGAGCTGCGTACCACCGGGGCAAGCACGCACTGTTTCTTGGGTGATGATGGTCACGTCATTTCATTGAAACGCGACTGCCCTGAGGTCCATGAGCGATTCCGGCTGATGTTAGGAAAGTAAAAGTGATGTATTTAGATATGATATATTTTTTAGAAAGGAATGAAAATCATATGAGAGAAATAACAGAACAGCAGATTTTGGCACTGGCACCGAATGCGGCAGCTGCCTCAAACGGCAGGAAAATATCCCAGAAGGGCGGATTTGTCAAGCTCGAGCGGACACAGGACGACACGCTCTACATGGGAGAGTGCACAGGAAGCGGCAAGAGCAATTATATTACTTCGGCAGATTGCATAGACGAAAATAATCCGGTATTTCGCTGCACCTGTCCCAGCAGGCAGTTTCCGTGCAAGCATAGCCTGGCACTCATGTATGAAATACTTGCAAAAAAAGAATTCGGCATCTGTGAAGTCCCAGAGGACATTCAGAAGAAGCGCGAGAAGAAGCAGGCAAAGGAAAACAAGGCAAATGAGGCTGCAAAGCCGGAGAGCGAGATGACCGAGGAGGAAAAGAAACAGGCGGAGAAGAAAAAGGCATCCGCCGCAAGGACTGCCAAAAATGCAAGGGTGAAAAAATTAAAATCTCAGCTCGAGGGACTTGACCTGGTAGAAAAGGTAGTCAATGACCTGATGTCCGCAGGTCTTGGCACAATCGGGGGCGCTTCGCTCAAGACCTATCAGCAGCTTGCAAAGCAGATGGGGGACTATTATCTTCCGGGGCCGCAGAGATTGTGTAATCAGCTCTTGATCGAGATCACAGCATTCCAGAAAGATCAGGATGAGTCTCACTATGACGCGGCAATCAGCGTGCTCGAAAAGCTGTGGACTTTAATCAGGAAATCACGCCAGTACATCAATGAAAAGCTTGAGAATGACGACGTGACACTGGAAGATACGGTATTGTACGAGGAGCTTGGCGGTATCTGGAAGCTTTCAGAGCTGGAAGAATTGGGAAAGAGCAAGAAGAATGCAAGCCTGATGCAGCTATCCTTCTGGGTGACTTATGACGAGGCGCGGAAAGAGTACATTGACACAGGCTGCTGGGCGGACTTGGACAGCGGGGAAATCTTTATGAATTACAATTACCGTCCGCTGAAATCCTTAAAATACGTCAGGCAGGAGGACAGCATCTTTGGTGTTGCAAAGGTGCCGAGTGCGGTATTCTATCCGGGCGACGGAAATGTCAGAGTCAGATGGGACGGTGCCCAGATTCGCGCGTATGAACAGGCGGATTACGAGGCAATTTTCCAGCACGCGGTCACTTCTGTCAGACAGGAGGCAAAGGCAGTCAAAAATTTCCTCAAAAACGCGATGACACAGCCCATGATGCTCAGGCTGCTTGCATTTAACCGAATCGGAAAAACAGGCGAAGACTTTGTGCTGGCCGACAAGAATGACGACACAATCCTTCTGGGAAATATGCCGGATATGGAGGAGACGACGCTGCGTCTTTCCATGCTTCCAAACGGCGCGCTGCTTGAGAATCAGGTGCTGCTTGGCGCATTTTATTACAATAAGGAGAACCGGAGACTTATGGTGCAGCCGCTCAGCATTATCACACATGATGCGGTGGTGCGTTTGCTGTATTAGAATTCTGCGGAAAGACTATTATAGAAGCAGTTGTGTAAAACATTTATATGTATTTGGAGGTTTTCGATATGAACACAGAACCGATTTATGAACTGCGCGAGCGTCTTCGCGCGGCGGCTATGGCAGGGACAAATTTGCTGTCCGAGGATTTTCGGCTGAAACGTGCGCTGGAGGCATTCAAGCCGATGGAGGCGGCTTCGCCGGTCTTTGCAAAAGTGGGACAGCTGACAGAAAAGCTGACAGCGCCGGATTGCCCGAATCCGCAGGGCGCGCTGCTTGATGCAATCACGCTGGCTGATGCTGTCATATGCACACTTGGGACAGTGGATGTGGCGGGAGAAGTCGATTTTAATGAAGCGATCGATACAGAGGTGAATGCCGGCAGCCTGATCGTCAATGCACCGTACTCTGCATTGAAGGAGCTGCTGGAGGCGCTGACGACATCGGGCGGCGGTCATTATGGATTTGTGTGTGAGATGCATGATAACCGTCCTGAGCTTTTCCGGGATTACCGCGTAAAACACACATTGGTACAAGCGCTGGGTGCCTCTTATTCCGAGCTTGCAGACAAAGTGGAACAGTGGCTGATCGATGATGATGATAAGACAGTTTTGCCAGCGCTGTACAGGGATTTTGATCCGAAGGGCAAGAAAGAGATGGTGCGCCGCGTTAGGGTGATTAGTGCACTTGCGGGTGCTGAGGCAAATGACTTTTATGTCAGGATGCTTGGGGAGGCGCAGAAGGACGTGCGCACGGAGCTGATCGATGCGCTTCGCCATGAGCCGCGCAATCTTTCGCTGCTATTTGATCTGTCAAAGACAGAAAAAGGGAAGAACAAGGACAAAGTATTTGAACTGCTCGCAGAGATGCAGGGGGAGGAGGTCAATGACTTTTTTGAGGAGCTGGCAAAGAAAAAGCCGGATACGGCTTTAAAATATTTAAAAAATTCTACGACAGAATGGTCCGCGGAGCTGGTGGCAGATATTTGCAATAAAATGCTTGAGAAACTGGACACAGCGGAGGGTGCCTCGGAAAAAGAAAAACAGGAGCTCTCAGACAGACTGCGGGATGTTGTGCGGGCAATTTTCGGAAAAGGGGGAACACAGATCTGTGCGTGTTACAGAAAACTGCTGGCACAGAAGGATAAGATTAATGCTCTGCTCAAAGAAACCTGGCAAAAACCCAAAGGTACATATGAACGCGACACATTACAGTATGGCGTGTTGACGCCCTGCCAGTACTGGTATGAAACGGATGCGTTGGACATTGAGACGGCATTGGGAAAGATCCTGCATCATTCCCTGATTGTCAATCCAGATTCGGATTTGCAGGCGCTTATCCTGGAATTGTATCAGAATGGAGATTCGAAAACGAATATAAAATTTTTGCCAGCAGCTGCAACTGTGAAGTTTTTGGAGCCCGGGAATTGTGTGGACTGGTTAAAAGAACAGGTTACGGATAAAGTATTGCTTGTGCGAAAGCTTTCCCAAGAGCGCTTGAAGGCAGTTGTTGAGGCGGCAAATTATGTGGAGTGGAATGGTAAAAAGAATAGCTATCAATTTTCGGGTGCTTATGTGGATGTTTATTATCCGGATTACAAGAGTGTCGAGAGAGCAATTGATGTGCCGCACGCAAAGGAGATCATCAGCTGGCTTCGGGAATACAGTACAATGTGGAATGCAGATAAGATACGGGCGCAGTGGGTGCCGTTGAATGATGCGGTAATGTGCAGGGAAATGGGAGAGTATTTTTATCAAAGATCGCTGGCTTCTCCGAATAGCAGTGATTATGAATATATGAAGAAATTCGGATGGACAAAATGTCAGGGGTTGGGAATCAGTGTTGTGAGAAACAATTCCACCATTCCGACCTGGTCTTTGTACAGCTGGCTGACTGCGATGCCTGGCGATAAGGATGCAGTCATGGAGGAAATGCGGACGGTCTGCCGTATGATAAAAAGCGGAGAATTGAAGGCCAAGAATTTAGATATTATTAATTTGGAAATTCTGGAAAGAAATATGGATAAATGGTATAAAGCTTAAGATGCTTAGAAACTGTTAAGGATTAACTTTGCAGATGCAGACAAGTCAGATGTAAAGATTAATTCTTTAATAGTTCCTTAGTACAGGATGGAGGGAAACATGAGCGAAGAATTATTGAGACTGCCAGCAGAGCAGTTATTTCAGAAGGAAATTGATGCATTGATTGCGGCGGAGAAGAATCCGGTTCCGACAGGGTGGAGAATGTCGCCGCAGTCTGTAAAGACGTATATCTGCGGCGGAAAGGTTGGAAAGACCGAGATCACGCCAAAGTACATAGGCCATGAGCGCCTTGTGGAGATCGCGATATCAACACTGGTGACGGACAGGGCGCTGCTGCTGATCGGGGAGCCGGGAACAGCGAAAAGCTGGCTTTCTGAGCATCTGACAGCCGCCATCAACGGCGATTCCACTAAGGTGATACAGGGCACGGCAGGAACAACGGAAGAGCAGATTAAGTATTCGTGGAACTACGCGATGCTGATTGCGCAGGGACCATCACACGAGGCGATGCTCAAAAGCCCGGTTTTCAACGCGATGGAGACGGGGACGATCGCGCGCGTTGAGGAGATTTCGCGCTGTGCATCGGAGGTTCAGGACGCGCTGATTTCCATTTTGTCAGAGAAGAGAATCTCTGTCCCTGAGCTCTCTGTGGAAGTGGCTGCGAAGAAGGGCTTTTCGGTCATTGCGACGGCAAACACGAGAGACAAGGGCGTCAATGAGATGTCTGCGGCATTAAAGCGCCGTTTTAATATCGTCGTGCTTCCGGCGCCGGCGAATCTGGATTCCGAGATGGAGATTGTGAGAACCCGGGTGACACAGCTGTCAGAAAATCTCGGCCTGAACGCAAAGCAGCCAGCAGATGAGGTGATCGAGAAAGTGTGCACAATCTTTCGCGAGCTTCGCTGCGGTGAGACGCTGGACCGCGCACAGAAGGTGAAGGGGACATCGGGTGTTCTCTCCACTGCGGAGGCGATATCGCTCCTGTGCAACAGTATGGCGCTGGCGGGGAGCTTTGGAAACGGCACCATCACCAATGAGGACCTGGCTGCAGCCCTGCAGGGAGCTGTCATCAAGGACGAGGACAAGGATCAGGTGGCCTGGAAAGAATACCTTGAAAATGTCATGAAAAAGCGCGGCTCCGGGTGGCTTGGACTGTACAGGGCGTGTAAGGAGTTAGTATGAAAAATAATCCAAATTTTTTCGGAATACGGCACTTATCGCCCGCCGGAGCATATTACCTGAGGGGGTTTTTGGATGAGAAGAAGCCAAAGCTTGTGCTGGTGGAGGGACCAAGCGATTTTGAGGATATGCTCTCCGATATGGTGCGGAAGGAGACAAAGCCGCCGATTGCAGTGCTCGCCTACACGAAAGAGGCGCCTGTGAGGACAATACTGTATCCCTTTGCGGAGTACTCACCGGAGTACCAGGCGATACAGTGGTGTCACAAACATCATGTGGAATGCCGCTTTATGGATTTACCTTCGGAGACTTTTCTGGCGCTGCCGGAATGCGGCGTACAGGAGACGGAGGGGGAAGAGGCAAGAATCAATTCTGGAATCAGTGTCTATGAGCAGCTTGACCAGAAGAGCGGCGAGGATGGACATGAAACCTTTTGGGAGCGCGTCATGGAGCAGGCTGGCAGCATGGAAGCCTATCATTTGGGTGCAAATAGTTTTGGAGCCAATATCAGAAGTCTCACGGAAGGAAAAGAGAAAGACTGGGCGGAGACGGCGCTGCGCGAGGCTTATATGCGCCAGCAGATTCGGAAAGCAGTGGACGCTGGTATTGAGCCGGAAGATATTGTTGTGGTAACGGGTTCCTATCATGTGGAAGGCTTAAAGAACTGGCAGGAGTCCGATGAAGACTTGTCCGAGATGCCAAAGGCACTACCAAAGGTACTACCAAGGGTAGGGGCAAATCATACCTTAATGCCTTATTCCTATTATCGTCTTTCTACGAGGGCAGGGTACGGTGCTGGTAACAAGGCGCCTGCTTACTATGCACTTTTGTGGGAGGGGTTGAATAAGGGTGAGCCGATGTACGCTGTTTACAGTTATCTGATACGGCTTGCCAAATATCAGCGCGAGAAAGGGAATCCGGTCTCTTCCGCGTCTGTGATTGAGGCGGTGAGGCTGGCGATGTCTTTAGCACAGCTTCGGGGCGGAACGATCGCGTCGCTCCGGGATCTGCGCGATGCCGCACAGACCTGCATTGGCGAGGGAAGCGTGTCAGGCATTATCCTTGCGACGGCAGACACGGAGATTGGTACGGTGATCGGAGCGCTGCCTGACGGGGTGAGCCGCACCAGTATTCAGGAAGATTTTTACAGACAGTTAAAGAACTTAAAGCTCGAGAAATACCGCGATATCACCGCGCAGGATTTGATGCTTGACCTGCGGGAAAACAGGCGCGTCAACTCAGAGAAGTCTGCTTTTATCGATTTGCACCGGTCCTTTTTCCTGCATCGGCTGCGCGTGATCAATGTGAGCTTTGCCCAGCAGCAGACAGTCAGCCAGGACAATGCGACATGGTCGGAACACTGGGTAGTGCGCTGGACGCCGGAGGCGGAGATTGAGCTGGTGGAATCGGCATTAAAAGGCGATACGATCGACGGAGCGGCATCATTTGCCATGAAGGAGCGCGTAGAAAACGCGGCGAAAATGGGAGACATTGCGCTTGTCATCGAGGATGCCTGCTGCTGCGGTATGGAAAAGGCAGTTGGCTATGCGACTGCGGCCCTGCAGAGAATGGCAGTTGACGCCGCATCGGTGGAGGATTTGGCGAAGACAGCGCAGAGACTGTCGGTTGTGGTGCAGTATGGAAATATCCGTCGGATTGATTCCAAACCGCTGGAGCCGATACTGCAGCAATTGTTTTACAGAGCATGCCTGATACTGGAATCGGCCTGCGTGTGTGACGACGCGGCGAGTCAGACAATTATCACTGCGATGGAGCAGCTGAACAGCGCGGAACTGGCGCATGATTTTCTTGACAATGCAGAGTGGATTAACGTGCTTAATAATATTTCAGAGCGCGATGACCTGAATACAAAGCTGTCCGGTTTTGCGGCGGCAATCCTTTTGGAGCGAGGAAGCATGAACACACAGCAGCTTCGGACAGAAGTGTCAAGGCGTTTATCGAAAGGGATTCCCGCGGATTTAGGAGCAGGCTGGTTTGAGGGGCTCGCCATGAAAAACAGGTATGCGCTCATCGCGAGACTGTCACTCTGGGAAAGCCTGAATGACTATCTCGTCACCCTGGACGACGAGGAGTTTAAGCGGGCGCTGGTGTTTCTGCGGCGTGCTTTTGCGGATTTCTCGGCGGTGGAGAAGGACCAGATCGCGGAAAATCTCGGTGAGATTCTGGGACTGAATGGTCAGGAGGTCAGCGAGGTGGTAAACGCGGTGCTCGACGAGAGTTCCCAGCAGCTGATTGAAGGGTTGGATGATTTTGATTTTGACCTGTAAGCGCAGGTTGCAATGCTGTGAGGTTTAGGAGAGAGGTATGATACTATGGAAGTAAAAGAACAAATCAGCCGCTGGCGTCTGATTCTGGGGCAGGAGAGTGACAAGCGTTTGTCAGAAATGACAGATATGACACTGACGCAGGAGCAGGATCTGATGGATCAGGCACTGGCTTCTATCTATAATCGGACGGAGCTCGGCGGTTTTGGCAGTCCGAACGGCAGCCGCGGTGCAGGCCGGGGACCGTCGAATCCGCAGATCAGCCGCTGGCTTGGCGATGTGCGTACACTGTTTGACAAGGAGCTGGTGACGGTTATCCAGAATGATGCAGTGACACGCTGCGGGCTAAAGCAGCTTTTGTTTGAGCCGGAGCTTTTGGAGAATATGGAGCCGGATATCGGTCTGGCGTCCACCATACTGATGCTAAAGGATCAGATACCAAAGCGCTCGAAAGAGAGTGTCCGCGAATTTATCAAGAAGATTGTGGAGGAGATCAACAAACTGCTGGAGCAGGATATCCGGCGGGCTGTGACCGCTGCGGTCAACAAGAGAAAGCATTCGCCGATTCCGTCCGCGTCGGCGATGGATTTCAAGATGACGATAAACCGCAATTTAAAGCACTATAATCCAGAACTCAAGACAATTGTGCCGGAGCATTTTTACTTTTTTGACCGGACGAGTACGACAGCTGCGAACAAGTGGACCATTATACTCGACATTGACCAGAGTGGTTCGATGGGGGAATCTGTCATCTACTCGTCGATTATCAGCTGTATTCTGGCAAGCATGGCGAGCATCAAGACAAGGATTGTTGCATTTGACACGAATATCGTGGATCTGACAGAAAAGAGTGACGACCCGGTCGACCTGCTGTTTGGCTTTCAACTTGGGGGCGGCACAGATATCAACAAGTCGATTGCTTACTGCGAGCAGTTTATAGAGAATCCGGCCAAGACACTGTTTTTCCTGATATCCGATCTGGAGGAGGGCGGAAACAGGGCCGGACTGCTGCGGCGCATCAGCGACATGAAGGAATCCGGGGTGACGGTGATCAGCCTGCTTGCAATCGCAGACGGCGGCAGGCCATACTATGATGCACAGACTGCACAGAAGCTTGCGGGGCTTGGCGTGCCCTGCTTTGCGTGCACGCCGGAGCTTCTGCCGACACTTCTCGAAAAGGCGTTGAAGGGACAGGACTTGTCGCAGTTTGAGAAGCTCAGGAAATAAGGGGACAGGTGTTTGCGATGGGGAAAGTAAGGGTGGATAATGGAAAGCGGTTAAAAAGGGGAATATATTTGACAGAGGCATTTCTGGTATCATTCGCGCTGGTCTCTGTATATGGTATACCGGATATACCAGATGAACAACTTGTGGTAAATGGAATTTACAAGGAAATCTATAATTTGTTTAACGGCGTCCGATACGCATTGAATAATAATGTAATGAATGTTACCGTTTGTTTCATAGGGACATTCTGGCTTCTGTGGAAATATCGGGACAGAAAATTTCCCCATTATATATGTCTGGCAATTGCGGGAGGAGTTGTGTGGACTGCAGTAAAAGCATATAAAGCAACCGAAGGGCTGACAATTATGTTTGAGACGAATTCGCAGATGCTTGTTACTTGCATGAACGCAGCTGGCTATTCTATTGTATTTAATAGGATATGTATCGCTGTTTCCTGGTTACTGCATAAAGACTTCAGCGCCAGATTCAACTTTAGAAATCCATATTGGCGTTTGTATAGGAACCATCCTTTTCTGAGCTGCTGGATTGTCATTTTGCTGGCCTGGAGTATTCATATTATTGTCAAATATCCTGGAGCAATAACTGTGGACAACTGGGGACAGCTGGCACAATATAATGGAATGTCTCCTATGAATTCCCACTGGCCGCCATTTCATACTGTTCTGCTGGGATTTTTTGTATATACAGGGGAATCTGTTTATTCGATGAATCTGGGACTTTTCTCATATGTTATTATGCAGTGGCTTGTTATGTCTGCGATTATGGCATATACACTTAATTTTATGAGGAAGTATAAAGTGAACCAGTATTTTCTGCTGGCTTCCTTGATACTTTACTGCGTATGTCCCTTGTATACAGGTTTTGTAGGTGTGGTTGAAAAGGATGTTTTATATGCGGCTTTTTATGTTTTGTTTGTGATTCAGTTAATGGAATACATATTAAACAAGGAAACCTTTTGGACATTTCGAAATGTGTGTTTGTTTATTGCTGCAGGAACTTTGGTTTGTCTGTTAAGAAAAAATGGCAGCTATGTAATAATTCCTACTTTGATTTTTATGGGAATTAATTATGTTATATGGATAATTCGAAGAAAGAATTCAGCCAGACATCTGTGCAGATTAGTGTATTTTATAGGTCCTATCGTTTTATCATTATCGATAAATCATGCGATTGCGATACATTATGACATTGTTCCTGGAAGGATTGCGGAAGCGCTGTCTATTCCCATTCAACAGACGGCCAGATATATAAGGGATTACAAATATGAGTTATCTGATTCTGACAGAGAAATATTATCTGAAGTATTTATAGATGTGATTGGTCTTTCAACACAATATGAGCCAGGCATATCTGACCCAGTAAAGGGGTTGTTTAAGAGTGATGTATCGAAAGAGGATATGATTGCGTATTTAAAGCTGTGGGGGAGAACCTTTTGGAAACATCCTTTGACATATATTGAGGCAACATTGGCGCAAAATTATTATTTGTTTGATGTAAATATTGATAATTACTATTATTATCGGAATTTCCATATGGCTAGTGATGACAGGATTCAATTTCATGAGATTAGCTGGCTGCAGCCTTGGCATGATATTCTTTTGGCATTTTACAGAATGCTGCATAATTTGCCGGTGATAGGTATTTTATCAGATATCGCTTTCTATATGGTAGTATTTGTAATACTGCTATTTGTCGAGATTTATGAAAAGAATAAACGGGTATTATCAGTCTCCATTCCTTTTATACTCTCGATGCTTATTATTATTGCAGGACCAGTTATATATAAATCAACGAGATATGCATTACAGATGATCTATGCAATGCCATCCTTTGTCGCTTTTTGTAAAATTACACAAACTTATCATGATGTTTCAATATGCAAACTTAGCCATGGTTCAATTTTGTAAGAAATATGAAAGGTATTCAGCGGCATTGTCAGAAGAAAGTGGGGAAGAGGTAAAAAGTATGTCTTTACAGGGAGAAACAAGGGAAAATACCCGCATCAAAATACGGGAACCGAAACACTATAAGGTGATCATGCACAATGACGATTTTACCACGATGGATTTTGTGGTAGATATTTTAAGGGACATTTTTCACAAAGATGCGATGGAAGCAGAGCGGTTAATGTTGTTGGTACATGAAGTCGGGAAAGCTGTGGTAGGGGCATATCCATACGATATAGCTGTTTCTAAGGTGCAGACTGCGACGGCTCGCGCAAAGGCGGAAGGGTTTCCGTTTCGGATGACATTAGAAGTGTGAAGAGATTTTCTAAGCGGCCCAAAGACGCCCGCTAAGAAAATCTAAAGCTTCACACCGAAGAACGCAAGGGCAGCGTTCTTCACGGATTGTTTGTGTCGGCTGATGGCGGTATGGGAGGAAAGAAATGAGGAAATCTGCGGCAGCAAGGGATGCGGTTTCAGATTGTCATATTTGGAAGAGGATACGGAGGAGCGTTATGCAGGTAACAAGAGAGGTGGCGGAAATCATCAATTCCGTGGTGGTGCTGGCGAAAAACAGGCATTATGAGCTTGTGACGCCAGAGCTGGTGCTGTATGTCGTGTGCGGCAACAAGATTTTTGCGGAAGCATTTGAGGACTGCGGCGGAGATGTCAATGAGTTGTCGGAGCAGCTAGAAAGCTATTTTAATGAATATATGGTTTCTGTCAGTGCAGAGGACGATTCATATGAAAATTCAAATCAGATGCCGAATCAAAATCCAGAGTTTTCCGCCGGAATGGGAACGATGTTATCCTATGCGTGGCAGTCAGCGCAGGGAAGCGGAAAAAATGTAGTCGGGCTGATGCACATTATCCATGCCATGTTTGAGCTGGAGGAGAGTTATGCAGTTTACTATATGCAGCTGCAGGGAATCGAGCACGCTGAGCTTCTGCAGCAGATGACCATATTGTATGAAGAACTGTCCGCTGACAGGCGGGCTGGGAGCGGAAGGCAGAAGATTGAAAGAGACCAGGCAGGTGAGACGAGCGAGGCGGACTCTTTTGACGAGGACGCGCAGGATGAGGGAAAAACGGATAAAGTATGGCAGCAGTTTGCCGTCTGTCTGAATGATGCGCTGGACGGTGTCAATCCGCTGATTGGACGGGAGGAAGAATTAGAGCGCACGATGCAGATTCTCTGCCGCAAGGAGAAAAATAATCCGCTTCATATCGGAGAACCAGGCGTTGGAAAGACCGCGATTACATATGGTCTTGCCAGAATGATTGAGGAGAATAAAGTTCCTGAGCCGTTAAAAGGTGCGAAGATTTTCTCGCTCGACCTCGGAAGCCTGATTGCCGGGACACAGTTCCGCGGTGATTTTGAGAAGCGCTTCAAACGGGTTATGGACAGTATCAGCCGCGAGGAGAAACCGGTCGTCTACATCGATGAAATTCACAATATCGTCGGTGCCGGCGCGGTAAACGGAGGCGCTTTTGACATTTCCAATATGCTAAAGCCCTATCTGGCAGCCGGAAGTGTGCGTTTTATCGGTGCCACGACATATGAGGAGTACAAAAAGCATTTTGAGAAGAGCAAGAGTCTGGTGCGGCGTTTTCAGAATATTGACATCAAGGAGCCTGGTATAGAAGATGCCACGCGCATTCTGGAGGGACTGAAAAAGAATTACGAGAAATTTCACGGGGTGACCTATGGAAAGGGTGTGCTTGCGTATGCGGTGAACATGAGTGCGAAATATGTCAATGAGCGCTATCTGCCGGACAAGGCGATTGACCTGATCGATGAGGCGGGCGCTTACCGCCGCCTGCATCCGCTGGAGCAGAAGACGCAGACTGTAAATAAGGATTTGATTGACGAAATCCTGTCCAAAACCTGCCAGATTCCTAAGCAGGTGGTGGAGCATGACGAGATTGAGACGCTCGCAACGCTTGAAAAACGGCTGATGAACCGCGTATATGGTCAGAATGAGGCGATTGCACAGGTGGTCAATGCAGTGAAATTCTCAAGGGCGGGGCTTCTCGAGGAAGGAAAGCCGCTGGCCAGTCTGCTCTTTGTGGGCCCCACAGGCGTCGGAAAGACAGAGATTGCAAGGAGTCTGGCGGACGAACTAGGCGTGAAGCTGATCCGCTTTGACATGAGTGAGTATGAGGAAAAGCACGCAGTCGCAAAATTGATCGGATCGCCGGCAGGGTATGTCGGCTATGAGGAGGGCGGATTATTGACAGAGGAGATTCGCAAGAATCCCCACGCGGTGCTGCTGTTAGATGAAATCGAAAAAGCCCACCCGGATATTTATAACATTCTCCTGCAGGTGATGGACTATGCCACGCTCACCGACAATCAGGGCAGAAAAGCGGATTTTCGCAACGTGATTGTCATTATGACCTCCAATGCAGGTGCAAGCCGGATTGGGAAGCATGGCATCGGATTTACAGGACAGGATGTCAAGGCGGACGTGATTATGGAGGAAGTAAAGCGCATCTTCCAGCCGGAATTTCGCAACCGCCTGAACAAGATTGTCGTGTTTCATGGCATGGATGATACGATGGCGGGGCAGATTACGGAGAAAAAGCTCGGGGAGCTGCAGAAAATGCTATTGCTGAAAAAGGTGGAACTGTCGGTTGACACAGCGGCGAAGAAATTGCTGAAAAAGAAAGGAATCACGACGGAATTTGGCGCACGGGAGATTGATCGCGTGATTCAGGGCGAGGTGAAACCGCTTCTGGTGGACGAAATCTTGTTTGGCAGACTGAAAAAGGGCGGTGCATGTAAGCTGGCTGCTGCAAATGACAGATTTCAGCTGGAATATCCGAAGGAGAAGCTTAGAAAGAGTCAAAAGACAAAATAAGTGTAGAAGAGAGGCGAAAATGGAGCATGCCAGTATTTCGTTTGAATGAGAAAGAAATAGCGTTTCCGCACCCGACGCTTGCGCGGGAAGACGGACTGCTTGCGGTTGGCGGGGATTTATGCGTCGACCGTCTCCTGTTGGCATATTCGAATGGAATTTTTCCGTGGTACAATCCGGGGGAGGAAATTCTGTGGTGGTGTCCGAAAGAGCGTTTTGTCATATTTCCAGGTGAGATACATATTTCCCGTTCTATGAAGAAATATATGAAAAAGCATGTGTTCCGGGTCGTATTGAACAGGGATTTTGCGGATACCATGCATCGGTGCCGTATCAAGAGAGAGTTTGATGAGGGAACCTGGATATCTGACGAGATGGAAGAAGCGTATTATCGTCTGCATGAACAGGGTTTTGCTGTCAGCGTGGAGGTTTACGAGGACGATGCGCTGGCAGGCGGGTTTTATGGCGTCTGCATAGGAAAATGCTTTTTTGGGGAGAGCATGTTTTCAGAAAAAGAAAACGGATCCAAGACTGCGCTGATCGCCTTTGCGCAGCTCCTGGAGCAGCAGGGGTTTCTGTTCATTGACTGCCAGTTTCACACCGGACATCTCGAGAGTATGGGCGGCAGATATATTTCGTGGGAAGAATATGATGGATTGCTTCGGAATGGATTACAGCGGTAAAGGGTTTTATCCTTTTTTCATATAATTTATAAATAGTTTGGTGGTGCATTTCTATTTAGAATGATAGAATAGGGATAACATATAAACGAAAGCATAAAAAGCAGCATATATTCAAAATTCGAGTATATGCTGGAAAAACAGGAGGAAACAAGATGGATTTTTTTGATAAGACGACGAAAGTGGTAAGGGAAATCGGCAATGTGACAAAGGAGCAGACAGAGCTTGCTAACCTGAAAATTCAAAAAGCGGCAATCGAGAAGAAACTGGAGGGCCAGTATGCGGAAATTGGCAGGAGATATGTAGCCTATATCGCAGATTCTTTCCGCACGGTACCGTTTGACGTATCAGATATCCTGGATGCCATCAATCCGGATCTGGAAAAAGTGGCAGAGATTACAGAACAAATCGCGCAGAAGGACCAGCAGGTCAGACAGCATTCTATTGAGAAAGACAGGAAAAAGGCACTGGATCAGCTTGAAAACGAGAAGCGCAAGCTGGACAGGGCGCGGGAACTGGATGTCATCACTGCGGAAGAGTATGCGGAAAAACTGGAGAAAGCGCAGAAAAAGTTTGATAACTTTGAGATATTGAAGAAGATTCAGATGCAGTATGAGATGGATATCATCACGAAGGAAGAATACGAAGAAAAGGTGAGAAATGTCTTGCAGTAGGAAAGATAGGGGGCGGGAAATCGCCCCCTTCGTTAATGCTACATTTTCATATTGTCTTTCCACGAAAAATGATTTCCACCAGTTTATGTTGAAGAAGCTGAAAGGCGATAGATGAAAGCATTCTGACATTTTGCGCAAAACCGAAAGGCATTGTAGGGATAGATGGCTGCAGAAAGGATTTTATTTATATGAAAGAACAACAACACAAGCGGCGTGTGCGCTACAAGGGAACGCACCCCAGAAAATTCGAGGAAAAATACAAGGAACACAATCCTGAAAAATACGCGGATACCATCGAGAAGGTAATCAGCAAGGGCGGCACCCCGGCAGGAATGCACAGGTCCATCATGGTTGAGGAGATATTGGAGTTTCTGCAGATACAGCCGGGACAAAAAGGGTTGGATGCCACGCTTGGCTATGGCGGCCACACGCGCAGGATGTTAGAACAGCTGCAGGGCAGCGGTCACATTTATGCACTTGACGTGGACCCAATCGAAATCACAAAGACGAAAGAGCGACTGGAGCGTGCCGGTTATGGCCCGGATGTACTAACGATTGTACAGGAAAACTTTGCCAATATTGACCAGATTGCCGCAGTGCATGGCCCGTTTGATTTTGTGCTTGCGGATCTGGGTGTGTCGTCCATGCAGATTGACAATCCGGGCAGAGGATTTTCCTATAAGGTGGAGGGACCGCTTGACTTGCGGCTGAATCCGGAAAAAGGCATATCCGCGGCAGAGCGTTTAAAACAGCTGACGCAGGATGAGCTGGAAGGAATGCTCGTGGAAAATTCGGATGAGCCTTATGCAGCACAGATTGCTTCTGAGGTAGTCAGGACGCTGCGACGCAGGAATCCCATACAGACAACCACACAGTTAAGGGAGGTCATAGAGAGGGCATTGACGTTTCTGCCGGATAACAGCGAGAAGAAGGATATCGTGAAAAAGACCTGTCAGCGCACTTTTCAGGCGCTGCGCATCGATGTGAACAGTGAGTTTGAGGTGCTCGAAGCATTTCTCGACAAACTTCCCGATGTGCTGGCGCCAAACGGCAGAGTGGCGGTTCTGACCTTTCATTCCGGGGAGGACAGACTGGTCAAGAAAGCTTTCAAACAGGGGAAGCAGCAGGGCGTATTTTGCGGGATTTCGGAGGAAGTGATACGTCCGTCTGCGGAGGAGTGCGGGCAGAATGGGCGCGCACGCTCTACCAAGATGCGTTGGGCAGTGAAGGGTTAACAAAGGCTTGCAGCATCGTTTTCATGATAAAGGCAATTTCAGACAGTTCATTTTTATAGAAAGGGAAAATAACGGTTCGAAACAGGATTCTCCATCGTTTGATGCCTGTACGGAACCGCTACAAGGAAAACACAAAATGGGTTACATAGAAGAGACAACTGAATTACAGCTTGATTTCAAAAAAATCGCAAATATGTCCGGACAGGAGGTCATTCCTGTCGCGATTCAGAATGCGGATACCAGCGAGGTAATCCTCGTGGCATACACCAACGAGCAGGCGATGCTCGAGTCAGTCAGGCTGCGCAGATTAGTGCTGTGGAGCACCTCGAGGAACGAGCTGTGGTACAAGGGGAAGACATCAGGCAATGAATTTGAGCTGGTTGATATCTTTGTCAACTGCGAGCAAAATTCGCTGGTGTACAAGGTCAGGCCGATGAATGGAAATATCTGCCACACATCATACAAAGGGGTGGCAAACAACTGTTTTTACCGAAGGCTTGACATGGATAGCATGAAGCTGATAAACTTAAACGAAGAAAGAGTGTAATAAGGAACTGTAGAAAAATAAGTGACACATCTTGACTTGTCTATTTCTCCGATTGTGCATGTCAAAAAGCCTCGCCGTAGCCCGCTACGCCTACGTTTTTTGACATACACCCTCGAAGAAATATCCTGCGCAATCTGCATCACTTATTTTCCTACAGTTCCTAAGGAAAGAAGCATAATAGAATCTGCATGTGGAATGCGGAAAAAAGAAATAGGAAGGAGAACTATGAAAGTACAGGAGAGTTTGTTTATTCAGAAGAAGAAAGCGCTGCTAAAAAGACTACTGGACATGCTGCTGGAACAATATCCATATGCATCAATACTGGCAGAGGATACAAAGTCAAGAAATTATAATGTCTCAAGGAAAAATATGAGTGTCGGCGAGGGAGAGCGCGGTACTTTTAGAGGATTTGTTGTGAAGGTATCGGATGGAAAACATTATGCGGAATATTCGTTTAACCAGATTTCCGAGGAAAATCTGGAGGATATTTGTGCCCATATCAGGGAGCTGGTGGAATCTTCTGACGAGTTGATGCCAGACGGAGTATGCGAGAGTGAATACCAGGTACCCATGGAGGAGAAGGCAGAGTTCAGCGGCAGTACAGAGTATGAGATTGATCCTGAAACACTGGGAGATGATGCGATACTAGACCACCTCACTGCAATCAGGGAGAAAGGATTGGCAGTCAGTGAGAAGATTCTGGATTGTCATGCAGTAAGCAGTTATCAGAAGTATACCAAACTGTTTTTATCTGGAGACAGGGTTATGGAGCAGAGTGTTATGTGGATGACATGTTTTCTGTATTTTGTCGCTGCGAAAGGAGAGGAGATAAAGACTTATTATAAACCCTACTCCAATCTGGGCGGAGCGGAGGTACTCTCACGGATGGATGCGGACATAGAGGACTGTGCGAAGGCTGTGCTGGAACTACTGGAAAGTGAGCCTATCCTTCCGGGTGAATATGACTGTATCTGTTCGCCGGATGTCACAGGTATGATTGTGCATGAGGCGTTTGGCCATGGCGTTGAGATGGATATGTTCGTGAAGAAGCGTGCGCTGGCGGAGCAGTATGTAGGAAAGCGTGTAGCGTCAGATCTTGTCACAATGCACGATGGGGCTTCGGCGGCCAATGAGGTGGCGACTTACTTTTTTGACGATGAGGGAACGATGGCGCATGACACTACCGTGATTGAGAAGGGGATCCTTAAAAGTGGAATCAGTGACCTGCAGTCTGCCCTAATCCTGCAGACAGAGCCTACAGGAAACGGAAGAAGGGAAAGTTTTCGGAGGAAGGCATACACGCGCATGACCAATACTTTTTTTGAGGGCGGAACAGACACTGTGGAGGAGATGATTGCATCGATCCAATACGGTTTCCTGTTGGAAAATCCCCAGAACGGCATGGAAGATCCTAAAAATTGGGGGATTCAATGCATGGTCAATATTGCAAGGGAAATTCGCGATGGAAAATTGACCGGGAAAATATTTTCACCGATTGTCCTCACTGGTTATGTGCCTGATTTGCTAAAGTCTATTTCCATGATGTCGGAGAATGTGCGGCTCAGCGGCAGCGGCATGTGTGGAAAAGGGTATAAGGAGTGGGTAAAGGTATCAGATGGAGGTCCGTATATCAAGGCAAAAATCCGTCTTGGATAGGAAATCGCCGTACTTTTAATCAGAAATAATAAAAACTACAAAACTATAGAATTACGAATAAGAAAGGCAGGGAAAGAGCTTGATCGAACAGATTAGGGCTGTGTTGCAGCAGCTGGGTATAGCAGAATACCGCATTGTGGAGAGTGTACAGGAGTCAGTGGAAAGTTTCTTTGTCAGGAAAAAACTGGATTTGAAAAGGCGGACGGATTTGACAGATTACAGCGTTGTCGTGTTTTGTCCGCATGAGAAGAATGGCAGACAGATGCTTGGCGCTTCGGCAGTCAACATTCATCCCGGAATGGAGACGGAGGAAATCACTGAGACATTGCAGAAAGCATATCAGGCAGCCGCGCTGGTGTGCAATGAATACTATGAACTAAATGCTGGCGAAAAAGAGGATTTTGTCGCGTCAAACAGCCGGTTTGCAGGTCAGAGCCTCGAGGAGAGCGTCAGACAGATTGTGGAGGCACTGTATGCGTCGGATACCTCTGAGAAGGTTTTTATCAATTCCGCTGAAGTATTTGCAAAGCGCGTTGTGCGCCGTATTGTAAATTCCAGGGGAGTGGATGTGAGCTATGAGACCTATCTGGTTTCCGGCGAGTATGTGGTACAGTGTATCGAACCGCGGGATGTAGAGACTTGTCATCAGTTTTCTTATGATGATGCAGAGCCTGATGCACTGCGCCAGGATGTGGCAGAGGCTTTTACGATGACACAGGCGAGGGCAGAGGCTGACAGACCGCCCAAGGCAGGGGAGTACACAATTCTTCTCTCGGGGAAAAATCTGCAGGAAATCCTGCAGTATTACTGCGGGCGTTCCAATGCAGGTGTCATTTATCAGAAATACTCCAATTATCAGATTGGCGACCATGTGCAGGGAAATGCTGTACAGGGAGATGTCCTCACGATATACATGAAGGCAAAAGAGCCATACAGTGATGAGGGGATTCCGATGAAAGACCGCACACTCATGGAGAATGGGGCATTGAAAATGTTTCATGGAGGCCTAAAGTATTCCTATTATATAGGCATTGAGCCTACAGGGGACTATCACAGTATTTCAGTGCCGGTTGGCAGCAGGACGATGGAAGAGCTGAAGGCGTCACCCTATCTGCATATTGTGAGTTTTTCTGATTTTCAGATGGATATCCTGTCAGGACATTTCGGAGGGGAAATCCGGCTGGCGTTTTTGTATGACGGTGAAAAAGTGACACCTGTGACAGGCGGATCGGTCAACGGCAGTATTTTGGAGGTGCAGGGAAATATGACATTTTCAAAAGAACGCTATCGGAATGACGAATATGAGGGGCCTTATGCAGTCAGGATGGAAAATGTGAAGGTAGCCGGAATCGAATAGTAATGCCCCTGTGCGCAGACCAGAAGCTTTTTGTCTGTGCACAGGGCATAGTTCTGATTGCTGTCAGGCCTTTTGTGATTTGCGGGCTGACAGGAGCGTCGCGAGATAAATACAGATAATCCCAAGGACAACATATAACAAGCGGGTGATGAGAAATGCGGCACTGATTTCAAATGCAGGTTCGCCGTCCGTGCCAATGGGAAGTGTCAGCGGCACGGTTGAGAAATACCCCGCACCAAAAAAGTCAAAGGCACCTGTTATGCTGTGAAGTGCGAAGGCAAGCAGCATCAGCACATAGACCAGACTCCGGTGAATACTTCCGAGCAGCTGCCCAAGACTGGTAAAAAGCCCAAAACAGGGCAGCAGGAGCACAATGGATGGAAGGATAAACGCAGCAAAATCATGGAACCGGAAAAAGCTGGCATAGAACAGCAAAGCGAGCACAATCACCACGAGATAAATCAGCAAAAAGCAAATGCCTGCTGCCAGTGTCCGTATCATAATCTGACAAAAAGACGAGACTGGAGTGGCAGATGTCAGAATCTCTACCTGTTTCTGTTTCCGGCTGTAATAATAATTGGCAAGCAGAAGCAGGACTGTAATCATCGCAAGCGGAAGTGTCCTGCCGAGATAGACACAATAGCTCCATAAGGAAAAGGGCGCAGTGTATGCAGTTCCCATGATGATATCATACGAAAGCGTAAACCATGCAAACAGTCCATTGACGAGGAGCATTCCGAAGAAGGTTTTGTTCAGAAGCATCCGCCGCAGTTCATAGTAGATTATTTTTTTCATTACATCTCTCTCCGTTCATTTATTTAATTTCATCAAAAGGAAGCTGATCCTGTGCTATCGTTGTGTGGAGACGCACACTTTCCGTCAATATCTTCTTCCGTCAATCCGCAATATTGCAAAAAATCGGCAAATCCAAATCCGTTCTCGCGGAATTCATCCTGATGCTCATACATCCGGCGCAGAATTTCGTCCATCTTGTCCTCGCCCCCGACCAGTTCTTCCGCTTTCAGTATCATCAACGGCATGCGCTGATAATGGTTGATACTTCTGTTTGCGGACGCGATCTGGGACTGATACACCTCGGGGAGCAGCTCCAGATATTCCGGGTGGCGGTTGTAGAAGCTGCGGTTCTGATTGTCTACGGCTTCCTGCCACGCATCGACATAGTACTGCTGTGCATAGAGCGCTCCATATTTTTCTTTGACCAGGCGGTACGTGGAATAGACAGTCAACCCTTCGGAACTCCACAAATCTTCCTGTGCGCATTCAAGACCGAGGCCGCCCCACCACTGATGAAGCATCTCGTGGATAAAGACTTCTGTCGCACTGGCACCCTTGTCCATGTCGCTCAGGGTATCCGGCGACAGCACTGTCTCAAACCACGTGGAGACGCCATGCAGTGCATAGCCACCCCCGAACATGGAACTCTCCTGCCGCAGGAGCAGATGGCTCTGTTCCGCTGACCAGAGTTCCCCGTAATGTTCGCTGCCGTATGTGAGAATATCGATGATTGTCTGCTCGATATCATTTTCAGCCACAATGTCCTGATATGCTGTTCCATAGGCGAAATCGACATTTAAGGAACCAATCTGAAAGGTGTTGATTGTGTAATATCCTGCTGTAAAATCACGGACAATTTCGGAACATGCTGCACGCCATGTTTTTGTGCCATCGCCGTTGTCGGCAAAGTCAGTCATCAGTGTATAGTCCAGAAAAGGCATCAGGTTGTCAGGGATTGTAATGTCAATCACAGCACTGCCGCGGGCAGAGTAATAGTTGTCCAGTCTGGGAACGATCGCGGTTGAGGACAGTGAGATATAGTCATGGTCAATGGTGTCCTGTACCATGGAGTTTGCCCAACACCTTCCCTGTGTGGGGAAGCCGCTGTACTCAATCACAAGTGTCTTGTTATAAAGATCCTCTGGCAGTTCGAAATAAGTGGAGCGCTTTCCGTTGATATCATTATCCACAGTCCGAAATGGTACATTTTCCCCGTCATACGTCATCTTTGTGATTTGATAGCCTGGATTAAGCTGCAATACATCCTCTCCGCGATAAGGGACTTGTATGTCATACGCTGCCTTTGCGGAGATTGTACCCAATGCAGGATTCAGGCTGAGGCTGTATTGAATCGCGCTGATTCTGTTGGCATCATCTATCTCTATAAGAAGAGTGTCGATATATTCGTAATCGAGCGGTCCATGATCAATAAACGGCTGGAAGTGCCACAGGAAAATTCCCGTTGCGGCAGACAGGGCAGCAGGTGTCAGAACAGCCAGCTTTTTCCTGTTTTTCCAAAATGAAAAAAAGAGTCCTTTCTGGTATTTGCGGACACACAGAATGGAAACAAGCCAGACTCCGGCTGCAATGCAGAGCCAGATGAGCCGTGTGTACAATCCAATGCGCAGAGGCCAGACGGAAGGAAAACCGTCGGAGTATGTGATGACATACGGATTGAACCAGCGCATGAAATAATTGAAGGAGCTGATACCGCTGACACTGACGCCGGCCAGCGCGATAAACAGCACGACGGAGAGCTCGACGCGCCGTGTAATCTGGTAGAAGGCATCTGCAAACAGGATCGAAATCCACCAGGTCGGGAGCATAAAGACCGCAAAATTAGCAAAGTAAAAGCCAGCCGAAAACAAGTAGGACATTCTGGCGGCCGTGCTGGGCAGATAGACCAGTGATGTGAGTGCGGTCACAATCGCAGATATCGTCAGCAGTGCCAGAGTCCTGGCGGCAGACAGGAGTGCAGGCGGTGCAACTGTGTCTGTGAGGATATGCACGCCGCTGCGCTGCAGTCTGTCAGCCTCCATGATCATAACCGCAGCCCACAAAACCGCGCCGATGGGCGTTCCCGTCATGACGACCGGGGTCAGAATATAGCGCGCTGACATGGCACGGGAGCTGGAAAAGTCATACAAAATATTGCCCAGGGGCAGTGAGAGCATGGATAAAACGGCCGCTGCAGCAACAGTTCTGGACAACAGCAGACGTCTCAGCTCAACGCGGTAAAAAGAGAACAGTTTCATCTTATGCGAACCTCCTCTCCTTGATTTTCGCAAACACTGCTGTTTACAGCAGAGATGCGAGATCGTCTGGCAGGGCTGTGAATGCAGTACAGGTAGGCATCTTCCAGCGTCGGCTCGCTGGGCTGCGCATATGGAGGAAGCTGCTCTGCGATTATGCGGGAGCGGATTCCGTCAGCGGTATGAACCTTGGAGACAATCTGGCAGCCGTCAGGAACAGTGCCGCCTGGCTGCGCAAAACAGATTCCCACGTGATTCTCCGCCTGGGCGATGAGTGCTGAGGGTGTACCGTCAAAGAGTATCAGGCCATCGTGGATCACGAGAACCCGGCTGCAGACTGCCTGTACATCCTCGACGATGTGTGTGGAGAGCAGGACAATCTTGTCCTGTGCCATTTCCGAGAAAATATTGCGGAACTTGACGCGCTCCTCGGGATCGAGACCGACAGTCGGCTCGTCAAGTATGATCAGCTGCGGGTTGCCAAGCAGCGCCTGCGTGATGCCGACGCGCTGTCTCTGACCGCCGGAGAGGTTGCGTATGCGTATTTTTTTCTGTTCTGTCATGTTTGTACGCTCTAAGACTGTTGTGACAGCCTTCGCGTCCTTTATATTTTTGAGTGCCGCCATGTAGTCCAGAAACTGCCAGACGGTCAGTTCTTCATACAATCCAAAACTCTGCGGCAGATAGCCAAGCTGCGATTTCAGATATTTTTCCTGTGAGAGAAGGCTTTTATTATCTAACAATATTTCGCCCCTGGTAGGTAGAAGTCCCGCAATCAACAGCTTCATCAGCGTCGTTTTCCCGGCACCGTTTGGACCGAGAATTCCGATGAAGTTTGGGCTTTCGGCGCTGAGGGAAACGTCCTGCAGCGCTTTTTTGCCCGATGGGTAAATCATGGTAATATGGTTGACATCGATTTTCATACAAGTCTCCTTTGCAAATATTTGATTGTGTTATTTTAACATGATTTTGACAGAAGGTGTCTGGAGATTGCGTGTATTTTATGTGGAGTTTATGTGGAGAAAACGGCGGTAAATTTCACACCGTCTTCTGTATTTTCTATGGAGTGCGGGACCTGATAGGTTTCCAAAATCATTCGCGTGATATAGAGCCCGAGTCCGCTTCCGTACCGGGCGGATCTGTCTGCGCGGTAAAAGGCCTCAAAGAGATGCGGCAGATCTTTTTCATCAATGTGCGCATTGGTATTGATAATTGTGAGCTTCGCTTTGTTATCCGCGCAGGAGAGTCCAATCAGCACACGGCTGTGATCTGGCGAGTGGGAGACAGCATTTCCAATCACATTCCCAAGCGCTTTTTTCAGCATCATTTCATCGCCGCATGTTGAGATGGCAGGCTCGATTTCCGTATAAAAAGCAATAGAAAGAGGCTCCGCGTAGTCCATATAGCCGGCAGTCAGCGATTCGAGCATTTCCGATAGATTGACTGTGTCCGCTGCCGGTTCTGTTTTCATGTCCATGTGGGAGACGAGAAGCACTTCTTTGATAAAGTCGTTGAGAGACTGCAATATCTCTGTGCTGCGCGCAAGATATTTTTCGCGGTCTTTGTATACGCCAATCTGCGCCTGCATGCCCTCTAACTGTCCGATCACGACAGCAATCGGTGTCTTGAGCTCGTGGGAGACGCCTGAAAAGAAGAGCATTCTCCGGCGCTCGCGCTCCTTTTCCATCAGAATCGCATCCTCGAGAAAATCATTTCTGCGGCGGATTTCATCAAGCGCTGTGTGCAGCCTGTCGGACAATTCATTGATGCTCCGCGAGAGGACGCCGATTTCATCGTCGCGGAGATCAGGGCAGTACCAGCTGAAATCAAGGTTTGCAATCTTGTCCGCAATGCGGCTGATTCGGATAATCGGCTTTGTCGTGTAGCGGGAAAAAGCAAATGCGCTGACAGAGGAGAGCAGAATCACAAGAAATGTGATAAACGGAATGCTTTTTCGCACCGCGTCTGCAATCTCGTCAGAACGAAGCGGATTGTATTGGATGATGAGCACATATTCATCATCGGAATCAACAAAACGAAACGGGTATCTGTTTCCCTGAATCGTCCCGGCAGTTGTCTTTTCAAACGTGAATGGACTGACAGCTTCCCCGTTTTGGTCTAACAGGCTGATGTCCGCGCCAGTCTGACGGATAAAGCTGACAAAAAGAGGTTCACTGTCACCTTTATGGACAGTCCGCAGGCTGGAGACAAACTGTTCTGTCTGCTGGTCAAGGCTGCGCTGTGCAAGCTTTTGGTTGGCATAGGGAAGGAATATCCAGATGCAGCCGTATGCGGACAAAAGGATTGTCAGCGAGAGGAGAAGCAGCAGAAGAAAGGTCTTTAGCGTGAGATTATGCATGAGTTTGTTCATTATTCGTCTCCGATTTTTTTAATTTATAGCCAACGCCGCGGACCGTCTCAATGCAGTCTGCCGCGCCCAGTTTCCGGCGGATATTTTTCATGTGTGTGTCGACAATGCGTGTATCGCTGATGGAAAAGTCGTATCCCCATAGCTTTTCAATCAATGTTTTTCTGGTGACAATGGAGCCAGGTGCCTGCATCAGTTCCTGTAGAATTTCAAACTCGCGGAGTGTGAAATCGACAGGCTTATCATCGACGCAGACCGTGTGTGTGCCGGAATCCAGGGAAATGTTGTCAAAATACAGCAGTTGCGCTGTTGTTTGTGTGCATTGCAGCGCGGCCGCCATGGTTCTGCGCAGCACAGCCTCGACTTTTTGTAGGAGCAGCGCCATGGAGACTGGTTTGGTAACATAGTCGTCAATGTGCAGTCCATAGCCGCGCATCTGGTAGGCTTCACTGTCCAGCGCTGTCAGCATTATGACAGGTGTGTCATATTTTTTGCGGATTTCCGCGCAGATGTCAAAGCCATCAATACCGGGCAGCATCAGGTCAAGCAAAATCAGGTCAAAAGACCGGGCAGCAATGTGTTCAAGGGCTTTTGCGCCGTCGTTTGCAGCTGTCACTTCATGGTGGGCATTTTCCAGAAAATTCTCTAATAACTCCTGATAATCGCGATTGTCCTCCACAACAAGTATTTTTGCCATTGTTTTTCCTCCATATCCTTCAAAAAAATTCCCCGACTATGTCGGGGAAGCAGCGTCCTTTGAATACAAGATTTTCAATATAATCGGTGTTAAGATTGAGGATACAATAATCAGGAAGATGACCGATGTAAAATACACCGGGGTCAGCAGACCGGCGGACAGACCTTTCTGTGCCACGATCAGTGCAACCTCTCCCCGCGTCATCATGCCGACGCCAATCTTTAACGAATCTAAAACGTTGAACCTGCAAATGCGGGCCATCAGTCCGCAGCCGATAATCTTTGAGATCAGTCCCACAACGACAAACGCTATGGAAAAGACTAAAATGCTCATATTCACGCTTTCCACATTGGTTTTCAGACCGATACTTGCAAAGAAGACCGGACCAAACAGCATATAGGAATTGGTATCCATTTTTTCGGCGATGTATTTGGAGTCCCGAATGGAGCAGAGGATGATTCCTGCCACATAGGCGCCGGTGATGTCCGCAATGCCGAAATATTTTTCAGCGATGTATGCCATGGCAAGGCAGAGCGCCAGTCCCATAATCGGAATACGCCTTGTGTGCGGGTATTTGTTGTCCGCATACTGAAATATTTTGTAGAAGATAAATCCGACCACAATTGCAAATACAAAGAACAAAACCGTGTTAACCAATACGGTCATAGGCTTGGAATCCGGACTCTTAAAGCCAATCACAAAGGTAAGGACAATGATGCCGATGACATCATCGATGATTGCCGCACTCAATATGGTTGTGCCGACATGGCCTTTTAGCTTGCCCATCTCCTTTAGCGATTCCACAGTGATACTCACGGATGTCGCAGTGAGGATTGTGCCCACAAAAACAGCCTTGTAGAATTCCTCGGATCCCCACGGCGCAGCACCGTAAAATGCCATGTAGAGCAGGGCACCGCACACCAATGGAATGAATACGCCTGCACAGGCAATCAGGGCGGCGATCGGGCCGGTCTTCATCAAATCCTTCAGGTCTGTCTCGAGTCCTGCCGAAAACATCAGCAATACCACGCCGACCTCAGCAAGCTGTACCAGAAAATCCGATTGTTCCACCCACCCTAGAATGCTTGGACCGATCAAAAGTCCTGCGATAATTTCACCTACCACCTGCGGCGCTTTACATTTTCTGGCCGCTATGCCGCAGATTTTTGCGGCTACAATGATGATGGCCAGATTTTTAAACATGAAATACGATTCCATTTTATTCCCCCTCTTTCGTAATATAATCGTATTTCCGCAGCAGTGCGGGATTTTTGCAGCAAAAGCCAGTCCTGAACTACTGCGTACTTTCTTGTTTTCCGTCTACATTATAGACGTTTGCAGAAACAAAATCAATACACAATTTTTGTTGAAGAACGAATACCTGCAGAGGGACAGGAGACGGAGATAATATTGTGCAGAACACACAAAAAAGATAACTTATAAATGTAAAAAATGTTATATTCGATGATTGACAAAATTAGGAAACGATACTATATTAAAGGCAAGAAAAGGGTTTTCAATATTCATGAAAAACTTCCGATACCAGTATTGGCACAGGAAGGGAATCTTAGAACAGTAAAAGGAATGGGGAGTTATGATGATAAGCAGAAACATATTTTTATCCGATGTGGATGACGTGATGGAATTTGTCCATCAGACAGAGCAGTGTTCTTACGATATCGATATCTCTATAGGAGACAGCGTGATCAACGCGAAATCGGTCATGGGAATGCTGAGCAAGGGCTTCCGCCGTATGATGCAGATGAACATCCATGCAGAGAAGGCGAAGGCTGATGAGCTTTTGGAGAGAATTGGAAGATTTTGCGTATAAGTTCCGAAAATATTTCATTGACAAAAAACAACGGAGCTGTTACAATCTTAAATATCGATAAATGCTGTGAAAAGAATAAGTAGCTTTCATGGGAACTTACAGAAAGCCGCCGGTTGATGAGAGGCGCAAGGGAAAATGAAAGGGAATACCTCTTGGAGCTGCACACCGAAATCTGCGTGCGCATACGCATGGACAAAAGTAGGCTGTGACGGAATCCCCGAACGTTATATCGGGAGGAGTATCGGAAACGGTGTATTGGATTTCCCGTACTTGCTGAGGCACAGGGCGTGAGTTCTGTGTGAAAAAAGGTGGTAACACGTGGTATATACCTCGTCCTTTGAACGTTTTAACATTCAAGGGACGATTTTTTTTGTCCCAGGGACGGTTTTTATTGTCCCAGGGACGGTTTTTATTGTCCCTTGCATAGTGGTGAAAGGAGAAGAGAACAATGCAATTGTACGATGAACTGGTGGCTAGAGGACTGATTGCCCAGGTGACAGATGAGGATGAAATCAAGGAGATGATCAACAACGGGAAGGCGGTTTTTTATATCGGTTTTGACCCGACAGCAGACAGTCTGCACGTAGGACATTTCATGGCGCTCTGCCTGATGAAGCGTCTCCAGATGGCGGGGAACAGACCGATCGCTCTGCTGGGCGGCGGGACAGCGATGGTCGGCGATCCCTCTGGCAAGACGGATATGCGCAAGATGATGACGACGGAAACGATACAGCACAATGTAGACTGCTTTAAGAAGCAGATGAGCAGATTTATTGAGTTTGGCGAGGATAAGGCGTTGATGGTCAATAATGCCGACTGGCTGCTCGGCCTGAATTACATGGACGTGCTGCGCGAGGTCGGACCGCATTTCTCCGTAAACCGCATGCTCGCGGCGGAGTGCTACAAACAGCGCATGGAGAAAGGACTTACCTTTCTGGAATTTAACTACATGATCATGCAGAGCTTTGACTTCTACACACTGTTCCAGAAATACGGCTGCAATATGCAGTTTGGCGGGGACGACCAGTGGAGCAATATGCTTGGCGGCACAGAGCTGATTCGCCGCAAGCTTGGCAAGGATGCATATGCTATGACAATCAATCTGCTCCTTAATTCAGAGGGCAAGAAGATGGGTAAGACAGAGTCTGGCGCTGTGTGGCTTGATGCTGAGAAAACTTCTCCGTATGAGTTTTTCCAGTACTGGAGAAATGTGGCGGATGCAGATGTGATCAAGTTCCTGAAAATGCTCACCTTCCTTCCGCTTGAAGAGATTGAGGCGATGGAGCAATGGGAGGGCAGCGAGCTCAACAAGGCAAAGGAGATTCTCGCATTTGAACTGACACAGCTGGTGCATGGCACAGAGGAGGCTCAGAAGGCGAAGGAGGCGGCAGCGGCGTTGTTTGCCGGCGGCGCGAATTCAGAGAATATGCCTAAGACAGTGCTTTCTGAGGAGCACTTTACGGATGGCAGTATCGACATTCTGACACTCCTTGTCACAGCAGGCATGACAGCTTCCAAATCAGAGGCAAGGCGTGCTGTAGAGCAGGGCGGCGTATCTGTCAATGGGGATAAGATTACCGATGCGAAGACAGTGTACACAAAGGATGTATTCGCAGAGGAATTCGTGCTGAAAAAGGGAAAGAAGAATTTCCAGAGAATATGCTTATAAGGTATAAAAACGAGCAGGTTTGCGCCTGCTCGTTTTTATACCTTAAAGATTTCATTGCCACTGAGATAAAGTTCGATGATGTGCTGGATTTTTTCTGTGGGAGTAGTCACCTGTTCTATGGACAGGTCATGGTTTAAAAAGTCTATGATGGAAGCGAGGAATTTACTCATATCTGCCTCAAGGTAATACGGTTTGGTCAGCAGTTCAGGCGGGCGGTAGCTGAGGTTGGTTGTGATCACTCTGTCAAAAACACCTTCCTCGTATGCCTTGTCAAATGCGGCAAGACCGTTCGTGAAGATTCCGAACGTAGTACAGATAAATACACGGTTGGCCTTCATCGCCTTGAGCTGTCTGGAGGTGTCGATCATGCTGTCGCCTGATGAAATCATATCATCAATGATGATGATGTCTTTGCCTTCGATGTCGTTTCCAAGAAATTCATGTGCGACAATGGGATTCTTGCCGTTGACAATCTTTGTATAGTCACGCCGCTTGTAGAACATACCCGTGTCTGCACCGATGACAGTTGAGAAATAGATCGCCCTGTCCAGTGCCCCCTCGTCGGGCGAGATGACGATGATATGATCCTTGTCCAGCACTAAGTCCTTCTCCGCGCGCAGAAGCGCCCTTGTGAACTGATAGTGCGCAGTAAAATTGTCAAAACCGCTCAGCGGTGCGGCGTTCTGTATCCTTGGGTCGTGGGCGTCAAACGTGATGAAATTGCTGACACCCATCTGGGTAAGCTCCTTGAACGCGTAGGCGCAGTCCAGAGATTCCCTTCCGTTCCGTCTGTGCTGTCTGCCTTCATATAAAAAAGGCATGATCACATTGATGCGGTGTGCCTTTCCGTTTGTCGCAGCTATGACACGCTTCAAATCCTGGTAGTGGTCGTCGGGTGACATATGGTTTGTGTAGCCGTTCATAGTGTAAGTCAGACTGTGATTACATACGTCGACAAGGATAAACAAATCTTTGCCGCGGACTGTTTCTTCCAGAACTGCCTTGGCCTCGCCGCTGTTAAAACGGGGCGTATTGAACTTAAACAGATAGTTTGGTTCTGCATAACCCTGAAATGCAGGATCATTATTATATACATTGTTTACCTTGCTGCGAAAGTCAACCAGATAATTATTGATTTCATTTCCAAGATCCGCAGCACTTTTTAGGACCATCAATTTCAGAGGTGCCACAGGCATGGCATTTTTAAGCTTCTTCAAATATGACACTTGGCATACATTCCTTTCATTAAAAAGTCATTCCCTCTATATTTTATAACATTCAGGTAGTGACACGTCAAGAAATTTCTAGTATTATTATAGATAAGGTTTTATAAAAATTAGAAAAAAGGTAAGCATATTCATGAAAAAAGAACATTTACACGTTGTTGAGAAGGTGGTGCCGGGCAGTATCGCCGAGGAGCTTGAGATTGCGGTGGGCGACACGCTTGTGGAGATTAACGGAAAGAAAATAGAGGATATTTTTGACTATCAGTACTATACGCAGGATGAATATATCGAAGTGCTGATTCGAAAACCGTCGGGGGAGGAATGGATTCTTGAAATTGACAAAGAATATGATGAGGATCTGGGGATTACTTTTGAGAATGGACTGATGGATGAGTACCGTTCCTGCCATAATAAGTGCATTTTCTGCTTTATTGACCAGATGCCAAAGGGAATGCGGGACACGCTGTATTTCAAGGATGATGACTCGCGACTGTCTTTTCTGCAGGGAAATTATGTGACGCTGACCAATATGTCCGATGAGGATGTCGACCGCATCATCAAATACCATCTTTCGCCGATCAATGTCTCCTTTCAGACGACCAATCCCGCGCTGCGCTGCAGGATGCTGAATAACCGTTTTGCGGGACAGGCGCTTGAGAAGGCGTGGAAGCTTGCCAGGGCTGGGATTACCATGAACGGGCAGATTGTGCTGTGCAAGGGAGTGAATGACGGCGCAGAGTTAGAGCGAAGCATCAAAGATTTGTCCGCGTATCTCCCCAATCTGGAGAGCGTGTCTGTCGTGCCGGTGGGGTTGTCAAAGTACCGTGAGGGGCTGTTTCCGCTGGAACCATTTACACAGGAGGACGCGAAACAGGTTCTTTCCGTGATTCACAAATGGCAGAATCAGCTTTATCCTGAATACGGTGTTCATTTTATCCATGCAAGCGACGAGTGGTATATTCTTGCGGGAGAGGAGCTTCCGGAGGAGGAGCGCTATGACGGCTATCTGCAGCTGGAAAACGGCGTTGGCATGCTGCGGCTTCTGATCAATGAATTTCAGGAGGCTTTTGATGAACTGAAGATCACAAAAGGTGTCGAGATAGCGCCCAGAGAACTGTCGATTGCGACGGGAAAGCTCGCATGCCGCTTTATTGCTGATATGGCAGGGCAGCTCATGGAGGCGTATCCGCAGCTGACGATTCACATTTATCCTATCAGAAACGATTTTTTTGGGGAGATGATAACCGTTTCCGGGCTGTTGACGGGGCAGGATCTGCTGGCTCAGCTCAAGGGACAGGCTCTGGGGGATAAGCTGCTGCTGCCGCAGAATATTTTAAAGAGCGGTGAGACTGTATTTCTCGACGACATGACGCTTGCAGAACTCGAAAAAGCTTTACAAGTTCCGATAGATATTGTAAAATCAAGCGGGCAGGATCTGCTCGATGCGATAATCATGTGAGAGCAGGGATTTGAGACTGCATGGCAGCTTGGAAATTGTAAGGAATTAACAAGTTATTTCTTGACAGTTCCTAAGGTTATGTTTGAAAAGAAATGGAGATACAGAATAAGATGGAAAAGAGAACGAAAAAACCGATTGTGGCGATTGTGGGACGTCCAAACGTGGGAAAGTCAACGCTTTTTAATGTGCTTGCAGGAGACAAGATTTCGATTGTGAAGGATACGCCGGGCATCACCAGAGACCGTATTTATGCGGACGTGAACTGGCTGAACTGGAATTTTACGATGATTGATACCGGCGGTATCGAGCCGGACAGCAAGGATATTATCCTATCGCAGATGCGCGAGCAGGCGCAGATTGCGATTGACACGGCGGACGTGATTATTTTCCTTGTCGATGTGCGTCAGGGGCTTGTGGACGCGGACTCGAAGGTGGCTGACATGCTCAGGAGGAGTCACAAGCCGGTGGTGCTTGTGGTGAATAAAGTGGACAGTTTTGCTAAGATGGAGGCGGATGTCTATGAATTTTATAACCTCGGTATCGGGGAGCCGTATCCGATATCATCGGTCAACAAACTAGGGCTCGGTGAGATGCTTGATGCCGTGACGGCGCTGTTTGACGAGGATGCGCTGACGGAGGAAGAAGACGACAGACCGCGGATTGCCATTGTCGGAAAGCCCAATGTCGGGAAATCGTCCATCATCAATAAAATTGCCGGTGAGGAGCGCGTGATCGTGTCGGATATCGCCGGTACGACGAGAGATGCGATTGACACGGAGATTGTGTACAATGACAGGGAGTACGTGTTTATTGATACAGCCGGTCTGCGCAGGAAGAATAAGATCAAGGAAGAGCTGGAGCGATTTATGATTATCCGTACTGTCAGCGCGGTGGAGCGCGCCGATGTGGTGGTGCTTGTGATCGACGCGGTGGAGGGTGTCACGGAACAGGATGCCAAGATTGCGGGAATTGCGCATGACAGAGGAAAAGGAATTATCATTGCGGTCAACAAGTGGGACGCTATCGAGAAGGACGACAAGACGATTTACCGTTTTACAGAGAAGGTCCGCAATACATTGTCCTTTATGCTCTATGCGGAGATTGTGTTTATTTCCGCTGTCACAGGGCAGAGACTGAACAGGCTTTTTGAGACGATTGACATGGTGATTGAGAATCAGTCCCTGCGCATTTCAACAGGTGTTGTCAATGAGATCGTCACAGAGGCGGTGGCGCTTCAGCAGCCGCCCTCAGACAAGGGGAAGCGGCTCAAGATTTTTTACACGACACAGGTGGGCGTGAAGCCGCCGACGTTTGTGGTATTTGTAAACGACAAGGAACTGATGCATTTTTCATATACCAGATATCTTGAAAATAAAATAAGAGAGGCGTTTGGCTTCAAGGGAACCTCCCTGAAATTTATTATCAGGGAACGGAAAGAAGATAAGAAACTTTGAGAAAACAGACAGGCAGGATGGTTAAGGTGTTTTTCAAAGTTCCTAAGTAGGAAAGGACATAACAAAAATGATTCGTTTAGTTTGCTTATTAATCGGCTATATTTTTGGATGTTTCCAGACGGCGTACATCTATGGAAAGCTGCATGGCATTGATATCAGACAGTATGGGAGCGGTAATGCGGGCACGACCAACTCCCTGCGTGTCCTCGGAAAAAAAGCGGGGGCAGTCGTGCTGGTCTGCGATATCATTAAGACAGGGCTTGCAATGACTGTGGTGAGGCTTTTGTTTAAACAGCAGTATGGGGACATTTTGTATCTGCTTGCAATCTATGCGGCGGCAGGTTCGATTCTGGGACATAATTTTCCCTTTTATCTGGGATTTAAAGGAGGAAAGGGGATTGCCTGTACAGCCGGGCTTGTGATTTTCTTCCATCCGTATATGATCATTCCGCAGATTATCACTTTTTTCGGAATCTTTTTTACGACACACTATGTATCGCTGGGGTCGCTTGTGGTTCAGATTGTGCTGATTGCAGAGATGGTTATCTTTGGGCAGATGGGACTGTGGGGTATGGAGCAGCCTGCGCTGAATGAGCTCTACCTCATCACAACGCTGTTGGCATTGCTTGCATTCTGGGGGCATCGGGCCAATATCAGGCGGTTGATACATAAGGAGGAAAGGAAGACGTATCTTAATAAAAAACATGAATAACATGAAGAGAATTTCTAAGTCTGCAAAGTACGCAGACTAAGAAATTCTAAAACTTCATGTTGGAAGAACGCGAAGGGCAGCGTTCTTCTGCGGAAATGTTAAAGGTTTATGTGGAGGGACGCGAAGGGCAGCGTTCTTCTGCGGAAATGTTAAAGGTTTATGCAGGGGGATGCAAAGGGCGGCGTTCTTCTGCGGAAATGTTAAAGGTTTATGTAGGGGTATGAAAGGAGATTGGTTATGGCAAAGGTAGGAATGATCGGGGCGGGAAGCTGGGGAATCGCATTGTCGGTGCTTCTGCACAACAATGGACATGATGTTACCGTGTGGTCCGCATTAAAGGATGAAATCGACATGCTGAACAGAGAGCATGAGCATAAGGATAAACTTCCGGGGGTGAAGCTTGCGGACAGTATTGTGTTTACGACGGAGCTTGCAGATGCTGTAAAGGAGAATGATATTCTGGTGCTTGCAGTTCCTTCTTCCTTTACGAGGGCGACAGCGCACAGTATGAAAGCGCATGTGGCAGAAGGGCAGATTATTGTGAATGTGGCAAAGGGAATTGAGGAGTCCACACTCATGACACTTTCGCAGGTAATTGAGGACGAGGTGTCGCAGGCTGATGTGGCTGTCTTGTCAGGACCTTCCCACGCCGAGGAGGTCGGAAAGTGCATTCCTACAACGATCGTGGTAGGTGCGAAGACGAAAAAGACAGCAGAATATATCCAGAACGTATTTATGAGTGATGTGTTCCGTGTATATACCAGTCCTGATGTGCTGGGGATTGAGCTTGGTGCGGCACTCAAAAACGTGGTCGCGCTGGCGGCTGGCATCGCGGACGGACTTGGCTATGGCGACAATACAAAGGCGGCGCTCATCACGCGCGGCATCACGGAGATTGCAAGGCTTGGCATGGAGATGGGCGGTAAATTTGAGACCTTTTGTGGGTTGTCGGGCATCGGTGATCTGATTGTGACCTGCGCGAGCATGCACAGCCGCAACAGGCGTGCAGGAATCCTCATCGGACAGGGAAAGACGATGGAGGAGGCTATGGCGGAAGTAAAGATGGTCGTCGAGGGTGTGTTCTCAGCAAAGGCTGCGATGCGGCTGGCGGAGAAGTACGGCGTCGAGCTTCCGATTATAGAGCAGGTGAACGAAGTCCTTTTTCATGGAAAAACAGCAGCATCGGCAGTCAGGGACCTGATGATACGCGATAAAAAGATTGAGATTGTGCACGATGATGAGTGGGGGGAGAATTAGGCTTGCCCAGCTCCTGAAAACGGCGTAGATTGTGCAGAATGATTGGGATTTGTATTTGAGGAGGTTTGCGTATGACACAGGTGAATATGATAGATGTGACAGATGATTTATCAAGACTAGTGAATATGCTGGAAACGAAACAAGAAGAGATTATTTATTTGACAAGGAATGGAACAGCTGTCGCGCAGATGACCCTGATTCCTCAAAAAACGCCCTCAAAACGCATAGGTGTAGCAGAAGGGAAATTTCAAGTTCCAGACGAGTTTGACGTATGGGATAAAGAAATTGAGGAAATGTTTGGAGGAGAATTATGAAAGTTCTGTTAGACACGCACATTCTTCTTTGGGCACTTTCCAATGATTTGAGATTACCAGAAAAAGCAAGAAAGCTAATTGAAAATGAAAATAATGAGATTTATTATAGCATTATATCTTTGTGGGAAGTAGAAATAAAACATCTAATGCACCCTGATGCAATGTCAGTTTCGGCGGAACAGATTGCAGAATACTGTGTGCAGTCAGGCTTTCAAAAGTTGTCAATAGAAGAAAATCATATCTATGCCCTGGCTGATTTAATGCGGGAAAGAAATGTCCAGCCACATAAAGATCCATTTGATCGAATACTGATATGTCAGGCATCTACAGAAAATATGATTTTTGTTACACACGACGCTCTTATTGGCGGGTATAGTGAGCCTTGTATTCTGACGGTATAAGAGATCCTGCACAGTTGACTTAAAGTGCGGATAAAGATGAATTTGATTAAAAAGTACTTTAACTTTACGAGAAAGATATTTCAGAGGGAAACAGATTTGAGGAGGGCAAAATGGTTATAGGATTTGCAATATGCAGTATTGTTGCAGCAATATTTCTGTTGATTGGAATCAGTACCTGGAAATCAAAAGAACCAGTTGGTTTTTTCACCTTTGTCAAAAGACCGGATGTCAGCGACACAAGACGATATAATCATGCTGTTTCTGTGCTCTGGATTGCTGCGGCGATGATCCTTGAACTGGCAGGTGTGCCATTTCTGTTTTTGGAGCAGAATTCCCCTTTGTCTATTGTTATCATATTGGCAGTGGTAATTATGGTGCTGGCAATGATGATTGTCTATACGAGAATTGAGGCGAAATACAAGATTTAGCCGAAGGAGTATTTGACGAGGAGAACCGAATGAATATTCAATGCAAAAAACTTTTACCGCAAATGGCTGATGAATTGGCTGGTGCAATGCTGGGATAAAACGGAGTATCTTCCGATTGCAGCCGGATTTGGAACAGTGGAGGAGAAGAATATGGATTTTATGAATGAACTTATTGATTGCCTTAACAATATAGACTATGATTCATTTGATGAAGATTCCCTAAATGAGCTGCTAGACTGCAGAGACAGCGCGCCCTTTGACACGGAATGGTGCCGGGTTGACGAAGAGATAAGCAGATTAAAAAATGACCAGAACTACACCGCTGGAAATGAGGAGGAACAGGAAAAAATCAGACAAAAAGCATTTTTGATTATTGAACAAAATACGGAAAGTGAACTTGCGGATTACGTGTCTGATGACTTTGGACTGATTTATGACAGCTTTGTGTTACATTATAGAGATGAATGGCTTGATCAGCTGATTGAAGAATACAAGAATGGAAAGATTCCAGCAGGTGTGTTATGATACAACGCTCTAGGGGCGAGTCAGGAACCTGATAATGAATGAAGCTGCATTTTATTTGACGAAGCTGCCGCTGCGCCAAATCTGAAGTATTTTTTCATAGGAAACTTTGTTTGGACAAATCTGGAGATAATGAGAATTTTTACAGAGGCAGAAACGATGATCAAGATATTGTGTTCTACTGGAGCTTTGCTCAAATACGGAGGAGATTACAGAACATTAGAGCCGCTTTCGAAGCAGCTTGTGTGTGACGGCTATGAGTTTATGATGGATTGTCCATATTATAAGGAAGTGGAAGCATTAAAAAGATATTTTCAGGAAACGAAAATGTACATTCCTGTTGTCCACTGCGAAAAAAGTATCGGCGAAAATATCAGTAAGGGCGGTCAGCAGGAATGGAGAGACGCATACGAAAAGTTTGAAATCAATTGTGATATCGCCCAAAGTATCGGTGCAGAAAAAATAGTGATTCATCTGTGGGATGGGCGGACCTCGGATTCTAATTTTCAGAATAATCTGACGGGCTATTATCATTTGAAGGAAATCTCTCAAAGATATGGGCTTGATATACTGGTAGAAAATGTAGTTTGTTATGTAGAGAACCCAACAATGAAATAAATAGGGGATAGAGATGACAGATTATCGTGTTCAAAATAAAAAAGCCTGGGAATATAACGCTTATGCGTTTTGGGTGAAACAGTCCGGGACACCAGCTGAGAGGGCAAAAAGCGATCTCGAGAATCCGTTGGGCATGTTAAAAAGATATGCAGACTATTTTGATACATACAAGGACATCAGGGTGGCGAATATCTGCGGTTCCTGTGGGAAAAAGGCTGTTCCATTGGCTATATTGGGCGCGGAAGTCACTGTTTTTGATATTTCGGAAGATAATAAGAGATATGCGCTCGAAGTGGCAGAGGCGGCAAATGTTACGATTCATTTTGAGGTCTGCGATGTATTGGAGATCAATACAGAAAAATATGGAGACTATTTTGATGTCGTTTTCATGGAAGGCGGTATACTGCACTATTTTCATGATATTGATGCGTTTATGCATATGATGTATTCGCTGCTGAAAGACCGCGGAAAAATGATATGCAGTGATTTTCACCCGTTTACAAAGATATCAGATTTACTGGATTTTGAACAGCCAGCCATGAGCTATTTTTCAACAGATGTGTTTGAGGGAGAAATGGCGCACGCCCGATTTTTTGAAAAAGAGATCAGGGAACAGATGCCAAAGTGCAGTTACAGAAAATACACAGTCAGTGAAATTATCAACGCTGTCATTAACAATGGTTTTGTCTTAAGAAAATTTGATGAGCATCCCGCATGGACAAACAGTAAGGTGCCGGGAGAGTTTACGATAATAGCTGATAAGAGGTAGCTCAAAGTTGAAGCCTGTGACTGGTATGTTTTGGTAAAAATGAGGTGTAAGACTGCTATGAGTGAAGAAATTCATGAAAGATATGGACTGGTTCAATTTAAGTTCATACAGGATCAATGTGAAGAATATGATACTTTTTGGTATACAGATGATATTGATGGGTTTGTGCTTGACCAGGATGGAAAGTTAAAATCTTTTCCGACAAAGAAAAAAGCGTTTGCATTTGCAAAAGAGAAGGGGTTTTCGCTTTACGCAGGTACAAGTGAATATCTTATAGCACCATCAATCTATAGAAAAAAGAATTTGAGAAAAATAGATTGTGAGCGTTATCTGAATTACTGGAATATTTTTTCAGACGCAGCGTATTCAACAAACTGCCAGTTTTTGGGCGATAACAGGGACAAGGAAATCATTCAGCGCATTTATGAGAAGTTATTTTATGGATGCAATCTGCTGGTAAGAGAGGATGAGGAACATTATGTGCCGAAATGGAGTAAGAAGGAGAGGCGCTGGATTGCGAAAGTGATGAAGGACGGGATTCAGATTTTAGCGGACGGGCTTCATACGAGATGGCATGTTTGAAGTAGAATATTTGAGTCGGAAAGGAATTGTGATAAACAAATTATTTTGTGAACAATCAAAATAGATGAGAAATCAGGAGGGTGTTTTATGGGATGTCTGGCAGTTTTATTTGCTCTGAATGAGCAGCAGGTAGAGGAGCTTTTGGCAGTAGAAAGAAGCGAACGTGTTGACTATATGCGCGAGGAAATCGAAGAAAAGTTTTGGAATGATTTTCCTGAATATGTATGCGAACTGGATAAATCGTGGGACGCAATGCACCGAATGCTGACGGACGGAAGTCTTAATTTTGAAAATAAATTTCAGCCACTCTGCAATGTGATTTTTGGCGGAGAATTCGTATATGGACTGACTCGTCAACCTTCTGGCGAGGTTATCATCAGCGAAGGTGAAGAAGATGAATATATGATTTTAAAAACACCCAGTCAGGTGGCTGAGGTAGCAGAGGCGCTTCCAAAAAGAACGAAGGAAGAATGCCGGAAGTGCTATTATATGATTGATCCTGAGGATTGTGGCTGGCAGCCGGACGAAGAAGATTTTGAATACACATGGTATTATTTTCAGGATAGTTTCGAGTTTTGGAAAAAGGCTGCGGAAGAAAAAAGATACGTACTCTTTACAGCTGACAGATGAGTTGGACTTGTATTATCACAAGCAAGATATGAAAAGGATTTAGGATAAACTTATCTTTCCCGATAAATACGATGGAGAAAATAAAGCATGGAATTTAAAATAATCACATCATCGGATTCCATATGGAATGAAGTGAGGAATTATGCAAACTGCTGTTCATGGAACGCAGGTAAATCGTTAGCCAATAGTATGGACAATAATCTCTTTACAGAGTGGGAACGGGTTATCGCTGCTTTGGATAACCATAGAATCTGCGGATATTGTACTGCTGCAAAAACAGACTGCATTCCAGATGTAAGCTATACACCATACATTGGATATCTGTTTGTCGGTGAAGAATACAGGGGAAACAGGCTAAGTCAAAAACTGATACAATGTGCAATGGATTATCTAAAAGAAATTGGTTTTGACAGGGTGCATATCGTAAGTGACCATGAAAATTTATACGAAAAATACGGTTTTAAAATAATAGACCGTAAAATGGCTCCATGGGGCTCGATGGAAAAGATTTATATAAAAATGCTGTGACTGATATCGTTTCGTAAGTGTGTACAATTGTATGATAAACGAGGCGTAAAACTTGTAAAACAATTTATCTGTTTGATTGACATAGGCTGTAATCGTACATATAATGGAATCAAAAGGAACACCTCATTCACTTTCAGAAAACTGCAGTGCGCATAGGGAAGGTATCAGAATTATGACTACATTTTATTTTATAAGACATGGAAAAACTGACTTTACAGAAGCAAACTCAAAAATTTACCGCGGGCAGGGTTTTAATATGCTGACCTTATCAGCGGAAGGGATTCGACAGATTGTTGAAACGGCAAAGACACCAGAATTAAAAAGTGCAAAGTTGATCGTTACATCACCGTTTGGGAGAGCGTTACATTCCGCTGCTATCTTGTCAGAAAAACTGCAGTTGGATATTCAGGTAGAAACAGATCTGCATGAATGGCAGGCGAATATACAAACCTTTGATTACCTCTCTGACGAGGAGGCCGAAAAGAATTACGAAGCATTAACCATGTATCATGGGGTGCACCCGCAAAATGAGAATTGTATATGGGAGTCTGCCGACCAGATGAAACAGCGAGTTTATGCGGTACTGGAAAAATATAAACAATATTCTGCAGTGATTGTAGTATGCCATGGGACGTTAATGCAGTATGTACTGGATATTCCACACCCTGGAAACGGGGAGATTGCTAAGCTTGTATTGTAAATAGGTGTCTATTGACAGTTTGTTATGAAATCAATACAATGAAAGTATAATGAGGTGAAGCAGCGTGAAGAAAAAGCAGGATGCGAGGGACGAAGAAAGCATTCAATGGCATAATGCCTATTGTGCGGCTACAGAACTGGAGCTGTCAGATAACGCAGATGTTCTCAATTTCCACAGGGAATACATTTTAGGGAGGGAACCATTACAGGTAGATATGCTGGTAGTGCTTGCCGCAAAGGGTATAGAGTTTAAAAATGAAATATATCGCAGCAGGAGGCAAAACGGTTAGCAGATCAATATAGAGCGATCAGGGAAAAGGGAACCAAAGATGAACTGCTTAATGCGGAGATGGTAGTAGAATTGGTATCTAAGGCAAGTAATATCGAGTTGGCCACGGATGTGAAGGAGGAAGGGATTATGACAATCATGGAAATGGCAGCACCTATGATAGAAGAAGAAAGGAAAAAAGCAATAGAAGAAAGGAAAAAAGCAATAGAAGAGAGAAAGCAGGGAATTCGAAATATGGCAGAGGCCTATTGGGAATTAAATGGCAATGCTGCTATGGCCGCACAGAAAATTTGTTCTAAATATCCTGATGTGGAAAAGGAATTTATAGATTCCGTTATACGTGAAGTATATGGCAGATAATTTGTCTGCGATGTTTTTTGAAAGCAATAAGTTGTGGATAATTTATGATGAAACCGATGATTCGGAGAAAATTCAAGATAAATTTATCAGGAGCTGCCAGAAGAATAACCAATGCAGATTATGCATCGGTTGTTTTCCGGCAGATCCTTAATATAAAAAGAGAGTAACCATTCAGGTTCTGAATAGTTACAGATGAGAAAGGAAAGGTACAAAATGGCAAACACAGAATTTAACAGCACACGGGATTACGTGGCAAGCGAGGAGCTTCTCGCGAGTGTCAATGTGGCGATCGCGCTGAAGAAACCGCTTTTGATCAAGGGGGAGCCGGGCACGGGAAAAACGATGCTCGCGCAGGCCGTGGCTAACTCCCTCGGCAAGAAGCTGATCATATGGAATATCAAGTCCACGACAAAGGCGCAGGACGGGCTGTACATGTACGATACGATTCAGAGACTTTACGACGGACAGTTCGGCGAGGAGGGGGTCGACGACATCGCGCGCTATATCAAGCTTGGAAAGCTTGGCGAGGCATTTGAGAGCGACGAGCAGGTTGTTCTTTTAATCGATGAGATTGACAAGGCGGATTTGGAGTTCCCCAATGACCTTCTGTGGGAGCTTGACCAGATGGAATTTTATATCCATGAGACGAAACGCACTGTCAAGGCAAAGCACAGACCCATCGTGATCATCACGTCTAACGCTGAGAAAGAACTTCCAGATGCCTTTTTGAGGAGATGTATCTTCCACTATATTGACTTCCCGGATGCGGAGCTGATGGAGGAGATTATCAAGACCCATTATCCCGATGTCGAGGAAAATCTCATGAAGAATGCGATGCAGGTATTCTATGATATCAGGGCGCTCCGCGATGTGCGCAAAAAGCCGAGCACTTCAGAGCTGATCGACTGGATCAATGCACTGCAGATTGGCGGCATTCCGGCGGAGACGCTAAGGTCAAAGCTTCCGTTTGTCGGTGTGGTTGTGAAGAAGGATGAGGACCTGGAGACGGTGCGGCAGGAGATTCATTAAGCTTTGCTTTGGATATCGTGTGATGGGAGTGCAAAAGGCGAATATGTGCCGCTTTTTGATGCTTGTCACAGAGTGAGGGGGAAAAATGTTTTCAAAATTTTTCTACACATTAAAAGAGAAAGGGCTCGAGGTCTCATTGGGCGAGTGGCTTGATCTGCAGGAGGCGCTTGACAAAGGACTCTGCGAGAGCTCGCTGACACAGTTTTACTATGTGGCGAGAATGATACTGGTAAAGAGTGAGACAGAATTTGACAAGTTTGACATGGCATTTGAGGAGTGCTTCAAGGGGGTAAAGACTGAGACAGAGATCGGAAAGAATATGCTCCGTTGGCTTGATAAATCCGATATGCTGGAACTTGCCCACGAGGAGGCCAGAAAACATCTGAATCAGGTAGAGGACATTCAGGTGGACAAGGACGACGTGGAGGAGAAGTTCAAACAGCGTCTGAAAGACCAGAATGAGGAACATAATGGAGGGAGCTTTTGGATTGGAACGATGGGGAAGACTTCCTTTGGAAATATGGGCGGAAATGTGGGCGGCGTGCGCGTCGGCGGCCAGACAGGCTATCAGTCGGCATTTTCCGTTGTGGGTGCGCGCAAGTACCGGGATTTCAGGGATGACAAGGTGATTGACAACCGCCAGTTCCAGATGGCGCTGCGCCGGCTGAGGCAGTTTTCAACAAAGCTAGATATTCCCAAGTCAGAGCTTGACATCGACGAGACGATCGACAAGACCTGCAACAACGGCGGATATCTGCAGATCGAGATGATGAAGCCGCGCAAAAATGCGGTGAAGCTCCTGCTGTTGATGGATTCCGGCGGAACGATGATACCATATACAAGACTGATGAACGATCTGTTTCAGTCTGTGAATAAGTCCAATCATTTTAAGGATGTGAAGGTTTACTATTTCCACAATTGCATTTACTCGAAACTGTACAAGACACCAGAGTGCGAGAATGGCGACTGGATTGATACCGAATGGATGTTTCGCAATGTCGGCAGTGATTATAAAGTGATCATTGTCGGTGACGCGGCGATGGCGCCGGAGGAGCTATACTCAGACACAGGCAATTATAGGGGGCCAAATGGCGGTTTGTCCGGTTTTGAGTGGCTCCAGCTGATGAAGCGGCACTACAAAAAGATTGTGTGGATGAATCCCAAGATGGCGCCGGGGCGCGCACCGTGGCGCGAGGCGGAGACTGCCGTGAAGGAGATTTTTCCAATGTATAAGCTGACAGTAAAAGGGTTGAATGAAGCGATGGTCAAACTGATGGCAAATAAATAAAAGGTTTGGCACCAAGGAGAAAGGACCATTTGAAAAGTTCCTTAGAGAGAAAGGCAGGGACTAAGAGATGGAGAAAAAGGCACCTGAGAGAAAGGTACAATTGCGGGATGGTGACGTTTTTTACGTCTATGATAAGAGAATTAACAAGTGTATAAAAGAGGGATGCGGGGGGATTGTCAAGTACGGCCTCACACTCAAAGTAAATATGCCAAACGGTGACACGCTGAACACGTACGAATGCAACAAATGCCACATGAAATACACAGCGTATCCCAATTATGTGCGTCTGACAGAGACAAAATGGCTGACCATATACAATCAGGACGAAGTGAACGCACGCGACAGGAAACGTGCTGCGGACGCTGCAAAGCAGGCTTCCAGAGAGAAAAAGAAAGCACATGCACGCCGGCATGCGGCACAGTCACAAAATCGTGTAAAGACGACGGACAAGAAAAAAGAGCACAGACCATATCAAAACAGTAAACATGGAAATGGTATGAAAAATAAGCTGCGCAGTAAGTATGCTAAAAGTCATGGTCACGGCAAAGGCAGCGATCAATAGGATTTGAAAAGGGAATCACAACTGTCGAATTTTAAAGGGCAGTTATGGTTCTTTTTTTGTTTCGCTGCGCATAAATTGAAACAGATAGAGTGAAAAGTTTTATCATTAAATAAGAAAGGGGAATATAATGAGTCAGCTTGATGCAAATCAGGAATTTAATTTATACAGAGATATCAGCCAGCGAACCGGCGGAGAAATCTATGTGGGAGTGGTAGGGCCAGTCAGGACGGGAAAATCTACTTTTATCAAGCGTTTTATGGACTTGATGGTACTGCCGCAGATTGAGAATGAGCATGAGAGAACGCGCACACAGGACGAATTACCGCAGAGCAGTGGAGGGCGTACCATCACGACGACAGAACCAAAGTTTATACCGAAGGAGGCCGCCCAGATTGAGATTAGCGATGGAATCAATGTGAAAGTGCGGCTGATCGACTGTGTCGGCTATATGGTGGATGGCGCTGCCGGGCATATGGAGGAGGACGTGGAGCGCATGGTAAAGACACCGTGGTCCAAGGAGGAAATCCCATTCACACAGGCGGCGGAAATCGGGACCAGGAAAGTGATTCAGGATCACTCGACAATCGGCATTGTGGTGACTACAGACGGAAGCTTTGGAGAGATACCGCGAAATGCCTACAGGCCCGCAGAGGAACAGACTATCACGGAACTCAGGGAACTCGGCAAGCCATTTGTGGTGCTTGTCAATACGACAAAACCATACTCTGAGGAGGCAAAAAATATTGCGGCAGAGTTGGAGAAGAAATTCGAAATCAAAGCGATACCAGTCAATATCGAACAGCTCCGGCGCGATGATATCACGATGATATTAGAGCAGATAATGTATGAATTCCCAGTATCCGTGATTGAGTTCTACACGCCGAAGTGGATGGATATCATGGAGATTGACAATCCGATGAAAAAGGAAGTGATTGAGAAGCTTCATGTGATCATGGATAAGGTCAAAACGGTGCGCGATCTGGTGGAGAAGGACTTTAGCCAGCTGCTTGAAAAGGACAGCGAATATATCAGGCGGTGCAAGTATGATCAGGTTAACATTGCAGATGGCTCAGCGTCCTTTCTGCTTGAAGGAGATACAAAGTATTATTATGAGTTATTGAGCTCCATGACAGGGGAAAATATATCAGGCGAGTATCAGTTGATGCAGCTTTTGTCAAGTCTGGCGGATATGAAGAGAGAGTACAAGAAAGTGCTCAATGCACTTGAGAGTGTCCGGCAGAAGGGATACGGCGTTGTCACACCGGAGCGGGATGAGATCGTGCTGGATAATCCGACTCTGATCAAACATGGCAATAAGTACGGTGTGAAGATCAAGGCGCAGAGTCCTTCAATCCATATGATTAAGGCCAATATCGAGACGGAAATCGCGCCGATTGTTGGGACACAGCAGCAGGCGCAGGATCTGATCGGATATATCTCAGACGCAGAGACTTCCAAGGAAGGAATCTGGGAGACAAATATCTTTGGCAAGACCGTGGAACAGCTGGTCAATGACGGCATCACAAGCAAAGTTTCCATGATCGGAGAGGAGAGCCAGATCAAACTGCAGGATACCATGCAGAAGATTGTCAACGACTCCAACGGGGGAATGGTTTGTATTATTATATAGAGAAAAACAGGAGACCACAATCTCAGGAAGTGGTCTTCTGTTTTTGCGTGCAAAAATTGTAACCATCCCATTCTATGGAAATTATTTTAATGACAGAATAGCTTGAAAAGACATGGAATATTTGGTAAAATAGCATAGAGATGCAGTGGAATGTAAGAAACAGACGTTGATTTTCTGAAATCGAGGCGTTAAAATGGTATTGAGGTAATAAAAAGGAAAAAGACAAATTTCTGGAAGGGTATGGAACATAAGGAAGCAAACGGACTATATGAGAGCAATGCGATTTGAAACGGAAGATATGGTATTGAATGGAGTCAAAAACAGTATGGAAACGGGCTGTGGGCAGAAAATATGAAGCACTTGAAAAAAAAGATCATCGGACATTCCATCAAGCAGGAGATTGCCATAATCTTTATCGTTGTGATGGCAGGGACAATTATTCTCTGTTGGATTATCAACAATATTTTTTTGGAAAATTTTTATATACAGAATAAGAAAAACGCCATAAAAGATGCATATTTTAGAATTAATGAGGTGATGACAAACGGTGATATATCGTCGGATGCGTTTGGGCTTGAACTGCGCAAAACCTGTGATATGTACAATATCGGACTGCTGGTCATTGATGCAGCGTCGAATACCAAGATATCCAGCACGAGAGACGTAGATAAGCTGCTGCGCAGATTGTACGACAATTTTTTTAATCCGGGCAATGATATTGAATATTTAGATGAAGGTAACAACTATTACATGGCAAAGGTTATGGATATGTCGACCAACACAGAATATTTGGAGATGTGGGGGTTGCTCAACAACGGAAACCTGTTCCTGATACGTTCCCCGATTGAGAGTATACGTGACAGTGTGCATCTGTCCAACCAGTTTTTGGCCTATGTGGGAGTCATCACAACTTTTATCAGTGCAGTGCTGATCTGGTTTGTGACGACAAGAATCACGAGACCGATCATGGAGCTGAAGAATATATCAGAAGAGATGACGAAGCTCAACTTTGAGACCAAATATGAGAGCCAGGGGCAGAATGAGATTGACCTTCTCGGCGAGCATATGAATGAATTGTCGAGTACATTGGAAAAGACGATATCGGAGCTGAAAACCGCAAACAACGAATTGATGCGGGATATAGAGAAAAAAGAACAGATTGATGAGATGCGCAAAGAGTTTTTGGCCAATGTGTCCCACGAGCTCAAGACACCGATTGCACTGATACAGGGGTATGCGGAAGGGCTCAGGGAGGGAATCAATGACGATGATACTGAGAGCAGGGATTTTTACTGTGATGTGATCATGGATGAGGCTGGGAAAATGAACACCATGGTCAGAAAACTGCTTGATCTAAACCAACTGGAGTTTGGGAATGATGTTGTTACTATGGAGCGGTTTGATATCACGTCGCTCATCAAAAATTTTATTGCTTCGGCGGAGATTCTGATCAGCCAAAATGGGGTAAACGTCAGAGTTGATGAGACTGCGCCGATTTATGTATGGGCGGATGAGTTTAAGACTGAGGAGATTGTGCGGAATTTTTTCAGCAATGCGATGAATCATGTGAACGGAGATAAGATCATTGAGATAAAATATAGGCTGATTGCAGAAGAACATGCCAACAGAGTGCGGATTAGTGTATTTAATACAGGCGAGCCGATACCGGAAGAGTCCCTTCCTCATATATGGGAGAAGTTTTACAAGGTAGATAAGGCGAGAACGCGTGAATATGGGGGCAGCGGAGTGGGATTGTCCATCGTAAAGGCTATCATGGAATCCATGAATCAGCATTACGGTGTTATCAATTATACCAATGGTGTCGAGTTCTGGTTTGAACTCGAGACAAAATAAACGGAGGTGTCGGTTTTGAAAAAGGGGAAAGTATTAGGGCTTTTGGCGATGTCGGCGGTATTGCTGACCGGCTGTGTGGATGCCATGCCAGAGCTTACAGACGAGCAGTCGGAAATTATTGCGGAATATGCAGCCGGGTTGCTGCTGAAATATTCGCCCAATTACAATTATAAAATTGTGAGCGAGGAGGAAGTGGCGGCTGCGATGGCAGCAAGACAGGAAGTTTCTGAGCCGGAAACAGAAAACGAGACAGAGACAGGCAGCGGGCAGACAGAGGATGAGCATCCTCAGGACATATCATCAGAGACAGAGCCTTCCGAATCCGAACCAGAGATGGAACAGGTACAGTTTGTGGCGGATCTTGATTTTGCGGCAGAGCTGGGAATTGATGATCTGATTATCAGATATCAGTCGTTTGAAATCTGCGGCTCATATCCGGGGAATAATTCTGGTTTCAGTGTAGATGCGGCTCAGGGCAAAAAGCTTTTGGTGATGCATTTTGATATGGAGGGGCTGCCGGAGGAGGATGTAGACTGCAATTTGTTTGACTATGACATTAAGATGAGGGTGAATATTAATGAAACCGCATCAGCGGCCGTGCTGAGCACAATGATTCCCAACGATCTTGCTTCCTATATGGATGTGGTGCATGCAGGTGAGAGCGTCGATGTGGTGGCTGTTGCAGAGATTGATGACATGACGGAGGAGGAAATCCAATCTCTGACGCTGCGGGCATCTTCAAATGGACAAACGTGCACAGTGAAGCTGAAATAGTAGACGTGAATTGTAACGATGTGAATAAAAAAATGAAAAAAATTCTGAAAATATTTGTAATTATTCATATATATATGTTATAATTAGTAAAAGACAACGACTCTGCACAGCAGTGGAGATAAAGAGATTGAAAATACGGGAGTGTTTTTGATTATCTGGTAGAATGGAGGTTTAATATGGAGACTAAGATTCTCTTGGAGAACGGAACAAATGAGTTGGAAGTATTAGAATTTGTGGTGGATGGAAATTCTTATGGCATCAATGTGGCAAAGATCAGAGAGATCATTACCTATTCGCCTGTGACACCTGTGCCGAATTCGCATCCCAGCGTAGAAGGCATCTTTATGCCGCGCGATGCGATGATTACAGCGATTGATCTGCGCAACTGTCTGCAGCGAGGACAGTCCCAGCCGGGTGGATTATTTATCATCACAAGTTTTAATAAACTTGACATTGCTTTTCATGTTGACGCGGTAATTGGTATTCACAGAGTTTCGTGGGTTGATATTATTAAACCGGGAGCGACAGTGACATCAGCGGAGGATGGCATTTCTACAGGTATTATTAAGATTGACGGAAAGATTATTATCATTCTGGATTTTGAGAAGATTATTACAGATATCAATCCTGAGACTGGTCTGAAAGTGACAGAGATAGAGTCGTTGGGTACAAGGGAAAATTCAGAGGTTCCTATTTTGATTGCAGAGGACTCCTCACTTCTCAGAAAGCTTATCATTGATTCGCTCAAGAAGGCAGGCTATGATAATATTATCAAAGCTGAGAATGGCGAGGAAGCATGGGAGTACATAGTGAAGTGCAGAGATGCGGGAACTTTGGAGAAAGATGTTCATCTCCTGATTACAGATATCGAGATGCCGCTTATGGATGGACACCGCCTGACAAAGCTTGTAAAATCGGACGATGCAACAAAGAATATACCGGTAATTATCTTTTCTTCGCTTGTCAATGAGGAGATGAAGAGAAAAGGTGAAGATCTGGGTGCTGATGCGCAGCTGTCCAAACCTGAGATTGGAAATCTTGTTAAGGTTATTGACCAGCTGCTCGCAAAATAAGGGTTTGTTATATGCCGTGTACAACCGAGTGGGGAAGCGTTTCCCCGCTCGCGCGACGTCGATGCGCTGTGCTGGTGGCATGACCGCCATAGAATTTTTTTATATCAGTATCGACGTGTGCATCAAAAAAGATAGAGCCGGGATGAATGCCCGGCTTTAGCAAGTTAGGAGATAGCATGGACAAGATGGAGATCGTGGAGAAGCACAAATTACTGTCAGAGAAGATCGCCGATGCGGATATGGTACTTGTGGGCGTCGGTGAGGAGTTTAATGAGGATTTTAGTGATATTGGCAGATTTCCGCATCTGATGTCTGCACTGGAAGAGGTTGATATTGATCAAATGCTTGAGTGGACTGTGCCTTTCCTGGAACATCGTTTTCTGATCGAACACAATGATGGAAGACTTGTGGAGGCGTATCGGAACCTCTATGAGATGGTCCGGAATAAGAATTATTTTGTGATTACGACCTGTATTGATGAGAACATCAAAAAAGCTGCGTTTGACACAGAGAGATTGGTTGAGCCTTGCGGAAATCATGAAATGCTGCAATGCAGCGATAAGTGTTGTGACGAACTGTATCCTTCCGGGGAGTTTTCAGATCTGGTGAAACAGGCAATCCTGGATGGTGTGGGGCTGGATTCTCTCGAAATACCCAAATGTCCTGTCTGCGGAAAACCGTTGGCTTACAACAATATTCTGTGTGAACAGAACTATGTGGAGGAAGGCTATCAGAGACAGTGGAAGAAGTACACCAAGTGGTTGCAGCTGACACTCAACAAAAAAATATGTATCCTTGAATTGGGAGTGGAATTGAATCTGCCTAACATTATCAGGTGGCCGTTTGAAAAAGTTGCATTTTATAATCAGAAGGCAAGTTTTTTCAGGATTAATGCTTCGTCATACCAAATGACAGAGGAATTGAGTGATAAGGGGATTAGTATTGGTATGAACGCAGTGGATTATTTGCGCGAATATCAGCATTTATAAGTAAAGTATGATTTCAGAGGAGGAACCAGTCATGGAAGAACCAGTGATAGCAGGAGGAATTACAGAAGCGGTGGCACCAGTGCTTCCAGAGGATTTGGCGATGTCTGTCAATGAGCCGGTTTTAATGGAAGAAATCAATATTGACTCACTTGAGATACCAGAAGCGCCTGACTTGGAAATACCGGATCTGGAGATACCGGATTTAGATCTCTCTGATTTAGAAATGGCAGATACAGACGTGCCAGCAATGGCAGATGCAGGGGAAGAATTAAGTTTGGAGGAAGTAAAGATGCCAGGTTCAGATAGTGAATTTAAATTAGAAGATATAGATATGCCAGAAATGGCCCCAGAGGAGTCTTTTCTGGAGAACGAGTTGAGTATTGACGGACTTGACCAAGCAATCCAGTCAGAGACAGAGCTTCAGATGGCGGGCGAATTGAATATCGACGAGTTTGAGTTTGACAATATTAGTGCCGGGACTGATACTTTAGGGACAGGGCTATCTGATTTGGCAATGTCGGACAATGGGGAAGGCGAAATGGATGCATCAATCAGCATGGATGATAATCTTGAGGATGTATTGAACATGCTTGATGATGATGCAGAGCTTGCAGAGATCAACGATATGCTCAAAAAATCAGACAATAATGAGCCAATACAGGATGATATGATGGATCTGCTGCATCAGATGGCGGATGACGAGGCTGCATCCGTCAATGCCGGTATCAGGCATGTCGACGATGAGGATGACGGCGTGCCTCTTCCAGAGATCCCTCAGTCTGTAACACAGCCGACAGAAGGCGATACGAAGAAAAAAGATAAGAAAATTGCTGTCAAGAAGAAAAAAGACAATAACGCGGATGCAGGTGCAGAGACCGCAAAGGCGCCTGGAAAACTGAGCAGGTTCTTTAATATGTTGACAGAAGAAATTGTACCGGAGCCGACGGAGGAGGAGCTTGCGGCCGAGAAAGAAGCAAAAGAGGCGAAGAAGCAGGAGAATCTGTCCAAAAAGGAAGAGGAGAAGCTTGCCAGGGAAGAAGCTAAGAAGGCGAAAGCGGAGGAAAAAGCTGCTGCCAACCGGGTGAAACAGGAAGCAGCAGCCCAGAAGAAGAAAGCGAAACAGGCTAAGAAGGAGGCAGCGAAGGCAAAACTTGCGGCAGAGGGACCAAAGAAACGTATCCCGCCCAAAAAGATCGCTGTTGCGGCTGCCTTTGGCATTTCTGTAGGCGGTGCGGTGGTCCTGGCGTCAAATATTCTTTCGACACAGGGATTTTTACAGACAGCGCGAAATGCATATTATGATGGAGACTATAAGACGGTATATGTTGCAACCTATGGCATGGAGCTTGGCGACAGTGAGAATGATGGTTTGATTAAGGCGAGAAGTGAAGTGATCTTTCAGGTTCAGCGGCGGTATGACTCTTATCTGACATACGCAAAAACGGGACATGAAGTGGAGGCGCTCGATGCACTGTTGCGGGGACTCACAGCTTATGATACTGTCAATGCGGACGCAGAAAAGTATGAGGTGATGGCGGAGATTGATGCGGTCAAGGCTAATATTTTAAATACGCTTGCAGAAAAATATGGTCTTGATGAAACGCAGGCCAGAGCTATTATAGCGAACCAGGATGCATTGTCCTACACGATTGCGCTCAATGACGTCATAGCAGGAAATTAGGGTACCGTTTTGCGGTATCCTTTTGTAGTGCACACGGGTACCCTGGGAGAGTATACCGGCCGGAGCTGACGGGTTTCCGGCGCGCGGGTAGGGGAAGATAGTACAGCGAAAAAATGTGCAGAAAGGCAGGAACAGATGATAGCAATAATTGACTATGATGCTGGAAATATAAAGAGTGTTGAAAAAGCACTGATGTCGCTCGGGGAAACAGCAGTGATCACAAGAGACAGGGAGAAGATACTGAGTGCAGATAAAGTGATTTTGCCGGGGGTAGGCGCTTTTGGAGATGCTATGGGAAAGCTCAGGGGATATGGTTTGGAGGAAATCATTAAGAAGGTCATTTCTCAGAAGATCCCCTTTCTTGGAATCTGTCTGGGACTGCAGCTGCTGTTTGAGTCCAGTGAGGAGACACCAGGGGTAGAGGGTCTTGGAATCTTAAAGGGAAAGATCGTAAAAATACCAGAGCATATGGGAATGAAGGTGCCGCAGATCGGGTGGAATTCGCTCAAATTTCCAAACACCGGAAGATTGTATAAAGGAATTGCCGAGGATTCTTATGTGTATTTTGTGCATTCATACTATTTGCAAGCGGAGGAACCGGAGATAGTGACTGCGACAACCGAGTATGCGGCACATATCCATGCCTCTGTTGAGAAGGAAAATGTGTTTGCCTGCCAGTTCCATCCAGAGAAGAGTTCTGATGTGGGACTGCAGATTTTGCAGAATTTTGTGGCATTATAAAAAAGTTACAGTGCCGGATGGAGGAAATGAATGATTACAAAGAGGATTATTCCGTGTTTGGATGTAAACAATGGAAGAGTAGTCAAGGGTGTCAATTTCGTGAATTTAGTTGATGCGGGTGATCCGGTTGAGATTGCGGCGGCCTATGACAAGGCGGGAGCAGACGAGGTTGTTTTCCTGGATATCACAGCGTCGTCAGACAATCGGGCTACAAAGATCGATATGGTGCGCAGAGTGGCAGAGAAGGTTTTTATTCCTTTTACAGTTGGCGGCGGCATCAGAACGGTGGATGATTTCAAGGCGATACTCCGCGAGGGCGCGGATAAGGTGGCAGTGAACAGTGCGGCGATTGCGAATCCGTCGCTGATCAGTGAGGCGGCTGACAAGTTTGGCAGTCAGTGTGTCGTCGTTGCAATTGATGCGAAGCGGCGGACAGACGGAAGCGGTTGGAATATCTATAAAAATGGCGGCCGTATTGATATGGGAATCGATGCAGTAGAGTGGGCAGTCAGGGCGAATGAACTCGGTGCCGGTGAGATATTGCTCACAAGCATGGATTGCGATGGGACAAAAAACGGTTATGATATTGAGCTAACCAGAATGGTATCGGACAACGTGTCCATACCGGTTATAGCATCAGGCGGTGCCGGACAGCTGGAACATTTTTATGATTCATTTGCGGAAGGAAGAGCGGACGCGGCACTGGCGGCTTCTCTGTTTCACTTCAAGGAGCTGGAGATCAGAGAAGTCAAAGAATATCTGAGAAATCAGGGAATATCAGTAAGACTGTGAGCGATGGAAGTGTATAGTGAGCGTATGCTCAATGATAAAGTGGACAAAGGAGAAATGATTATGGCGATGTTGACAGGCGAATGGTTAGATGCAATGCAGGAGGAATTTCATAAACCCTATTATAAGGAACTGTATCAGTTTGTGAAGGAGGAGTATAGTAATGTGGCAGTGTATCCTCCGGCTGATGATATTTTTAATGCGATGCACTTTACGCCGCTTGACAAGGTGAAGGTGCTTTTGCTGGGACAGGATCCTTACCACAATGTAAATCAAGCGCATGGATTGAGTTTTTCGGTGCTTCCAAGTCAGACGAAGCTGCCGCCTTCCCTGCAGAATATTTACAAAGAGCTGCGTGATGATCTCGGCTGCTATATTCCAAATAACGGTTATCTGAAAAAGTGGGCAGACCAGGGTGTGCTGCTGTTGAACACTGTTCTCACAGTTCGCGCCCATCAGGCGAATTCCCATCAGGGAAAAGGCTGGGAGAAGTTTACGGATGCTATTATTCAGGCAGTCAATGCACAGGACAGGCCGATTGTGTACATGTTGTGGGGAAGACCGGCACAGCGCAAGATACCGATGCTCACCAACCCCAGGCATTTGATACTGAAAGCAGCACATCCGAGCCCGCTGTCTGCAAACAATGGCTTTTTCGGATGCAGGCATTTTAGTCAGGCCAATGAATTTCTGAAGGAGAACGGAGTGGAACCGGTTGACTGGCAGATTGAAAATATTTAAGGATTCTGTGATAAAAAATGAGCTGCATGGGTGCGGCGGCAGCGAAAATGAAATTTGGTTAAAATGTATAAATTAACAGCGTGTTAGGCGATATAGTGCATTTTTTTGCTGCGTTTTGTAGGTTATATTGCATAAAAAAAGACAGAAATGGCAGATAGTGTTATAATTATTTGAAAGATGATAACAATGTAAACTATTGACAAACTTTTTCAATATAAGTATAATTAAATAGTCATTTGACATAAACTTACTTTAGCACACTAAAGCAATAGCTTATGTCGGGAATAGTAAGTGAGTGCACTGGGCAAGGGCGTCCGCAGGCACTTTTTTACTTTTTCTTTAGATGAGTGACAATTTTTTGAGGATTTTAACTTTGAATTAGTTAAAATGTAACTTTACTGTAAGGAGGTAAAAGTATTATGAGAAACAGAAAACACGTTCTTGCTGTATTGCTTGCAGGAACAATGGCTGCCGGTTCTCTGGCAGGATGTGGCGGCGGTAATGCACCGGCTACAGATACGCCTGCGGTAGAAAACAACAACCAGACAGAGGCAGCTGGGACTGAGGAGACAGGAACGGGTGAAACTGTGGCAGAGGAAGATTCAGCGGATGCATCTGCAAAGACGATGGAAGAGCTTGCTGCCATGGAGTATGATGATCGCTCTACATATCTGTATGAGCAGAATCTTGGCGAGTTCTATGAGATTTACATGGAGGCAAAGGCTGAGATTAATGACATTTCCAAGCGTCATGCCATGATGGCTGTTGCAGAAGCGAAGCTTCTGGAGTCAGGGGTATTGAATCCGCAGACAGCACAGGGTGGTTCCTATGCAATGTCAAGAGTTGTGCCGAATACAGGAACTACGGTATTGTGGGGAAATGACGAGTACAGATTCCACAATCTGCTTGTGACAACAGAGCTCATCAAGACTGAGGACAGAACTGAGATGAAGCAGAAGTGGGCGGAGCTTCAGGGTACAGGAACTTATCTTGACTGGGTGAAGACATTCCTTGAGGAGAAGGGATATGAGCTCATGGACTCCTATGCTTTCAATAACTTTGGATCTGATCCGACAACATGGGATATCCTCTCTACAAGCCAGACAGTTGACAGCTATGCACCTGTGAACACATATGACGGTCTGCTTGAATATGATTATGAAAACGTGCAGCAGCCTGCACTGGCGACAAGCTATGATGTGTCAGATGACGGTCTGACCTACACGTTCCATATCCGTGAGGGTGTTGACTGGGTTGACTCCCAGGGAAGAAAAGTAGCAGATGTTAAGGCAGATGACTGGGTTGCAGGTTTCCAGCACATGATCGACACAAACGGCGGTCTGGGCGATCTGGTTGACGGTGTTGTCCTGAATGCTTCCGGATATATTTCGGGAGAGATCACAGACTTTTCACAGGTTGGTGTGAAGGCGGTTGATGACTATACATTGGAGTACACACTGGAAGCACCGATACCGTACTTCCCGTCCATGCTTGGATACAATGTGTTTGCTCCGCTCAGCAGGGATTACTACACCTCACAGGGCGGAAAGTTCGGCGACGAGTTCGATGCTTCTGCAGCAGATTATTCCTATGGAAAATCTCCTGACAATATTGCGTACTGCGGTCCGTTCTTAATCACAAACTTTACTTCAAAGAACGTAATTGAGTTTAAGCAGAATGAGTCCTACTGGAACAAGGACAATGTGACGATCAAGTCCATGAAATGGCCGTATGAGGATCAGTCAGACGCCACAAAGATGTACAATGATGTCAAGAGCGGTGTGCTGACCGGCTCAGGTTTGAGTACTTCTGAGGTTGAGTCTGCAAAGGCGGATGGACTGTTTGATGACTATGTTTATATTAGTGCCACAAATGGTTCTACATTCCCAATGTACTACAATATTTATCGTACTGCATATGCAAACAGCAATGACGAGACAAAAGTAGTATCAGTTCTGACAGATGAGGAGAAAGATCTTGCGAATGCTGCACTTGGAAACGCGAATTTCCGTCTTGCAGTTTCCTTCTCTATCGATAAGGCGGCAAGACAGGCACAGCGCGTGGGTGAAGAGCTCAAGTATGGAAGACTTAGAAATGCTTACCTGCCCGGCAATTTTGTGACACTTGAGAATGAGACGACGATCGACATTAACGGTACAGCGACGACATTCCCGGCAGGAACAAACTACGGCGAGATTGTGCAGGCACAGCTTGACGCAGACGGATATCCGATCAAGGCGTTTGACAAGTCAGCAGATGACGGTGTCGGAAGCAGTGACGGGTATGATGGATGGTATAGTCCGGAAAATGCAGTTACCTATCTGAATAAGGCAATTGAGGAGCTTGCTGCCCAGGGTGTTGTGATCGATGCAGAGCATCCGGTTCGTCTGGAGCTTCCATACACATCAAGTATCGAGTGGGTTACCAATCAGGCAAACGCTGTAAAGCAGTCTGTTGAGGGTGCTCTTGGAGATAAGGTCGAGATTATCCTTGCGGATGGTGCCGACAGCAACGAGTGGTATTATACAGGATACTATACAGACTATGGATACGAAGCGAACTACAATATCACTGACGTGTCCGGATGGGGTCCTGACTACGGCGATCCGGCCACATATCTTGACACATTCTTACCTGACTACTCAGGCTACGTTGTAAAGAGTCTTGGTATTTTCTAATCATATAATACAATGTTATTTAGGAAGCGGTTTGTGCCGTTTCCTAAATAACAGATAAGAAATAAATAATGTGAAAACTGGTTTTCACACAGCAGGTTTGTGTTTGCGCCCAAACTCGCATAGTAAGCAGGAATGGGAGATTTCTATGGCTAAGTATTTATTGAAACGTTTATTGTATGGACTGTTATCTGTAGTTGCAGTCGTTATACTGATTATGATCATGATCTATTCCATGTTGGATCGCAATCTGATTTTTGCATCAGATCCAACATATACAAAGCAGCAGAACAATCAAAAGGCGACGTACAAGTATCAGAAATGGGAGGATTATGGTTATCTGGATTATGTCACATATTCCGATTATCTGAATGCCCTCGTAGTGAGCGGAGAAATTGATGAGGATACCAGAACCGCAGCAGTTGGATTTGGCAGAACGCCAGATGCGGATTCAGACCTTGTAAAAGAATATGTAGAGAAGTTTACGAATTATTACAAATCCCAAGGCTATATTGTGGAGAGACTGGATGCTGTTCTGATGGGGAAGAAGAAGATTGCCAGCGGAGGACAGCAGCAGCTGTATGCTTACAAGAATATTCCGTTATTCAATCGTGTGTGGGATTATTTTACAGGAATATTAGAGATTGACAATATTAATAAGATTGAAAATGATGTGGGAGATCGCGGTATTTCCTTTACTTTATATGATCCTGTCTATGACGGGGAGAAAATTTCACCAGCAATTATTGGAAATGGAACGAGGCATAAATATCTGTTCTATTGTGATTCCAAGTTTCCGTTCATCCATCAGAATATACTGACAATTCGATTAGGAACCTCTTATTCTGTCAATACGGGTGTGGATGTATTTACGACTATGACAAAGACGCAGGGATCATACATTGCGTCGACAATCACATATCCAACAGGTCTGGTGGAGGAGAGTGCAGATGACTTACACACTGCTACGTATCTGGCGGATTCCCTGCACTCAAGTCTGGTGTACGAGACACGCTATGTTGATGATTATACTGTGGTAGATACAGTCAAGAGCGGCTTTTCCAAGATGGGCTACTCCTTCATGATTGGTATTATTGCCACGGTTCTGGCATATCTGATCGGGGTGCCTCTCGGTATTGCAATGGCGCGCAGGAAAGACAAGCTGATTGATAAAATTGGTACGCTCTACATTGTGTTTATTATTGCGGTTCCATCGTTGGCGTATATTTTTCTGTTCAAAGCGATGGGAAGCAAGCTGGGATTCCCGACAACCTTTGATATGAACACAACCAACAAATTAGTGTATGTGCTGCCGATTATTTCGCTCGCGCTGCCGCAGGTTGCCAATCTGATGAAGTGGCTGCGCCGCTATATGATTGATCAGATGAATTCGGATTATGTTAAGTTTGCCAGAGCTGGCGGTCTTTCCGAAAATGAGATTTTTACAAAGCATATTTTGAAGAACGCGTCGATTCCAGTTATTCATGGAATTCCCGGAAGTGTGCTGGGGTGTCTGACGGGTGCGATTATTACGGAGCGTGTATATGTTGTGCCTGGTGCAGGTAATTTGCTGACAGAGGCGATCAATAAATATGATAATGGTGTCATTGTTGGTGTTTCCTTATTCTATGCAGTGCTGAGCGTGGTAGCCATTATTTTGGGTGATGTGCTGATGTCTATGGTTGATCCCCGGATTTCTTTCTCAAGTAAAGCAAGATAGAACACATCGGGCAAAAGGAAAGGTAAAGATAGTATGAATGTAGAATTTAAGATGGGGAAACATGTGTCAGTGACAATGGATAATCTGGATGAGCTCGATCCGACAGAGGGGATGTCCGACGCAGAACTATTTCAGGTGATCAATCACAGTGATTTGGAATCGGAGAAAATCACAGCTCCCAGGTACTCCTACTGGCATTCTGTTTTCCGCGTATTTTTCAGAAAGAAAATTAATATTGTAATGTTAGGACTGCTGGCTGTTATTATCCTGATGGCTTATCTGTATCCGATTTTTGTAGAGTATGACAGGTATGGCAATCTGTTGAATCCTGAGGCAAAGCATCTGATGCCTTCTGCAGCATTCAAGCAGTTTGGATATAATATCCACTGGATTCTGGGTGCAGGTGCAGCGGGACAGTCTACCTTTGATGCGATCTGGTACGGTTCTCAGATCTCAATTTCACTGGCACTGGTGGTTGCACTGATCAATATGTCGGTTGGTGTTGTCGTCGGCGCAGTCTGGGGATTTTCCAAGAAAGTAGACAATGTGATGATGATTGTCTACAACATTATTGCAAACCTGCCGTATATATTGGTTATCTCTGTTATGGTTATGATTTTTACAGCAGGATTCTGGACGATGGTATTTGCGATGACAGTCACCGGATGGTTGTCAATTGCATATTTTATCCGCACGCAGGTTGTTATTATCCGGGACAGGGAGTACAATCTGGCTTCAAAGTGTTTGGGAACATCGACAATCCGCATCGCGATGAAGAATATTCTGCCGTTTATGACATCTGTTGTAGTGACGCTTGCGGCGACTGAGATTCCTTCCTATATATCCTATGAGGTATTTCTTGCTTATATCGGTATGGGCCTCAAGGAAATGTCACTTGGTAGGTTGATCTATGAGGCGGAGAGTGCGATGCTGACGCCAGGATGGGGTTTTGAGTTCTGGAGTCCGGTTGCGGTCGCTTCGATTATCACGATTGTATTGTATGTGGTTGGACAGAACCTCGGTGATGCATCTGATCCGAGAACACACATGTAGGCGGGGGACAGAATGGAAGATAAAAAGGTATTATTATCAATCAAAGATCTGGTAGTGAAGTTCCGTGTGCGCGGAAAACGGTTGACGGCAATCCGCGGGGTTTCACTTGATATTTACGAGAATGAATCAATTGCAATTGTTGGGGAGTCTGGTTCGGGTAAATCTGTATTTACAAAAACCTTTGCCGGGATGCTTGACAGCAATGGGTATATTGATAACGGAAGTATTATTTTCAGTGATGAGGATTTGGCAGATACAGTTGTCAGAAAAAATACAGTGTCGGACAAGATGATTGGTCACGCATTGTCAAAGCTGAATGCATACTCCCAGTATGAGCTCGGCGTTGATATCTATAGAGAAATGGAAGCCTTGAAAGCAGAGAAGGCAGAAAAAGAAGAACTCAGTAAAGAGCAGAGAGAGGCAAGCGACAAGGCAATTGCGGAGTTGGGTACAAAGAAAACCGAAGCCTTTAACTTAAAGCTGACATTAGATCCCAAGACAGACAGGGCGAAAATCAAAGAGTTAACCCAGTCAATCAAGGAGATGGAGAAGGAAATCAAGAAGCTCTTGAAAGAAAGAGCGGATATGGAGCTTGCGGCAAAGAATAAACTGAAAAATAATACAGAGTATATGGGGAAGTTTAATGCCAGAATGTCAGAGCTGAAAGCGAAGTATGATGCGGCAGTCAAGGGAAGTATCTCTGTAGAAATGAAAAAACGCAATGAGGTTCTTGCCAAGGAAGTCTATCTCTCGATAGGAAGATACAGTTTTATGAAACGCGCACAGCTGTTGTATAAGCTTCTGACAGCATTGAAACAGGCGATGATAACAGGGGTAGACTTGTCCGACGATGCACAGAGAAATGTTGTTTTTGACAAAGTGGCATTTCGTGTAAAATATCTTGATGAGACGTCTGACAAACTCCACGGAACTTGCGTTCTAAATCTTGCAAATGTGAAATACGCAAAGGACTGGTATCAGATTCGCGGAAAGAAGATTGCGACTGTATTTCAAGATCCGATGACCTCGTTAAATCCGATTATCACGATCGGGAAGCAGATTACTTCGATTATTATGAAACATCAGGATGTAACGGAGTCCGAAGCGAGGGCAAAGGCACTGGATCTGATGAAGAAGGTAGGAATCCCCAATGCGGAAGCGCGTTTCGATGACTATCCGTTCCAGTATTCTGGTGGCATGAGACAGAGAATTGTAATCGCGATTGCGTTGTCCTGTCAGCCAAAAATTCTGATCTGCGATGAGCCCACGACAGCGCTTGATGTTACGATTCAGGCGCAGATCTTAAAGCTTTTGAAGGATTTGCAGAAAGAGTTTAATTATACGATTGTCTTTATCACGCATGACCTTGGTGTGGTGGCAAATATTGCTGACCGTGTCGCGGTGGTGTATGCTGGTCAAATCATAGAACTTGCCTCTGTTGACGAGATTTTCTATGATCCAAGGCATCCTTATACATGGGCGCTGCTATCCTCAATGCCGCAGCTTGCAGAGAAGAATACGAAGCTGTATTCCATCACAGGTACACCGCCATCTCTCTACAATAAGGTGGTGGGAGATGCGTTTGCACCGCGGAATCCGTACTGCATGAAGATTGATACGCTGAAGGAGCCTCCAATGTTCAAGATCACTGATACGCACTATGCAAAGACATGGCTGTTGGATCCGCGCTCGCCTAAGATTGAGAAACCAGAAGCTATTCAGAATATCCATGAGAAATTGTTGAAAGCATTTAACATATAAAAGCCTGAATCAGAAAATTTGAATCAGAAATATTGAAATCACAAGATTTGAAATCAGATATTTTGGAATCAGAGACTTTAGATAGGAGATTTAGAACGTGTCAAACCTAAATCAGGAAAAATCAGGACGTGTATCTCATTTGCCGGAACATGGTCCAATTGATGAAAAAAATGGCAAAGAGATCTTATTGTCGGTCAAAAATGTAGATATCACATTCGGTAAGGGAGCAAATGCAGTGAAAGCTGTCAAGAATGCCAGTTTTGATATCTATAAGGGAGAGACTTTTTCGCTTGTGGGAGAGTCTGGTTCTGGCAAAACGACAGTGGGAAGAGCGGTAATCCGTGTCAATCCATGCGCCAGCGGTGAAATCTTGTATAAGGGTGTCCGTATTTCCGGAAAAATCCCGCATTCTCTGGACAGAGAGGTTATCCGTAATATCCAGATGGTATTTCAGGATCCTGCGGCGTCTCTTAACGAGCGCGCCACTGTAGACTACATCGTTTCAGAGGGATTATACAATTTTCATTTATACGAAAATGAGGCAGACCGTGTCCGCAAGGTTGAGGAGATGATCAACGAGGTAGGTCTTTTGCCGGAGCATCTCACACGATACCCGCATGAGTTTTCGGGCGGACAGCGTCAGAGAATCGGTCTTGCCCGTGCGATGGTAATGGAGCCGGAGCTGGTGGTTGCAGATGAGCCGATCTCTGCCTTGGATGTTTCTATTCGTGCTCAGGTGCTGAACCTGCTCAAAAAATTCCAGATTGAAAAGAATGTAACGTATTTGTTTATAGCACATGACCTTTCTATTGTGCGTTTTATATCAGATCGTATTGGTGTCATTTACAAAGGAAATATTGTGGAGGTCGCGGAAGCAGATGAATTGTTTGATTTCCCGCTGCATCCATATACGCATTCCCTGATCTCGGCGATTCCAATACCAGATCCAAAGCTGGAGAAGAATAAAGTGCTCTATACGTATGATCCGTCGATGCATGATTACAGTACTGATCAACCAGAACTTGTCAACATAGGGCATGAGCATTATGTATATGGAAATAAGAAGGAAATTGAGGAGTATAAAGCGATTCGTGAGAAAGGTGTACCGTTGAAGTCGATTAACATTATAGATCCAAGTGCACCTCAGGAACAGAAAAATCAACAGAAGAGTGATGGAAATGAGTTGTCTGCCTCGGAGGATGAGTTTCTGCAAACTCCGATTCATGATACAGGAAGCATATGGTATAAGATTATTTCATTCCTGCTGCCAATTCTTGGACTTATAGCGGCTTTTGTATTCAGGCATTTCCATTATTACCGAAATTATAATGCTTGCAAAAAGGGAGCCATTGCTGGTCTGATCCTGATTGTGGCAATCATTGTCCTGTTTATACTTCTGTTGATATTAGCGGTGGTTTAGTTTGAGCCGAACAGTTAGAGACAGGAATGACAGGCACCCGAAACCTGTAAAACGGATTGTATTATTTGAAAAATACCCCAAGGCCAGACTTATCATTACTGTCGTGCTGATTCTGATTGGCGTGTGTGCTTTTGGATATTCGCTGGTTTCCTTTTTGACAGTGGAAGCCGGATGGGCAACAATTGAATCGGACTCATCTGAGGCTGATTGCTCTGATGAATTGATTTTTCAGTATTATCTGGGAGCTGGAGAGATGTCAGCAACAGCAGAGAGGAAAGCGCTCAGGAAGCTTTACACAGAGGCGACAGGGAAAGCGTATCAGCTTTTCCATACAAGTCAGGGCTTTGACGGAGTAAATAACCTGTATTATATCAATCAGCATCCCAATGAAGTCATTTCGGTAGATGAAGTGCTGTATAAAGCATTCTCCGTAATCGAGAAGTACGAAAACAGAGCGGTCTATCTGGCACCAATATATGTTCAGTACAGCAATCTGTTTGGGTGTAATGACGATGCGGAGACCATCGACTTTGATCCGTATCAAAGTGAGGAAACAGCCGCATACTTTGCGGAGATTATATCTTTTGCAGGGGACAGGAATGCGATCAGTATCGAGCTTTTAGAGGATTCTAAGATCAGATTATTTGTGTCAGATGCGTATCTGGATTACGCTTCTGAGATTGGTTTTTCTGATTTTATAGATTTTTATTGGATGAAGAATGCCTTTATTGCAGATTATATTGCAGATACGATGAGGGAAAACGGATTTGTGCTGGGTTCGGTCTCGAGCTATGACGGTTTTGTCAGAAATCTGGATGATATCAGCGGCTCAGAGTATGCGTTTAATCTTTTTGACAGAGAGGGGACATCTGTATATCAGGCAGGTGTTATGCGGTACGACCATGCGATGAGTATTGTCTATCTGCGCAATTATCCGGTGAATGCCAGTCTGGATTGGCAGCATTATTATGAGTTTCGGAATGGTGAGTTTCGAACGGCATATGTTGATACGGCAGACGGATATTGCAAGAGTGCTGTCAACAATCTTGTCGCGTATTCGCAAAACAGCAGTTGTGCGGAAATTCTGCTTCAGGTGATGCCGGTTTACATCAATGATCATTTTGAGACAGAAAAGCTGACGAGACTGGCGCAGGGCGGAATCTATTCCATATATTGTGAGGAGAATCAGATTCTTTACAATGAATCATCTTTGCGTTTGACGGATTTGTATGATGAGGATGGTGTTCGATATACCGCGGTGTACACGCTTTAGTACCCATCCGCGGCCAGTAACTGGAGTAGCAGGAGAAAGAGATACAAAAGCAGGTCAATAAACAGAGCGGAGGTCAGAAAGGACGCAGAAGCGTGATATGAAAAAAGCTTTAAGGAGAATCTACGAGTGGTCCAAATTGATTTTATTTGCGGTGGTCGTTGCATTTTGGCTGAAAAATAATGTTGTAGCAAGTGCGTTGGTGCCGACGGGGTCTATGGAACAGACTGTCATGACAGGGAGTAGAATTGTTATTAACCGTCTTGCATATTTGTATGATACGCCGCAGAGAGGGGATATTGTGTCTTTTTATTATCCCGATGATGGAGAAACACTGTATCTGAAACGCATTATGGGGCTTCCGGGAGAGATAATTGAAGGTATCGAAGGGAAAGTGTACATTGATGGGGAAATGATACTGGATTTTACACAAAACAAGTTTTATGAGGATTTCGGGCCGTACAGAATACCGGAGGGCTGTTATTTTATGCTGGGTGACAACCGCAGTAACTCATGGGATTCCAGATATTGGACGAATAAATTTGTCGATATGGAGAATATCATAGGGAAAGCTGAGTTTGAGTACTATCCTGAAATCAAGATACTGAAATAGAATGAATCAAAAGCCTGGACAGATGAACGCTGCTCAGGCTTTTTTTGTGCACACGGGCACCCAAAGGAAGTATGTCAGCTATAAAGAGTGTAAAGGTCAAAAATGAAAATTATCGCGCTAACCATCCGCCGTCGACTGCCAGTGTGAATCCATGGATATATGCCGCTGCGTCGGAGGCGAGGAAGATCGCGGCTCCGGTGATGTCTTCAGGAGTTCCCCAGCGGCCGGCAGGGATTCGGCTGAGGATTTCTTCGCTTCTCTGTTCATCGCTTCTCAGGTTCTGGGTATTGTTGGTCGCCATGTACCCGGGGGCGATGGCATTGACATTGATATTGTATCTGGCCCATTCGTTGGCGAGTGCGCGTGTGAGTCCCATGACAGCGCTTTTGCTTGCTGTGTAGGAGGGAACGCGGATGCCGCCCTGGTAACTCAGCATGGAAGCGATATTGATGATCTTACCGCCCCTGTTGTCACGGATCCAATTTTTCGCGAATGCCTGTGAGAGGAAGAATACCATCTTTTCATTGAGATTGATGACGGCATCCCAGTCTTCCATGGTGACGTCCACTGAGTCACATCTCTTGATGATGCCTGCATTGTTTACAAGGATATCGACACGGCCATAAGCCTTGTCTGCCTCCTCCGCGATACGGGGGATGACATTGATGTCAGAGAGATCGGCGGTAATTTCTGTGAAACTGCCACCGACTGCCTTGATCTTATCGGCAGTTTCCTGACAGCTCCGCCTTGCGACTCCTATCACATTTGCGCCGGCGTCTGCGTAAGCTGCGCAGATTCCCTGTCCTAATCCAGTGTTTGCTCCTGTTACAAGAGCGGTCTTTCCTTCGAGTGAAAATTGATTCAAATTCTGTGGCATGATGATGAACTTCCTTTCTTTGATTTCCTATTTGATAAAAAACGTATAACGGTTGACGTGAAACTGTTAAATTAGTATCATGATAGTAATGGATAAATATCTGAACTGTTACTATTGTATCGTGAATATTGAGAAATAGCAAACATGATTGACGTGAAAAGTATCATGATAGTAGCGAAGAAGTCACTTTTCACACCCACGCCAGAGTAATGGGAATCATGTGCCATACTTGACAAAATTTTAACAGGAATAAAGGACTGGTGTAAATATGGAACGATTAAAAGCGACACAGACGATTGTGGACGGGAGTCTGCGCGAGACAAAGGTACATGGCACGGAGGGGTTTCCGATCGGGGTGTATCTGGATGATTTTGCGGATTTTGAGAATGGATATATCTGCTGGCACTGGCATGAGGAAGTGCAGGTGACAATGATTATCGAGGGGGCATTTATCTGTCAGGTGGAGACGAATGAGATTTACCTGCAGGAAGGGGATATCACGTTTATTAATTCTGGACTGATGCATCAGATCAGGCCGTGCAGGCGTGCGCAGGGAAAACTCTATTCATTTATATGGCGCGGGGAACTGATTGGCGGGAACCGAAACGGCGACATCTATCAGGAATGTATCGTGCCGGTGCTCAACGGGAATCTGCCTTGGCTAAAGTGGGACAGAACGGACGCAGCCTATGATATAATGGCGGCATCACTTCGAGAAGTTGTCAGTTTGTACGAGGAAAAGGAGCCGGCGTATCAGTTGAAGATCGTGTCTCTTTTATCTGAGTTATGGCTTCTGATCTATGAGCGGATACCGGACGAAAAAGTGATTGTGAAAGCGGAGTCGGAGCGTGACAAACAGCGGGTGAAGGCAGCGATTCAGTATATGCAGGAAAAGTATCAGGAACCGTTGAAGCTTGACGACATCGCAGAGGCGGCGTATATCAGCCGCAGTGAACTGTGCCGCAGTTTTCAGCGCACGATCAATATGACACCCATGGAATTTCTGATGCAGTACAGGATACGCCAGTCTACGGTACTGTTGAAAAACAGGGATTTAAGGATATTGGATATCGCTGAAATGACAGGATTCTGCAGTCCGAGTCATTTTGGCAGTTATTTTCACAGATACATGGGATGTACCCCGAGAGAGTACAGGCATCAGTAAGGATGAAAGAATAAATAAAGGAATGCTGGGAAAAGGAGAGAATGATGATAAAAAATATAGTTTTCGATATGGGAAATGTGCTTACGGTTTATAATGCTAGGGAGTATATCTATGGATATGTAGACAATGAGGAAGATTTCAGATGGATGAAAAACCATCTCTGTGCATCGGTGGAATGGCTGAAAATGGACAGGGGGACAATGACTGACGATGAGGCGGTCAGATCTGTGTGCAAAAGAATGCCGCAGCATCTGCACAGCACGGTGGAGCGGTTTGTGAGAGAGTATCGGATGGTACAGCCGCCCAATCCGCCGATGGAAAAGCTGGTGGAGGAGTTGTCCCAAAATGGATATGACTTATATCTGATGTCCAATACCTCACATCGTTTCAGGATGTTCAGTCAATATATCAAGTCGATTGCGTATATGAAGGGGATATGGGTTTCCTGCGAACATGGACTGCTCAAACCGGAACCGGCGGCGTATCTCGACTTCTTTCAGACATTTTTCCTAAAGCCTGAGGAATGTTTTTTTATTGATGATACGCCGGCCAACATAGAGGCCGCTGGAAATCTGGGTATGGATGGGTGCGTGTACTATGGAGATGTGGCGGAACTAAGGCATTTCTTGGGTGAAAAAGGGGTTGCATTACACAAATAACAATAATAAGAACAATAATATAAGGAAAGTTATTGACAAATCTGGTCTATAGGTATAGACTTAGTTTAATGGGTCTACAAATATAGACTCGATGCAGAAATGTTATTATTGAGGAAAGAGGCAGGACTATGGAAAATCTAAAATTATGTGACAGCGATTATCGTTTTATGCAGATTGTGTGGGAGTATGCCCCGGTAAATTCCGGGGAGTTGGTGCGTCTGTGCAGTGAGAAGCTTGGATGGAAGAAGTCGACGACCTATACCCAGATCAAGAAAATGTGTGACAAGGGGTATATTGAGAATACGCAGGCGACAGTACGTGTATTGATACCGAAGGAAAGGGTGCAGGCAGATGAGAGCGCTTATTTTGTGGAACGGACATTTGACGGATCGCTTCCTGGATTTTTGACTGCATTTCTTGGCGGGAAGACAATATCTGAGAAAGAGGCAGAGAAAATCAAGAAAATGATCGATGAACATGTGGAATAGTTGAGGTCAGGTATATGGGAATGTAGTGACACATCATACGGTCGTAATTGGGGAATAGGAGATGACACAGATGATAAATATGCTGTTTTTGAAAATTGTTGAGATGAGTCTGACAGCGGGGATTGTTATTTTGGTCGTAATGTTGGTGCGTCTGCTTATCAGGAGGCTGCCAAAAAGTTTTGCATACGCGCTCTGGATTGTGGTGGCGTTCCGGCTGGTGATTCCAGGCACTGCCGATTCCGGTATCAGTATCTTTAACCTGTTTACAGTTGGGAGGATCGACAGTGTAAATAGCGAGATCACTGGCGGTAAGACTGTCGGGACAGTGACGGACAGATCAGACATTGGCGGGGGAAATACGGCGGACAACAGCAGCGGGCAGGCGATGCGGGAAGCGGTACAAAATGATGCTGCAAACATGGACATTGATGCAGGAACTGCAAAAGATGCAGTCAGTGCAGCGCCGGATACAGATAGAGCACAGTATTCAGACAGGAATCATGATACAACATATTACAAAACGTATTTTGACAATATTAGCAGATCCGGCAGGCAGGCGGCAACAGCTTTAATACGGAATGAGATTCCGATGGAAATGCGAAGCAGCCGTTTTGTCAGTATGATGACGTGCGTCTGGATAACTGGAATACTGACACTTGTGTCATATACGGTGATTGCACATATACGGATTAGGAGAAAGATTCAATATAGTATACGACTTTGCGACAATGTGTATGAATGTGATAACATACGATCGCCCTTTGTGATCGGGATTGTCTCGCCCAGGATATATCTGCCGTTTCGTTTGAGTGAGCCGGAGCAGCAGTGTATATTAGCGCATGAACGATATCATATCAGAAGAAAGGATTATCTGATCAAAAGCTTTGCATTTCTGTTGACGATTGTATACTGGTTTCACCCGTTGGTGTGGGCTGCGTATCACCTCATGTGCATTGACATGGAAATGAGCTGTGATGAGAAGATTGTCTCAAGGTTTGTGGTTGATCTGCGAAAGGAGTACAGCAGGCTGCTGCTTGCCTTTGCGGTGAATAAGAGACAGTTTCCCGCCGGCCCTTTGGCATTCGGGGAGGAGAACACCATGAAAAGAGTCAGAAATATATTGAATTATAAAAAGACAGCGCAGTGGAAATTAATAGGGGGAGTGGCTGTGCTTGTGCTCACAATGGCAGCATGCGCCACGGATGCGAGCAGAGATGAGGCGATCGCGCCAGTGCCAGATACAGCTATTGAGATGAAAAACGGTGCAGAGAATATGACAGACGTGTCAGTAAATGACGATGCAGCCACTGTTATTGATGGTGAAATTGCCGCCGATAAGACTGATGGTACGGATACAGGCAGTCACGATCAGGAAGAGCAGATGCGTCATTCTATGGAGCACCATCAGGCACTGTGGGCTGAGAACAGTATGTTTGATCTGGAGTTTTACTCCTTAGACTACGCGGATTCTGACAGAATTGTCTTTCACATTTCGAGCGGATTATTTGAGTATGACTTGAAAAGTCAGATGCTCACGAACAGTATCGACCTGAAAGCGCTGAATTGTCAGGCCGTGCAGACCGGAGGTGAGTGTGAGGTTGCGGTATATCAGAATCGTGATAACGAGCTCCGGGTAGTCATCAAACCATATCCGTATTCTGATGCGGGCAGTTATGTCTATGACATTGAAAACGATGATTTGTTTGCATATGATACATCGCTTTTGGATGATTTTACATTGTTTGATGGATTTGCATCCAAATATGATTCGACAGTTTCAGAAGCGATGCGTACATGGCGGGCTGCCGAGAATGTACTGCCCTTAGGTGAAGACTCTTATGGAGCGCTGTATTGGGGACCTGGACCGGATCTTGTGAACCTGAGTTATGAGGCAGGGGAGCAGAAATGGCAGATTTTTCATAAGGAACAGGCGACGCTGCCGAAACTGTCGAGACAGGATGACAATTTTTATCAGTCGTTTTCTATGTATTCGGGCAGAGAGATCAGCCAATGTCTGTTGGATTACGAGGCATTTTACAATATGCACGACTATGCCGGAGTCTGTGCACTTTCAACTGGATTGGAATATTCCGATGAGCTGTGGAAAGCGTTTCGTGAACGTACTGACAGATTGTGGGGTGGGACGGAAGTGCGTCATTCAGAGGATGAAAAGGAATATTTATTTGAATTTGTGTGTTCAGATGAATCAGGGGAAGAGGAGCAGAAAGTATATTTGAATTTTAAATATATTGAGGGCGAGGGATGGCGTGCAGTAGGTCTTCCGGCAATGCAAAATGATGATTAATTGCTGTGCTTCTTGACATTTTCTGCGGCGCATAGTATAGTGTTCCTGTTGAGTACTACTAGTTCACGACGGCGGCTTTGGTACTATGCGTATGGATATTTTGTATAGAAATGGGTGATGTGACACATGGATAATACTGTATTGGGCGTTTTGGCAGAAAAGCTGGCACAGTTTGGTTTGACCAGACAGGAGGCCAATATCTATCTGTGTCTGCTGCGCAATAGAGATTTGTCGGGCTATGAGGTGTCCAAAATCACAGGGATATCGCGCTCCAATGTGTACAGTGCGCTTGCCAGTCTTGTGGAGGAGGGTGCTGCATATTTACTGGAGGGTGAGACGAACAAGTACACAGCGGTGGCGATAGAAGATTTTTGTGAGAACAAGATTCGTCGTCTGACGGCGTTGAAGCAGGAGCTCATCATGCAGATACCACAGATTGGGGACAGCTCTGAGGGGTATATCACTATCAGCAGTCACAGACACATTATGGACAAAATCTATAATATGCTGGAGCATGTTGCGTATCGCGTCTATCTGTCCATGCCGGCCGAATACCTTGAGCAGTTCCGGAATCATCTCGAGCAGCTGGCAGCGGATGGAAAAAAAGTAGTACTGTTAGTGAGCGACTTGCCATCTGTGGAGATTAAGGGCAGCATTGTCTATCAGACAGACAAACGGGACAGACAGCTGCGGCTGATAGTGGATTCCAGCTATGTCCTTACGGGTGAGATGAATGGAGATGCATCCGACAGCTGTCTGTACTGTGCTCAGAAAAATTTTGTAAATGTTTTTAAGGACTCCCTTAGAAACGAGATAAAGTTAATTCAATTAACGCAGAGAGACCAGGTGAGAAAACAGTGATTTTTCCATTGGCTGAATAAGAAAGGAGAAAAGTTATTAGGAATGAGTAAAAAAGCATTTGTTACCAAAGAGCAGATCGAGGAGATTGTAAAGACATACCCCACACCGTTCCACATCTATGATGAGAAGGGGATCCGGGAGAACGCGCAGGCTTTGAAAGAAGCTTTCTCGTGGAATAAAGGGTTTAAGGAGTACTTTGCCGTGAAGGCGACACCAAATCCCTTTTTGATCAATATCCTTCGCGAATATGGCTGCGGCTGTGACTGCTCGTCCCTCACAGAGCTCATGCTGAGCAATGCGATGGGAATGGAAGGAAAAGATATTATGTTTTCCTCCAATGATACGCCGGCGGAGGAGTTTGAGTACGCAGCAAGGATTGGTGCCACGATCAATTTAGATGATATCACACATATTGATTTTCTGGAAAAAACAATAGGGAAGCTGCCCGAGACGATTTCCTGCCGCTATAATCCGGGGGGACTGTTCAGGATTACGACGGATATCATGGATAATCCGGGTGATGCGAAGTATGGATTTACGACAGAACAGCTCTTTGAAGGTTTTCGGATCCTGAAGGAAAAGGGGGTCAGGAATTTTGGTATCCACGCGTTTCTGGCAAGCAATACTGTCACAAATGAGTACTATCCCACACTCGCCAAGACACTGTTTGAGGTGGCTGTGAAGCTGAAAAACGAGATAGGGGCAGATATCAGATTTATCAATTTATCGGGGGGGATCGGAATCCCTTACAGACCGGAGCAGAAACCGAACGATATCAGAGTGATCGGCGAGGGTGTGCGGAAAGTATATGAGGAAGTGCTGGTGCCCGCCGGGATGGGAGATGTGGCAATTTACACAGAGCTTGGCCGGTTTATGATGGGACCGTATGGACACCTTGTCGTGAAGGCAATCCATGAAAAGCATACCCATAAGGAGTACATCGGTGTGGATGCCTGTGCGGTCAATCTCATGCGGCCTGCTATGTACGGTGCGTACCATCATATCACAGTCCTTGGAAAGGAGGATGCGGCCTGCGACCATAAGTATGATATAACGGGCTCTCTGTGTGAGAACAATGACAAATTTGCAGTGGACAGAATGCTGCCAAAGATTGATATGGGCGATTATCTTGCCATTCATGATACGGGAGCGCATGGATTTTCGATGGGATATAACTACAACGGCAAATTAAAATCCGCGGAGCTTTTGCTGAAAGAAGACGGAGGTGTGCAGCTCATCAGACGTGCCGAGACGCCGAAGGACTATTTTGCATCGTTTGATTGTTTTGATATCTATAACAAATTTGAATTTTAAGCAAGTAAAAACAAGTAGGAAATTGAGCGTTTTCCTACTTGTTTTTACTTGCTGCCGGTGAAATCATGGCAGTAGAGTCGCGCACGATCAGGCGCGGCCGCAGCATGGACCTGGAAATCGGAACTTTGGCAATCAGCCAGTAAAGCGCGGCATAGGAATTTCTGCCCAGGTCTATCCGGTCCTGATTGATTGTCGTCAGTGCAGGAGAGATTTCTGCTGCAATTGGAAGATTATCAAATCCTACAACACTCAGCTCCTGAGGAACTTTGACATGAAGCCGCTCACACTCTCTGATTACGCCGACGGCCAGAAGATCATTGCCGCATAGAATGGCAGTAGCGCCGTTTTCTATCAGGGCCGGCAGATGGTACTTTGCGCTTTCCTCGACATAGTATCCGTAAGCCACCAGATTTTCGTCAACTTTTAGATTATGATTTTGCATGCTGCTGACGTAGGCGTCATATCTGTTGACCGTCACCATGGAATCAGGGGAACCGTTCAACAGTGCAATCCTTGTGTGGTTGAGTTCCGTCAGATGGTCGATTGCAAGGTCGATGCCCTCAAAGCTGTCAGTGCCGACATAGGCAATGTTTGGATTTTTTGTGATATAATTGTCAAAGAGTACTGTCGGGATTGTGGTGGTTTCAAGTTGGGCCATCCACGGATCTTTCAGGGCAAAACCGACCAGAAATCCGCCGTGAAACCCGTTTTTGACCATATATCTGTCGTAGGGGTCGCGCATCTGCAGCAGTGGGGTAATCGGAGTGACAGTGACTTCCCAGTTGTCGCGCACTGCGGCCTGCCTGAAGCCGAGTATGATGTCAAATCCAAAGTCCCCCGGTTTTTCATACTGCATATTTTCGACAAAGACACATAATCGTTTTCTTGTCTCTTTTTTCATGCGCTTGGTGACATAGCCCATCTCGATCGCGGTATCCAGTACCAGTTTTTTTAATTCCGGGCTGATGTCGTTGGCATCATTTAATCCCTTGGAAACGGTGCTGGGAGCGATGCCCAGGCGTTTTGCGATATCTTTTATTGTTACCATAATTTAATATACTCACCTTCGTGGATTTTCCATTGATTATAGAAATAGTTTACACGATACGGAAACCGTTTTCAACCGCTTAGCATAAAAAACATTTATGAAATGAGAAAAAATAATCAGGTATGGACAACAAAGCGCATTATGATGTATACTTTTATTAATAACAAATAACTGTGGGAAAAGGGGACAGTTAGAAAAAAGTAAAAGGAGTACAAAAAGATGGACAATGCATTTAATTCTCCGGCGCAGGTGCTGGAAGCGAATTTGAAAGCAGGGGAGGGTAAGGCGAAGCTTCCTTTATTGAAGTGCATACTGCTTGGTATCATGGCGGGGGCATTTATCGCATTTGGCGGCGCATCGAGCAATGCGGCAGTGCACAACATTGCAAATCAGGGACTTTCCAAGACACTTGCAGGCTGTATTTTCCCGGTAGGTCTCATGATGATCGTCTTTGTTGGTGGAGAACTCTTTACCGGGGATTGTCTGATGATCGCAGGAGTAGTTGGAAAAAGGTTTAAGGCGCTCGCGATGATTAAGACGCTCATCATTGTGTTTTTCAGTAACATGGCCGGTGCTGTTCTGATTGCGACGCTGGTATATTTCAGCGGACTTTTGGATTATACAGATGGAGCACTGGGCGCTTTTACGATCAAGGTCGCTTATGCAAAAGCGACAATCACACCGTTTAAGGCGGTTTGTTCCGGGATTCTCTGCAATATTCTCGTGTGTATGGCAGTGCTGATGGCGACTGCTGCAAAGGATATCGTGGGCAAAGTGTGGGCAATCTTTTTCCCGATTTGTGCGTTTGTCATCGGCGGCTGGGAGCACTGTGTGGCAAATATGTTTTATATTCCGGCGGGTATCATTGCCGGTACAAACAGTACATATGCGGCAAAAGCGCAGGAGCTGTATGGTATTACAGCGGACCAGATTGCAGCCAGCTTGAATATCGGCGGTTTTGCGTCAAATCTGATACCAGTCACGATTGGAAATATCCTTGGCGGCATGGTGTTTATCGCGCTTCCACTGTATGCGATTCACAAGAGCAAGCTGGTCAATAAGACAAAGTAACAAAGGAGTTTTTTTGGACAGAACGTGCTGGGAAAATGAAATTAAAATAAGCGTGTGATATCAGAATCGGGCAGGGATACCTGCTCGATTTGTTGTGCGGGACGATTACATCGACACAAATTTATTGAGGAGTGATCAGAATGAATGATAAATTGACGAGAAATGACATCAAAAAGATGGAGGAGGAGATCGAGCACAGAAAGCTTGTGATCCGGAAAGAGGCATTGGAGGCGGTGAAGGAAGCGAGGGCGCAGGGCGATCTGAGCGAGAATTTTGAGTACTACGCTGCCAAGAAATACAAGAACCAGAATGAGAGCCGTATCCGCTATCTTGAGCGGATGATCAAGACAGCGCAGATTATCGAGGACGATGCCAGGGAGGATGAGATCGGGCTCAACAAGACGGTGGAAGTCGAGTTTGTGGAGGACGGCACGATTGAGACGTACCGCTTCGTGACTACCGTGAGAAACAATCCGCTGCAGGGACTTATCAGCATCGAGTCACCAATTGGAAAAGCGCTCGCGGGTCACAAGTGCGGCGATACGGTGCATGTGCAGGTGAACAGTGATTTCGGTTATGACGTGGTGGTCAGGTCGGTGGAGAATACGCCGGCTGATGATTCGATAGAGCTTAGAAAATTCTGATTTTGAGGGGAACCATATATGAATCTTATTAACATCGAAAATATCACCAAGTACTATACGGACACACCGCTTTTTGAGGAGGCATCCTTTACCGTTGACGAGATGGAAAAGGTGGGAATCATAGGCATTAACGGCACAGGGAAGACGACGCTGTTGAAAATGCTCATAGGGATGGCGACACCAGACAAAGGTACAATTACAAGGGCAAACAATATTGTCATCCGGTATCTGCCGCAAACGCCCGATTTCCAAAAGGATGTGACAGTTCTTGAGGCTGTTATGGAAGGGAACCGCACGCATGACAACGAATGGTCGTTGGAGAGCGATGCCAGGATGATGCTGCAGAAGCTGGGAATCAGCGATTATGGACAGAAGGCCGATACGATGTCGGGCGGTCAGCGCAAGCGGATAGCGCTCGCCAATACACTGTTGTCAAAAGCGGATGTGCTGGTGCTTGATGAGCCGACAAACCATCTGGATTCATCTATGGCGGACTGGCTGGAGGAATATCTGAAAAACTTTCGGGGTGCTTTGGTCATGGTGACACATGACCGGTATTTTCTTGACAGTGTGTCCAACCGAATTGTGGAGATCGACAAGGGAAAGATTTACAGTTATCAGACAAACTACACAGGCTTTTTGGAGCTGAAGGCACAGCGCGAGGATATGGAGCTTGCCACAGAGCGGAAGCGGCAGAGTATTCTGCGCGTGGAAATTGAGTGGATGAAGCGGGGGGCGCGCGCCAGAAGCACCAAACAGAAGGCGCATATCCAGCGCTATGAGAATCTGGCAGCGCAGAGAGGGCCGCAGCAGGACGCGCAGCTGGAGTTAAGTTCCGTGGCGACACGCATGGGAAAGACGACCGTAGAGTTAAAAAATATCACGAAGGGGTATGACGGAAAGAATCTGATCAATGATTTCAGCTATATATTTCTGAAAAATGACAGAATCGGTTTTATCGGAGAAAACGGCTGCGGAAAATCGACGCTGATGAGAGTCATCTGCGACATGGAAAAGCCGGACGCAGGCGAGGTCATAACCGGACAGACAATCAGGATCGGATATTATGCGCAGGAGATCCGCAATGATGAGTGTGCAGGACTTGCATATATGAAACCTGACATGCGTGTCATTGACTATATCCGGAATACCGCGGAGTATGTGCAGACTGTGGATGGATCGGTCTCCGCATCCGTCATGCTGGACAGGTTTCTGTTTCCGCCGGAAAAGCAGTACGGGCTGCTCGGGAAGCTTTCAGGCGGGGAGCGGCGCAGGCTGAATTTGCTGCGTGTGCTGATGGAGGCGCCGAATGTGCTGATTCTCGATGAGCCTACGAACGATCTGGATATACAGACGCTCACCATTCTGGAGGATTATCTCGACCATTTTGACGGCATTGTGATAGTCGTTTCCCATGACCGCTATTTTCTGGACAGGGTTGTGCGGCGGATTTTTGCTTTTCAGGATGGTAGTATCAGACAGTATGAGGGCGGATTTACCGATTATCAGGCGAGACTACAGGAGGAGAGTAGCAGCACAGAAGCTTCTGACAATAAAAATGTTTCCAGTAAAAATAATACAAGGGCAGGAGCGAAAGAATCCGACACAAACCTGAAAAATATAAAAAACCGTCAGGACAAGCTTCGGTTTTCATATAAAGAAAAGAAAGAGTATGAGACGATTGAGGATGAGATTGCGGCGCTCGAAGAAAAAATAGGAAAGTTTGAGGCGGATATGGCAGAAAATGCCAGCGATTTTGTAAAGCTGAATGAGCTGACAAAGGAAAAAGAGGCTGCGGAACAGCTTCTCGAGGAGAAAATGGAGCGCTGGATGTATCTGCAGGATCTGGCGGAGAAGATTGCGGAACAGGATAGATAATATCAAACAGATAATATCAATAGGAAACAGTGAGCAGGAGGAGATGCAGCCTCCTGTTTCATTGTTTGTGCATAACCAGTACAGGGAAAGAAAGCATGGCGCTGAAATAAGTAACAGCACGTGGGAATAAAGGAAATGCGGAAGGTTTGCCTGTAATTGGCGGCAAATAATATAGGAAATATGAAAAAAGTGTGAAGTGTGTAAAAGGTGTTGACATATTTTTTAATTTGGAATAGAATGTTAGTGCACAAACAGTTTGTGGGCGAACAAACCTAGGTTCTGCATATTTTATGGAAATGAGGTGAGTGTGATATGGATGAGTTTGACGGCTGTTGCCGCAATATGCCTGATCCGAGAAAAATAGGGCATATGATTCGGGAATTGAATGGCGCATTTAAGAAGAAATTCATAACTTGTGGTATGGCAGCAGGACTGGATGAGGTGACGCTGATGCATGGCTGGATCATGGGATACCTTTATCACAACCAGGAGAGAGCGATCTATCAGAAGACAATTGAGTCTGACTTCTATATCAAGAGGTCCACAGTAACTACGATTTTACAGCTTATGGAGAAGAAAGGATACATCAGGCGTGCAGCAGTGGAGGGGGATGCCAGACTGAAACAGATCTTTTTGACCGAGCAGGGAAAAGAAATTGCAGCCAGGACGAAGGGGATGATTGAGGACATGGAGAGCACGGTGATTGAGGGAATAGCGGAGGATAAACTCGATATTTTCTACGAAGTTGCACAAAAGCTTGTGACAAACATGAATCAATAGTCATAGAAATCTATGTTTCTTCATGAATAGATTGAATTAATATGCGAATGGAGGTTTATTTATGCTAAAGGTATTAGGCGCACAAATTAAGGAATTCAAAAAAGATTCCATTCTTACGCCTGTTTTCATGATTTTGGAGGTTATCATGGAAATGATTATCCCGCTGCTGATGGCTTCGATCATTGATGACGGTGTCAATGCGGGAAACCTGAACCATATCTACAAGATTGGCGGTCTGATGATTGTGATGGCGCTGATCGGATTGTGGGCAGGTCTTATGGGGGCAAAGTACGGAGCGAGGGCATCGACGGGCTTTGCGAGGAACCTCAGAAAAGCGATGTTTGAGAATATCCAGACTTATTCGTTCTCAAATATTGACAAATATTCTACATCAAGTCTGATCACGCGGCTGACTACGGATGTGACCAACATGCAGAATGCGTACCAGATGATACTGCGTATGGCCATGCGTGCCCCGGCATCCATGATCATCGCGATGGTGATGGCTTTTTCCATCAACGCGCGGCTGGCCAGTATTTATCTCGTGGCGGTCATTTTTCTTGCGATTTGTCTTTCGCTTATTCTGCCAAGGGCAAACCAGCATTTCCGCCAGGTATTTGAAAAGTACGACGCCCTGAATGCGAGCGTGCAGGAAAATGTGTCTGCGATCCGTGTTGTGAAGGCCTATGTGCGTGAGGACTATGAGAAAGAGAAGTTTGCAAAGGCAAACCAGAATATCTACAACATGTTCCTAAAGGCTGAGAAGCTCGTTGTCATCAATATGCCGTTGATGATGGCAACCGTGTATTGCTGTATTCTTCTCATTTCATGGCTGGGTGCAAAGAACATTGTTGCGGGCAGTCTTACAACAGGTGAGATGATGAGTCTGCTGGCATACTGTATGAATATCCTGATGAGTCTCATGATGGTATCGATGATTGTCGTGATGCTGTCTATGAGTTATGCCAGTGCAAAGCGTATTGCCGAGGTTCTGACAGAGCAGACAGACCTCAAAAATCCAGAGAAACCAGTCATGGATGTGAAGGACGGAAGCATTGTATTCCAGAATGTGTCCTTTGCCTACAATAAGGACAGCAAACCAGTCCTGAAAGACATTAATCTGGACATCAAGTCTGGTGAGACCATCGGCATTATCGGCGGTACAGGAAGTGCCAAATCAAGTCTCGTCAATCTCATCAGCCGTCTGTACGATGTCACATCGGGAGAATTGCTGGTGGGCGGACTCGACGTGCGCAAATATGACATGGAGACGCTCAGAAATCAGGTTGCAGTCGTGCTGCAGAAAAATGTCCTTTTCAGCGGTACGATACTGGAAAATCTTCGCTGGGGTAACAAGGAGGCCTCTGAGGAGGAATGTATCCGGGCATGTCAGCTCGCCTGTGCAGATGAGTTTATACAGAAAATGCCGGATAAGTACAACACGTTCATTGAACAGGGCGGCACGAATGTATCCGGAGGACAGAAACAGAGACTTTGTATTGCGAGGGCGCTGCTCAAGAAACCAAGGATTTTGATACTCGATGACAGCACGAGTGCGGTGGACACTGCCACAGATGCCAGGATCAGAAAGGCGTTTGCGGAGGAGATACCGGACACGACCAAGCTGATTATCGCGCAGAGGGTGAGCAGTGTACAGAATGCAGACCGCATCATTGTCATGGACAACGGCACGGTGACTGCATTCGGCACACACGATGAGCTGCTCGGGAACAGTCCGATCTACCGCGAGGTATATGAATCCCAGACAGGTGGAAATGCGGACTTTGATCATAATGGAGGTGACAACTAATGCCAGGACCAGGACATCAGGTGAGAGGACCGAAACCAAAGATTGAAAATCCCGGTAAGCTCTTTAAACGGCTTATGGGATATGTGCTCAAAAATTATACCCCCCATGTAATTATCGTTGTCATATGTATTTTTGTGGGTGTATTAGCCAATATCCAGGGAACTTTATTTACACAGACATTGATTGACGAGTATATCATGCCGCTTCTGGGAACGGAAAATCCGGATTTCTCAGGACTGGCGCATGCAATATTCAGAGTGGCGTGCTTCTATGCTGTAGGAGTACTTTCGTCTTATCTGTACAACAGAATCATGATCAATGTCAGCCAGGGAACGATGCGCAATATCCGGAATGATATGTTCAACAAGATGGAAGCGCTGCCGATCAAGTATTTTGACACGCATCCGCATGGAGATATCATGTCGAGATACACCAATGATATCGATACACTAAGACAGATGATCAGCCAGAGTATGCCGCAGTTTCTAAACAGTGCCATCACGATTGTCAGTGTGTTAGTCAGCATGATTATCCTGAGTGTGCCGTTGACGGTCACGACGCTGATTATGGTTTCCATCATGCTCTTTGTCACGAAGAAGGCGACAGGACTTTCCGGGAGGTATTTTGTGGCGCAGCAGAAATCCCTCGGTGCAGTGAACGGCTTTGTTGAGGAAATGATGGAAGGCCAGAAGGTTGTCAAAGTGTTCTGCCATGAAGAGGAGAGCATGGAGCGCTTCAATGAGCTGAACCAGGAGCTTTTTGAGAGTGCATACAATGCGAACCAGTTTGGTAATATGCTCGGTCCCATCAACTCCCAGCTTGGAAATCTGAGCTATGTGGTGTGCGCGATTGTGGGCGGTATATTGGCTCTTGGAAATATCGGCGGTTTGACGCTCGGCGGGCTTGCAAGTTTCCTTTCTTTTAACAAGAGCTTCAATATGCCAATCAACCAGGTCAGCCAGCAGTTTAACTCGGTTGTCATGGCGCTGGCCGGAGCTGACCGTATCTTCAAGATGCTCGACGAGGAGCCGGAGGCTGATAACGGATATGTCTCTCTTGTCAATGCAGAGGAGCTGAACGGAGAGATCCGTGAGACAGAGAAACACACTGGAATGTGGGCGTGGAAACATTATCACAAGGACAGCAACACGACTACTTACCAGCGGCTTGAGGGAAGTGTCGTGTTCGACGATGTGGATTTCGGATATACGGATGATAAGATCGTACTTCACAATATTAAGCTGTTCGCAGAGCCAGGGCAGAAGATTGCGTTTGTGGGCTCTACGGGTGCGGGCAAGACGACGATCACCAATCTGATCAACCGTTTTTATGATATTCAGGACGGCAAGATCCGGTATGACAATATCAATGTCAATAAGATCAAGAAGGCAGACTTGCGCCGCTCGCTTGGTATCGTACTGCAGGACACACATTTGTTTACGGATACAGTTATGGAAAATATCCGGTATGGTAAATTGGATGCTACGGACGAGGAGGTTATCGCGGCGGCAAAGCTTGCAAATGCACATGAGTTTATTGAAAAGCTCCCTGATGGCTACAATACACTGCTGACGGGTGACGGTGCAAACCTGAGTCAGGGGCAGCGTCAGCTCCTTGCCATCGCGAGGGCGGCAATTGCGGATCCGCCTGCGTTGATTCTCGATGAGGCGACGAGTTCGATCGATACACGTACTGAGAAGATTGTGCAGGACGGTATGGATAAGCTGATGAGCGGCAGGACGACATTTGTGATCGCGCACAGGCTTTCGACAGTCAAGAACAGCGACTGCATCATGGTACTGGAACAGGGCCGGATTATCGAGCGCGGTACGCACGATGAACTGATCGAGGCACAGGGCAAGTATTATCAGCTGTATACAGGAAATGCGATTGCAGCGAACTAAAATCCGTCAATTAAGGTTTTTTAGACTTTACTCTTTCCGTGGAATCTGATATGATAAAATCATAACAATCAGTATAGATTATAAGTAACAATGAAATAACATTGGTCACAAATAAAAGGTGTAGAGTCCGATAGAATGTTGTAAGACTTTACACCTTTTATAAAATTTACACATTATTTACATATTATTGAGATGAATGGGGTGAGGAATATGGCGTTCTCGAAAGGAAAACGAATTGAGGATGAGACAAGCAGGCGGATTGTTGAGCTTGCAGTTACGATTGGCTGCCGGGAGGGGGTAGACGCGCTGACTGTCACAAGGCTGTGCAGGGAGCTCAACTGTGATCGGCGAGTGATTTACAATCGGTTTCGCGACATTGACGAGATCAACATGATTGTAGCGCAACGATGCAACGAGGAACTTATGGCGAAAGCGAGGACAGTCATCAATCCACAGGCATCTTTTTTTGACAATTTCACAGCACTGGTCAAGGCTGCATTTGCGTATATTTACGAAAAAGGTGCTAATTTCCAGCATTTTACTGCGCTTTATAAGGTCACAGAGGAAGGTGTGAGAAATGGGATTCTTCAAGCGTTGGCAACTCTGATCGAAGAGGGGAAGTCGTCAGGCGATGTGCGCGCAGAGACAGACAGCCGCAAGGCGGCGGAGAGTATCTGGCTGATCATGACAGGAATCAGCGGCATGCTGGCGGCGAACGAAAATTATAAGTATCAGGACGGACGGGATACGATGTTGTATGGCATTGAGGCGATCATAGCCTGCATGAAGCCGTAGAACATGTTTCAGGCATTTTTGGACAAATGGATGAGGAGGAGAGAACATTGGTGACAGTTAAGCTTGGCAATACAGGAATTATTGCGAATAAAAACGGTTTTGGAGCACTTCCGATTCAGCGGATTGATGTTGACAGTGCGGTAAGATTGATCCGCATGGCACTTGACGGCGGCGTGAACTTCTTTGACACGGCGAGGGCATACAGCGACAGTGAGAAGAAGCTGGGCATCGCCTTGGAGGGGATTGACAGGAGCAGGTATTATATCGCGACAAAGACGACGGCAAAGACGAGTGAGAAAGTACAGGAAGATCTGGAGACTTCTCTCAGCTTGCTGAAAACGGACTATATTGATGTGTATCAGCTGCACTGTGCACCGAAATGCTATCGGCCGGGCGACGCGGACGGTGTGTATGATGCAGTTGCAAAAGCAAAAAAAGAAGGCAAAATCAAACATATCGGGATTACAGCACATTTGCTGAATGTGGCGGAGGAAGCGATTGAGAGTGGATTGTACGAGACGTTACAGTTTCCGTTTGCCTACATCTCTTCCGAGAAGGAGATTGCACTGGTGAGGAAGTGCGAGGAGGCAGGAATGGGTTTTCTCGGCATGAAAGGGCTGGCAGGCGGACTGCTCACCAATGCTAAGCTTTGCTATTGGTTTGCATGTCAGCATGAGGCGGTGCTGCCGCTGTGGGGCGTGCAGAAAGAGTCGGAGCTGGCAGAATTTTTGTCTTACCAGGAGAAAACGCCTGTGATGGACGAGGAGATGCAGGCAACTTATGAGAAAGATTTGAGGGAGCTTGCAGGGGATTTCTGCCGCGGCTGTGGTTATTGTATGCCGTGTCCAAAGGGCATTCAGATCAATAACTGCGCGCGGATTTCGCAGCTTCTGCGCCGGTCTCCGTCGGCAAACTGGCTGGGAATGGAGTGGCAGGCAGAGATGGCAAAGATTAAGGAATGTCTTCACTGCGGGAAGTGTGCTTCGAAGTGTCCTTATGGGCTTGACACGCCGAAACTCCTGGAGAAAAACCTCGAGGACTATGAAAATGTATTGGCAGGGAAGGTTTTTGTTAACTAAAAAAATTTCTTTTTCTTGTTGAAATTTTTTCCTGTGTTGTATATAATGATGGTAAGGCTTCCAAGGAGTGTTGGAAGCCTTATGATAAAACACCTTGGAAAACGTTTTCCAAAGCGTTTCAGGGATGCGCAGGGGTGGCTGATGCCATAGATGGGCATTTAGACAATTTGTTGTCATGCGTTATTTCTGACGGTTCATAGGGGAACTGTTCAGAAACAGCAAGTCAAATGATTCAGGTATTCAAATACGGAAAGGGAAAGGTACGAATATGGAGTTTGCGTCAGTTTATCACAGAACAGTCGATAATTATTGCTACATGCTTGATGAGAATCAGCTGATCATCAATCTCAAGACCGGTTATGATGTCAGGGAAGTGAACATTGTTTATGGTGATCCGTTTGCAAACGGGATTTTAGGCGGCGGTGAGGAGTGGACCGGCGAAAAGGCAAATATTCCATTCAAGAAACGCCTGAAATACCAGCTTTGGTGGACGACGACGATTAAACCTGCGTTTAAAAGACTGAAATATTATTTTGAGCTGGTGACGGAGACGGAGCGCTGGTACTATTTCGAGGATGGATTTGTCAGCGAGGAACAGATGCAGATCAAAGGGCGAAGCAGACAGTGCTTTACCATGCCATGGATGAATCCGATTGATATCAACAAAGTGCCGGAGTGGGTGAATGAGACTGTGTGGTATCAGATATTCCCGGAGCGCTTTTGCAATGGTGATCCATCTTTGAATCCCGAAAATACAAAGGAATGGAAATACGAGGGCGGCGTTGGACACAATGATTTTTATGGCGGCGATCTAAAGGGTATGACGGACAAGCTCGACTACTTAAAGGATTTGGGAATTACAGGAATCTACACAACTCCGATCAATGAGGCGCCGTCTAACCATAAATACGACACGACAGATTACGAGAAGATCGATCATAATTTTGGCGATGACGAGACCATGAAAAATTTCGTGGAGCAGGCGCATCAACGCGGAATCCGTGTGATGCTCGATGCGGTATTTAATCACAGCGGGTATTTCTTTAAACCATGGCAGGATGTGCTGAAAAATGGACGTGATTCCCAGTATTTTGACTGGTTTATGATCAATGAGTGGCCGCTGTCTGACCAGTGGGATGCGGCGAAAAAAGGACAGCTGTACACGTTTGCCTTTTTTGACGAGATGCCAAAACTCAATACCAACAATCCGGCAGTGCGCGAGTATCTGGTCGGAGTGGCTTGCGGCTGGGTGAAAAAGTATGATGTGGATGGTATCCGCATGGATGTGGCAAACGAGGTGTCCCATGTATTTTGCAAGGAACTCAGAAAGGCATTGAAGGCGATCAAGCCGGATATCTATATTTTGGGTGAGATCTGGCATGATGCGATACCATGGCTTCGGGGAGATGAGTACGATTCCGTTATGAATTATCCGCTTGCAGGAAGTATGAAAGACTTTTTCCTCGATAAGAGTCTTACTGGGGAGGATTTTGAATTTATGATCAACCGCTGCTACACGAACTATATGCAGCAGACGAATGATGTGCTGTTCAATATGCTTGATTCGCATGATACGATCCGTCTCAGAAACGTGACAAGCGGACTCGACGAATACAACTGTCTGTTTGCACTGTTGTTTACGATGCCGGGAAGCACCTGCATCTATTATGGAACAGAGATCGGCATGGAGGGGGGATTTGATCCGGACTGCCGCCGCTGTATGCCGTGGACCGATATCGGACAGGGCAAATACAATGAACAGATTTCCATAACGAAGCAGCTCATAAAGCTCCGGAAGAAAGAGCCGCTGATGCGGGAGCGCAACTTTCATTTCCCGGCTGACTATGCGAATCCGAGAGTGATTCAGTTCCAGAAAATGGGCTGGGGCGAGACACTCGAGGTGATTGTGAACGGCAGTGAGGAAGATATTGAGGTGAACAGGGACGAGGATAGCAAGATCATGTTCTCAAGACGG
>CAMWTP010000017.1 GCA_947177165.1 uncultured Lachnospiraceae bacterium
GAATGAGATTTTCATTTTGCAAAAGACGATATTTAGAGATAAATTAGAGATAAATTAGAGATAAATACGATAAAATATATTGCAAAATATCAAAAGGAACTGTAGAAGCATCACTTATTTTCCTACAGTTCCTTATCTATGGAGGCGTCAACAATGCGTATACTACTCGCGGAAGATGACAAGAAACTAAATGAATCTCTCACAACCCAGCTGCTTTCCAGAGGATTTGATGTGGATTCCTGCTATGACGGCGAGGAAGCTCTGTACTATGGCGAACAGAATATCCATGACGTGATCCTGCTCGACAGAATGCTTCCCCACATGGAAGGCTCGATCGTGTTGACAAAGCTCCGCCAGCAAGGCATCAGTATCCCCATCATTCTCATAACAGCGCTCGGTACATTAAATGACAAAGTGACTGGTCTGAACCTTGGTGCGGACGATTATCTGGTAAAGCCTTTTGCCTTCGAGGAACTGCTGGCGCGAATCCAGTGTGTCACCAGGCGTTCCCTCATCATCAACCAGGCTGATCTGCCTGGCTACTGTGATATCCAGTTTAACGAGGCAACAAATACCCTGACCGGTCCAAGCGGAAGCTGCTCCTGCTCCAAGCGCGAGGGGGCAATGCTCGAGGTCCTGATCAAAAATGGCGGCCAGACTCTCTCCCGCAATATGCTCCTTCTGAAAATCTGGGGACCTGACAGCAATGTCGAGGAGGGAAACCTTGACAATTATATCTACTTTGTCCGCAGACGGCTCAAAGCAGTCGGAAGCCGGCTAAACCTAAGAACCATCAGAGGAATCGGCTACTGTCTCATGGAGGAATGACTTTGATATGAATACCATCAAAAAAGCACATATACATCTGACACTATTGAATGGCTGCATCACCACGCTCATTCTGGTCATTATGACACTCGTCTACCTGTTTATCTCTGAGAGCAACATGATGCAGAGCAAGATTTCTTCCTATCCAAGAGACATCTATCCGATCGCCTCCTACATCGAACAGCAGGATGTCATCAGCAACACATGGCTGTCACAGCTCGAGTCCAACAACCAGTATTATATATCCCTGATGGACAACGGCGCTGAATTTCTCTACAATGTCAACAAAGAAATCTCAATTGATGTCCGGCAGCAGGTGCTCAGCGCCGCATGGAATTACTACCACGATACCAGCATTCCCAAGACCATGCATACCCTGTCACACGACAGCAATTATGTCTCCTATATCATGAACTACAAAAATGACACTAGCGGCACTTCATCAAAATACTATTGTTCTGTCATCAGCATCGAGAAGAACCATGCGAATCTGGAAATTCTATTGGCAGCGCCCCTTGACGACATCCAGGAGCAAATCACAAGACAGCGCTTTTTATTTCTTGGAATCATCACGCTCGCGCTCATCGCAATCTGGATTTTCGCATGGATTTTTACCGGAAGACTCTTAAAACCCATAGAGGAGAGCCGGCTCCGGCAGAACCAGTTTATTGCCTCCGCCTCACACGAACTGCGCACACCGCTCGCGGTAATCCTGTCCTGTGCAGAAGCGGGGCTTACCAAAAATGAATCTTCGGAATTATTAACCATAAAAAACGAATCCCTGCGCACTTCAAGACTTCTGGGTGACATGCTCACACTGCTCAGCTGTGATACCGGACATCTCGATATCAATCCTGCATATACACAGCTTGACACACTTGTTCTCAATGCATGTGAGGCTTTTGAAAACATGGCTGCCACCAAACATATACGCATCACGGCTGCGCTGCCTGAGGATATTCTTCCCGACTGTATGTGCGACAGCGAGCGCATTACACAGGTGCTCACAATCCTACTGCACAACGCTGTCAGCTATACGCCGGATGGCGGGACGATTGGCCTGTCCGTCGCTTATTTCCATTCGATTCACAAATCAACCCGTCATTTTGAAATCAAGATATCTGACACAGGTATCGGCATCAGCGACGAGGAAAAGTCTAAGATATTTGACCGCTTTTACCGCAGCGAAAAAGCCCGAAGCGATAAAAATCACTTCGGGCTTGGTCTGGCAATTGCCTATGATATTGTAACCGCACACCGCGGAACGCTCACTGTGAGCGATACGCCTGGCGGCGGCACAACGTTTCTTATCACACTCAGTTAATCCTCACCGGACTCTGCAACCTTACTTGCCCTGGCCTTTACCTGTGCCTCCTGAATGTCGCTCGGTGTCTGCTCATATCGGGTGATTTCGTACTCGAAACTGCCGCGTCCTCCTGTCATGGAGCGAAGTACTGTACAATATCCAGTCAGCTCCATCATCGGAATGTCCGCCTCGATCACCTGTTTGCCGTTTCCAATCGGATTCATGCCAAGCACTCTGCCGCGTCTCTTGTTCAGATCTCCCATGATATCACCTGTATAGCGTTCGGGCGCTGTCACTTTGAGCGATGCGATCGGCTCAAGCAGAACCGGTCCTGCCTCCATAAAGCCCTTCTTAAACGCCTGAATCGCCGCTGTCTTAAATGCCATTTCTGAGGAGTCCACTGCGTGGTATGATCCATCATATAAGATACCCTTCACACCCACGACCGGATACGCAGCCAGAGGTCCCTTCACCACAGATTCCTGCATACCTTTCTCGACAGCCGGGAAGTAGTTCTTTGGAACTGCTCCGCCCACAACTACCTGCTCAAACACATACGGCTTCTCCAGGTCGCCTGACGGCTCAAAGCGCATCTTGACATGACCATACTGCCCATGTCCGCCGGACTGCTTCTTGTATTTGTACTCCACATCGGATTTCTTCTTAATCGTCTCGCGGAACGCAATCTTCGGATCGCTCAGCTCAATCTCGCACTTGTACTCGTTGACAAGACGGCTCTGTATAATCTCAAGCTGCTGGTCTCCAATGCCGTACAGCAATGTCTGCCTGTTTTCCACATCATTGACAACTTTCAAAGTCTGATCCTCATGCGACATCTTCTGCAATGCCTGCGATACCTTGTCAATATCGCCCTTGTTCGGCACCTTATAGCGCTTTGCCGTATAAGGTTTGGAGATCTCAAATTTGCCATACTCGATCACAGTCGCCTTCGTGGAAAGGGTATTTCCTGTCCTTGCAGCTGTGAGTTTTGCAATCGCTCCGATATCGCCGGCATGAAGCTCACTGATCTCAATCGGCTTGCTGCCCTGCAGAATATAAAGCTTATTGACTTTTTCCTCCACATCTTTGTCCTTATTGTATATCGTATCATCTGACTTAAATACACCAGAACATACCTTAATCAGAGAGTATTTTCCAATAAACGGATCGACAATCGTCTTGAACACATATGCAGATTTTGCCTTTGAAAAGTCATAATTTGCCTCGAACACTTCATTGGTCTTCATATTGAAGCCTGCAAGCTGTCTGTTCTCCGGGCTCGGCATGTATTTCACAATGTCGTCGAGCAGTGTATATGTACCCTGGCATAACAGGCTTGAACCCATACTGATCGGCACGATCGAGCTGTCGATCACGTTTGTGCGGAGCGCCGCACGAATCTCATTTTCAGAGAACGTCTCACCGCCGAAATAGCGATCCATAAACTCCTCGCTTGTCTCAGCGACTGCCTCCATCAGCGTATCTCTGTAAAGGTTCAGATTGTCCCTGCTGTAGTCAGGAATCTCGCACTCCTCCACATCTTTGCCTTTCCAGCGGTTTCCTGTCTCACTCACGACATTGACATAGCCCACAAACTTCTCATTCTCCCTGATCGGGAAATGGAACGGGGCAATCTTCTTGCCGTACATTTCCGTGAGCTTCTCAACAACATTCTTGAACGACGCATTGTCCGCGTCCATTCCTGTAACATATATCATTCTCGGCAGCTTATATTTCTCGCACAGCTCCCAGGCTTTCTCCGTTCCTGCTTCAACGCCGGACTTACCGGATACCACGATAACTGCTGCATCTGCTGCACTGATTGCCTCCTCAACTTCACCTATGAAATCAAAATATCCGGGCGTATCGAGAATATTGATCTTTACACCTTCCCACTCAATCGGTACAACTGAAGTACTGATTGAAATCTTTCTTTTCTGCTCTTCCTTCCCAAAATCACTGACAGTATTGCCGTCCTCCACTCTTCCCATACGCGAAGTGATACCAGACAGATATGCCATTGATTCCACGAGACTCGTCTTTCCAGCCCCGCCGTGGCCTAACAATACAATGTTCCGAATCTTATCCGTTGTGTAAATGTTCATTGCAGCTACCTCCTATTTGTGAGTGCACTCACAAATCCAGAAAAAAATTTCCCTGAGTGCGCTCTTCGTTATATAATGATAGTTCACCATGCTAGAGCGTGTTTGAAAAATCATTCCTGCCACCTGTACGCCCCATTTTGCGTGATATTTGCACCAAACTCAGTCAACATAGCCCGCTATGCCTCCTTCGTTTTGTACAAATCTCCCACAAACTGTGACGCACATCTGACAGAAAGCATTTTTCAAATACGCTCTAATCCGCATGACCTAACTATTACAAGTTTACTATAATTTTTCAGACAATTCAATCATTTTTGTGCAATTTGCATACTTCATTTTGCATAAAATCCTATTCAAAATTTCGTCACTATTGCTGAAACTTAATTCTTGACAACTCATTTTAACGCGCTAATCTCCGCTGCTGTCCAGATTCATGTACCAATTCCGGAACAGATCTATAAAGCAGTTGACTTTAACGCTTTAAAGTGCAATAATTATCAGTGGCACAGTGCAGTTCTTTCGTCACAACATTATCAATGTTACAATACTGTGTTATGATACATTTGTTTATCAATCACCTGTTTACACAGGTACTTTTATGATATATTTCAGAAAGGACACAATGAGCTATGAATATGAATAAATTCGGTTTTATAAGTCTTGGGCTGATCGGCGGCTCCATCGCACTTGCGATCAGACAGATTTGTCCCCATGCACATATCACTGCCTATGCACGCAGGCAGTCCACACTGGACGAAGCGCTTGCCGCCGGCGCGATTGACACTGGCACCACTGAAATAAACGAACTTTTCGCTGACTGTGATATGATATTTCTATGCGCCCCCGTCGCTGTTAATAACCAATTTCTGGAACAACTGAAGCCTTTCATATCCGAAAAGACAATCATCACTGATGTCGGAAGTGTGAAGGGTTCTATCCATGAGGCCGTCTCGCAGCTTGGACTGGACAGCCATTTTATCGGCGGACACCCCATGGCTGGCAGCGAGAAAACAGGTTTTGCCAATGCCAGTCCTATTCTTCTGGAAAACGCGTATTATATCCTCACACCCACAGAAACCGTGAGTCAGGACGCTGTCGCGGAGTACTATTCTCTTGTGAAAAAAATGGGGGCGATTCCTCTGATTTTAAACCACAGGGAGCATGACTATGTGACTGCTGCCATCAGCCATGTGCCGCATCTTGTCGCCGCCGCGCTCGCCAATCTGGTGCACGACCACGATTCCGCTAGTGAGACGATGAAGATGATTGCTGCCGGAGGCTTCAAGGACATCACGCGCATCGCCTCCTCCTCGCCCGAAATGTGGGAGTCGATCTGTATGTCCAACACCGAAAACATTGCCGGTCTGCTGGATGATTACATCGATTCGCTGCAGACCATCAGCAAAGCCGTGCGGGCAGGACAGACAGGCTTTACCTACGACTTATTTGCCGCATCGAAGGAATACAGGGATTCCTTTGCAGACCTGCCAAAAGGTCCAATCAAAAAAATCTTTGCATGTTATGTGGATATCCCTGACGAGACTGGTTCCATCGCCTCACTCGCCACGCTGCTTGCCAAAGCCGATATTTCCATCAAAAATATCGGGATCATACACAACCGGGACTTTGAGGAAGGTGTGCTCCGGGTTGAATTTTACGACCAGACCTCGTTGGACGAGGCAGTCGTCCTGCTGCAGGGTCTGCACTATTCCGTGTATCAAAGAAAATAAAACGCTGAGAGCACACCGGGCAGTGTTCCTTGATCCATGCCAGGTTCCACATAAAAGACACAGGGCTTGCATAAAATATTTTATAATTTATTGCTGTCACGAGGTTTTTTATGTGGGCTAAATTAAAACCGTATTTCATTTCAATCTTTATCGCTCTCGGTGTCGGCGGTCTGTCAGCTTTTCTGATCCGCAAAAACGTGTACATCTATTCATTGCTGCGCAAACCGCCTCTGGCTCCACCTGCCATATTATTTCCGGTCGTGTGGACACCACTCTACATATTGATGGGCGTCGGCAGTGCCCGCATCTGCGCGCAGAGGGCAAGATACCCCGACGATGTTTTTGATGCCCTGCTCAACTACACACTCCAACTGATTTTTAATTTCCTGTGGCCTGTCATCTTTTTTAATATGCATACTTTTCTGTTCGCATTTATCTGGCTTGTCGTTCTCTGGATCAGCATTTTAAAAATGGTGTTCAAATTCAGCAGGCTCGACACCACCGCAGCCTACCTTCAGATACCATATCTATTGTGGGTGACTTACGCCGGATATCTGAATTTTATGATTTATCTGCTGAATTAGTAATCCATCCGGCCAGTAACTGCACTGGCAGTACAATTTCCGGCCTGATTGAGCCAGACCAGGTAAAAAACTGTTATAAACGATTTCAATGTATTCTGCCAGACAGAATCATGGTAGAATCATCCTGTGAGGCAAGGAACTGAAAAGATTCCGCCAAGCAGGTTTGCGCAAACATAAGTTTATCATTCGTAATTGCATGGAGGTTCAGATGAAATACAAAAACGCAAAGGATATCTTTCCCGAAAATCTGTTGAAACAGATACAGCGGTATGTCTCCGGAGAAGTAATCTATATCCCTGCCGGAAAAGAGCGGAAATCATGGGGCGAGACATCCGGGTATCATCAATATCTGTCAGAACGCAACAGAGCGATCAGACAGGAATACAAAGACGGCGCCGACGCAGAAAGCCTTATGTCAAAGTATCATCTTTCCTTCGAATCAATCAGAAAAATTCTATACCAGAAGGAGGATATTATTTTGGATTACAAGACATCGCTTACATCAGCCAGGGACTATGCGGCATGCGGAAAAATTGACGAGTGGATTCACACGTACCTGAAGTCAGACGGCCACAACGAAGCGTTTTCCGACGGACTGAAACTATTTGACCGATACTACATCGGGCCAATGGTAATGCCGACGGAACTGTTTCACCGCTGCTGTGGTCCGGAAGAAAACATGACCTACCACATTGATGCGCAGTGGTTCTATGCCCATGTGGCAGACCTGAAAAAGGTTCTCGAGACCAATCAGGATATGCCGCCGCTGATTGCACATTATGTAGAGCACGATTTTGAATTAAATGACGGCAATCACCGGCTGGAAGCTTACAAGCAGCTCAACTGCCAGGAAATCCCGGTTATCATCTGGATCACCGAGGAGGAAGAGTACCAGGAATTTTGCGAAAAATACGGGGAGTATATGAAGGATTCTAATATAATCCGCAAATAGTTTTCCCGAATACACTATTTCGTGAAACAAAAACGGGCAGAACCTGCTGCAGGGAGCTGCAGGAACATAAATGACACATCTTGCGCAGAAACAGACATGGCAGGATGTGTCATTTGTTTTTCTACAGTGCCTAAGGAACTGCCTGACTCAGAAAATCTGCTGGGGCGGGGAAGATGATAATTTCCCAAAATCATAGAATCTGCGACAGGTAATCATCCACATAACCATCAACGATCCACTTGTTGACCAGCGCACCGCAGAAGAAAATATACATACAGAAATACAGCCAGATCATCACGATCACAATGCTCGTCAGGCTGCCATACATGGAAAAACCGCCAAAATAATCGATATAGACAGAAAAACCAAAGGAGTACAGTGTCCAGAATACTGACGTGACCACTGCTCCGGGATAGTGCTCCTTCCATGAAACCTGATTGTTCGGCAGAAGGCTGTACATCGTGCAGAATACGATCGAGATCATACCCGCGACAAAGATGTGGCGTATCCAGCTGAAAATATGCCACAGGCTCGCAGCCGGGCCATTGTCAGGTATTATCCACTTTGCCAGTGTATTTCCAAAGACAAGCACTCCTGCTGAGAGCAGTATCGCAAGCAGCAGAAAGATTGTGTAAAACGAAGCCTTCAGCCTCAGAAGAATGTATCCTCTCGTCTCCTCGACCTCATAGATATGATTTAGTCCTCTGATCAGAGCCAGCACTCCCTTTGACGCTGACCACACAACCACGACGGCAGAAACGGACAGCAGTGTCACATGATTTCCGTGATAGCTGTCAACAATACTCAGCAAGAAACGATATATTTTATCCGGAATAACAGCCTGTGAGATACTGACCATCTCCTTCCTGTCAAACAAGTCATGCGGCAGCATACCGCTGACGATCATCACCATCGGTATCACTGACACGAACAAAAAGAACGCAGCACCAGAGGCATAGGTTCCCACCTCTGCCTCATTAAAAGTTCTACGCATCTCTTTTTGCAGCCTGTATAGCTTTGTGATTGTTGACATTATATGTTTAGCTCCCCGATATCCTTTATGCTTCCATTATAATAATATGCCAAAATCTGTGCAGCTGTTAATCCTCTGTCAGCCAGATTTTTCGCCCCGTTCTGTGACATGCCGCATCCGTGCCCGAATCCTGCACCATGCACTACGATCTGTTTTAGATTATCTCCCTTTTCCCCGTTATTATCATATATTTTTTCTATGTAAAAATAGGCGCTCGGAAGAATATCTCCCATAATGTAACTGCTGCTGTCATTTTTCGTCACAACATCCTGCACACCGCAAAGCGCCTGCCTGACCGCATGCTGGGATGTTACACTTACCCTGAAATGCTCCGTCTCTATCATGATCCCTGCGACCATGCCGCTTTTTCTGCGATTCAATATCCTGATATCCCTGACCGCGTCTTCCATGGGAAGCTGGTCAGACGCAAGATACTGCGACCGGATTTTCACGGTCTCCGGATGTAACTGCGAAAGTGTGTAGAGCTTCTGCAAAAATGTCTTTACCGCATCCCCCTCCAATGATTTGCCATACGTCCAGCGGTACCACGCCTCATGATACTCCACATCTGTCTCGTTCCCGTTGTCGATATACTGCTGGTAGGCCTGTTCCCCCTCCTCACTGTTCGATGCATAGATTTCTTCTCCCGTCTCAATCAGGTAGTCGTCTGCAGCCGATGTCATGTCACCCCACACGCCCGCCCCGCCGTTATACCCGCTCGAAGTCGAGTAGTAAAAACTCTCTACGATCTCTCCCTCGTATGTAAGCACCTGATTTCTGGTCGCATCTACCGCCTCAACCGCGCTCTGTGTCTCTTCACAATTCATATAAACCTGAAACGATGTGCTGTCATCCATGTGTGCTTTCCATTCAGGATAGGCGTAACTCTGTTTGTGGAAATACGTGTACGTTCTCGCAGTGACCGCCTGTGCCTTCAGCGCCTCGTCAGGATACGCAGATGGCATCTCGCTCGGAACCACACCGTATAGATACTCCTCCACCAACAGTTCATTGACCACAACGATTCCCTCCGCCTCAGGATAGCATTCCAGTATGCCCCGATACTGTGGAGAACTGTTTCTCCCGATATCATTGATCTGGATTCTGCCGCCGTTTTTACCGGCAATACAGACCATCTGGTCATCCTGAAAATCACCTGCCCTTAAGACTACTTCTGAATCCGGTTCATACTCTGTCGTCTCTCCATCATGTGTGATTACCATGCCCTCACTGCCTGTAATATGCAGTTCTGTGTGATAAATTCCCTGATAGCCCTGATTCATGAGAAGAATTCTCACATGCTCATCAAATGGTGTTTCCGGAACATTCTCTTTTATCATCATTTCCTCCGCGGTCTCACCCGGAATCGTTGGCATCTCCTCCTCCTTCTCCTGCGTCTCCTCCGCAATACTCTCATCTGTATCTGACAGCTGGACACTGCACCTGTATAGCCCAAGCGCGATCACAGTCCAGACCACAACAATCAACAACTTTTTGGAGAACCCTTTTACATAAAATATTTTCTATTCCTCCTGATACTGCTTAAATTAAATCTATAAAAATACAGGGTTGAAAGTCTTTCTTAACAGGCACTGTATACAGTACCTTAACTTCAACCCTGTACCTTATACCACAAAAGCAGCCCGCTAAGGCTGCTTTGCTTCTTGTGTATCCCCGAAACGCCGGCTCTTGTATTTTGACTCCTAGCCAATGCTAGGTGGGCAACCGCAATCTTTCTCGCTGCCTTCCCCTGGCCAATATTGGGGGGCATGACATTGATCAGACAATGTAGGAATCCCGTTTAAAGTGATGTAGGTTCAAAATGACAAGAGTTATCGCACATTTCAGATTAACTATAGTATACCCCATCATTCTGAAAATATCAACCTATAATCCTGTTGCATCTTTACTAATATTTTACATGAAAATTTTGTCAATTTACATATAGACTTTTTGTGAAGTTAATGCATATCATTTGTACACTCTCCAGACCGCATTTTTTACATCACAGCATATCCTGTCAGACCGTGACCAATTTTTCCTACAGCTCCTTAATCCGGCTACCATATTATTTCAGACCAGTCGCTGATTCCGATGTAGGATTTTGCCCATTCCATATGCAATTCCGAATTTTCACCGTCCATCTCGTCATAAATCCTCTGTGCAAATGCGTCAAGGCTGGAATCCATTCCCGGATCACTGTATGCCAGCAGATACATCATCTCATCGATCAGCGGATTATCCTTCACTGCCGCATAGGATGCACACATTGCCGCCGCCTGAACCTCGCTCCCCTGCGCATTCGTCAGGCCGATCTCACTCAGAATGATGTGCCGCACATTTCCGTCCGTGCCAAGCATGGCCGGTGTCTGCATAAAATCCGTCAGAACGGAAAGATTCTGAAACGTGACAATCTGTCCAGTTCTGACCTGATCCGCATAGACTGCACCGTCCTCACAGCCTGACATATCCCAAAATTTTGCATAACCCATGGGATTTGTATATGGGTGCTGCGATACTCCCCAATCGATATTACCGCCCTGTCTGATCAGCGCATTGAATTTTTCAAGGAAGTCTTTTCCATCCATACACTGATCATATCCCTCGTCATCAGGTGTCAGGTTTTTGTCCCAGATCTGATCCAGGCAGACATAGACGCGTGCATTCGCGTTCGTGCTCATGATCGCATTGTACATAACCCGGAACGCCTGCGTGTACTCCCTGATATAAGTATCCCAGTCCGTCCATGCCATATAGTTCCACCTGCGGGTGTTGACCTCATTTCCTATGATCCAGTTCTCTCCTCCCAGGGAATTCGCCGCATAATATTCCATAAACGATGCAAGCGCTTTGACGCCTTCCTCATCGGACGCATTAAACATATAAAACATCGGTTGTTCAACCTTCGCCGGATCCGCCGCCATCGCCTCCGTCCTCGACATCGGATGCGTCAGTGCAGCACTGTCTCCCGTATTCAGCACCTGCACCGTCTTAAATCCCGATGCAAGCACTGGTCCATAAGTACCATCCAGATAAAGATTGTTGAATTCCTCGCCCTGTGTTGATTTCTTGGACCGCGGCTGCCGCGCCAGCGTATTCCACGCAAGCGCCTCGGGATTGGTAATATATGTGGGCTCTGTCACCATAGATACAGCGCCGCCGTTTTTGATTCCGATCGCGAACTTCGAGTACAGTCTCGTATCCTCCTGTCTGAAATTGACTGGAAAATCAAAACATTGAACAGGCTGGGATGAATCAAAAACCATCGACTTTATGACATCCGTGTCACTTGTGAGTTCGTATTCATAGGGGTCCAGCTCAAACAGATAGAGCATTCCGTCATCCGGGGCAGGCAGCAGGTTATCCAGCACTGCCATGTATGTCACGGTACCGTCCTTTTCCACGGTGCAGCTGACATTGTGCGATACGGCCGTCTGAACTCCATCTGAGCCGGCGGCATCACTGATACCATTTTCCTCCAGAGTCTGCGCGTCAACAACTTCGGCGGCATAGGTGTCGCCACCCATGCCGCCAATGAACATCCCCGCCATCAGACACGCCAATATAATTCCTTTTCTCTTAAAAAATTCCTGCATTGCAAACTTCCTTTTCGATCTGATCGTATGGTAGATAAAATATATCCGTTAATAAAATCGATTATATTATACAATTAACGACTGTTACTGTCAATGTCCGCGCTTTAACTTTCCTTAGCTGTAATCCTTAACTTCCCCCATTTCCGGAACATACGCGGCCGGAAGCTCCACAGACGGTGCGCAGCGGTCAAATACCAGCACTACCTTGAACAGATCGCCATCCACAACAATGCGCATATCGCCGCCCGTCAGTTTCATCAGACTCTGCGCTATGGACAGTCCCAGTCCGTGCCCCTCCGTATTCCGCGACTTATCCCCCCGCACAAAACGCTCCATCAACTCCTCGCCGCTGATGTTCAGCGGGTATTTGGAGATATTTCGAAATGTGATGCTCACGCTCCGCTCCGTCGCTTCCAGATTTACATATACCCTCGAACCCTCCTGTGCATACTTGCAGATATTGTTCATCAGATTATCAATAACGCGCCATACATGCCTGCCATCTGCCATGATATATACTGGTTCCTCCAGCTTGCTGACGATCAGTTCCAGCCCCGCGACCGATAACTTTTCCTCAAATTCCCCCACTGTCTGCGTCACAAACACCCCCGCCTCAAGCTTCTGGCTGTCAACAGCCAGATTTCCGGTAGATGCCTTGGAGGCTTCCACTAAATCTTCGATCAATTTCTTTAATTTTGACGACTGCCGCTCTAGCACTTCGAGATACCCTGCTGCCTTGTCATTGTGAAGCTCCTCCTTGGAGAGCAGATCCACATAATTGATGATGGAAGTGAGCGGCGTCTTGATATCGTGTGACACGTTCGTGATCAGTTCTGTCTTGAGACGCTCGCTTTTCATGCGCTCGTCGACCGCCTTGGACATGCCCTCGCTGATCTTATTCAGGTTCTCCCCATGCTTTTTGCAGTCCCAGAACATCTTTTCCGTATCGACCTTGTACGTGAGATCCCCCTCAGCCATACATTGTCCCGCCTTCTGCAGCTTGTTGATCTGAATGATGAGCACACACACGGCTGTACAGATGACCAATCTCTCGATCAGATAGAAAGCACCCGCGCCCTCCTCAAAAGCAGCCAGGACCACCAATTCCATGACAGAAACCGCCCCGATCAAAAATATCGCTTTCCAGAGCAGCCCGATATGTCTGAAAATAGTCACAATCAGGCTGCGGATCCAACTGTAAATTCTGTAGCAAACACTGTTTCTCCACCATTTTCCCGCCTTCACCCGCACACACAGACTGAGCAGACAGGCAATCGCAATTATTGTCATAATGGCACCGAACAGGCCGCATATTCCCAGGCTGATGTAAGCAACTTTCCATATATCCGCTTCTTCCAGGAGCCACAGCGCCAAAACTGCCAGACACAATTCCGCTCCGCACGCAAACACACTCAGTATGTCAAGCGGAATCCTGTCAAACCAGGTGAGCACAATCCCATCCACTGTCCTGCGGTGTCCCGCCGCGTACACCAGAAAACCAAATGACAGCACGATCATAACGACACCAATCACAAATCCCTGAAACAGATTCCTGTCTGCAATATCGTAAAAGCAATTGATAAACCAGCTCTCCTGATTGTACAGGCTGTCCGCACGGCCGGACGGCACAGTGTCCGGAACGAGTGACACCACCCAGTACGCATCCGCCTGAATATCCTCACGCACCACAAGCGTGAAATCCTCGTTGAGATAGTAGCCTGCCTTCTGGACAAAGAAACCGTCTGGAATGTTATCAGAATCGATCAGCGTAAGTTCATCACCGCCTATGCTCCGGATATTGTCCAACAGGATCGTTCCCCAGTCTCTGCAGCCAAATTCCATGCTGTTCAATTCCGCGAGATTCACGATACTTCCCTTGCCGTCTCCATCAAGAACATTCTCGATTTGATCGGTCACGGCAGACGACGCAGAATCTTCCTGCCTGCTCTCCCCGGCTGTTGCTTCTGCATCTGCAGATTCCTCTGCCCATATTGTCCCGTCAGCCGGACTTTTATAGCTCAGCCTATATCCCATCTGATTAAAATCATAATTATAATTGTAGACAGTCTTTCCGGCGCTGCCGTCATAGCACAGGGACACATTCTGCACTGGATAATAGTTTCCTTCCGCGCGATAATACACAATTCCCTTTGTCACGTCATAACATATTCTGTCCGCATACAGATACGACCAGCCCGAATCCTCGATCAGATTATTACTCTCAACGGTCAGCACCGTAATGTCATCATAATTACCGTAATATTCCATCACTTCGCTCGATCTGGAACCGTTTGCCGTCTCGACAAACAGATAGAGGAAAAGCTCATCGGGATTGATAGCAGCAAGCTCCTGCTCTGTCATATTCGTGTCCAGATACGTGAGCTTGTCATGAAAATCCACTCCTTCGAGACCGTTCGACTTGATAATCCCATACTTGAAAAACTCTCTGCGCAGGCTCTCCGCATAAGAACTGTTTCCCCGGTTGCCAAACGCCCTGACGGAATAGTTCATATTGGCATACCGATAGGCGTCCCTGAGCGCCTCCTCACGCGTCATCTCCCACAGACCATCACATACGCCATACACCAGACAGATTCCCAGCACAGCGGTTCCCATCACCGAAACGATACAGAGCAGCCATGCCATGAATTTAGCTATTATAGAATATCTTAACCTTTTCACCTTAAACATCACCCTTTTCCCATTTATTCTTCCAATTTGTAACCTCGTCCCCAGACAGATTTCAGGTATCGCGGCTCCGCCGGATTGTACTCGAGCTTTTCCCGCAGATGCCTGATATGGACTGCAACCGTGTTCTCTGTGCCGTACGGGCTGTCATTCCACACTGCCGCGTAAATCTGTGACGGAGAGTACACTTTTCCCGGGTTTTCCATGAGAAGTCTCAAGATATCGTATTCAGTCGGCGTCAGCGCTGCCTTTTCACCGTCGAGCGTCACCTCCTTGGTGCGGTCGTCAAGCTCAATGCCGCCTATGGTAAGTATCTCACTCGCCTTCGGCATCACCCCGCTGCCCAGCTGCATATAACGCCGGAGCTGGGATTTCACCCGCGCCTGAAGCTCCACCGGATTAAACGGCTTCGTCACATAATCGTCCGCACCGATGTTAAGTCCCAGCACTTTGTCCGTATCCTCACTCTTGGCTGTCAGCATGATAACAGGCACATTGCTCTGCTCCCGCAGCTTCACCATCGCCGTGATGCCATCCATTACAGGCATCATGATATCCATGAGCACCAGATGAATCTCCTCCCTCGAAAGCACCTCCAAAGCTTCCTTTCCATTATAAGCCTCATACACCTGATACCCCTCAGCCGTCAGATAAATCTTTAACGCCGACACAATATCCTTCTCATCATCACACACCAGTACATTATACATTTTTCTCTCTCCCCGGTTCATATTTACATATAAAAGTATATCCTACATATTTTTAAGTTCCAATTAGGTAAATGTTTAAGATTTATTTAAGAATTTATTTCCAAAAATTGTACCGCTTCATCATTTCCTCGTCCTCCCTGGAATCTCCCACTGCAGCTGCATCCTTTGCGGAAATATCCAGCCAGCGGCACAACACCTCCGCCCCGCGGGCTTTGCCAGCGTCCGCAGAGACAATCTGCAGACAATTTTTTTCTATATAATAGCGCACTGCCTTCCTATCCGATACATGCCCCATCACCATCTCCGCCTCCTGCCACAGCCATGGTCTGTGCGCTGGGCGCAGCAGTGTGACTTTATAAAGCTTCCCGCAGTTCCGGTAAGTCAGCACGCGAAAACAGCATTCTTTCTTCAACGCCGAAAGGTCTGCAAGCCACGTATCCTCCAGTTCATAAAAGGTTTCTCTTTTCTGTTCCAACACAAGATGCGCCCCTCCGGCAAAAATGCCTCCTGCAAACAAGTGGCGGATTTTGCGGCAGCGCTCCATAGCTTCCCTGTAGGGCAGCGTCGTTGCAAAAAGCAGATGCACTTTCTGTCTCGCAAGGATCTCAAGACCCGCCATAACATCCGGCGCCACATCTGCAATGCGCGGTTCTCCGCCGTAATCCTTTGAAGGCAGCAAGGTTCCATCGATGTCCAGAAATACTGCTTTTGGGCAGCGCGGAATCCGAAACAGCGGATAGGGGCCGAACAATACCTGATTCATAAAGTCCCCTCTCCCTCCATATGCAAGATAACAGGAACACTGCTTCCGGCTGCATTCCGGAATTGGGAAATCCTCCAATGTAGCCCAGTTCTTCTCCAGCGTTGAGCTGATATTGCAAGTGCGGAGCCTGCCATCTGCCTCCACAAACAGGCGGTTTTGGCACATGGCCGCATTCGATGACACCCGCATGAGTTCCCGCACAAAATAAGGGTCAATCTCCTCAAACGCCTCCCGCTCCTCCTGTGTATAGGAACGCCGCAGACCGTCCATCTTGTTGACCCATAAGTAAATATCATTTAGTTCCTGTTTCAACGCTTGCAGCAGCGGCAGATTTTCCGGCACACCGACACTTCCCGCACAGAGCGGAATACCATAGTTTCGGAGCTCCCTGCACTTAGCCGCAAATTCTGACACAGTTGTCATTTCTGGATGAAATGTAGCCCAAAGCCTTAATTTCTCCGGCACACCCCCTGCCTTTTCAAAACTGCTTAGAAATTCACTGACAGAAAAACTGAGATTGGTCTGTATCCCTGCCGCGTCAATATCCGCAGATGCGCTGAGCTGTGCCATCCCCTCCCAATACCAGCGATGTATCATCGCCTCACCGTAGGGAACCACCATCAATGCCCCGATATGAAGCGCTTTTGCCCTCTTCTGCAGATTTTTAACAAAAGCCCACCACTGCACCCTGTCCCTGTCAAGTTCCCGCTCAGATATGGGATGCTTGGAAAACGGGCAATATGAACAGTGATAATTACAGCTTTTCAGGCTGCCGCGGTATAGAATCATGCGCTTGTCCATGTAAAACCTCCCATTCCTGCATTGATTTTGCCACCTCCGGAGAGATCAGCTGCGGTCCAAGATAATCGGAGAGGCCAAGACCGCTTTCCGTCAGTGTTACGTATCTTCGCAGTCTGGTGCCGCACACCACAGCAAGGCCCTGCTCCATCCATTCCCGCAGCAGGGGAAAATCTTCCATCACATCTCTTCCGAATAGTTCCCGATACCGCCCCAGATCGATTCCAGGACGAATCAACAGATGGCGGATCACATAACGTCTTTTCTGTTCCTCCTCCGACAGGATAATTCCGTGTGTAATTTTCATAAAATCCTTTGTGTTTTCATAATCATTCAGCCGCGCCAGGCACTCGTTTCTGGTGATGGCATAGGGACTGCAGAAATGAAGCTTTCCCAGATAGCTTCTCCCGCCACATCCCAGACCGATTGAAGTGCCAAAACCGCATTCCGAGAACGCCCGCCCAGTATCCCGCCGCACAAACCGCCGCATGGAATCCTGACAGAACCCTTCTCCGTGCAGGAATCCGCACGCAGCCTGATACTGTGCATAAGCCGCCTCCGGCTCCAGGACAGCCCCCTCCCGTTCCATCCGTGCCCCATGCTTTACATACAGAGGATACAAAAAAATTTCCTCCGGCTCAAACCGCAGAACTTCCCTTAAAGATTCCAGCAGGCTTTCCTTTGTCTGCCCCGGAATCCCATAGATAAAATCGACATTGACACACGGAAAATCAAAAGCCTTTATCAATTCCAACGCTTCCCTTGCCTTTCGGGCATTGTGCTGCCGTCTCAGCGTCAGAAGCTCCCCGTCGTTGAAGCTCTGGATTCCCATGCTGATTCTCGATACCCCTGATTGTCTTAAGATTTCAAGTTTCTCTCTGGTCGTCTGATTGGGAGCGGTCTCCACAACCAAGTCCCGCTTCCCGCCAAACCGAAAATGTTCCTTCAAAATGCCAAACATCCGCTCAAGCTGACTCTCTGTCAAAAACAGGGGCGTTCCTCCGCCAATGACCAATTCGGAAAACTCCGTCCGGACAGAATCCAGTACCTCCTGATACTGCCTGCTCTGGCATTCGACAGTGTCCAGATACTTGTCCACCGCCTCCTGACACAGCCCGGTCACGGAAAACAGATTGCAGTAACCACACTTTGACTGGCAAAAAGGAATATGAAGATACAGACCATGCCCTTTGCCCGCCAGCATCGAGGCATAGTCCTGAAAACAAATATCTGTCAGCGGGCGGTATGCAGTTTTATGCGGATAGCTATACATATATTGAACATATGGATTCATAATTTTCGCCCCTTCTTATCTTACAGGAAAAACTGTCTGTGCAGCCCGCAGTTCTATTTTCGCAGTCTCTTACAGAAGCAAGTCCTTATATAAAAAAGTGTTTATAAGGAATCGTATTGACAGCCGGATGGTTGACGCCGTGGAACTGACAGCCATCCTCCCCATAACAGGTCCCGTGGTCAGAGCAGCAAATCACAAACGTATTCCCCCGCAGATTTTTCCACTCTGCAAACAACCGGCCCAGCTCCCCGTCCACATACCGGAGCGCTGCCGCATGACTCTGCATGCTGTCATTCGAAGCGCCCTCCAGATAAAAGTAGTTGGGATAATGGATTGCATCCACGTTCAGATACAGAAAAATGCGCTTCTCCGCGTCTGCCTTGGATAACTTTCCCAATATAAAATCCACCTGATTTTTCGTGCTGTCCTTCACTGGACAGCCAAAGGATGGATTCCAATAGCTTTTCTGAAAATAGGAGGGAAATACCTTGCCCAAATCCGAGCGCTTGTCAAAAAATGCGACACCGCCCACACACCATGTATCATAACCATCTTTTTCAAGCCCCTCCATGATTGTGCTGCCCGAAAAGCCGTACGCTCCCTCTGGCGTTTTCCTGCCAAGCCCAATCGCTTTGGGAAAAAACAGAAGTTCCCGGTCTGCTACATTTTTCGCGTCATACCGACAGGGCAAAAATCCTGCAAACATCGCATGATGCGATGGATAGGTAAAATTTCCCGGCGCCTGACACTTCTGCCATGGTCCATACTGGTTCAGCACAGGAGTACCGCCGGAAGCCTCCTCCTGAACCGCCACATCGTAGCGCAGCGTGTCCAGACACACAAACAAAATATCCGAAGTCCCCACTACCTGTGTCATGTCCACCGAAGACTTTTGATGCTTCCCGGAAGACGTAAATAAACGCACAGGTACTTCCTGTGCCGTTGACGCAGCTGTATCCTCACTCATGATCGCATTCTCCTTTTCCATTATATTTTATTTGCCACACAGCCATTGCCGCATCATCTCTGCCTGATGACCGTAAATGCTGTTTTTATTGTAAATATCCTGATAAATCAAGTCACCCTGCGCATTCATCTCTATGATTCGCGGCTTCATGCTCCCTTTTTCCAACAGGATATCTATGCCGGCACTCCTAAGACCAGGATAGATCTCCATACTCTTCTGACACAGCTTTGCGATGTCATCAAGCGTATGCGCCGGCAGTTTCAGCGCAGCAGTCTCCAAAGGCCGGTTGTTCAAATGGAGATTCGTAATCGGTCCCTTTGAGAGCCTTCCCAACAGGAAATCTAATCTTCCATCCTGCACCACCGCCCGCAAATCATAGGAGTAACCTTGATATTCTGCTTTGGCATACCACTGCTCCACAATGCAGTCCATCTCCAGAATCCGGTCAAGAAGCGGAAAGACTTCCTCCGTCTTAGAAAAACGCCGCAGGCATTTGGTATTCACGAAAGTGCCGTCCGCCTGTAACAGCGCACAGCTATAGAGCGCCATCCGCCCGGTCTGCGGCTGCCAGCGCAATGCAGATACACCCGCAGCGCCGGAACCCTTGACCGGCTTAATAAACACCTGATGCATCCGCTGTCTGTGCATCTCCTCAAAAAGCAGTTCTGCAGTAAGTTTCCCTGTGTTCAAACAAACATAAGTTTGCATTATCTCCGTCACCGGCAGTCCAGCCTGCTGCAGTCTTGCCTTGCACGCCCGTTTATCCAGCAATTCTATCATCGCAGATGGTATATTCAAAAACGTCATCTTTCGCTTTTGTGCGTAACTGCCCAATTCTTCAAGCTGTCGTATGTATCCGTCTGCCAGACCGTTCAACTCCTCAAGCGAGCAGCTTGACCAAAGCGGCGGATCGATTTTTACAAACAGCTCCTCCGCCACAGGCAGCCGCCTGCAGTCATTCCAACTGTTCCAATCCGTAAACACGATGGGAAGCCCTTTCTGTTCTGCCGCTTTTTCCAGATAAATCGTCCTCTTGGTACCAGAGCTCCCCAGCAATACCACCTGTCTCATTCTGTCAGCATGGCGTTTCTATAAATTTCACCCTTATACTCTCTTGCTTCTTCCTGCTCAGAAACATCCACTTCCATTGGCAGTGCTCCCAGCTTCTCTGCCATGTCATCAGACAGATAGTTATAGTGCAGATCCAGTTTCCCGATATTCGGCCATGCAGGAACTTTTTCCAAGAGCAGCGCGCCTCCCTTATCTGTCAGTGTGCCGTTCGACAAATCGAGCGTGCTAATCTGCCCCATGAATTTACTGTCGAGGACGATCGCTGTCAGCTCATCCTGTATCTCACTGTTTGTGATTCCAAGATACGTAAGTGCCGGAAAATCTGCCTGCTCTAAAAGTTCCTTGATCGTATCCTCATCCCCGTCGAAACCATAATCCTCAATACCAATAAAAAGAAGAAGCTTTTTCAGTTTTGGAAGCTTTGCCTTCTGGATCGACTGTATGACATCCTTCGAAAGCCCTCCGCAGATGATCGTCAGCGCCTCAAGTTCCTCATGGCAGATATCCCCCAGCTCCAAATCCATACTGCCCTTAATGGTCAGCTCCTTCAGCTGCGGCATTGCCTCCCAGAGCTTACTGTAATCTCCCTGAATAATCCATGACACTTCACATTCCTCAAACCCCATATTGCCGATAAACAATTTCTCAATATGGGAAAATTTCTCTGCATTTGCCACAATCGCATCGATGACTGCCTGGCAGCTCTCCTCATATGCACCTCCCCAATTGCCAATTACCAGCTCTTTCAGGTGCGGAAAATGTTCACTCTCCATAATTTCTTCAATCATCGTCGCAGGACCTTTTCCCTGTTCATACTCCCCATAATCATAGAAAAATGTCTTTTTTGTTAAATCGACATTTTCCTCTTCCACCATTGAAAATTGCATACGCATGCCCTCCTTTTTTTATAACAATTATACTACCATGGTAAGAAATAAGCAACTGTTGTCTGTCGCTTCGCGGTATCAAAACGATGTTCCGTTTGCGGCAGACAATTTTCTGACCACAATAAAGTAACTGATCACAAGGATCACATCCGCTCCCGCCCACGCCATGATCTCCGCATAAAAGATGCCATTCTCTCCAACCAGCCGGGGCAAAAGCAGAGCGCTTGCAGTGCGCATGATAAACTCCGCGACGCCGGAAAGCATCGGCAGCACTGTATTTCCCATGCCCTGTATCGCAGCTCTCGTCACATGCAGTATGTACAGTACCGGCAGACAGACACTCATAATCGCCAGATAGCGATACGCAACCGCAAGTGTCGCTTCCACCGTCTCTGGAGCGCCGGAAATAAACAGCCCCAACAAAAATCTGCCAAACCCCAGCATGCACGCCGCGATCACAACAGATGTCAGAATCGCAATCACCACTGCCGCCCGCATACCGTCATGGATGCGCTTAATCTTTCCCGCACCCATATTCTGCCCCATATACGTCACCATGGCATATCCGTAGGAAGTCGCCGCAATCTCCAGCAGACCGTACAGCTTGTTTGTAGCTGTAAAGCCTGCGATAAAGATCACGCCAAAACCGTTTACCACAGCCTGCACGATCATGCCGCCGACCGCTATGATCGCATTCTGAAACGCCATAGGAAAACCCAGATACATCAGCGCTCCCGCCAGTCCGGCGCTCATCTTGAAATCCCCTGGCTGAAAACGCAGCAGTTCAATCTTTCTGATATGCCAGATGCAGAAAACGCTCGACACCAGCTGCGCGATCAGCGTCGCAGCCGCAGCCCCGGCTATTCCCCAGCCAAAGCCGATGACAAACAGCATGTCCAGCAAAATATTCACGACTGACGCGACAATCATGGCATTGAGCGGCGTCCGTCCGTCACCCAGCGCGCGCAGGATACATGCCAGCAGATTGTACAGCATCACGACCGGTATCCCCATAAACATAATCCGCAGATACAAAATCGTGCCATCCCAGATGTCTGGCGGCGTCTGTAATATCCGCAGCAGCGGCTCTGCCATAAGCTGTCCCGCCGCGACGAGAACCAGCGCCGATAACGCGGCAATCACTGCAGATCCGGCGACGGATTTTCTCAAAGCATCGTTCTTTCCCGCCCCAAACTCCTTTGCCATCATGATGCCAAAGCCCTGCGTGAATCCCTGAATGATTCCCAGCATCATCCAGTTCATCCACTCCGCGGCGCCGAGCGCCGCCAGCGCATTGACACCGAGCACTTTTCCAACGACCATCGTGTCAACCACAGTGTATAACTGCTGAAATATATTTCCCGCCATCAGCGACAATGCAAATGTTAAAATAATTGAGGAGGGCTTTCCCTCTGTCATATTTTTAATTTTTACCGCCATATTTTCTCTCCACAATCCTTACTGTTACGAAACAAAAGCCAAGGTTCTTTCTGAATAGCAGCTATTCAGAAAGAACCTTCTTATAAAAATTACTATTTAAGAATATCATTGCCGCCCTGACATGTCAATCATACAATATACATTTGTCACTAAATGCCTTTCATACGTATTACTGTTCGCGTCCTCTGATTTTGGCACATTTTGTTGATTAAAAGCGACAACAAGTTTACTATTTCATCCCATTTGTGTTATACTGTTATTGTTCACTACTGTTTCAGCTAATATGGAGGGCATAACCATGGATTATCACAAGAAAAAAATACCAATTGGAATCGACCGTTTCAAGAAACTCCGTGAGGAAGACTTTTACTATATTGACAAATCAGGTATGATACGAGACCTACTCTATTCATGGGGTGAAGTAAATCTTTTTACAAGGCCGCGGCGTTTCGGAAAGTCGCTAAATCTTGATATGCTCAAAACCTTTTTTGAAATCGGGGCTGATCCTTCTTATTTTGAAGGCTTGGAAATTATGCAGGAAACTGGGCTTTGTGAGAAATATATGGGTAAATTTCCTGTCATTTCCATCACCCTGAAGGATGTGGAAGGACTGACCTACGAATCAGCGGTCAAAGCAATGGGTGGAATCATTCGAAAGGAAGCACGCAGACTCCAGTTTTTGCTTGACAGCGATAAACTGTCCGACTGGGATAAGGATTATATGAAATCTTTTTTCAGCTTAAGTATGGATGCAGAGCTACAGAGAGAAAGCCTGGCAGTATTCTCAGAATTGTTATACAAACATTTTCATCAAAAGGTCATCCTTTTGATTGACGAGTATGATGTGCCTCTCGACAAAGCCTGGCAGCATGGATATTATCATGAAATGGTCAGCCATATCCGCTCCCTTTTCAGCAATGCCTTAAAGACAAACGATTATCTCCACGCAGCCGTGATCACCGGCTGTCTTCGGATTGCAAAAGAGAGCATCTTTACCGGATTAAACAATCTTAATGTAAATACTGTTGCTGACACAGGCTTCGCACAATATTTCGGTTTTACAGACAACGAAGTGCGGAATATGCTGCACTATTATGAACTTGACGAATTTTATGAATCCATTAAGGCGTGGTATGACGGTTATCGTTTTGGTCAATTAGAAATCTACTGCCCATGGGATGTCATTAATTACTGTTACAAACTACTTGAAAACAGAAACCGCAAACCGGAAGCCTTCTGGGCAAACAGCAGCAGTAATTACATCATACAGGACATCCTCTCCCATGCTTCCGAAACCGCAAAGGAACAGATTGAGCGTCTGATCTCAGGCGAATCCATCGAACAGCGGATCATCCCGGAACTGACTTATACAGACCTGAGCAACGAAGACATCACAATCCGGGAAACATATCTCTGGAGTGTACTGTATTCCACTGGATATCTGACTGAAGCACCTGAGGAGACAGGAAACGGCCTGCACAGACTTGTCATACCCAACAGGGAAATCCTTCAGATTTACCGTGATAAGATACAGTCATGGTACAATATCAATGTCCGCAGGGATACACAGAAATGGCAGGCATTCTGCGATGCCGTGAAAACAGGCAGCGCTGACAAAATCCAGGAATTATTTAACGCCTACCTGAGCCACACCATCAGCATCCGCGACACCTTTGTAAAAAAGGAAATGAAGGAGAACTTTTATCACGGAATGCTCCTTGGCATCCTGCAGTGTGACGGCAGCTGGGTCATCAAATCCAATCAGGAGTCAGGACTTGGATACTGCGATATCCTTCTGCTGGTACCTGGCGACAAAATCGGCTGTGCCATAGAACTGAAGTATGCAGAAAACGGTACTTTTGACCCCGCCTGTGAGGAGGCTCTGACACAGATTGATGCGAAAAAATACACAGACTACCTGCAGCAGGAAGGCATGGAAACCATATATACCTACGCTGTAGCCTGCTATAAAAAGAGCTGCAGGGTCGTCTGCAGAATCTGAATGATATCAATATAAAAACGTCAAAGTTCTTTCTGGATAACAGTTATTCAGAAAGAACTTTATCTGTTCTGACCTGTACAACTCTGGAAACCAGCATCATCATCACCCAATATCGCTATCTCGTATAGAAATCATGTCCCCCGTATGAAAATAGAAATGTCAGGTTGCTGTCAAACCACTCTGCGTTCTCAGGCGCAACTAACTTTCGCGCCATAAAAAACAGCGCGCCATCCGACACATCCTCTCCCTTGAGAGCGCTGTATACGACTTCTTTCGTCTCCTCCGATACCTTTACCTGATTGATAAATCCGTTTGACACCGGAGAGAACTGTGTCACATTTTTCGCCTTCTGATACACCACATCTGTAACATTGTTCGGAAATCTCCTGCTTTTGACGCGGTTGATCACGACATTCGCCACCAAAAGTTTCCCTTTTCTGTCCTCGCCGCCTGCTTCCGCCTCCACGATCCTCATCAGCGTGTCCAGATCCTGTTCAGAGACATCGATACAATAGCGCTGCTTCATTGTCTCATAGGAAATGATCCGCTCTACAGATTCAAACTGTTCAAGCTCCACATTCTCCGTTACCACTGCCGCCGTCGCTGTTTCCCGCCGCTCAACACTCTCCGCCTGCACATCATACTGCTTTGAGAAAATCAATAATCCAGTACAGATCGTATATGCGATGAACAGAAGGATATTGCTTTTCGAGTACATAATCTATTGTTCTTTCCTTTCCAATTTGCAAATCTTAATGAGACCCTGTTTCCAATTTTACCTTTTATTAGTCTATTCGCTTGTCCTATAAAAAATACTAAAAACTTTCTAAATTAAGAAATAATGTCAAATCCCCTGATTGCAGCCGGCACTCAGAATATGCTATAATCCTTACAGCACAGCGGCCCGGAAAAATCAGAACCGCGAGTCCAAACCCAAAACCGGAGGAATCCACATGCTTCAGGTTGCAATATGCGATGATGAACAATTTTACAGGAAAACAATACAAAACCTTCTGATACAGTACCTTCAGCAAAAGAATCTGGAATATACGATTCACCTTTACCAGTCCGGAGAAGAATTCTTATCCCAGCGTGAAAACAGTGTAAAATATGACATTGTTTTCATGGACATCAGCATGAAAAAGCTCGACGGAATCCAGACCGCCTCGCAGATCCGGGCTTTTCACAGCGACACGCAGCTCGTGTTTGTGACCGCCTTTATCGACTACGCGCTGGAAGGCTACAAGGTCAATGCAGTGCGCTATATCATGAAGGATACACTGGATACCGCAATCCCGGAATGCATGGATGCCATCCTGCAGAAAATGCAGCTGGCGCAGGTTACATTCTCTTTCATGAACGGGGAAACAACACTCTATACTGACAATATCCTCTACATCGAGAGCCAGAAGCACAAATCCTTTTTCTATTATATGCAGCCCGGCACTGCGAATACGAATGCTGTCCATTCCGGCATCGTGACCTATCAGATCTATGAAAAGTTAGATGTAATTGAACAGCAGCTTTCTGAACATGGATTCTTAAGGATTCACAAAAGCTACCTTGTCAACATGAAGCACATCCGCAGACTCAGCAACTATACAGCTTTTCTCGACACAGGGGCAGAACTGCCTGTCCCTCGCCTGCGGTATCAGGCTGTCAGGAAGCTGTTTGTCACATACAAAGGAGTCATGTAAATTTTGTACAGAACAGGGGGTATTTATGGTAGATAATATACTGCGATGTCTGGTTTTGACTTTTATGATGGGAACCAGCTGTCAGCTGTTTTTTGAGACAGTCGTCCCCAGGCGCAGATGGCGGCATCAATGGATTGAATACACGACAATCCCGGCTTTTGCAGCGGGGGGCATGATCATCTCTTTCACACAGATTCCGCCCTATATCCTGCAGCCTGTCCGCCTGATCATCATTGTGGCGGTTGTCGCACAGATTTATTTTCAATTGCACATCGCCAGAAATCTGATTTTGTCAGTACTGTACTGCGGCATTTATTGGAGTATTTCATCTGCTATTATGTCTGTATTTTATTTATTTCTTGGTTTCGTCCTTGCAGATGAGTTCCTGTACAGAATAACGGAAAATCTGACAGAGGCAGCAAACCTGTGTCTGATGATGGCATTCCACTTCCACTACAAGAGCCGCATCCGTGGAATGGCCGAATCGCACTGGAAGAAGTTTATTCTCCTCCCTTTTCTGTGTCTGGCCACTATCGTTGCAGTTAATCTGCTCTCTGCTGACAATCCAGCGATGAACAAATACGCTGCACTTGCCACAGCTTCCGGAATTTCCATCCTGAACATGTTTCTCTTTTATTATACCATGCGCATCCTGGAAAAGGAAGAAACGCTGCAAAAGATGCAGCTGAACGCAGAACGCATGCGCAATCAGATGGACATGTACCGCACAATGCAGATACACTATGAGCGGCAGAGACAATTCCTGCATGACTACAAAAACCAGCTGAACTGCATACAGGGACTTCTCGACTGTGGTCAGACTGCGGAAGCGTCGGAATATATCACCCGCATGACAGGAAATCTGAGGGCACAATTTGGTGATGTCAACACCAATCACACAGTTGTGAATATCATTTTGAATCAAAAATATCAGACCGCCCGCAATAAGAAGATTACCATGACTTTCGTCATCAACGACCTGTCTGAACTGACCATTCCAGAGGAAGATCTGGTCACACTCCTGACCAACCTGCTTGACAATGCGATTGAGGCTTGTGAAAAGTTTGACGATAAAGACACATCTGTCAGGAAAACGATACAGTTCAAGATGGTGATCGAAGAGCATCAGCTCATCCTATCTGTCCGCAATCCGGTGGACAAACCAGTATTGATCAAAAACAACACTGTTGTCACCAGCAAAAAGGACGCTGTTTATCACGGAATCGGACTGTCAAATGTCGATGCCGTTGTCAGAAAGTACCATGGAACCAGTGTCTTAAAATGCGAAGGCGGATGGTTTTCTTTTGCTGCAATGTTTCCGTGTGACATTCCATGATTTTAAGCGTCGTTTTTTGCTGTCCAGGCGCCGATTCCTGCCGGTGCCATTGCCTCTCCCTTCGAGTGAAAATATAATAAAAGCGTAACATAAATAATAAAACAAAACGAAGGGAGAACAAATATGACAACTGCAAGTAAAATAATCGCATTTGTGATGACAGGCGTCCTGCTGCTGAGCGGGTGTGGGAAGAAGGAAGCAGAAACTGCTCCGGCCACACCGCCGGAAACCATAGAATGCGTCATGGAGGCTATCAGAGAACTGGATATGGAGACATTGAACAATTACACAGACAACTATGTCCAGACCTACTGCAACTGGATTGGCGTCCCTGTGGAGAATGAGTACCGCACCTTCAATGAGCTGCTGCAGCCCGGCTCCAAACACAGCAGCCGGTATCAGTCCGCCTACATGCTGAACCAGAAAATAATGGAAAACCTGACCTGGAACATCAACGATGTGCGCGAGGAGGATGATTCCGCAGAAATCGATATGGAAATCACCAACATCGACATGTCACAGGTTATGGGAATTTACACAGTCCAGATATTGGACAATATGCTGGAAAGTCCGGGAATTGGCATCACACAGTTCGTTAAGGACATGTCTGATCTGGCCACAGCAAAGGAGGATCTCATTTCCATCATTGACGGATTGGATAGCAGCGATCTCAGCACCATCAATGTCACCGTTTCCGCATATCAGGATGACGGACAGTGGAAAATCCATCTGACACACGACTTTATCAATGCGTTTTCGGGAAATATGTATACTGACGATTACGCTGAGGATATCGAACAGCACATCGACGACCTGGAAGCACAGATGGAAAATAAGGTCGACAAATGGGTGGAAGGCATAGAAAATAAGGTCAGCAAATGGACAGAACAGTTTGAATAGGCAATTTTATGTACACTTGACAAATGCCTGTCCTGCACCTACAATACAGATATCAGACAGATATCTAAATCTGTCGACAATAAAGGAACGATTGGTCTGTCTAACGGAGATTTTTGCGATGAAAGGTGTATTTGAGGCAAAAAGAAAGGATGGCACGGTATACTACCGTGCTTCCATTACCTATAGAAGAAAACACATCAGTCTCGGCGGATTCGACACTATGTCCGCTGCTAATGCCGCGTACCTCGAGGCTGACAGGCTGCTGAACCGCGACAAACTAAGCGTTAACCAGTACCGGGACACATCCCCCCTTCCTTTTGAAAAGTGGGTGATCCTCATCAATTTCCGCGACAACGGTATTTATTTCGCCACACCCATCTATGCACGCCAGAAATTCTTTTACTACTATCTGTCCCCCACAGATGTGCTGAAATTTGACATTGATGATTTGTTTTATTACGCATCACGCAAGATCATGAAACGCAACGGGCACCTCTTTGTAGCTGATTACGGCATGCAGGTAAATATCCTGAACCGATACGGTATCCGAAGCTTTGCCGTTGCGGGAAAGGACTATCTGTTCCTGAATGATGACGACACCGATTTCCGGCATGAGAATCTTGCAATCATCAACCGCTATCAGGGTGTCGCCGAGGTTTCCTACAAGGGAAAAAAGAAATATCGTGCGCGCATCAATGTCCCCGGCTACTACGTGATCGGTCACTACCACAGCGAGACAGATGCCGCAATCGCTTACAACAAAGCAATTGATATTCTAAAAAAAAGAGGCGTGCAGAAAAACTACACGCCCAACTATATTGACGGGCTATCTCCGTCAGTGTACGCGGATATCTATTCCCATCTCAAAATATCGGACAAAATATTGAACTATACATTGCCAGACAAAAAAGAGCCCTGATACAGCTCTTTTTTGTCTGATTTTTTATCTAATTGATTTTATTTCGCATAGTCCTTAAAACTCATAATCATTGTGGCATCGCCGGTTATCCCTTTGATGGCAGCATCAGTATCATACTGCCACATGCCAAACTCGTATGGATACTCCGGTTCCTCGCTATCCTGCGCAAACCATACATCATAATCCTGCAGATCCTCCATGTCCACCATGGTCAATAGCCACTCTTTGTCACCGTAGATCATAGGCGTATAACCTGCATCTTCCACCCTGTCCATAAACGCTTTGGCAATCTGTGTCCTGTCAGACATGTCAAGCGCCTCGATCCGCGCCATATCCTCATCGACATTTTCCATGACAAAGACCACAGGATATTTTACTTTGTATCCTGAAATAGCATCGAGCACTTCATCAGCCTCTTCCCTCGCCTCCGCTTTGCTGACCGCCTGTGAACAGAAATAGACACCAATGTCAAGCCCCGCCTTTTTTGCCGCCTCAAGATTATCCTGGAAATTTTCGTCCGACACAATATTTCCGCTGCTGTAACCTCTGGCACCGACTTTCAGCATGACAAAATCACAGCCCGCGCTCTTTAATTTGCTGAAATCGACATCGCCCTGATTCGCCGAAATATCGACACCACATGTTGATACAGGCTTGCCATCCTCATAGTAATTCATGAACGGCTTCTGATAAGTAAGTTTCGAAAAATCGTACTTATTCCGGGGAATGTCCTCATTGATATCCACCCACTCCTTAGTGCCGTCCGCATGCCTCACCTGAATGCGTGTCACTTCTTCCTCGTCCTCGTCTTCGCCTTCTTTTTCATCGTCGTCCTTTTCTTTATCCTTATCCGACTTGTCCGTATCGCTCCCGGTTTTCTTATCTCCGCTAATATCTTCCTTGGTTGTCATGTCATAGACTGAGGTTTTTCCGTTTGACAGCTCGTCAGCTGTCTTGGATTTGTCAGTGCTGCCAGACGTATTCGCTGAGCCGTCAACGACTGTTTCGCCTGTAGTCTGATTTGTCACCGTACCGTTATTTCTGTTTGAAGCAGAAGAATTTTTCTCCCTCCCTGTATCTGGAAGCGTCCATATATCGAGATCATCCGACGTCAGTCTGCTCTCCGCAATGATGCTCTCCGAAGCGTTTGCGTCCATCTTCTTACTCTCTTCCGCTGCTTTGGCCTCCCTCTGTGCAACTGCTGCGGCATAACCGCTCCCATCCGACCTGGACTGCGACTGGTTCGCCCAAAAGACAAGCGCTGTCACTCCAAGGATAACCGCCGACATAATCAGTGCCATATACACATAAGTTATCCTGGAGCCTGAACCATGCTCTTCCTCATAATAATCATCGTGCAGCTTCATATAAATAATCCTCCGTTTCTATCTGCAAAATAATACCAAAAGTATGACAGTCTGTCAAAGACTTCATTCGGAATTTCAACTCATTCCCGCATATGCTATCATGATTTACATAATAGATTTACGTAGTTTATTATATAGCATTTCATCTACAATTTCAATTATTTTCTGAATATTCATCTCAATTTTATTAAAAATTTATCAAAACATATGTTTTCCACAGATATGCAGTTCCTACAATGCACGTATATACATTTTCCTGCAAAAATGATAAAATTACTTACAAAACAACAATTGTGAGGTAAACTGATCCTATGAAAAATATCTTTGTACCGATTCGGCTTTTTTTGACTGTTTTTGTTTTCCTGATCTCCGCTCCCCTAACCGGCTGCTCTGGAAACCGTTCCCTAACCCCGGTCTCCCGGACAGGATTTGCTTTTGATACGGTCGTCACCATCACAATCTATGACAGGCACAAAACAGATGTACTTGACCACTGCCTTGCACTCTGCGAGAAATACGAATCTCTTTTCAGCACAACGCTCGAGGGTTCCGAAGTGTGGAATATCAATCACGCAGGCGGAAATAGGACACCCGTCTCCTACGACACGGCATCCCTGATCCAGTCAGCACTGTATTACTGTGACCTGAGCCAGGGCATGCTTGACCTCACACTGCGCCCCGTGGCAGAAGAATGGGACATCTCCGGGCAGATGAAGAAAGCAGACGCAACTGCGGATTATGAATATTATATCCCCTCCCAACAGACGCTTTCCGAACTATTAAAGCATGTAGATTATAAGAATGTCCTCCTCACGGATGCCGATGGAAATGAAATCGGCTATACGGATACCCTATCCGATGATGACAGCTACTTTGTCTCCATGAAGGACACACACAGTGCCATCGACCTCGGTTTTATCGCGAAGGGCTATATCGCAGACTGTTTAAAATCATATCTGTTGTCAGAAGGCATTGACAGTGGTATCATCAGTCTCGGCGGCAATATACTGCTCATCGGCACCAAACCGGACCGCTCAAGTTTTAACGTCGGCATCCAGAGACCGTTTGGCGCTGCCAACGAAGTCATCACCACGATTCGGGGAAATGACACTTCTGTCGTTTCTTCCGGCTGTTATGAGCGCTATTTTACAACTGGCGCGGATAAAACAGACAGGACAATCTATCATCATATCTTTGATACGACGACAGGATGCCCTGCCCAGAATGACCTTCTCGGCGTCACAATTCTCTCGGACTCCTCCATGGAAGGCGATGCACTCAGCACCTACTGTTACCTTCTCGGTTTGGAAAAAGGTCTGGAATATATCAACAGCCTTGAAAATGTCGAGGCGCTGTTTGTGACAAAAGACTACGAAATTATTCAAACATCATATTTGCAAAACACTGACGAATCAGATTCGCGATAAATGCTGAGGCTGGGAAATTGTTCAAAGCTGAAATAATCTTTCCGTATTTTTCCTTGCATTTTCCACTAAGGTATCCTCAGAAACTTTCATATATTTCGCAAGCTCTCCCGCGACGTACACGATATTCTGCGGTGTGTTCGTCCTGTCAAGTCCCGGCACATTCCGCGGAGTGAGATATGGTGCATCGGTCTCGATCAATATGCGGTCTAACGGAATAAGGTGTACTGCCTCGCGCAGTTCTTTCGCACGCCGGTCATCGCAGATCCATCCGGTAATTCCGATAGAAAATCCCATGGAAAGGTATCTGTCCAATGTTTCTTTATCACCCGTAAAACAGTGCACTACAGACTTTTCGCAAATCTTCTGGTGTTTCTTAAATCTTTTCACAAAGTCCTCCGCGGCACTGCGCTCATGCAAAAATAAAGGTTTATTCAGCTTTTCTGCGAGTACAATATGTTTCTCCAGACACCGGATCTGATTCTCTCTGGCAGAGAACATTCTGTCGTAGTCCAGTCCGCACTCGCCGACTGCAACGATCTTTTTATTTTCAGATATGATCTTCTCTATCCTTGCAAAATCTTCCTGCGAAGCCCTGTCCGCATTGTGCGGATGAATCCCGGCTGTGCCGTAGGCATCATGTGTCCTTATGAACTTGTCAATCTTTTGATTCTCCTTGGGATCTGTGCCTGTCAAAATACAACACACGCCGTTGTCTCTGGCATCCTGAATCACTTTTTCCGGGTCAGGGAACTGCTTGCAGAACAAATTTAACCCGATATCGTAATATTTTATCATCTCAAATACCTCTTTTCACAAAATCTATTCACAACCTGAATTGCTTTCATTATACAATATCATCTGCAGCGCAGCAACCTTCACAATGTATTTTGCAAAACGCATCACCTGTAATCAAACCGGATATTCAAATACCCCTCCTCAAATTTTGCACCGGCTGCCTCCATTCCAACAAACTCTGGCGGTATCGGAAATCTGCGGGTTTCGTTTCGCACGCCCACCAGCAGTTCATCTTTCTCCTGCTCAAGCCGAAGCTCTTCTTTGTCGGCAAACGGCAGATAGATTCTGAGGCTTTTTTCCTCCGCGTTCACTTCATATATTTTCCGCTGAAACAGCACATCGTTGGGATTACATACGCAAAAAATCTGCTCTCCCAGACGCTCCAGCATCTCCAAAGTGCGCAGCTCGCACTGCTGCAGCTCCACATAAAAGCGGGGTACTTCACTGAAACTTTCCGCTATTTCCCGCAAAGCTTCCTCCTGCATCTGCATCCATTTGCTAAAATATCCCTCCATCGCCCGCTGGGGATAAATATGATTTACGATCACTGCATCCACATTATAATGATACAGGTACAGGCAGGTAAAATTGCGCTTCGCCTCGCTGATCACAATCTTCTCCGGCGTCGTGACCACGCGCAGGCTCACAATCTCCTTGTCCAGCAAAAGCGCCTGCAGACGCTTCATCCGCTCCATCAGGAACTCAATGTCATCAAACACACTGTCCTTTGGCATGGGAACCTTCATCGTCTTCTCGATGACTCTGCCGACTGTCCTGGTCGCTGTCCGCTCAATTGGAAGAATCCTTTTCACAAAACCCGACAGACGCTCGGGATATTTCAGAAGGGACAAGGTCTCCCCCGTGGGCGCACAATCCACGACAATCGTGTCATAAGCCTGCGAGGTACAATTTATTGTATCATAGACACCACTCTCATACACATCCAATATCTTAAACATGGAAAAGAGTTCTTCCAGTCCTGGAAATACCAATAACTCCTCCGCTTCAATTCCTCCCCCGCCTCTAGCAGTGAGCAGCTGTCTGATATAATCCTTTAAATTTCCCCAGCTCTTCTCGCTCTCATACACGGTGTCGATTTCCACTGCGTAGAGATTCTCTGTAATTTTCACCGGTTCTTTCCCGACTTTCTGGTCAAAGGAATCCCCCAGACTGTGCGCCTGGTCTGTGCTCATTATAAGCACCTTCTTTCCGTCTTTTGCTATCTTTGACGCGGTCGCTGCCGCCATACTGGTCTTCCCCACGCCGCCTTTTCCTGTATAGATAATAATCCTCATCGTCCGCCCCCCTGTTTTATACAATGTCAACTTTCTTCACTTCCGGTTCTTTCTTATCATCCGGCTCACTGTCCTCGCATTTCCTGTATTCTTTCACCACATCTGCTGCGATTTCTACCGCCATCATTTTCAGTTCCTTTTCAATCACATCCAAGTGCCTGCCCACCTTTTCCGGAAACAGGGCATATATGGCCTTTCTCTGATATTCTCCTGCCGTTTTCAGTCGATTCAATATTTCCCTATTCATTTTCACCGTTTCCTTTCTCAAACTGGATACACAGTATTCCGCCTTCAAACTTTGCACCTGTCACCGTATAACTGCGGAGTATGTTGGGAAGCGGAATGCTGCGCTTGAAGTTTCCTGTCTTAATCACAAGATCCGCCGCTGCCTGGTACAAGTCGATATCTTTCTTGTCTGCGCAGGGCAGAAAAACCTTTAACTGGTATCCCGCTTCCGTCTGTTCAAAACACTCCCGCTCCGTGATGTTCCTCACTGCAAATATGTCCTTATCCGCCAATACATCCTCCACAATTCTCCGAATGGCCTTCTCCCCCCTGAGTTCCTCGTCATACCACGGGATTTCATAAACTGTCAGGGCGGCAAAACTCTCTTTGATACAGGCGATATATTCCTTTTGAATGGCAATCCACTGCGTAAAAAAACCATTGTCCAGGTCCTGCGGCAGAATCCTGTTGATATAGATTCCGTCGACATTGAAATTGTAGAGATTCAGGTACATATAATTGCGTTTCGTCTCCTCCACTACCATTTTTTCCGGCGTTGTCACAATTCTCACGCTGGTGACGGCACGGTTTTTCAACAGTTCCTGCAGCTCCACCAATTTCACAAACATCTTCTCGATCTCATTCATGGCAGTTCTGTTGGGCATCTCAATCTGAAACGCTGCTTTGGAAACAGGCGCCAACACCCGCACGGCCACCTTTCCAATCGGGAAAAATTTTTCCATATACCACGAAAGCAGCTCGGGAAATTTTAACAGGGACAAAGTCTCGCCCGTGGGTGCACAGTCCACGATGATTCTCTCATAATCCTCTTTGCGATAAATGTCCGCAATCTTGAGCAGGGAAAACAGTTCCTCCATCCCTGGTATCATTCCCAGATTCTGCATACTGCCCTCCTCCGTCTCCGGGAAAAGACTGGCAAGATAACACATAACAGCAGTAAAATCATGCTCCATCACATACTCTGGGTCAATCTCATAAAGATCCAGATTGGGTGATATTGTTTCCGCCTCCTTTCCCAGCCTGTGCTCAAAGATGTCACCCAGATTATGCGCCATGTCGGTGCTCACGAGGAGGGTTTTCTTTCCTTCCTCCGCACTTTTGACAGCGTGAGCCGCCGCGACACTGCTCTTCCCAACACCGCCTTTGCCTGTAAAGATATAAATTCTTTTCATGTTATCCTCCATTCCTTTTCTGTTGTTATATGGTTCCTGCATCCTACGCACAAATGTACCGGGCTGCCAAAATCATTCTTTAGCCGAATAGTTCTTTAATCAAATAGTTCTTTTCTCGAAGTATTTGTTCTGTTTTAGGCAGCCCGACGGCTGCCTGATAACATTTTACTCAATTATAATCTTGCGCACTTTTCTCGGAGTCTTCTCTTTCCCGTTCTCCTGTCTCAGGATTTCCATAATCTTGGAAGTCATTTTATAAAAGAGCTCCATCTCTTCTTTGGTGAAGGAACCCATAACTTTCAAGCCATAGGAAACAAGCTCTCTGATCAGGGCCTCAAACTGCTCCATTCCCTTTTCACTGAATCCAATATTGACGACTCTCTTATCCTCCTCAGAGCGGGTCCGCACCACCAAACCATTCCGCTCCATGCGGCTGATAATTCCCGTTGCCGTATTCAGCGGCACATGAATATAATCCGCTATCTCGGTCATATTCACTTCGCTCTTTTGATAGAGCAGCCAAAATATAAAAACTTCATTCTTTGAACAATTCAGAAAGATATTTTCCCACAGATCGGAGGACAGCAGTTCCCGCACTTCCTCTATATAGTCTGTTATCATCCGGGAAAATTCTTCTGTTAATCCGTACTCTTCCAGCCTCATCATTCCATCCACTCATTGAACCGAATAAAAATTTGCAAATTACTTCGCGCTTCGAATTATATTTATCCTACTACAGAAATATGATCTTGTCAATAGCGCAATGATTCCCGCTTCATATGCGGATGTCTGAACAACAGCACCCTGCAGCCCCTCACGCAATATTCAGCAGCCTGATCAGCAAAACCCATGTCAATCCATAATACGCAACAACTGCAACCAGATCATTGACTGTTGTGATAAGCGGTCCCGATGCAACAGCGGGATCTATGTTGATCTTGTGAAAAAACATCGGAACCAGGGTGCCGACCATACTGGATATGACCATGGAAACCAGCAGTGCAAAGCCGACACAACCCGAAATCATAAAGGCGTTTCCCACGGGATTGTGCTTCAGCAGACAGATGTACAGCCCGATAAAAAGCACTGCCATGATTCCAAGAAAAAGCCCGTTTGCAAACCCAACCCGCATTTCCTTGAATACAAGACCTGCCTTCTGTGCACCTGTCAGATTTTCATCCATCAGTACGCGGATCGTAACAGCAAGTGACTGTGTGCCGACATTTCCAGCCATGTCAAGTATCAGCGATTGAAAACAGATCACAATCGGCAGAACTGCGACGACCGTCTCAAAGATGCCTACAACAGAGGACACGCCCAGCCCCAGAAACAGCAGGACAATCAGCCATGGCAGACGTTTTTTCATACTCTGCAGCGTCGTCTCGTTCAAGTCTTCCTCAGCGGTCAGACCGGCAAGCTTTGCATAGTCATCGCCCAGTTCATCGTCAACCACATCGACGATATCCTGTGCCGTAATAATTCCTATAATCTGACTCTGACTGTTTACAATCGGAATGGAATCCTCCGCATAATCCCTGATGCGCTCAATGCAGTCGCCAATCTTATCATGGGCATACACGTAAGGATACGATGTGACAATCAGATTCTCAAGCACATCGCCTTCTCTCGCCGTGATCAGATCCTTCAAGTCTATCGCTCCATAAAAACGGCCCTCGCCGTCCGTCACATAAATAGTGGAAATGTTATCATTCTCCCCTGCCTGGCGAATCAGATCGCGCATCGCCTGACGAATTGTCATCGTATTCTGAATGACGATAAAATTCGTGGTCATCCTGCTTCCAATCTCATCCTCCTCATAAGAGAGAATCAGCTGCACATCCCGGCTCGACTCATCGTCCATCAGCCGAACCACCTGCGCCTGTGTGGAATCATCCATCTCCTCCAGGACATCGACTGCGTCATCAGAGTCCATGTGGGAGATTACCTTTGCTACATTTTCCAGTTTCAATTCTTTCAGGTATTTGTCGACATCCTCAATATAAGCAAACACCTCGGATACCTTCTGCGCGCCAAGTATCGGATACAGCCTTTGTCTCTCAGCCTCTGTCAACTGTTCCAGTGCCCCGGCTATATCATTGTCATGATAATCGGATATCTGGTCCAACAGTTCTTCGCTGCCGAGAGGACTGCGCATAATCCCCAACAATTCCGCAACAAAATCCGGTTCTTTTAAAATCGTTTTTCCATTTTCCTTCCAATTTTCTCTTTCCATATTCTGCCTCCTGTCCTTACCATCTTTCCGCCAAAAAGGCGCAAAAAAACACCGCTCCTGTTACCAATTGTATCGTATAGGAAATCAGATGCGGCGGTAAATGGGCAATATGGATTAAGACGCAGTCTCCGAGGTAAAGCTTATGGCAGACTGCGCCAATACGTTATCGTTTATACCGCCGCAAATATTACTTCGCCCTGTACGATCGCAACTGTCCATAAATTCACCTCCAATCAACTGTTCTGGTAAAATTATAAGCCTTAAAAGATATCTTGTCAAATTAATTCTGCTACTCCATACTGATTCCAGCAAAATCAATTTCAAGACCTTCGTATATTCCAGCTTTTACTTTATCCGAAAAAGTATATTCCTCAAAAGTATCATGTTCAAAATTGTAAACGGTAACACGCAGCTTCATCGGGTCGACAATCCAATACTCCCTGACATTTGCCATGCGATACTTGAAGAATTTCTTGTTATAAGGACGGCTTGAAGGCGATACAATTTCTATAACGGTATCGATGCATTAGTAAATTGTAACCAAATTGTATGTGCAATTTGCCATATTTTTCATTTATTTTTTGTTCAATGTTCTATTTTTGCAAAAATTAAATGGAATATGTTTATGAATATGATATAATAAAACTATCTTATGAGCAGGGGTGCAACTACAAATGAATAAACGCAGCATGAAAAAAAATAATATTTTATATATTGTGGCTTGTATTGCCATTTTCATATTTCTGATTGTCATCCTTTTTTATGACAGGTCAACCGATACCCGTCAGCAGCAGTCCGCCTATGCAGTCTCACAGTGGACAGACTACAGGACTACTTTCAATATGAAAAAAACGATTATTTCAGGCACGATTACCGTTGATCCTTCTGTCGGCGATGTACTTGCTTTTTATACAATCCACCAGAATGTCAGGTTTTATGTCAATGACCAGCTCATTTATGAATATCCCGTTGCCAACAACAATCCCTTATCAGATTCTCCGGGATACTGCTGGAACTTCATCAATCTGCCCTGGAACGCCAACGATATTGAAATTATTATTTCCAGCCCATACCCATCCTACTTAAGGAATGTCCCGGCTATTTACATCGGAAATAATTTCTCTCTCCCCGCTCATATTATAACAAAGGATATTCTTCCCTTTGCACTCTGCATTATCATGCTTGTGCTGGGTACTGTGCTGGTATCGTTCCATTTGTTTATTTCGCGCAATATCAATACAAGCGGAAAACTGTTGAAGCTGGGAATTTTTTCCATATTTTTATCCATATGGTCCATCAATGAATGCAGCCTGACCACTCTGCTTCTGAAGAACAATCTGGTGACATCCTACCTGTCTTTCCTGTCGTTGATGCTGCTCGCCTGTCCGTTTGCCATGTTTGTTCAGACGTTTTATGAGGACGAGAGTCCGATATGGAACTGGTTTTATCAGATGAATCTCGCACAGATTTTTATTTGTATGCTGCTTGCAGTTACCGGCATTGCGGATCTGAGAGAGTCTATCTGGACTACCCACATCATGATGGCCACCCTTGCAGTTATTATTATAATACAGTCCTACCGCCTTCTCAAAAACGGAGTGCATTCCCGCACTGTGAAGGTTCACATCACATGTATCATAATCTGTGTTGTAACCCTCATGCTGGATATGTTTGGGTTTTACTCCGGCAGCTGGGACGGAAACACATTTGGACGCCTGGGTTTCCTCACCTATATCGTTGCACTGGGCATCTCCTCCGCAAGGGAAACCACTTCGCTCATGAAAATGGGACAGGAAGCAAACGCTTACCAGACACTTGCCTACACAGATCAGATGACCAACATGAACAATCGCACCTGCTTTAATGTAGACTTTGCCAAATTATCTGAGAATCCTGAAGATATTGCTGTGATTGATTTTGACCTCAACAATTTGAAACATGTAAACGATACCTTTGGCCACAGTGCCGGGGACCTGTACATAAAGAGCTGCGCTACCATCATTTATGAAATTTTCAATGGAATCGGAAAGTGTTACAGAGTCGGCGGCGACGAGTTTGTTGCGCTGATTGAAAAGGCTTCTTCAATCGACATGACACACTATATGGCCATGCTTGAGTCGAGCGTCGATGCCTCAAACCGCGAAAATAAGGATTCTAAAATGAAAATGCAGATCGCATACGGCTGCGCCGTTTATGACCCCGGTGCAGACAAGAATCTGGAGGATACCTACAACAGGGCTGATAAGATTATGTACGCAAACAAAAAAGAGAAAAAAGAAAGACAAAAATATGAGCGTCAATCCTTTTAAAATCAAAAAAAGCAGTTGCCATTATCACAACTGCTTTTTTTGATTAGGAATTATTTTTAGGATTATTTAGGAGCTTCTTTATATCAGAAATACCAACCACTGTTACTGCCATAGTTCCCGTAATTGTAGTAGGAGTAACCGCTGTTGTAATTGCCGTATCCGTTAAAATATGAATTGCTCGTTCCGTATTTATTGTAAGTAGAGGTTGCTCCATACAGCTTACTCAATGATGTAAGACTGGCCGCTGAAGCGCTCTCTATGCTTTCCATCTTTGCACTGATCTTGTCTGCAAAACCGCCTTCCTTCGCAAACACCGCTTTCACCTTATCGAAACCAGCGGCTTCGAGCTTCTTCTCATCGATTGTAAGCTCACCAGAATCCGAAACAGTGATGCCGATTTCCTGTAAGGCTGTCTTGTTCGTTGACATGATATTGTCAAGCGCCTTCTTGAACGCAGTATTCGCGGTACCGCCAAGATCAACCAGATCATTGTAGACCGAATTGTAATCCGACACGAAATTCCTGATATACTTGTTCAGATTATTCTGATCGTTCTCCTGCGCTTTCTTGCCTGTCTCATCGTCTGTGTAAGTCGTCTTGCCAATCTTGAGCATACTCTCCACATTCGTCTGTACACTGCTTGCATACTTCTCTATCCTCTCGTACTTCGCAAGCTGCTTGGTCTGTGTCAGGGCAGTCGACGCCGAGACAGGTCTCCTGGTTGAGCTTGATTTTGAGCTGCTGCCCGAGCCTGAAGTTCTGCTGCTGATTATTTTACCTGCGCGGCTTCTTCTGGCACTGCGCAAATTTCTCGCTCTTAAAAGTGCATTTCTTGAACTATTAATATTCATACTATATTCCTATCCTTTCCTATCCGCATTTCTATGCTTTTTTGTAAGGTCAGGTTCCATCCTTGTTTACGTAATATATATCGGCTTTCCCCGCTAAAATGTTAACATAGTATTCGAAAAAACTTTTTAAATTGTAACATGTTTTCTGAAAATTCAGTACAAAAAGAGCTGTCTGCCGAAAATACCGGCAATCAGCCCTTTCTTTCACATTATTCTATCTCTGAATCCGCTGTTTTCTGATTTACTGCCAGATTCACACCATCCAGTCCATTTACAGTAATGTTTCTATTGACCTTAGCATCATAGGACTCAGCATTGATGATATTTGCCAGATCTATCCCTGTCGCCTCCTTCATGGACGCAAACAGCTTTGCCATCACTGCCGGGACATTCCCTGCCACCTGGTCAACCCCATTGGAACCGCCGTCCCCGCCGATGATTGTAATCTTGTCGATCTGTGACAACGGTTCTGCGATCTTCCCTGCAATATCAGGAAGCACTTTAATCATCATCTCAGCCACAGCCGCCTTGTTATACTTCGCGTACGCTTCCGCCTTCTTCTCCATGGCTTCCGCCTCAGCGAGTCCTCTCGCCTGTATCGCCTCAGCCTCAGCGACACCCTTTGCCCGCACTGCTGCGGCCTCAGCCTCACCGTATGCCCGGATACCCTGAGCCTCCTGCTCTCTGGAGTAGCGGTCTGCCTCCGCCTGTGCCTTTCTCGCTTCCGCTTCCCTCTGCGCCTCAAACTGCTGTGCCTCGGCTTCCTTCTGGCGCTGGTACAGCGCTGCGTCCGCTTTCTGCTGTGCCGCGTACTTCTCTGCCTCTGCCTGCTTCTTTACCTCTGCCTCAAGTGCGCGCTCCCTGACTGCAACCTGCTTCTGCTTCAGCTCGATCTCGCGCTCCTGCTTTGCGATATCCGCATTTGCAGTGGTGATCTCGATCGTTTTACGCTGCTCTTCCTTCTGAATCGCGTAAGCAGCATCTGCCATCGCCTTCTTGGTGTCCGCCTCCATCTGCAGTTCTGACTTCTTGATGGCAAGTTCATTCTGCTTCTTCGCAATCTCAGTCTGTGCCGCCACTGCCGCGTCATTTGAGTCCTTGTCCGCCGCTGCCTGCGCTACCTTGATGTCGCGCTCACTCTCGGCTCTCGCAATCGCTGCCGCCTTCTTGATCTTCACAATATTGTCAATACCGAGATTCTCAATGACATCATTGCCGTCAACAAAGTTCTGCACGTTGAAACTGATAACATCCAGCCCCATCGCCGCAAGATCCGGCTCCGCATTCTCCTTGACCAGCTCCGCAAATTTCTGGCGGTCTGATACCATTTCCTCCAGACGCATACGCCCTACGATCTCACGCACATTGCCCTCGAGAACCTCCCTTGCCACGCCCGCTATGTACTCTGTATTTTTGTTCAGAAAGTTCTCCGCCGCAAGCCTTAATTTGTCCGGCTGGTTGCTGATCTTGACATTGACCGTGGCATCCACGTTGATATTGATATAATCAGCCGTGGGAACTGCGTTGCTTGTCTTGACGTCAATGGGAATCAGCCTGAGATTTAACTTGTCAAGTCTCTCAAAAAATGGAATCCGTATACTCGCTTTTCCGATCACAACCTTCGACTTTTTCTTGATACCTGAGATAATAAACGCCATATCGGGCGGTGCCTTCACATATCCCAGACATAATAGCAAAACCAAACCTGCGATCACCACTACTGCAATCACTGCACCTGTCATCTCGTTCTCCTCCTTCGCTCATGAACCGGAACTTCGTATATTCCGGTATATAAAAATGTATGTAACCATTCAGAGCATATCACTCCAAATGGCTACATACATTGTATCATAATTTTATACTCCTGTCACTTTGTAGAAAATGTTTTTAAATCGTGGAATCAAACTTCCGCCCTACCTGTCTCTCATAGCTTGACAGGATATCCCTTCTAAAGAGATTGTCTGCATTCTCAATCTGACTGATCAAATCCTCAATGGAATCCGCCGTGAATGTCACTTCATTGTCATCGTCACTTTCGTAGAATTCCTCCCGGATCTCTTTTTTCTCCGCCCGGCCGGCTTCCAGCTTCTCCTGCTGCTTTTTCTGTTCCGCCTTCTTTGCGGCTTTCTTCTCCTCAGCCTTTTTCGCGGCTTTCTTCTTTGCAAGCCGTTCCTGTGCAGTTTTGTTCTGTGCCTTGAACGACTGGTCCATCGTCGCAAAGAACGATGTCGCACCATTGTCATACACATTCATACCGCAGCTCTTGACGTTCAGCCCCATATTGGCCAGTTTGGTCTTTAGCTGGTTCAGTCCGTTTGCACCCTGTGAGATTGCACTCTCATACTGCTTTCGGTAGTCTTCATCCACCGCCATGCGCTCAATCTTCTCCTCGTCAATCAGGACCACCATCTTATTCGGATTGGAATATTTGGAAGCGTTTGCCTTGGCAAATTCCTTCTGGTCCTTGCTCACGAGTATAAAATCCAGATTGCCGTATTTCTTTTTCAACTGCTCGTAATACTTTGCTGCCTCCTCCGTCAACTCCGGACTGCCGATGGTCCTGCCATTGACCTTTGTCTTTCTGACAGTTTCTGTGGAGCCATCCGGCTTTGTGATCGCGATGTCCTCCGTCTTCTCGTCTGACCTTTTGTTTGTCTTTGATGTGTTGTAGTAAGCAGAAACGCTCTCTGCAACAGCGGGCGTACCCGCAGATATGGTACTCATAGTTCATCCCTCCCTGATTTTTTTGCGGCTAAAATCCGTTTTAGCCGGTACCGTTGTCTCTCAACTTTATTCAATTGTTTATATACTTTACGCTTTCGCCTTAAAGCCCGCGCTCTCCGCCTCCGGCGTCCAGAATATACTGTTATATCTTATCTGCTCCTCAATCTCGCTGACATTTGTTGTCCGTATTACCGAACGGCTTGTCATCCGTCCGCCCAGCATTCCTGTCCCGCTGAACCGGTCCGATGCACAGATCTCCGTGCTGATATTATTATAGTTATTCATATGACAGATACAGCTTACAATATACCCTCCAGTAACTGCAATGATGTCATTCAGAGTTTTCATACAATATGGAAGCATTGTCAGATTATTTTCAAGCCATTGCTCGATCTTTTTGTCCTTCGTCGCCCTGTAATACAGCCGCTCGCTGATTTCTACACGATATCCTTCCGCTCTCATACAATCAAAGCACTTTTTGACATATTTCGCATATTCATATGGATTTTTGTACCTGACATCCGAATCCTTATTATCTTCCTTCAGCATGCAATCAACTCGCCTTATGCCTTGATATCAATGGGAGTGTACTGTCTCTCGAGATACATCTGAGTCATCTTCTCCTGCTCCATAATTTCTGGCAGTTCTTCGTCAAGCTCTTCCCTGACGGTCATGCTGTCTGCAAGCATTTCATCAAGCGTCTCCTGCAATGCATCCTCCGGCATATCCTCAAGCAGTTCGTCAAGAATACCGCCCTCGTCCTCGATACCGAGCGCCTCCTTGGCAAGCTCCTCACGCCGTTCCTCAGCAGTCTTAGGCTCGAGCTTCTCAGCCGCCTCGGCAATCTTCTCTCCGCGCTCTATCGCCTCGTCCATGCAGTGCATCATCTGCTCCTGGTTGAACTGCTTCTTAACCGCATCAATCTGGTCGTTATAATTGTTGAATAACTCCAGTTTCTCTGCTATCTCGTCCATCGTTGTACAGTGCTTATTTTTGAGTTCTGCCTTCTTTCCCTCAAAAAAGTCGATCTGCGACTGCGTCTTCTGGAATCTCTCGATCTTCTCCTCCGTGCTCTTCAGTCCTATCCCGTAATGCTGTGTCAGAACTGAAAGCGGACTATTTGCCATTGAAATATTCATACTGAACCCCTATCACTTTCTTGTTTCACTGCTAACACAAGTTTCCATAATCACACAACAATATGATTTTCTATATGTTATATCGGACTTTATTGGAAAAGAATCAACCTGTTTTTGGAATTTTGCCACGAAAAGTCAATCTGCTATCGCAGTCCTCTGCTGCCTCCCGCCGAAATTACATCTCAATTTTCCCTCACAAAAGTATATCCGCAAAAAAGAGCCTCCAATAATCAGAAGCTCTTTCCGCTTATAAAATATGATTACTCAGTCTCGATGTCCTCTTTTTCGTCCTCTTCCTGAACAATCCTCTTTTCGTTGCTCCAATTCAACCGTCCGTATCTCTTGCAGAGATCATGAATTTCCTCTTTCAGCTTGTCCGTCAGCTCTTTTCCCTTTAACCGCCACTTCCAGTTCTCCCCCACTGTGGACGGTGTGTTGATACGACAGGTGTTGTCATATCCCAGATAATCCTGCATCGGAATCACACACAGCTTTGCGCGGCTGCGCATCGCCATGCTGATCAGAGATTTGTACAGCAGCTTTTTCGGCGTATACTGATCACACAGATAGTCTCTGGCCGTCTCCAGATCCTCCTTCGGAATACTGTCAAGCCAGCCCACAATCGTCTCATTGTCATGCGTTCCAGTATAAACAACACAGTTTTCTATGTAGTTATGCGGCAGATAATCATTGGCGCTCCCCGAATCGCGCGTGTCAAATGCGAACTCCAATACCTTCATCCCCGGGAAACCGCTCTCCTGCACCAGCCAGCGCACCGAATCTGTCACAAACCCCAAATCCTCCGCGATGACTTCCTTCCAGCCAAGCGCCCGCTCCATATGGCGGAACAGATCAATCCCCGGTCCTTTCTCCCAGTGGCCATTCACCGCAGTCTCCTCTCCGTAAGGGATGGAATAGTACTCATCGAATCCCCGGAAATGATCAATCCGCAATACATCACAAAGGCGGAAGCTGTACTCCAGTCTCGAAATCCACCACTGATATCCCGTCTGTCTGTGGTAATCCCAGCGGTACAGCGGATTTCCCCACAACTGCCCATCAGCGGAAAATCCGTCAGGCGGACAGCCGGCTACAGCCACAGGCAGATTCTCCTCGTCAAGCTGGAACAATTCAGGGTGCGCCCATACATCCGCACTGTCCATTGACACATAGATCGGGATATCCCCAATCAGCTGAATCCCGTTTTCATTCGCGTAGTCCTTCAACTCTTTCCACTGCTTCTGGAACATATACTGTAAATACTGCTGGAACTCAATATCAAAATACAGCTCTCTTCTGTAATAGTCCAGGGCATTTCCCCATCGAAAACGAATATCCTCCGCCCACTCCGTCCACGGCACACCGCCAAACCGGTCTTTCACCGCCATAAACAATGCATAGTCTGCCAGCCACCACCGATTCTCCTCCACAAACCGCAGATATGCCGGATTGTGGCTCACATCGCTCCGCTCGTATGCCTTGCGCAGCAGCGGGTAGCGGCTCTCATACATCTTTCCGTAGTCGATCGTTCCCGGCTTCTCCCCAAAATCTGCCTCGTCACACTCTTCCTTCGTCAGCACACCTTCCTCAATCAGCGCCTCCAGGCTGATAAAGTACGGATTGCCTGCGTAGGTTGAAAAAGACTGATACGGTGAATCCCCATAACTGGTAGGTCCCAGCGGCAATATCTGCCAATAGCTCTGTCCCGCCTCCTTCAGCCAGTCCACAAACTCATACGCACTCCTTGAAAAGCATCCAATACCGTACTTTGACGGCAGACTGGTAATCGGCAACAAAATTCCTGCTCCTCTTTCCATTACTATAATTCTCCTTTACATAACAGAATATATTCCTATCATCTCTATTGTAACAATACTGATTCAAAAAAGCAATTGGATAATCTCATTTCTCATTACTATTCACAGCTCCCAAGCCGTGATAACAACAAACCAAGAAGCTGCCTGATAAGTGTTCTTTCAGTGATGTCCGTGCGAACCGGAATGTTTGTCTGTATGCTGTGTCGAATGGCTGTCTGCCGCATTGGAACCGCCATGCCCCTGACAGGTCCTGATCCTGTCCTGGATTTCCCCCATTGTCATGCCGTGACAGTCCTCCACAGTGATGCTGGCATCATACTGCGCCAATTCCAGAAAAGCCCTGTATTTTCCAAAGGACATCTCATGCTGGTGCGCCTCATCCATACAGGCTGCGTCGCTGCTGTATGTCAGTGCGCCTAACGCCTGAAAGCTGTCATTCGCGTTGATCTGTTCCAGCATAACATCTGAATGTTCCGAGATCACTGTCACCACCAGCTGCGAATCCCGGTTCAGAAAGCGGATGTAATAGGCATCCTGCAGCAGACGGTCGATCGCCTGCTGATAAGAAATGTTTTTCAGCGGAACATGCTCCAGGATATCCTGTCCGTCCTCGTTGTAGCCTTTGACAGACACTACCCTGCCGAAACAGTTGACGGAAAGCTCGATGGACGGGTTTACGTCAATGCTGATATATGAAACTGGTCTGCTGTACACAGCATAGCCGCCAGTCCCAGCCAGCAAAAAAATGCAGATGACAGCCATGACATACCGCAGCGCTGTGTATGGTTTCCACTGAAAAATTCCGCGGCCCTGTTTTGCCCGCTGCGTCTCCAGATACTGCAGGGTATTTTGTTTCATCTCTTCTGTCGCCCGTATGTTCTCCATACTCTTCTGAATTTTGTTCTGCGCACTACTCATGACCATTCACCTCCCAACTTTTCCCGCAGAATATCTTTTGCCCTGGAAAGCCATGTATAGACTGTATTCTCTTTTTTTCCAAGAATTTTCGCAATCTCCACTGCCGAGTACTCCTCATAGTAAAACAGGTAAATTACATCTCGGTATTTTTCAGGCAGCTTCAGGACAGTCTCCAAAACCTCATTCGATGGTTCGTTCAGCACCGCGCGCTCCTCCGACAGCACCTCGAGCGGAACCCATTTTTTGCGTGACAGGGCGCGCAGCCAGTCGGTGCAGGCGTTGATGGTCACACGCGCAAACCATGCCTTCTCGTGCTCACTGCTCGCAAAAGAACCTTCATATAATAAATATTTCATATATACATTCTGAAATACATCCTCCGTGTCGTGCCTGTTCTTCAGATGTACGAAACATATTCTACGCACCATGTCTGCGTAAGCATCCATGACACGGTTCACATCCTCTGTGCTCTTCAAAAGTTTTCCCCCTCATCCACCTGACACCGCCGATCCGTCTCCCATTCAAAAGAGGCTGCCGGGAAATGAAATCATTCTCCGTCAGCCCCTCCTGACTAATCATCCTGCATTCTCACAATCCACGAAATACCGCCCTTATCTGCGGCGGCGCCAATGCAATAAACAGATGTTTAGTGATGATGCCCTCTGTGGTGTCCTGCCCCGCTGTAGCAGTAGGTGTCTGTGTGGTGCACTGTCCCGTCGCAGTCTACACCCAGCAGGCACACACCGTCCACATCACAGCTGCCATCGGCATAGCAGACCGGTGTGGGATTCTGAACCACTACCCTGTGTGCCCTCCCGTGATGCGCAAACGCCACGCTCGACGAGCTTCCTGCCACGATCGCTGTCAAAGCCATCACTGCCGCTATTTTTGTTACATTTTTCCGCATGTTGATTACCTCCGTTTTGAGAATGCACACGCGAAGATCTTCCCAGTGGTTCCGCGCACGCATTCAGATTGATTTCCTGTTTCATAAGTAATACGCTCGAAAGAAGGCAATCCTTTCATTCTTAACTATAATTTTTTACTTTTCTTCAACAAGACACAGCCCAAAGCAAAAATGCCGGGAACCCGTTGTCATTCCCTGTCTATTATGCCTTTTTGCGCGCACATTGTCAATCAATCTGCCCATTGATACACTGCGCTATTCCGAACCAAAAATCAAAAGACAGGCATTGAGCATCTGCAATAAAAACGATATAATACTCTTGACTCTCCCCCGCAGGGGATGGTTTATACTTTTTAGCGAGGAGATTGCAAATGTATCAGATAAGCCAGTTTTCAAAAATATCCGGTCTGACTGTTAAAGCGCTGCGCTACTATGATGAACAAGGTATGCTCAGACCGTCATACCGTGATGACGATACTTTGTATCGGTATTATGATGAGACTGATTTAAAAAAAGCGCAGTTAATCAGGCTTCTCCGCTCATTGGATTTTTCAATATCGGAAATTAAAGAAGTGCTTGAAATGGTAAACAATGAAGCAGATTTAACTTATATTCTACAAGAGAAAATTGCAAATATTAACAAAAATATACTAAGGGAAAAAGAGTTAATTCAGAAAATAAATGGTTTATCTATCCCCTGTGTAACGAAAACCGAGAGCCAAACGTACCAGATAACCCTGGAGGAAATTCCGGCATCCTTAGTAGCTTCAATACGATTTACAGGAAAATACAGCGAAATAGGTGAACATATTCCACTTCTTTACAAGGCTGTACAAGAGCATGTAAACGGAGCTGTTATAAATTGCTACTATGACGAGGAATGTATGGAACAGGCAGATATGGAATTATGTCTGCCTACGAAAAAGCAGGTTCCAGCAAATACAGTAAATTGCAGGTATTTACCCGCTATAAAGGCTGTTTGCACTACACATCATGGAAGCCATGAAATGTTGCATTCTGCATACAAGGCACTATTCAATTATGTAAACGAACATGGTATAGCCGTGATAACACCTTTCAGAGAAATTTACGTGAAGGGCCCCGGAATGATATTTAAGGGAAACCCCAAAAATTATGTTACAAAAATACTATTTCCTTACAAAACACTATAGAGAAAGAGGACTGCAAAATGCAACATGTTGTAAAAGATTTTATTCCACAAGGCGGGAAACACTGCATTACCAATTCATTGAAACAGATTTTTTCTTATTATGGCTATCCGTTATCAGAAGAAATGATGTTTGGTCTGGCATCCGGGCTGTCTTTTTTATATTTAAACCAATCTTCTTCTCCTATGGTAAATGGAAGAATAAAAGTATTTGAATTTGAGAAAAAATTAGCGGACCGACTGAATATATCCATTCAGTGTAAGGCTGGCTCTGATTATAAAAAAATCAGTCAGCTGTCAAAAGATATGATCGACCAGAACAAACCAGTTTTGATATATGTGGATATGCCGTATTTGTCATATCTGGGCTTGAATAAAAACAGTCATTTCGGCGGGCACGCCGTCGTCCTTTTTGGATATGACGATGCGTTAGAGCAGTTTTGGATCAGTGATCGGGATAATCACGATTATCCAGTCACAACGCCTTTGGGAGAAATAGCGGAGGATTACCACTTGGTTCGTTATCAGGAAATGGAGCAGGCACGCAGCAGCGCGCACAGACCTTTTCCCGCTAAAAACAAATATCTGTCATTTGATTTTCAGGGGTACAGGCCGATTGACAGGGAGATTGTAGCAGAGGCAATCGCCGAAACCTGCGATACTATGCTTAACCCCCCTGCTAAACTGTCAGGTGTAAACGGCATTTTGAAATTCTCAGCCGAAATACTGAAGTGGGAAAAGTTCAGCCTTGACAAGTTAAAATTGTCCGGCACAACAAACTATTTTCAAATTAGCAAAGACGGTGGCACGGGCGGCGGTATCTTTCGAAAAATGTATGGAGATTTTCTAATCGAAGCCGCTGTAATATTGGATGATAAAAAGACAGCCCTGTCAGGGAAACAGTTCTTAGCGGTTGCAAAACAATGGGATAAAATAGCTGAGGATTTATGGCAGTTATCATTAAGCGGAAATGTCTCTTTACTGCCGAAAATTTCTAAAGAAATTCTGGACATATATCAGCAGGAAAGAGACCTATATCAGCATTTGCAAAGAGATTTCGTATAATAATCACAATTTTGCCAGTGCATAACCAAGAGACTTTTCCCATATAAAAGTTGACATTGCCCCCCTTAAAAGCACTATCCTTTATCCATGAACAATATCGACGCAGCAGAAGCAATTGTCTCCCGGTGTAGTTAACAAAATCGTGGATGAACAGCGAATTGACGCAGACGCAATATCGGGAACGGCGCAGGTTAACGCCTTTTTCGATCCAGCCACTCCTCAAACCGATGTTCAAAATCGATTTCTTCCTCCGTCCCTGCTTTAGGAAGTACAACCATTCTTTTCTCCCATGACGAGAGATAAGCCGCATTGGAGATCAGAAGGCTTTTTCTCCCCTCGGTTCCTGCCGCAATGCACTTTCCTGTACCCATACACTCATCCGCAAAGCTCTGGAGAATCTTCTGATACGGGTTCTCCACTTTGTCCGGGAGCAGTTCCGTCCATGTCCCCCTTATCTTTCTAAAAAAATCCGTGGAACTTTTGCGGTATTCCGCTTCCTTCTGCCCCAGCTCCTCGAAAAGCGTGCCGATTCTGATTGTTCCGTTCTCACATACGAGCATCGCCTCCTCCATGGAAATCTCAAGGCGGTTTATGCCCGGCGCGTCTCCCGTGGAAGTGACAAGGGTTCCGGTCGCGCCATTTTCCCACTCAAAATATAATGTCACATCATCCTCAACCTCAATATCGTGAAAATGCCCTTCTTTACAAAATCCCTGCACCCTTTGCGGCATTCCGCAGATCCACTGGAGGAGATCCAGATTGTGCGGACACTGGTTTAACAGAATTCCGCCGCCATCCTTTGCCCACGTCGCATGCCATGAGCTTGCGGTATAGTACTGGTCTGGCCTGTACCAGTCTGTCACTACCCAGTTTACCCGCTTTAACGCGCCATACTTCCCACTGTGGACCAGTTCATACAACTGCTGGTACACAGGCAGTGCGCGCTGGTTGAAAATCATGCCGAAAATCCTGCCCGACTGCGCTGCCTCCTCCTCCATATGCCGCGCCTGTCTGCTGTATACGCCCGACGGCTTGTCGCTTAACACATGCAGCCCGTTTCGAAATGCCCTGACTGCCGATTCCTCGTGGACATAATGCGGTGTTGCGATCACGACTGCATCGATTGCCAGCGCTCCCTGCTCCACTGCGTCAAACAGCGCATCTGCCGTCTCGTAGACAGGCATGCCCGACTGAATGGAGGGAAGCAGAATCTCCCTGTAATCTCCCCTGACTCTTGTGACAGCTCCAAGCTCCATTCCCCTTATCATGCCATTCTGAATGAGGGAAGCATACTTGCTGCCCATATTTCCCACACCGATTACTGCTGCTTTCATCCTGTATCCTCCTAACCTGGACAAGCCAGAACCAAAATTTTATCATGTTGCGCAAGATATCACCGTTAAGTGCCCACAATATACGGACTATTTTTTATAGTATAATCTTTTTTATTTTTCGATGCAATAAGGATTTTGCTCTGTACCGTTACCGCCAAGTATTGAATAACTGTACAATCTTAACGAAAACTTTCTGATTTTCTGTCATACATTTGTAACTAAATCTGTGCTAATTTTGACATTTCATGTATTAATTTTGACATTTGAGTAGACACATCGCCTCTCCTGTGGTATTCTTGCTAAAACATGTTTGAAAAATGTTGTCCGCGGCGGCATTGAACTAAATCACAGCAAAGGAGATCTTATGGGACAACTTGATTTATCATCAAACAGCCTCATTTCACATCCAGATGTATTCGCAGATATCATCAATGTAGTCATATATAATGGCGAAACCGTGTTGAAAGAAAAACATTTACGACCTTTTTACCAAAACAGCAGCACTGCAAAACATAACCGCAAACTAAAAGGATTATATCGGGATAATTGTATGGAAGATATTCGAAACGGCCTCCGATATGTAATATGGGGAATCGAAAGCCAATATGTTCCTGACCAGACTACTCCTATTAAAGTAATGGGGTATGATTATACCGCATATGACAGACAGATTGAAGAATTTAAGGCACACAACAAAAACAATGAAATCGAAACTTATGTAAATGTTCTTATGCCCGGGCAGAAAATAAAACCTGTCATTACATTAGTACTTTACTACGGCACAGATGATATCCCTGACAGAATTACTGCCATGATGGACATACCTAAAGACGACGCTATTCGGAAATACATACAAGACTATCGTCTCAATATGATTCGGTTAAGAGATTTTTCCATGGAGCAAGCCGCTCTATTTCGCTCGGACTTTGCCTTTATTGCTAAATTTCTCTCAAAGTCGTATAATAAAAATAAGCAGTTAGAAGAATTAAGAAATAGCCAGCAGGTACTGATCCACACCAAAGATACATTATTTACATTGGCAGCAATCACCAGAGATACACGATACTTAAAAATCAGCGAAACAAGCAAGGAGGAGTCAGAAGTGTGCGAGATAGCAGAAGCATTAGAAAAAATAGGTTACGAACAAGGCGCCCACCTGGAACGCGAAAAAGGAATTCAATCCACGATAGAAGTCTGCCGGGAGTTAAACGTAGAGCGAGACGCCGTATTTGAAAAACTGTCTGAAAAATACCATCTCGAAAGCTGGGCAGCTGCAGAATACATGGACAAATACTGGGGGAATTAAGGGATTTTCCAATCGGGAATGCGCTGCGCAGACAATCCTCCTCGCTGGTCTGTACTTGTCGCTCTTTGTAAATACCACGACTAAGCCGGCAGACTGTGATTTCTCACAAGTCTGCCGGTTCTGCCTCCAGTCTAAGCCTTCTTCTTAATCGGAATCCATATCTCCGCATAATAGTTCTCGTCCTCTGTTCCTTTGGGATATTTGTCCGGTGCATCGTACATCTCAACGCAGTATCCCGCCGCGAACTCATAATCCTGCAGTGCCGGAAGCCATTCTGAAAACACCTTGGTATTCACATCCTGCATTGTCTGCGAGAGAACGCCCCTGCACGGAAAGACTGCCCATGTGAACGCCGGAATCGTCTTCACCACAAATCCCTCCGGAATGTCCACAGACGGATTGTAGATATCAGCAATCAGATACTCAAACCGCTCATTTCCCATCTGCGGGTCAATGTTAATGCCAAACATTCCGCAGACATACTTTCCTTTTCCAGCCGCGTAGTGCTCCTGCCAGTACAGCGGAATATCCCGCTTCGCATTCTCGTAGCGAAACTCCTTTGACGACGCCAATACTGTAAAAGCTTCCTTTTTTGTGATCCTGTAATCCATCATGTAACCACCTTTCAATGAAATTGTTAATTTCAGCGGTGCGAAAGCCTTGAGCATTGTCTTATTCTTGCGCACAATGGAAGGTGAATGCCCATGAAAACGGGTGAAAGCCTTGGTAAAGCTGTCAGGGGAATCATATCCGTATTTCATCGCAAGCTCCATGACGGTGGCATCGCTGGTGAGCAGTTCCTCCCCGGCAAGCGCCAGCCTGCGGTTTCTGATGTATTCTGTGATGGAGTACCCGCACAGGATACTGAACCCTTTGTGAAAATAAAACGGGGACACATTGACATGCTCTGCCACATCATACATCGTAATCTCCTCTGTTATGTGGCTCTCGATAAAACTGACTGCGTCCCTGATTATCTCTGTCCATTCCATGTTCATCAGCCTCCTTCGCTGTGATTACATGATACTACACGGATTTCTCCGCGTCCCGACATTTCCTGTCCTGTTTTGTCAGACCGACATCGATCGCGTTTTTCGGGCAAATCTGCGCACATGCCCCGCACCGGATACACTCGGCGGAATCCGGTTCCCGGACAGGATCGACCTCCATCTTGCATATATTTTTGCATTTTCCACAGTTCACGCACCGGTTTTTGTCAACTTCCAGATGGCAAAGGCTGACTTTATTCATGAGGCCGTAGATTGCCCCGAGCGGGCAGAGTGTGCGGCAGAAAAAGCGGTATATAAATATGCAGCCCACAATCGTCAGGAGCAGAATTGCCATTTTCAGGGAAAAGAGCGCGCCGATTGTCCGGCGAAGCTCCTCGTGGGTGCCAAGCAGCGGAATCCCGCCCTGCAAAGTCCCCGCCGGGCAGATATACTGGCAGAAAGCTGGTTTTCCCATGCCCATATAATTGGTCGCCGTGACTGGAAGCACGAAGACAAATACGACCAGAACCAGATATTTGAGATACAAAAATATCTTTTTCAATCTCAGCTTCGGCGATGGAATCCTGTGTATCAGTTCCTGTATCAGCCCAAACGGACACAGCCAGCCGCAGACGGCCCTTCCGAGCAGCACGCCGAATGCCAGCAGCACACCGACCACATAGAAGCTGAACTGAAATTCCATGGAACCGTTTACCGCCTGCAGTGCCCCGATTGGGCAGGCAAACCCTGCTGCCGGACACGAATAACAGTTCAGTCCCGGGTTGCAGAACTGTTTCCACTTTCCCTGATAGATTTTCCCGCCCTTAAAATTCAGAAGATGCGCATTGGAATACCCAAACGCGATGATCTGGACAATTTTTCTCTTCATGCCAACCTCCATAATTCCGCTCTGTGCACTTTTCACACGATTTACCCCAATCCGATACACTCAAGGCAGATGTTGACAGCTTTGTTCAGCACGATTTCCACTTCTCCCCTTGCTGTACCGTACACAAGAAACCCGCAGGCAGTCACTGCGATAATGATTCTGGCAAAACATTTCGACCTACTGCTCATCCAGGTACTCCTCCACAAATGTTTTATAGCCTTCTACATTGGCGCCGACAATCGGTTCCCCTACAATCGCCCCGTTTTGATCGACAAAGAGTGTCGTAGGAACGCCCACAACCCATTTGAGGATATCATTAAAATCTGTATTTGCGATAATATTCGTATACTTAACACCTGCCGTCTCTGTGATCGTCACTGCCAGATCATGATGCTTTGTATCCTCATCACCAGAAATATCTATGATCAGTCCGACAATCTGAACATTGTCCGGCATGGCATCAGCCCACTCGCCCAGCTCCGGCATCTCCGCGATACACGGCGGACAAAAAGTTCCCCATATATTCACAACCGTCAGATCCTTCTCTCCAAAAATATCTTCCGTAACAGTATTTCCATCCAAATCCTTTGCCGTGAAGGAGGGCATCTGACTTGGAATCCCCGTCCCGGCATTGGAACCGCTTTTCTCAGCTTCCTCTGTATTTCCTTCTGACACTGATACCGCTGACTCCGGGGATTTTGCTTTGTCCGTGTCGTTCACGGAAGCTTTTCCGCATCCTGCTGTCAGGAGAACGGTTATCAGAAACATACTTGTCACACGCAATAACTTATTTTTTTGTCTCATTAATATTAGTCTCCTTCTCTAATTATTCGCATTTTCCTTTAAAGTATTTTCACATCGACGGTCCGCAAATATTCTGACTTTCAATTCCCCACCGCCGCCTTCCAGAACCGCTGTCAGATCAGCGTGATTCAGCCAGGACAACGATGGACTGTCCGTCTGCACAACAGGCTTCCATTCCGCACCAGCCCGCTGATTCACGATATGGACCAGACACCGCGCCCCACAGTCATCAATCCCTGTCAGTGTATATTCCGCCCGCATTCTGACACCTGTCTCTGCGCAATACTCCTGCGCATCACACCCCTCGGGAGAGATCGCCCCTTTGAAATACTTTGTGTCGCAGTAACCTGTAAAGTAAACGTCACTCTTCCACTGCTCCCCTGCGCCGCGCTCCTCGCAGCGCGTGATAAACACCTGAATCGTCAGAATCTCTTCCCTGTCCGCCAAAAACTGCTGAATGGAATCAAATATGGCCGCGCGCTGGTTCTCATCATATCCATGCCCCTGATTCCTCATGAGCTGTAAATGGCACTGCCCTTCCTTGTAACCTGCTTTTGCCCGTACGGCATAAGAGTAATGAACAATGGGGTCTGCCGTGCCATGAATGAGCAGAACCTTTCCCTGATATGCAGAGAGCTCCAGAAAGGGATCCATGCCGACTACGCCCTCATGAAATGCCCTTCCAAGCGCAGTGTTTCCACAGTCAATGATCTCCGGCACATTCTCAGGATCGTAGCATGAGCCGCCCAGGCACCCTCTCCTGGCATGGTCGGGAATACACAATGCCGGTGAGAGCATAATCAGTCTTTTTACTGCTTCCCCACACCTGGCAGCAGTCAGACCAGAGACAAATCCTCCCTGGCTGTGTCCCAGCAGCACAAGGTGTCCGGCGTCCGCAAAAGGCTGGCTTTTGGCATAATTGATCACCGTGAGTAAGTCTTCCACCTCCGTTGCAATCGTCATATCTGTCGACTTCCCGTCACTTTTCGATGCCTCTGGCTCCCCAATACGTCCTCCGCCGCAAAAGCTGAAACAAAACGCCAGATAACCAATTCTGGCAAAATCATGGCAAAATCCCACCATATCTGTATAGTTCCCTGTAAAACCATGACTCATGACCGCGACAGGATATCTCCTGTCCGCGGCAAAATCTTTCGGATAATACAGCATTCCGCGAATTGTCAGTCCCCCTCTTTCACAGGTAAACGGCTCCTCTTTGATACTGCTGGTACTCATTGAAATCGCTCCTTTGTTTATTATTTTTCCTTCCCTGTCCTGATTATCGAACAGATATCATCCAAAACATAATATTTCTGCGGATATATTCCCAGCCCATCAGGATAGATCTCATTGAGCCGGGCAGCATACGCTTCCTCACTGATATACGCATCGGCATCGTCCCAACAATATTCGTAAATCAAATACTTCTCCTCGTCGATATCTCCGCCAAACAGCATCGCCATTTTTACCGATATCGCGGAGGTATCCACATGCTCGCGATAGTTACCGCCGCCCACATAAACCCATTTACCATCCCGAATTGCATATACCGTATCAGAATGAAATCGTTCATTCTCTCCGTACGAATCACTTACGTTGCAGATTAAATTTTCTCTCTCGATATAAGTAAAACGGCTGCGAAGCGGCTTCCATTCATCCAACACATGGTCATGAAATGTCAAAATAACCCGGCATCCGCCGTCCACCCTCACGTGTCCGTCATCAGGCCCGTAATCAATCACGAGTTCGGGAATCTCGTCATCATCCACATAGATCAGACTGTATGCGCACAAATCCGCCCCTGTCAGTGTATCCAAATAGTTGAGATATGCCTGTTTCCACTCTTCCAGCTGCGAATCGCTCTGCAAAACGAGGGACTCGGTTTTCTCACTGCCCTGTCCCGAAAGATTCCCCGTGGCACTGATAGTTTCTGCCCTGTCTATCGGACTTACCGCTCCACCTTCAACCACCGTTTGGTAAGCATTATTATTTCCCATTACTAAAATACTTTGCCCGCATGCGCATAGATCGATGCAGATATAGCATATTATCATGATAAACAATGATTTTTTCATTCCTTTGTTCTCCCCACATAAGGCAATTTCCGCTTCAGCTCAGCAATCGCACCATAATGTAAGATGTAAAATCTGCAGGAGCCGTCTCGGCAAGCAATCTTCTGTGCTCATCCTCCCACCCCATTATATTTACTGGATTATTGTCGCATGTTCACCTGACTGGTTCACGGATTCAGGTAATATTCATTTACTTTTCCACATATTCGACGTTCAGTTAAAACTTTACATACCATTCCTTGCCCTTGAGAACTCGGTTTTCAATATCAATACCGTTCTCATTCTGCTGGATAGGCAGCTTCTCTATAATTTCGTCATCCTCCATTCTATGAGCATAATATCCATCGTTAGCACATTCAAACCATATATCACCCTTAATCAGATATTGACCATATTCATCCCTTGATAATGCATCCTCATCAATGAGCTTCAAAAAAGGCTGATACGAATTACCAGAAAGATACAATTCAGCATATAGCATAAGTATCTCATACGGTGCTTTTTCCTTGTCCGCCCAATGAATCTTTCCATATCTTCCCATTCTGAAAGCACCTGCATATTTAATATAATAATAACGCCAATCAAAGGTAGAATTGCTTTCACACTCTGACAAATAATCATTGATAACTTTCCGTAAAGCATCATCCGTGCAAAAATCAAGTTTTTTAAGTAATTTCAAAAGTATATCATGCGTTTTATCATACCCTGAAGCAGCTCCCTTATGGAACAAATTAATCCACGCTTTTGAAATATACTTTGAACCAATCTGATACCTCCAGCCATTTCTGTCAGTTTGTGTATAATCTCCTATCGAAAGCATTGCACAATCAATCAGATCTTTGTTACACTTATACAATTCCTGAAAAGCATTAAAATATTCTGGGTACTCAAGTCCCAATATACCAATCTGTCCATAAAGCAGCTCATGATCCTCTACTGCAAACAGTTCTTCAACCAAATTCGGATTTTTTTCGCCCCATTCAAGCTTAATACTCTCCTCTGAAAGCTGGTACAAATTAAAATTATTTTCAATCTTATCATCAATAATTCCGCGAATGATAATGGAATCAACCTGTTTCAGAATGGACGGCATACGATTTCCAGATGTACGCTGCTCACTATCGCTGATTTCGTCCTCTGAATTTCTGCATAGATTATGTACAATCCGCAATCTTCTCGCAAAATCTTCCTCAGTAACCGCATCTTTATTAAGCAAGTAAACAACAATAGCATACAGCAGAACAACACGATTCAAAGGAAACGCTCTGTTTCTTGAACCATAGACATCTGCATAATTTCTCAGGCAATCACCCAAAATATCAATTTTACTGTCGAGCATAATCTTTCCAATCTCGTGTCTACTTGAAATAAATCGACTTAAAAATCCAGAAGGTGTCGCATTTAGATATGATTCACACCAAATATCAAAGCATTTTTCCATATAACTCAGATTTTGGGCGGCATTCTCATTTTTAGAAGAAAAAAAGGCATCCAATAATTCAAACTCTGTAAACCTTCTCCCTTGCAGTGTACCTCCGCTTTTGTAACACAGTATATCGCAAATAAAACGAAAATAGCATAAAAACTCATCGTCAATTACATTATCATTGCCACGATACTTCCAAAGCATATCTGTCCAGTCCGTATCTATTTTATTTAATATTCGCTTGCTGCTTTCTTCATCTATGCTTTTTAATGTATGTTCCATCTCCGCTTTAAAATGTTCAAATAAGGAAAGCGGCTTCCCTCTTGAGTTCATCTTGATATACAATTCATCTGACAATCCCATATCTCTTATTGGGAGAAAGTAAAAGCTGATTGCTCCATTTTCAAGTTTTTCCCATAAATCACCTATATCTGCAAAGGTGTGATGAATTTCATTGAGCATTACGAGCATAGCACTAATTGTAGAATCTTTCTTCCAGTCAAGAGGAAACCATGCCTGATCTATAATTTCCTCAGATAGTGTTTTCTCAAAAGACGGAATATATCCCACAAGAAAAGTACAAAAATCCCTTGCGCTATATCTTGTTTCATAACTAAAAAGACTCAGGAAAGCATATTTATCCCTTTCAATCTTTTCACGTTTTGCCGCGTACCAATGAAGCAAGAAAAGTGTTGTTAATCGTTGCTGTCCATCTAAAGGTGTCATGATTCCCTGCTTATTTATATCTCCATAAATAAAATCAAGTGTTATCGGCTTCTCAGTTATCGCTTTATATAGAGATTCCAAAAATCTCTTACGAACACGAGAGCTTTCATTATCCACCCTTCCCTGAGCGTAATCTCTCTGTATGATTGGTATAACAATCTTTTTGAGTTCAACCATTTCCTCTCCAACTGGAAAGCTTGTATTAAAAATATCAATAAATGTGTGTTGATTCGCTGCCATGTTATTCACCATCCTTTTCTATGCGTATAGGCTCGGACAGATATTCCGATAAAACCGAATTAACAGCAGTAATGTATGCCACACGGTCAGCCTGTCCCCAAAAATGAAATTGATTCTGCTCTGAAGGCGTATAATACTTTAAAAAGATCATTTTGGTGCAAAAGGGGATATACCTTCCCTTTTTATCCATTTCAATGATCTTATTTCTCTTTACATCAAATGTAGAATTATTCAGAGCTGCATTATCACTCATATTAAGCAAAGCCAGGTTTGATATTGTATGCAAATATTCCGTATTTCCGCCAACCGAAAGCAGCCTTATGATTTCCTGCTGAACGCTTTCAAACTCTTTCCTGTCAAGTTTTCTTTTACTCATACATATATCTATTTTTTCTATGATCTTTGTTACAGCAGCATTACTATCTGACAATGTCTCGATTGAATGTCTGTGCAAACGAAGCCACTCTTTCCATTCCTCCTGTTTTTTCATCCCCTCAGACTGCTGTGCGTGGATATGTTCCAAGCTCCATGCACCTTTTTCTTTGAATTTATCAAAAGGAAATCTCTGTGCCTCCTCATCTATCTGCCTTACCGACTCAATATTAAAGAGAAGTAGAAGTCTGCTTATTTTTACGTAGTCTCCTGGTGTATTGTAGTCCAATTCAGCATAGTTACTATTTATGGCGATACTCTGCTTTATAAGTCCGTCAAGTTCATCAACAAATACGCTTTTGGTTCTATCCTTTGAAAGCGTATAAATACTCTGTAAAGAGATCCCCGGGCAACGGGCTGCTATCAAATATCCAATCTTATGGTAAAGCACATGATTCTCAAACCAGTCCTTTAATATCAAAAATGTATGCAAAATTTCACGCCAAATATCGTTTAAATTTTCCTCTCTCCCTCTTTCATCAAAGTAGAAAAAAGTGTAGTATTTCTCCTTATTGCCCTGTGGCATTTGAGAAATCAAATTCAAGACAAGATCGATTCTGGTCTGATATTTTTCTGCATTCTGATTAGTTAAAAAACACCACAAAGATTCATTATGAAGTTCCTTTTCAATATTATCCCATTGAAGTGAGATTTCCTCCTGTTTTTCTCTATCCATATCAAAATTATTATCCCTACTCAAAAACATGGCTTTTACAAGTTCTGCACTCGTCAACGGAATTTTTCCTATATTCAGTCTTGCAAATAGAGCTATGGCATCCTCTGACTCCCCAACCTCATACCAGATAATTTTTACATTTTCATCAAAATATTTATTCAAATTAGTGAGAGTTGACTTTTTTTCTTTACTTTCAAACCATTCCAAGATAGTTTCATAGGCATTACAAATAAACCAAAAGTCAACATTCTCTTCTTTTTGAGTCATATCAACTTCCTTCAAAAAATCCTCTGACTTTATCCTTGTTTCATATCTCAGGTTAAACTTTGGTTCATCCAGAAAACCACTGCTCGCATTATACATATATCTGTAAATCAGATATATTGTTGTAAGTCGCTGTTGTCCATCTATAAGCTCGTAGATTTCTCCATTCTTTCGCACAACAACAGGTTGCAAGCAATAATTCTTTGTCCCATTAGAATAAATATCTTCCAAAAGTCTGAAAACCTCATCTCTACCCCATCTGTATCCACGCTGGTATGACGGAACAAAAAAAGTACCTTCTATTGCCCCCACAAGTTTCGTATCAAGTATTATCTCTGACATAAGGAACCTCCATTTAATAAATTACTCAAACTTCTCACATCAAAAATGAAAGGTAAAAAAACTTTTTTGGTATTTAATGCCATTATACCCCAAAACCAACAAAGCCACAAGTACCCGCTCATGGCTCCGTTAATCTTCTTAACTAATATAACTGCAAACTGCCATACTAACATCTCTCTTATCTGTTTTCCCATTTCAGACATACAGTATTCGACCTTTGTAGGAGCCTGTGGGTATTCCCTGTGAATAATAGGTTCATCTTTCTCCAACTCATTTAATTAATCCCTTTTCGTAAAAGTGTTCCTACTGCATAAAATTTTTAATGTATCATTCTGCATATGATTACCGATTTTGCTCTCACTTAACAGCTCTGTGTACGGGAAGTTGTCGATTTGCCTGAACCGTATCTCGATGTGCCTCTGCATAAGTACGGCACAAATCGGGAAACCATCCATCTGTATAATCCACTAAAACTCTATCTACCTTGTCCCATATATCAGAATTTTTTCCAGACATAATAAAATCCAAAAATTCTTCATCTCCTTTTGGATAAATACCATTCGGCATTCTCCTCTCATTAAATTCTGGTTTATACATTTAATTATAAAATATATTCCAGCCACTTACAATGCATACTTATCCTCATTTTCATCAGGAACACAATACCGAAAAGGGAGTTTGATTTAACATGACATTTTCTACCCATAATGATATAATTTTTTATTGACTTGAAGCGCGCTTCATAGTTTATGATGAAACAGAAAGGTGGATTTATATGTATTCAGCAAAAGAAGCAGCCAAAATAACCGATTTATCGGCGGCAACTTTGAGATATTATGAAAATGAAAAATTAATGCCCAAAATAGCTAGAAACAGCAAAAAATACAGGCAATATACAGATGAGGACATTGAATGGATAAAAATGATACAGTGTATGCGTAGGGCAAATATCCCCATTCATTCCATTAAGGAATATGTATCACTGTTAATACAGGGCGGAGAAACCCTTGAACAGCGTTTTGTCATGGTGCAGAATCATATGGAAGATATTAAAAAACAAATGACAGATTTACAACATGCACTTGACCTGACACAAAAAAAGCTATCGTTCTATGAGAAACTTTTAGCGGATTCCTCCTATAAAAATATGCCATATAGTGAGGAATGGAAGTTATTTAATCATGGCGAAAATTAAAGAGGAAAAACGGGGGAGGAAATTAGAAATGCCATATATCACAGTAGAAAGCGGTGTTTTATCCGATGTCCAAAAAGAGGAGCTGATTAAACAGTTAACGGAACTATCGTCTAAAATTATGAATATACCAGAGGAATTTTTTGTTACAACCATAAAAGAAGTGCCTGACAAAAACTTTGGCATTGGCGGCAAAACCATTGACAGGGTAAAAGAAGAGTATCTTCAGACACTTGGAAAATAAATGCAGGCTATTTCAATACCAAAACGAGGAAAAGGACGGTGATATCCTATGGGACTATCCCCGTCCCTGCTTATATTCCTACTCACGCAACGCTTCCAAATCACAAACCATAATATACTCTTCTTCATTCTCATGAAGCACTTCAAATCCCACCGCCTCATACATTTTTACCGCGTAATTTGCTTTCTGCACTGACAGGGACACCTTTTTATATCCCCTTTTCCTCAGCAGAAAAAGCATCCGGCGCATGAGTTCCGTTCCGATTCCGTATCCGCGGTATTCCTTGAAGAGCGCGATCGCAAGAGATGGTGTATGATCATCTACATGACCGTAATCCTTCATGATCCTGCTCCACACAGCGCCGATTGGCTTTCCGTTCTGTTCTGCCAGCAAAGCGTTATCATCTCTTTTCCCAAAATCGGCCACATATACCTGCAATTCCTGACGGTAGATAATGTCCCTTGGCGGAGCTTCCATGCCTTCAGGAATAAAAATTGCTTCGTAAAGAAAATCGTCCAGCAGTTTATATTCCGTGGGTTTCATTTCTCTTATATTGTATGAACACTTGATCACTTTCTGTTCATAAATTTTCTACAGTTCCTACCTTTCATTCCGTTTTATTTGTCTCACTTATTTCAATCATCTTTCATCTGAACTTCATAACGGTATTCTGACAGACTCCACGCTCCGTCTCCCTCATAGTTAAACTCTGCCTCGAAATGATTTCCCTGAAAAATTCCTGAGACACAATGGTCTGAATCACGATCAACCAGCAGCTCCACATCCATCTCACTGTGAGCTGAATCCATATACTGCTGTACCATAGGCAGATAAATATTCTCATGAAACGCATAGGCGCGCCAGATCTTATCGCTTCCTTTGTCCACAATAAACAACTGCTCCTGATCTGTCTCTGTTCCATAATCCCCAAAATATCCTAGAATCATCAGCTCCTGATCTCCGTCCGCGTCAAAATCTGCCTCGTATAAGGATGGCACTTCTCTATCATTTGCTGAAAAGTTCTGGTCAATCCGCAGATATTTTTCTTCCGGGGTTTTGACAAAGATTGTGTCAGTTACGTTTGTACCATACACATCAAACCCCTGCGTCCTGCCAATCCGAATCGCCCACATGTCCGTTTCTTCACTCCCTGCAAGCTCCTTCATCGCAGTGATTCTGTCACAGTAGTCCAAAAAGGCATCCATGTCATCTTCATAATATGTCACCTGCGCTTCCAACAAAACCTGCTCCGCATCTGTCAGCTCATATTCCTGCCCAACCTGATAATTGTCTGCCATGTCACCGCTTTGGTAATTTACCGCCGTTATCCCTTCATTCTCTAACTGCGGCTCCACCGCACGGCTCACCAGACTGTCCTCTTCCCCTGCTGCCTTGTCCACGGCGAAAGCACCGCTTAAGGATATATCCTCCGTAATCAATGGCACCTCCTGATAATCAGGTACCATCGTAAGCCCTGCCGGACGCGGCTTACAGACAAGTCCAACCGTCACAACAGCCACAACACACAACATCATCACAGAAAAAAGCATGCTGCTCTCCTTATAATGAAGCACATTCTTAATCCTGTATTTCAGTGATGGCTCACCGAATGTGATCGGTGTCAGTGTGTATCCGTTCTGCCGCGCCGCGTATTTCAACAGGCTCTCTGCATACTTTTTCCGGATATCCTCACCCGCACTGGCAATCACGGCCTCATCACAGGAAATCTCCATATCCCTCACAAACAAAAAATAGGCTGCCCAAACGAGCGGATTGAACCAGTGAATCACTGCAATCATAAAAAATAAGGGCTTAAATATGTAATCTTTTCGCTTTCTGTGATAACTCTCATGGGCAATGATATAAGTGCGCTCCTCCTCGTCAATTGTTTGTGGCAGATAGATCGTCGGAGATAGAAATCCCCACAAGAACGGCGTCTCAATGCCGCCAACAGACATAACGCCTTTCTCTGCACACTCCCCGGAAATATGGTCTCCCGTAATTGGCTTCGCACCCTTCAGCTGACCACGAAGCTTCAAGACAGCCCTGATATTCCCTGCCATTAACAGGATTACCCCGACTCCCCACACAAATGCCAGAAACTTTTTTCGGGAATCCCTATTTATTTGATCATTGATATTATAAGCTGACTCACGGTTTGAATCTGTCCCCGGTATACCATTTTCTCCTTCTTCATACTGTGTGACAGGTGTATAATAATGATGCTGACTCACAGTCTCCGTAATTGTTTCATTCGGAAGATAATCCACCGGCGCCTCTGATACCTCTTGCACATACATCGCCTCGCGGTTTGAATCTGTCCCCGGTATGCCATCTTCTCCTTCTTCATACCGTGTAACAGGTGTATAATAATGATGCTGACTTACGGCCTCCGTTATCATTTCATTCGGAAGATAATCCGTTTCGCTCTCATTTTTGTCCATAATGTCAAAATCTGCTATCCATGCAGGTACAAGGCTGAACGGCCCTGCAATCCGAAACGGGATACAGAGACTGACGAAAACCACAAACCACAGAAGATACGCATATTTTCTCTCCCATCTCAGAATCAAGGCACGAACCACCATCACCACCACAATCGTGTAACAACTGATTAAACTGATATTCAATATCCTGACAAATAAATCACCGTACATATTGCTACCCATCTTCCCCCTCCAGTACTCCTAATCCTTGTACTCTTCAATCAGTGTCACAAGTTCCTCGATATCATTCTTGCTGAGTTTTTTTCGCTTTAAGAAAGCGGCCACAAAGTTTGGCAGTGAACCGTTATAATTCTCCTCAAGATACTGCTCCCCTTTTTGTCTCGTATACTCCTCCTTGCTGATTTTCGATGTGACCACAGCGCCCTTATTCTGAAAAATATCATTCTCACAGATCTTGCGCAGTACTGTATATGTGGTTGACTTCTTCCATCCCAGCCGCTGTGATGCCAGCTTCACAAGTTCCCCGCTTCCGAGCGGCTCCTTCTCCCATATAATCTCCGCCAGAAGGCTCTCCGCCTCCGTCATAATGTATGTAACCATTTGTCTCGTCCTCCTTCGCTTTTTTCTCTGCCAATCCGGTTTAAAAGATTTAAACTAATTGTAGTCTAAATCTTTTAAACCAGTTTGTCAATAGATTTCCGCAATTTTGGACTTCTGTGTGTTCCATCCGTTCCCGTCAGTCCATCCGCAGTCTCTCCACAATGCTCTGGTTCTCCAGGTTCTTAAAACACGCAAAGGGAATCAGCACTGCAAATGCCAAAAGCATCGGAGCGCAGATATTCAGCGGCAGCAGGGTGAAGCGGAACGTCGTAAAGCCTCCGTCCACCATACCGCGGATCACCACACCGACAGCCAGCGCGCTGATCAGATAGGATACAACCAGTGTGATCACTGCATAATAGGTGCCCTCGTAAACCAGCATCTTACAAAGCTGCTTCCTGGTCATGCCCACGCTCTGAATCATGGCAAACTCACGTTTGCGGGATACAATCGCCGTGACCATAGAATTCACAAAGTTCAGCACACCCACCAGGGCGATGACTACGCTGATCGTGCTGCCCATAACAGCAGCCGACCGGGTTTCGGCCTCATACTGCTGTGCCTTGGACTGCCGGGAGGTGACAGGCAGGCTGGTATCCACCGTGGCGGTATAGACATCCAGCCAGTTCTGTACTGTGTCAATATGGGCATCGTCCACATTCAAAAACAGTTTGCGCAACGTATTTTCCGGCCAGTTCTGCCTGAACGTATCGGCGGGCAGGATAAAACGCTGCACCATAGCGTCCGAAGCCCCTGCTTCCAGCGCGCCGCTTGTAACCGGGCCCAGCGGAAAGACGACGGCCATGACCGTATAGTCCCTGCCTTCCAGTGTAACTGTACTTCCAACGGACGGGACAGGGAGAACAGGATACTCCGCCCCTTCTTCGATTGCAGGGCCGATCGCCAGAACATAATCTCCACTGGAAAAGGCATCCGGGTGAAAGCTTCCTTCCATGATAGAATGGGACTGGGTGACCGCGTCCAGCGGAATACCATCCAGTCCGAACACCACTGCGTTCATCTCCTGCGAATCGACTGCATGGTGAAAGGCATCTACGCCGTCCGGATCGTAACTGGCCCAGTCCGCCAATACCGCTTCGGTATAAAACCCTTTCAGGTTCTCCGCGGTCTGGTTATCAAACTGCCAGACAAGCTGGTGGGAATACTGGTGGCCAACAGCCTCCACCCCCTCCATCGTTTCCATCTCCTGCACCAGATCTTCTCCCAGTGTGGTGCCATGGGGATTATAGCCCTGAACATAATTATCGCTGGTATCATCTGCCAACTCAAAGTCAGCAATGGTCAGGGCTGCCAGATATTTCTCCATATCAAAAGCCGCATTCTTTGCGTAAAAGCAGCTGAGCAGCACAAGTCCCAGCGTCAGCGAGCAGATCACTGTGACTGTACGTTTCCTGTTGCGTCCCAGGTTCGTCCAGGCCATACCTGCCAGCGACTCCCCTGTATGGCTGCGCTTTGTCTTTTTCCTGCCGGAGGTATCCGCATCGCTCATCCGCAGAGCCTCCACAGGGGACACTTTTCCAGCCAGACGTGCCGGGCGCAGACAGGAAATGAACACCGTAAGCCATGCAAACGCTGCAGAGCCCATAAAAATCAGCGGATTGACGGACACGCTGCCGCCGTCCTCCAAAATCCCGGTAAACGCTGGTACCAGCACCACACCCAGCAGCCAGCCCAACGCAAGCCCTGCAGGAATTCCAATCACACACAGGCGGTTGGCCTGCCCATATATCAATTTTCTGATCTGCCGGTCTGTGGTGCCGAGCGTCTTTAATTTCCCGTAGAATTGCACATCTGCAGTGACACTGATCTGGAAAATGTTGTAAATGATGAGATAACCTGCAAGAAAGACCAGCACCATGCCAAGATACATGGGAAGCGTCTCCTGAAGCGCCGTAGCACCCATCTCTGGGGAGTAGGCCAGATTGACACCGTACTCCAGACCATCCAGGCCGGTATCCGCCAAAATCTGATCCATAGTCTTTTCGATGTTACTGCCGCTGTACAGGCTGACCTGCACCATGTACAAACCCAAAATACCGTTCCCCGAAGAGAGCTGGCCTTGCGTCATTGCATCGGCATATTCCCGGCTGACCCACGCCATACTGGCATAGCTGGATTGGTTGCCCTCCCAAAAGCCGCAGAGCGTAAACACCGCCTGCTCAGGCTCGGCATTGGAATCAGCAATATCTTTGCGCCATTCCAGCGTGACGGTCTGACCGATTTCATGCGGGATGCCCAGACGATCCAGCGCTATTGTGTCCAGCGCCGCTTCATCGGCAGACTGCGGCATCCTGCCAGTTGTGGGGGCGGCAAAGCTGTGAGCCGCGTAGCTGTCATCCGCCCAGCGGATCTCCACCTGTCTCCCGCCCAGCTTCGTGTTTTCTGCCAGGCCAAGCACGATACTCTGTCCCAGTTCCTTCACATCCGGGTGTGCAGCCAGCTTCTGGGCCTGTTCGGGGGTGATGGCCTTACAGCTTGCCTGGGCGTCATAGCCGGTCTGACGGAACGTCATTTTAATCAGGTTCTCGCTCATGCTCTGCGCCAGGGTAAACAATGTGGTGAACATGAGAGTGGTCATCAGAATCGCCAGAACTGCTACCAGATTACGGGCTCTATTTTTGCGGAATGTCCGCTGGCTGATCGCTTTGACCGGGTTGAATTTTTCATCGTTTTTGCTTCTGATCATTGGACTGCCCTCCTTACTGCGCTGCGATGCGGCCGTCCTCAATCCGAACGATACGGTCCGCCATCTGTGCAATTTCCGGGTTGTGGGTAATCATCACAATGGTCTGGTGGAACTCCTTGCCAGTCATCTTCAGCAGACCGATCACATCATCGCTGGTCTTGGTATCCAGGTTGCCGGTAGGCTCGTCAGCCAGAATAATGGAGGGCTTGCTGGCAAGGGCGCGTGCGATTGCCACACGCTGCTGCTGACCGCCGGAGAGGTTGTTTGGCAGGCTGTCGAGCTTCTTTTCCAGCCCCAGCAGCCGGACCACCTGCATGATAAAGTTCTTGTCGGGCTTACGGCCATCCAGCGTAATGGGGAAAATAATGTTTTCCCAAACGCTGAGAACGGGCACCAGGTTGTAATTCTGGAATATAAAGCCGATCTGTTTGCGGCGGAAAATGGTAGCCTGCTCACTGTTTAACCTGGCAAGTTCTGTGTCCCCAACCTTGATGCTGCCTTCGCTGGGAGTGTCCAGACCGCCCAGCATATTCAGCAGGGTCGATTTCCCGGAGCCGGATGTGCCGATAATCGCCGTAAATTTTCCTCTCTCAATTTCCAGATCCACGCCGTCCAATGCCTTCACCAGCGTTTCACCTTTGCCGTAATATTTTTTCAGATTTGTAGTCTTCAAGATCGTTTCCATCAGTTGTTCCTCCTTGTACACTCTGGAGCGCTGCTCCATTTGATACATTTAGTCTACCAGACCAATGTCTCATTTCAGGTACATGAAAGGTACACTTTTGTAACTTTTAGTCTGTTTTGCGCATCCGATCGGTCAGACTGCCTTTTGTGAGAAACCGCAGGCAGATTAACGGCACTGTCACAGCCAGAAGCAGGATGACCGACAGCACTACCCACAAAGGCAGCAGGGAGAAACGATAGACCGTACACCAGGAACCGATGGCCTCCACCAGAGCAGGCGTCACAACAGCCGTGAAAAACACGACCACCGGCACAAGCGGCAGAATCATCAGCGCAGCATGAAAAATCCCCTCAAGAAACATCAGACAGCGCAGTTGCGCAGCTGTCATTCCAAGGCTTTCATAGACCGCAAACTCTGATTTCCGGCTGACCGTCTTGACCACCAGCATATTCACAAAATTGGTGAGCGCAATTCCAAGCATCACCAGAGCAACTACCAGCTCCGCCAGCACCTCATTCAGCCTCTCCGCACTGAAAGCCGATGCATATTCGCTGCGTCTGTTAATCCCCACGCCGATACGCAGTCCCTGCTCATAATGATCCAGCCAGGCTTCAAAGACAGCCTGCTGCGACGGATCAATATCAACCGCCAGCTGACGATAGCCCTGCTCCGGGAACAGTGCATCAAATTGTGCCATAGGCAGGATATACAAGATGTGGAAAGAGGCCTGTATGCTGTTTGCCCCACTGATAAAGGAGTCATCATGCATCACAGATCCCAGTACGGTATAGGTGTGTCCGTCCAGCTCTACGGTCTCCCCCGCCGCCGGAGAGGAAATCCCCTCACCGTTGGCGCCTGCTGCCAGAACATAATCCCCGGAAGCAAACGCTTCGGCATCATAACTTCCGCTGGTAAAGGGACAGTTATCCAGCACATACTGCAGATAGGCCCCATCCAGTCCCACAACAAGGCCGATGTATTCGCCGGTCTGTTCCAGACGATCCATGCCGGCACACCAGTCTGGAAATCCGGCCATAGACGCTCTCCGGGTCATCGTTTCATCGTAGGAAGGCTGGTTGTAGTAGTCCACAATACGCCTGCGCAGCTTATCCGAAGCGAATAGCTCTGTTTCATGGCTTTTTAAGGCGCTGACAGCCGTGACTTCCGGACGCGACTGCAGTTCCTTCACCGTCTCCTCTGTAATGCCGCGGTTCTTTTCATTATATGGCTGCACAGAAAGGTATGCGGAACCATCCGACAGACTATAATCCCACGGAGAAAATGCAGATAAGTAGATATCCTCCTGGAAGCTCAGATACTGTTGCCAAACCGAACTGAGCAATACTGCTGCCAGTATCCAGGAGAGGGCTGACAGCGCAGTGCGCCACCGGTTCCGGCCCAGTGTGGTACGCAGCGCCATGTCCACAAGGGTTGTGCGGCCATTTAAACCTGCTCTGCGGCGTGGCATACGGCCCACGGCCAGACCAGATGCCTGTACCGGTGTCATGCGGGACAGACAGATCGTGGGAATCAGGTAAGCTGACAGTGTGGTGAGCAAAGTGCCAAGCGCCGCAGCCGCAAAAGGCGTCCACGAAAGAAAATACAGCGCCGGATTCTCGTCTATCTCTGAGATTACCCTGGTGCTAATCGCAAAATGCAGTCCAAACCCCAATGCCCATCCGGGAAGCAGACCCAGAAAAGAGACTGCGCATCCCTGCTCCAGCAGCATGCAGCGAATCTGCCGCGGGGTCATTCCCAACGATTTTAAGCAGGCATAATACAATGTGTCCCGCTGCGCCGCCACATGGACAATGCAGTAGATCATCAGATATCCGCACAGCAGCACCAGTATTGTGAGCGAATAGAACGGCATCGCTCTCTGCCCTGCCCGCTCCTGCCGCGCTTCGTTATAGGCGAGATTCGTTGTAAAGCTGCCCCCCGCGACACCCAGCTCTTCCAAAATAGAAGCCGCCTGCTCATCTAAATCTTCAGGCTGGTACAGATTCACCCCCAGGGTGACATTGCAGCTGGTTTTATCCTGATAGCCGGGAACCAGTTCCTGGGCGGTGTCAGCAAAGATCCATGCACAGGCTTCGGTGAAAACGGCGCTGCTGCTCCACCAGCCGCACAGCGTAAAATCCGACGTATGTGTATTTCCGTCAGGGTCAGTCCAAAGCAAAGTCACCGCCGTTCCCAATTCATGGGAAACACCCAGGGAATCCATGGTAAACTCGTCCATGGCAATCTCCCAAGGGTTTTCCGGTAAATTTCCTGTGGTCGGAACGGATAGAACTGTTTCCGCATAGTTCCGGTCCGTAACAGCCAGCTTTACCAGCCGCTTTCCGAGCATCGGACTTGCAAGCTGCCCTACCGTGCTGATTCGGACGGAATTTTTTACATTGACATTTCCTGCGATCGTGTCTGCCTGCCGCTCAGTCAGACCAGTATAAAGTATGTGGCTCGTTGAACCATAGGTATACTGGCATTTGAGCAGATACGCATCTTCGACTGCATTCCCCAGCAGAAAGACAAACGTGTACAGCGCCGTGACCAGCATGGCCGCCAGTATCAGAATACCGTTTTTGCCGGGATGAAGCCGGAAGTCCCGCTTTACCAGCGTGCGGCAGACTTTCAGATTGTTATTTGCAAGCATGATTGGCCCTCCCTACTCACAGATACGGCCATCTTCGATGCGGATCACCCGGTCGGCCATCTGTGCGATCTCCAGATTGTGCGTGATCATCACCAATGTCTGGTGATACGTTTCTACCGACAATTTAAACAACCCCAATACATTCTGCCCGCTCTTCGAGTCCAGATTGCCGGTGGGCTCGTCCGCCAGCAGAATGGATGGTCTGCTGAGCAATGCTCTGGCAATGGCTGCCCGCTGCTGGCCGCCGCCGGAAAGTTCGTGCGGATATGCGTTCAGTTTTTTTTGCAGATGCAGAAGCTCCACAATCTCAGAAAAGAAAGCCGGATCATGTTTTGTCCCGGCAAGGCTCAGCGGAAACAGAATATTCTCTTTGACCGTGAGCGTGGGAACCAGATGAAAGCTCTGATAGACAATCCCCACCTTGCTGCGGCGGAAAACCGCCAGTTCCTTTTCTTTCAGACCGGATAAACGGACACCGTCCACTATAATTTCACCCTCGTCCGGGGTATCCAGTCCGCCGATCATATTGAGCAGCGTGGTCTTTCCTGAACCGGACGCACCGATAACAGCAGTAAATGTTCCTTTTTCAATGGCAAGATCAATGCCGTTCAAAGCGTGTACCGCGCTTTCGCCCCTGCCAAAAGTCTTATAAAGATTATGTACTGTCACAATATCCATTTTTCATCCTCTCTCAATTAAAACTCAGCAGATACACTGAAAAAGTCGTTCCCTCTCCCACCCTGGACTTCACGCTGATATAGCCTTTCTGCCGGGTGATAATCCCATTGGCCAGATACAGTCCAAGGCCGACACCTTCCTCTGCGGCAACCTCTTCCTCCCGGTAGAAACGTTGAAACACATCATTGTAATGCTCCTCCGGGATACCCCTGCCGGTATCTGAAATGTCGATGCGGGTATAGAACTGCCACGGGCGCACAGCAATGGTGATTGTTCCTCCTGAACATGTGTACTTGACCGCGTTGTCCAGAATGTTTCCGATCGCTTCCGCTGTCCACTTGGGATCATGCCGAACCATAATCTCTGCTCCGCACTCCACGGAAATTTCTATCTTTTTCTGTTCCGCGCTGCCCCACACCGTATTCATCGCCTGCGCTATGGTGTCGTTGAGACGGGCTTCCAACGGACAAAGGATAAAGGTGCCTGTCTCCAATCGGGACATTTTGATGAGGGACTGCATCAGAAAGTCCAGTTTGTTGATTTGTGCCTCCATCGTGTGAAGAAACTGTTCTCTCTTTTCTTCAGAAATATCCCGCCGCTGCAAAATACCCGTGTAGAGTTTCACATTGGCAATGGGTGTTTTCACCTGATGCGAGATATCACTGACCAGACTCTGCAGGGTCTGTTTGTCCCTCTGACTCTGCAGACGTCCCTCGCGCATGATGTCATAATACTGCATCAGCTTGCCCTGAACCTTTGATGTCAATGAGTCTTCATAGGGATGGAAGTTCCCGGGCTGGCGGCCTGCGATGGCGGCATCGAGTGTTTCGCAGACATCGTCTGCAAATTGCCCGATCTGATACCGCTGTAAAGCCGCCCACAATCCAGCCAGCAGAAAAATGCCAGCGCACACAGCCAGTATGCCATATCGAACTGATGCTCTCGGAACATACTCCCACAACATCCAGATCAGCACCGCTGTAAGGCTGGCAGCCATCAGCCCCAAAAAGACAGAAACAATCCCAAACCATCTGGTTTTCATCGCTGTACCCCTTTCCAGATATAGCCCATACCGCGAACCGTCTGAATGTAGGCGTGGGCATCATCCTCAATTTTGGAGCGCAGACGGTTCATGGTCACGGTCAGCGTATGGTCGTCGATAAAATGACCGCCGCTGTCCCACAGTTTCTCCAGAAGGATTTGCCGGGTAAGAATTTTACCGGCGTTTTCCGTCAGTGCCCGGAGCAGCTTGTATTCATTTGGCGTGATCGACAGCGTTTCTTCTCCCCGCTGCGCGGTCAGGGCAGAAAAGTCCAGCACCAGGAATCCATCACTCCACCGCTGGGCAGATGCCTCCCCTGCCGCTTTGTTAACTCTTCGCAGTGCAACGTCCACACGGCGCAGCAAAATCTGCATATTGAAGGGCTTTGTCACATAGTCCTCTGCCCCCAGATCAAATCCGTCCAGCACATTCTGTTCCAAGTCGTTGGCAGTCAAAAAAATCACCGGCAGCTCCGGTCTGACCTGCTTGATCGCGCGGCACAAGTCAAATCCGTCGCCGTCCGGCAAATTCACATCCAGCAAAACCAGGTCAAAACGGTCCTCCGAAATTAGCTGCTGCGCTTTCCTGCAATTATAGGCGGCAACTGTAATATAGCCGCTATTGTCCAGTTCAAAGCACAATCCGGCACTCAGGGCCAGATCATCCTCCACCACCAAAATTCTCATTCTAATCCCCCATGCCGCCTGAAATAACTATAAAAAACGTGAAAATTAGTACCTTCCCGATTTCTATATATTCCGTCTTTGGGCTTTATATCTTTATTTGAAAAGTTAGATATTGACTAACACCAAAAATTATAATCCCCGCATGAAGTATTGTCAAACAGGAAGTGCTTCCACCGCAGCACTTCCGCCCCTTACAATCTCAATCCTGTTCGCGAACTTTCTTTTCAGCAGGGCTATCAAGTCATTATTCCTGCTTTCTGTCTGGATACATTCCAAGAGGACAGTCGCGCCATCATAGTCAATGACTGCAGCTCCAAATACTTTTGAAATCCGGAACAGTTCCGTTATGTCTGCATCGGAGCAATGATTCACCCTGACAAACAAGATTTCTTTCATATGAATCGGTACATCTGTGTAGTCTACCACTTTGATTACCTCAACACTTCTGGCAAGCTGCTTTTTGATCTGCTCAAAGGTCCTGTCGTCGCTTGTTAAACTGATTGTCATGCGCGATATGGTACTATCCTCAGTGACTCCAACGGTCAGGCTGTCCAGATTATAAGCCTTTCCGGAAAACAAACCCGAAATGCGGGCGAGTACACCTATTTCATTTTCAACAAATAAACAAATCCATCTCTTCTTCATTTTCTGTTTTCCCCTCTTTCTAAGTCGCTGTCATGGCAGAGCCCAAAATCATGTCACCAAGGAAGTTCCCCGGCGGAACAATCGGCATGACATTGACTTCTCTGTCTATGATAAACTCAATTATCGTAGGTGTCTTTGTATTCTGTTTCGCACTGCGCAAAGCGGTTTTGATATCCTCTGCCTTTGTGACACGAATCCCCTTTGCACCGTAGCTTTCTGCCAGTGCAATGAAATCCGGCGTGTATTCCGGGCAGCAGTGGTCCGGTTTGTTACAGCCCGTCTCACAGCCTCTGCGGTAACGCATACAGGTACTCGAATACCGCCTTTCATAAAACATTTCCTGCCATTGCCGCACATTCCCTAAATATCCGTTATTCAGTATGCAGATAATCACTGGCAGTTCATAGACGACGGCTGTCGCCATCTCCTGAATATTCATCTGCATGCCGCCATCGCCGGATATCACAATGACATCTTTGTGAGGATTGCCAAGTTTTGCCCCGATTGCAGCGGGAAAACCGTATCCCATTGTTCCCAGACCACCGGATGTCAGCATTTGCTTCTTCTCATCAATGTCAAGAAATTGTGTCGCCCATAATTGATTCTGACCGACATCCGTAGCGATAACCGCATCCTGGAACAATTCATTTATGGACTGAATAATCATTTGTGGTGTCAGGCCAGCTTCCCCCATATCAATCGGATATTGCTTTTTCCAGCGATTGATTTCATCTGTCCACGCGGAAATGTTCAATGGTTCTGCTCTTTCAAGCAGGGCGCATATCGCCTGTTTCGCGTCAGCTACAATCGGAACATCCACATCAATATTGCGGGAGATAGACGCCGCGTCCACATCAATATGAATAATCTTTGCATTTGACGCAAATTCTTCCACTTTACCCGTAATCCGGTCATTAAACCGTGTTCCTATTGAAAAGAGAACATCACAATGGCTGATTGCGGAATTGGCGGCATAGCTCCCATGAATGCCTATATTGCCAACATAGAGCCTGTTTGTTGTCGGGATTGCCCCTTTTCCCATGATCGTCGTGATAACCGGCACGCCTGTCAGCTCTGCAAGCTGTGTCATCTCTTTCTTTGCATGGGCAATATTCACTCCGCCGCCAACAAGGAAAACAGGCTTCGATGCATGGTTCAGGATATCCAGCGCCTTATTTAACTGTTTTATATGTACAGAGGTACTCGGCTTGTAACCTCTGACCATAATTTCCTTTGGATAAAAATCGCTGCCGTAAGCCTTCTGGACATCCTTTGGCAGATCGACAACGACCACGCCCGGTTTCCCTGTCTTTGCAATATAGAACGCCTTTTTGATTGTCTCTGCCAGGTCCTCCCTCTTTCGCACTGTTACCGCATATTTGCAGATACTTCTTGTGATGCCCACAATGTCCACCTCCTGAAAGGCGTCATTCCCAATAAGATATGTCGGAACCTGTCCTGTAAAGCATACTAACGGAACACTGTCATAATTTGCAGTGGCAATGCCTGTAACGAGATTTGTAGCTCCTGGTCCGCTTGTCACAAGGCAGACACCGACTTTACCTGTGGAACGCGCATAACCGTCCGCCGCATGGATTAGCCCCTGCTCGTGACGCGGCAGGATAACATCTATTTCCTCTTCTCCATACAGTGCATTAAACAGATCTATCGCCTGTCCCCCCGGATAAGCGAACAGTGTGTCAACTGCTTCTTCTTTTAATGCTTTCACAAATAAATCTGCACCTGTTATCTGTGTCATAATTTCCTCCTTTATAAATGCGTGTACTTGCACGCATTTGATTTATAATTATAGGAAACGAAAAAAATCGTTTCCTAATTTACAGTGATTTATAGCGCCGTCTGACAGCGCCAAACCTTATTGATAGATTCCTTTCACAAACATCTGCACACTTTCCTGGATGTACCCGTCTTTTTCAACATCTGTGAGCTCTTTTCCGAACGATGCGTTCAGAAAGGTGTAGCCGAATGTTGCTGAAAATACGGTCAGCGCCAGCGTCTTAAAGTCTTTCTCCGGTATTTTTCCCATCGCACACATCTTATTCAGATAATCTGTAAATGTCATCAAAAATGCCTGCGGAACTTTCATAATGAGCTGTTTGGTTTCCTCATAGAGCTGCGGCGCCCTCAGACCGATTGACAGATTGACAAAATCCGGCGTCATCCGGTCAATATATGCCCTCATGAACATTTCCAGGTCTATCTGCAGATCCCACGATACATTCTCAAAAACCTCCGGTATGACATTCGCCCGCCAGCCTGCCTGACTAGCTCCCTGCAGGACAATATCCTTCTTGCTCTCAAACTTGCGGAATAAGGTACACTCATTTACACCAGCCACCTTCGCAATCTCTTTCGTCGTCGTTGCGACATATCCTTTATCCCGGACTAATGTCATTGCCGCGTCAATTATTTTCTGACTTGTCTCATCCAAATTTGCCTCCTCCTTCATGCAAGTACATGCACTCATTGTAGCAGGTGAAATGCAGAAAGTCAAGGATATCCGCATAAAAAGATAACCTTATGCCCTGGTGTCAAAGCCGCCCTGGACTTCCATGCAGGCAGCTCCAGCGTTTATCTCCTGCCTTGCCGCGCGGAACGCATCATAGTAGGCTGCCTTCAATGCTCCGTGTACTTCTGTCTCCGCCTTTGATTCTTTCTCCTGCCAGCCCACACCCGCCGTATAGGTCAGTATCTCCTCACCGTTCTCGTCATGCACATGGGCGGCGGATCCCATACCTTCGAACTGGAACCTGGCTTCATACTGCCTGCCAAACAGGATACAGAGCCACCGCTCGTCAGCTTCCCGTATCTTCTTCATGTCCGCCGCATTCTGTCCGATCTTTCCCATCAGCGCCGCCCTGTCCGGCGCTACTTTGGCAGCCTCGCTTTTTCGCAGGGAGAGGAACTTATTTCCCATGTAAACATTCTGCACTGCATCCTCTCTGGCATATTCTGTTATCTTCTCCCGGAGGGAATCCGACAGCTTCCAGCTTTTCCCGGATGATGCCTTTCCGGCTGCCGTGCTGCCTGCACATTTGCTCCTTGTTATTGCTGCAATATCCATTTCGATCTCCTTTCACTGCGCACCAGTTTCTCAATCCACATTCCCTTTATACGGCTCCGCCGAAATAATCTCACTTTGGCTGTTGGAATCCTCCGAAATTCCGTTTTGGCCGTCAATGTCAAGCTGCGGTTCCTCCGCAATAGGATCGTCCTCATCGATTGCCCCGCCATCATCTGCTGTCTGATGCCCAACATCTGGAGCGGGAGCTGACGAATCATTTCCCTGCATGGTACATCCACTGGTTGAAAAAAGTATCGTTAACGCAATCAGCACTGCTGGCAATCTGTTGTTACAGATTCTGTTCACATTCATTCCTTTCATCCTCCATCATCACTGTTTACAAAACACGCTTGAACTGATATCGATACATATCGGAATACATATTTCCAGAGTAGTGTGGCGTCAGCCGCTCGTCCAATGCACCCGTATCCATCGCAAAACCGCTGTCAGGCACAGAAAACGCCCCATCCTGGAACTGGAATTGTGAAGTAAAATCGGGAATCCCCAAATCACCGCTTATCCTGATGTTCCCTATGATATTAACCAGCGCATCCTTCATCCGCTCTATCCTGGCATTTCCCTTCGTCCTGTTGAGCAAATTGGCAGCTTTTTCCGGCAGACCTCCGATCTTGCTGTCAGGTGTCAGATAAAGGCTCTTCATGGATATATCCTCCCCTGTAACCCCTTTCAGATAGCGCCGGACTTCCTGTATATCCATGGCATACCGGTATATGTTGGAGGACAGATTCCCCACACTGTCTGCAATCCCTATGTAATACTGGTACATCTGGTCACTGTACTTTTCATCTATCAGTTTCTGCACCTTTTTCCGAACAGCACTATCCGCTATCCCGTCCACAGTCACATCCCCGCTGCTTCCAATCCTTACACGCATTCCCTCGATATCATCACGTGAGATGCCCATACCTTCCAGTTCCCCCACGAATTTTTCTGAAAAGCTGTTTTTCAGTTCCGCCTTCTGTTTCGCCTTTTCCATGTCCTTGAGGTTCGCAAATATCTTCACATACTCCCGCTCCGCATCACTTAAATCCTTTCCTTCCGCCATATCTCCCAGCAGTTCATCCACTGTGCGCCCGCCTGTGTACTTCTTATCTTCCGGCAGGCTTTCAAACTGCTGCTGGTGGAGCTGTTCCAACTCCTTGATGTAATTCTGCTCCATTTCTTTTAAGACTTCATTATATTTATCAAGATATTCCCGCCAGTTTTTCTCCTTCCTGCTGTATGCGTTTTGAAGGTTCCCATATGCCACCCTTACGGCGTCAGTCTTCTCCTGCTCCTTATTGTCAGAAATGTGAAAACTGATCTTGTAATAATCATCTGGCGAAACCTCCTCCCCGTTTTCGTTCTCTATCTTGATGCAGTATTTACTGGTCTGTGTATCCCAGTTTGGAATGTTCAGTGTTTTCCGGCCTTCCCCGTCCCACTGCGCCTTCCCCACCTGATTGCCATATTGATCATACAGCGTAAGGCTGTAGTCACAGTCCTTTGGCATATCCATCCGAATCTCCACGGTAAAGTAATTCTGCACTGTGCGGTTATAGGGTATGGAGAAATTGTAGAAATCTACATCCTTTTCATCACTGAGACTTCCTCTCAGACTGCTCGTCTCGTCCCTGATTAAAAAACCAAAATCAAGAAAAGTCTTCTCCAAATCATCACTTGCAACCTCATATGTTGTATAGTTGCGATAGGAATTGTTTGTACTCAATGAACAGCTATCCTCATTCAATAGCATGTTCCTGTGTATCTTCCCATTCAAAAATGCACCCACTTCCAAATGCGTTTTCAGCATTAAAGGTTTGTTGCGAAAAGCCGCTCCCCATGCGGATCCTGTGTCATTTACTGTATTTACTCCCATTCCAAAATGTACCTCCATTCTTATCACTTTCTGCTTCTTGTCAATTAGCAGTATTTGCGACTGTCTGGCATTTATAACATCACCACCGCCTGAAACTTTTCCGAATCACAGGAGATGGCAAAATCGCCGCCATATTTATCCACCACCTCCTTTACATTCGTAAGGCCGACACTGTGCATCTCCCCATTGGAATCCAGCACGATGCCTTCCGTGACCTGCACGTTCTCCGCCACGGGGTTCTTTACAGAAAAGATCAGCTTCCCATCCTCCTGCACCAACTTGATGTGTATGACAGCTTTCTGCCCCGCCCGCACGACCTTCACACACTCATGGATGGCATTGTCCAGCAAATTGGACAACAGAATCACGGTTTCCTCTCCGTCCAGCCGCAGCCCGCTCATATCACCCACCTTGAATATCATGGACACTTTTTGCTCCCTTGCGGCACGGAACTTCTGGTTCAGGACTGCGTTCACGACAGGATGGTTCGTATTGACTGCCGACATCTCCACTGATATACTTTCCGTCAGCCGTTCCGCAAGTTCGGCGGCGGCCTGCGTGTCGCCTTCCTTTATCAGCACCTGGATTGTCCTTATCTGATTTTTATAATCATGCATCTTTCTCCCCTGCTGCTCATACACCGACTGCATATCCCGGTAATGCGCAAGCTGGCTTTCTTTCTTCCTTGCGGATTCTATCCCCTCCCGCATTCTCTTCCCCTTTTCCAGTATCTCCCGCAAAAGCCAGATAACAAGAAAATTAATAGCAACCATTCCGGCAGAAAGAAATAGACTGACCAGCTGCATTCCCGACTCATTCCCATTCTGATCATACATCATTAAAAGGGCTGACAGCGTAAACAAAGGCATCAAACCCAGTTTCATCCATTCCCCGTCCGTAAGCTCTCTGTAATCAGCCTCTCCTCTCCATATCCTGCGAAAAACAATCAGTACGCCGAGCCATAATAACCTGGCCGTCAATACCCATATCCACTCCCACATTTTCCATGCTGTCCCCTGCATCTTCCATAGATTCTCAACGCAGTACACCACAAAATCGGTCAGAAATATCATACAGTAGTTCAGCACAGCGAAAAAGGCAGCCTGGACCCAGCCTGTCTTATCGTACATCCTGCCAAGCAGAACATAGCCCAGAATAAACAGCGGCAGTTTCCACATGCCAATCCAGTACCCCATAACGTTGGCAGCAAGCATCATCATGAAATATGCCAAAAACCGATATCTACAAATTTTTTCCGCTTTTCTTCGTCCAAGAAAAGTATCAAAAAAGTGCAGCGTCCCCCATGTCTCTACCATAACAGTCAGACATAATATTCCCATCTCCATAATCACTCTGTCCCCTTAAACAGCGTGTATTGGCGCTTCACTTCCGGGTATCTTGACTTCGGCACGGATATCCTCTTCCCCGTGGTCAGAACCATGACATAGCTGCTGATCTTCTCAATGTACTTCATGTTGACGAGGAAGCTCCTGTGCATCCGCACAAATCCCATCCCTTTCAAGTCTTCCTCCAGTTCATCCATCTTTTTATAGATACTGAATGTCTGTTGCTGCGTATAGAACACGTTCTTATGTTTGTTCGTTTCGATATAGATGATATCATCCACCCGCAGCCGCACATTTCCCTCCACAAAACCATACTCCACCACCTGCTCATCCTGCCGGATTTCCTGCAGTATGTCATCCATACACTCCTGCAAAGTCTGTTCCAGATCATCTTTCAATAGGAAACGGCTCGCCTTTACCTTGTACCCGTCCAGCGCATAGTTCACATAGGCCGTGACCAGTACGATATACACCTTCGGGCATTCCGCCTTGATCTGCCTTGCCGTCTCCAGTCCATCCATCCCGTCCATGTTGATATCAAGAAATATGATGCCGCATTCCCGTATATAATCCATATCCCCGCACAGTCCACTGCCGGAGCTGTATTCCCTTATTTCAAAATCCTGCCCGTAAGCTTCCAGCAGCGCCCTAAGTGCATTGCGGTCGTTCTCCCTGTCATCGCAGATTGCTATCTTCATCGTCTCTCCCTCAATTCTGATTTCTTTTCCGTCTTCTTTTCCATCACAAATTATATCGGAATTATTGTACATTTTATCAAACGCTGGTGCACAAAACTCCCATTTACTGCACCAAACGACTATCCAAGATCCATCTTGAGCCAAACCTCCAATTCCTCAATTTGTTTTTTCGTTATCACCCATATCAGGCCTAAAAAAATATTCCAGTAATCTGTATACAAGCTTTGATTCTATACAGGCGGACTTATGAGGGCAAAAAAATAGATGCGGTCGCTTCTAAATCAAAACCCCCGCATCTATCTAAGGAGCTGCGCGTACTCCTTTGCCGGCTTCACCGGCCCGCCTGCCGGACGTGCATTAATCGCTTTCCGTCAGCCGTGCGCAAACAGTACTATTATAAAAATTACAGGCATCTCACATTCTGAATTGTTATCCCCTCACAGGCATTCAGAATAATTGTCTGTCTCCGTGTTTCACCCTCGATTCCGAGCGTGATATCTTTCAGCAATATATTTTTCAGTGCATGCCCCGGCTCGTCAAAGCCGATCAGCTCCATACAGTCCATGTCATAAAACGCACCATCATGGTCAAGGCATCGCCCTGTTATCCACACATTTTCAAACGTACAGTCCTCGAACAAGGGGGCTGCCTTGGCCCCTATTCCGTCATCATTATAGCTAACCGAGTGAAACAGCACCCTCGCTGCCCTGCAATCCCTGACCTGCACATTCCGCACATAGCCGCCACGCTTTTTTGTCCCTTTGATCTCAATGCCGCACAGGGAATCCCCCATATCGCAGTCCCATATTTTTATATCCTCCACGCCGCCGGACATCTCGCTGCCGATCGTGATTCCATGACCGAATGCACATTTGCAGTCAAACACTCTGATATTCAAAGTCGGTCTGTCAATCTCATTTCCCTCCGGATTCTTTCCCGACTTAATCGCGACCGAATCGTCCCCTGTGTAAAAGATACAGCCAAAAATAGCACAGTTGACAGAGGAATCCGGATCCCAGCCATCTCCATTCCACACATCTTCCGAGTGAAATCTGCAGTGGTCCGTCACAATACCGTCAGAATAGATCATATGCACATTCCAGCTGGCGCCGTCCCTCAAAGTCAGTCCCGAGATGCGCACATTTTTGCAGTTGCTGATATTGATGAGTCTTGGCCGCACGCGTCCCGGTATCGTCTCCGGTTTTTCGCATTCGTTGATCTTATCTCCGAGCGCTTCCAGTTCGTCCTTCAGGCGTGCCCGCTCCAATTTGATGATTCGCTTTGCCAGTGTCTTTCCGCCGCTCGCGATCGTCCCTCTCCCGCGAATCAGTATGTTTTCACAGTTTGGTCCGCTTTTATGGTCAAGTTCGCCCATATTGAGCAGGCTGCTGTAGCATGACATCTCCGTCCCCTCAAAACGGCTCCAGATGCGAGGCAGATAGTCCTCCGGCAAATCGGTTCCCTGCAGCGTCGCCCCTTCTTCCAGATACAGCTCCATATTACTGTGCAGTCTCAATGCACCTGTTTTATAAATTCCAGCGGGCAGGTAGACCACATCCCCAGCCGCACAGTCATCGATTGCCTGCTGGATCGCCTGTGTGTCCATCGTGTTTCCATCCCCTGCTGCCTGATATGGCGCTTTTGTCACATCCAGACGCCTTTTTGCCGCATCTGTATGAACATGCTCGACCGCGGATTCCGCCAGCACACTGCCGCAGCCTGTCACCTTCACCTGCACATCATACTCCGCACTGCTGTCAAGCCCCTCCAGCAGAAAGTGGGTTTTATCTGACTCGTCCGCTATTTTTCCATTTAAAAATATCTGGTACTGATAATCCTCCGGAAGATTCTCCGGCTTGTCAAAATACACTGTTATCGAATCACTTGTCACCAGACTTACGATGTTTATCTCATTCATTCCATTTTTGCTCATTCTCATTTTCTCCTTCGATCCAATCCAAACGGCACTTTCACCTCTCCGTACAAGTTCACCGCATTCCCGGTAAAGCGCAGACAGACTTCATTCTTCCTTTCTTTTAAGAGATGTCCGATCTCAAACGTGTGGGGACTGTAGAAGCTGACACCTGCAAATATGCCATTGCACACACACTCCGCCATCTCCTCACCGCGGACCGTGAAGTGCTCTGTTCCCGTAAGACGCTGTCCATCTGAAACCGTGTAGACATACTGATATGTGACAGAATTTTCGTCGTTGTCTCTGTCCGAATCAACCTGTCTGAACCGATCTGTCCAGTCCCCAAGGAAGACTTTTTCCGCAGTTTTCATCCAGCCAGACTCCGGCCAGTACTTTTTTGCGATGTGTTCTGTGCTCTCATCCAAAAGCAGCAACAGCTTCATCTCGCAGCGCTCCAATCGCACCTCAATATATGTACTATAATTATGTGATATATTCTGCCCGGCACTGTCTTCGCCGCAGCACACACATGCTTCTGCGCGGTTCTCCCACAAATTAATCCACAACGGCTTTTTGCCCGACTGCAGCTCTTTTACACATACCTTTGTCTCAATCGTCTCCGCCCCCTCATTGGAAAACAGATACCATGAAACACCCTCTTTTTCCATGTGCACAGCTCTAAGGCACGGACAGTCATCTTCCGTCACCGCAGTCCGGTAATCACAGTCCTGTGATACACCGCCGCCAATTTGCCCTGCCGTCTTCTCCGGGCAGTCTCCACAAATCATATCCTGACAGTTATGCCTCGCATACAAAGCTGCCGCCTCATCCACTGTACGCACACCCGCAAGATACTCCGCATACGCTTCCTGCACCCGAAAACCATACAGATCGACCACCACTTCAAACTGACACGGACCAATGCACAGTCTGCCATCCCTGACCGCACAGTCTTTCAGCATCGCAGCTGGCAGATAGTGAAAATCAATCTGATGCTCGTACAGCCCTGCCACTTCCCCAGCCGGCACACAGTTGCTGCCGCAGAGCACCGCCACCCTCGCCAGACTCACCGCATCTGTCATCAGACAGGAAATGCGCTTCATATAATCCGAGAACAGGCGGTAATGCTGCCACCAGATATTATGCGGTCCCACATCGGGCGGGCGCTCCTCCTTCCTCGGTCCCGCCACGCTGTAATAAAATGCATGCGGCACAAACAGATTGACACCCCTGATTCCCAGCCAGTTGATGTACCATTTCATATCATATCCCTTGAAGTACCATGGAATATTTTTGCGGTTACACACGCCAAAACACTCATTCGCATTCCTCCTGCGCCCCAGATACCTCGCGATATCCGCCGGAAGCTTCGCCTGTACAGAATCAGACTCCCGGATTCCGCCCGTCTCAGGTGCGACTCTCCGCATGATCAGATCCTGTCCCGGAATGTGGAAATAAAATTCCTCCTCCACGTCGTCGCTCGCCTCGGGATGTCCCATCAGCGAAATGCCATGCGCCTCACACCACCGCGACAGACGGGCGTAATAGACTTCCCGCAGATGTTTCTTGATCAGCCTGTGATAAATCCGCGTCGTCCGGTTCTCCCCGCCGCAAAAAAGTTCCTCCAGCTCCTCGAGTTTCCCGTTCTCCGCAAGAATTTCCTCCTGCATTCCGTCCGCCCACTCCCTGAAACCGCCTGCATTTCTGCCAAGCGGACAGGGCTCGTCCGTAAAAAATGCGATTATTGTGTCGCCAAAATAATCCTTCAGTTCCTGATAATAGCGCTCATGTGTCAGCCGGATAAACGCGTCGACCGCCTCTGGATTGAGGATGTCTGCAGACATCGGCGCACCGGGCTCACCGTCGTCTTCCCCGTAGTGAATACCGCGGATCGTGCCATGCGTAAAACCATATATGAGATACTTTCCGTCTGGAAACTGTGTGATCACCTGTCCTTCTTTTGCACTGTCCGCAAGGGTGATTCCCCTGGATGCATAGTCCGCATTCTCCGCCGCCACAAGCCCGTGCGCAGAGCCGGACGGGTACATTCCCTCATCATACAGCACTACTTTCATGTCCAGCCGTTCCGCGGTCTGCACCACATACTTCACTACCTTGAAATAGGATTCCGAGAGATACTGCATCCCCTCCGGCAATCCAATCCGCGGGTGCACGATAATGCCATTCACACCCTTTTGCACATAATCCGCCAGCTGCCGCGCGATCTCTTCCTCGTCTGGTTCATCATTGAAAAACCAGAATGGAATCGGCGTAAACTCCCTCGACGGGTTTATGATATTGCTGAAAAATTGTTCTGACATAACAGATCTTACCCCCTATCCGCAGTCACATGAATGACAGTCTGCGCCATCTCCATTCCTGCTGCGAACGCTGTAATGCGCACGCGCCCTGTTCCTGTGATCCTGACCGCCACATCGGCCCTTCCCTGATAGAGATGGATACAATCGCTGCAGACAGGTTCCCAGCTCTTCATATCCCCGTTCCACACACCCGCAATCTCTGCCGGACCTTCCACGCAAAACTGCACCTTCGCGCTTTCCCTGAAAACAGGGGTATTGTCAATATCGTATGC
>CAMWTP010000018.1 GCA_947177165.1 uncultured Lachnospiraceae bacterium
TAATATGAAGAAGAAGTTCTATTTTTATGGAAGATAATCTAACGAATAATACTATCTCGCTCCTTTATCGTAAGGTATGCCCTCAGCCTTGGGCGCCCTTGATTTCCCGGAGACAAATACAAGAACGACTAATGAAATAATATAAGGAAGCATATTATATATCGCGCTCGGAATCTTGAGCGCCACAAGCGCATCAAATCCCATATAGACATTGGAAAGCGCGCGAAACATTCCAAACAACAGGGCTGTGAGTCCAATATTGACCGGACGCCACTGTCCGAAAATCATAACCGCCAGAGCCAGGAATCCAAATCCGGCCACACCGTTCTCGAACTTCCATTCGCTGACACCCGCTGTGATGTAGACAAGACCGCCAAGACCTCCAAGTCCGCCTGATATCAGAACACCTGCACAGCGCATCTTATAGACATTGATTCCCACGGAATCCGCCGCCTGAGGATGCTCACCACAGGCACAGAGGCGCAGCCCGAATTTTGTCTTGTACAGTACGATATAAGAAGCAATCAGCACCAGCAGTGCAATCAGCATAAACCAGTTAAACTCAAAGGAACCAATATTCACGAGAAACGACTTCTTTGCCTGCCTATACACAACCGTCGAAGATACGTTATCCACACTCTCTGCGGTGTTGATCGCTCTTACGAGCACTACTGCAACCGCTGGCCCAAGAAGATTAAGTGCCGTTCCGACAAGTGTCTGGTCAGCGCTGAATTTGATCGCTGCGATTCCAAGCAGCATTGAGAAAATCATACCGCTTATGACACTCGCGAGCACAACAAGCAAAATGACAACGACAGCCGGCATTCCAGCCGGAATGTACTTCATGGTAAGCGCCCCGCCAAGCGCTCCTATGACCATGATGCCTTCAAGTCCGATATTGATGACACCGCCGTGCTCCGAAAAACACCCGCCAAGTGCCACAAGTGTCAGAACGGAAGCAAATATGAATGTATACTGAATCAGCAACAGCATTACTTTGCGCCCCCTTTCTTCCCATCCCTTTTATCCAGATATCTGTTCAGACGAAGCTTGAAGAAAAATACAAAACCACACAAGTAAATGATAAATGCGGAAATCAGATCTGAAATCTGTGAGCAGTACATTGTCTTATCCACATAGGTTCCACCGCTGGTGATATGCTGGATAAAATAGGAGGCAAAAATCGCCCCGATCGGATTCGAACCGCCGAGAAAGGCCGCCGCAATCCCGTTAAAGCCCATCGCGGGAACGGATGTCTGCTGCACCATCCACTGCTCAATGCCAGTCAGATAAAAAATTCCCGCACCAAGCCCTGCAAGTCCGCCGGCAATCATCATTGTCAGTATAATATTCCTCTTCTCACGCATACCGCAGTATTTCGCCGCATTTTTGTTCAAGCCTGTGGCCTTCAGCTCATAGCCAAATTTTGTCTTTTCCAGCAGAATCCATATGACCACTGCCACAATGACAGCCAGCAGCAGTCCAACCGTGACGAATTCATTTTTGGAAAACAGTTTGTCCAATCCCATGTTTGGCAGCAGTGCACTCTTGTTCGTGCTCGAAAGCGGTTTGGTATACGGCGTTGTCTGCTCCTTCACAGTTGTCAGTAGCATATTCACAGCATAGAGCCCGATCCAGTTGAGCATGATACAGGAAATCACTTCATTTACATTGAAATACGCCTTCAGCGCACCGGAAACTGCCCCGACAAGTGCTGCCGCGGCAATTGCAGCAAGCAGGCACAGATACCATGGCATACCGAATTTCAATCCGCAGTACAGACAGGCTCCCGCACCAATCACATACTGTCCTGCCGCGCCAATGTTAAACAGCCCCACTTTCCACGCAAACAGCACAGACAGGGCACACATCAGCAGCGCGGATGCCTTTACCAGCGTCGTGCCGAAATATTTCGTTGCAACCGCCGCACTTGGATAATACAGGAAGTTCTTCAGGATCGCGATAATCGCTTTTCCAGCCCCTTGCGGATTGATAATCCGCAGCACGAAATACCCAATCAAAAGGCCTATGGCAATGCAGATCAGTGACCCAAGAATGGTCTGAAAGCCGCTGTTTCTGATACATTTATTCAGAAAACTGCCTTCTCTTTGCTGTTCATTTTTCATCCCGCCGCCTCCTTTCCATTCGACCTTTTAGCGCCTGCCATGTAGAGTCCAAGCTCCTCGACAGACACTTTCTTAGGGTCAAATTCTCCTACAATCTCTCCTTCGTACATCACAAGAATCCTGTCTGAGACATTCATAACCTCATCGAGCTCCAGACTAATCAGCAAAACACCTTTTCCGGCATCTCTCTGTGCCACCAGCTGCTTGTGAATATACTCAATCGCTCCTACATCAAGTCCTCTTGTCGGCTGCACAGCGATCAAAAGCTCAGGGTTCTTGTCAATCTCACGGGCAATAATCGCCTTCTGCTGGTTGCCCCCGGACATGGAGCGGGCCTTCGTGACTGCACCCTGTCCTGATCGCACATCATACTGCTCGATCAAACCATTCGCATACTGTCGGATTTCTTTTCGTCTCAAGAAACTAAATTTATTGGTAAACTGAGGTTCGAAGTATCTCTGCAAAACAATATTATCCTCAAGAGAGTAATCCAGAACAAGCCCATGCTTATGCCTGTCCTCGGGAATGTGGCTCATGCCCAGAGTCAGACGCTTGCGAATCGGCATATGTGTGATATCCGTACCATTCATCGTAATTGTGCCGCTTTTTAGCGGTTCCAGGCCTGACAGACCATACACAAACTCTGTCTGTCCATTCCCGTCAATGCCCGCAATGCAGACAATCTCACCCCTGTGCACCTGAAGGGATACGTTGTTCACGGCGATGTTTTGATGCCGTTTTGATGCTACAGTCATCCCCTTGATATCCAGAACGACATCCTTGGGCTTAGAAGGCTTCTTCTCCACGACAAAATTCACATCCCGCCCCACCATCATGGCAGAAAGCTTTTCAGGCGTTGTGTCCTTAACTGTCACTGTGCCAATGTATTTGCCTTTTCTCAGAACGCTGCACCGGTCTGCCACCTGCATAATCTCAGAAAGCTTGTGTGTGATAAACAAAATACTCTTGCCCTCCGCCGCAAGATTTTTCATGATAGTCAGAAGCTCCCTGATCTCCTGCGGTGTCAGCACTGCAGTCGGCTCATCAAAAATCAGGATATCATTGTCGCGGTAAAGCATTTTCAGGATTTCTGTTCTCTGCTGCATGCCTACCGTGATATCTTCGATGATGGCATCGGGATCCACCAATAGACCATATTTCCCAGACAGGGCAACTACTTTCCTGCGCGCCTCATCTTTCTGAAGCAGCCCGCCTTTCGTAGTCTCAACCCCCAAAATAATGTTGTCTAAGACAGAAAAACACTCTACAAGCTTGAAATGCTGGTGAACCATACCAATTCCCAAAGCGTTGGCGTCGTTCGGGTCATTGATCATCACGCGCTTCCCGTCCTTGTGAATCTCACCTTCCTCCGGTTGATACAGCCCAAAAAGCACGCTCATGAGTGTCGATTTGCCTGCTCCATTCTCTCCAAGCAGCGCATGTATCTCACCCTTTTTCAGCTGCAGTGTGATATTGTCATTTGCTATGATGCCTGGAAACTTTTTTGTGATATGCAGCATCTCAATCGCATACTCAGCCATCCTATACGACCTCCCTTCATGTAATAAAACTGTACTTATGAAAAAAGGGAGTTGAACTGCTCCCTTTTTACAATCTGAAAATCAAAGTACGCCGCAAGCTCTTTACTTAATGCTACCGTAGTCTGTCACTTTGACGGTTGTTGACGGCATTACTGAAATATCGCCGGATACTGTGATCTCGCCACTGTACATCGCCTTTACAAGTGCACGGTAGTCATCTTCTGTAAATGTATCGCACCATTGAGTAGTCTTGATTGGCAGCTGTACATAATTCTCCTCAGGATTCTCTGATACAAGGCCAAGATTTTCGATCTTTCCTACATAATCGTTCCACTTTCCGTCCCTGATATCATTGAGAACACTGTTGACTGTCGCAGAAAGCCCTTTCATTGCCGATGTAACTGTCATACCCTCTCCATAGTCGGCATCGATAACTGGCTGCTGGTCAGAATCAACACCGATTATCTTTCCTCCAACTTTACCTGCTGCCTCTGCAGCCGATGTGAAGATTGCGCCTCCGCAGGCAAACACAACTTCAACATTCTTTGTTCCATACCATGTATCCATAGCACTTGTGATATCAGCATCACCATAGAACTGTCCAGCGCATACGTACTCAACTTCGACTTCATCCGCAATCCCGAGCTCTGTCGCTGCTGCGTCAATTCCCTGTACATAGCCATATCCGAAACGCGTAACTGCCGGAGCGGACATACCGCCAAGGAATCCAAGATGCTTATAGCCTGCTTTCACTGCCGCATAACCTGCCATATACCCGGAAAGTTCCTCCTGATATGTACAACAGTAGACATTGTCTTGATTGTAATAGTCTGTCACTGTATAATCTGCTGGATTGTAAGTATATCCTTCTCCTACACCCTCCTCGCAGATATCGCCAGCGCCAACGTCAAGTGCCACAAATTTGACATCTGGATACATGTCTGACTGTGAGACAACCGTTGCCGCAAACATATATCCCGGCATAACAATGACATTTGCACCACCAGCTACTGCCTGGTCAACGCTTGCGTTCCTGGCCTCGTCAGAATCGCTGTCAGGCTTGTAGTACGTAAACGGCACACTATTTGCCTCTGCCCAGCTCTTGCAGGATTCATAAGTCGTCTGGTTAAAGCTCTGGTCTGTGATATCGTCTGAGTCTGTGATCATTGCGATATTCATGTCAGACACCGCTGCCTCGGATCCCTCTGTCCCAGCCGCCTGTGAACCGGCATTTTCCGTACCATCTGCATCTGCGTTGGAGCTGTCCGCGCTGGAATTGCCCGTGTCCGCATTATTCGTATCAGTGTATCCGTCCGAACCGCACGCTGCCAGTGATACCACCATAGCAACAGCCAGCATGAGTGACAATGCTTTCTTCTTCATAAAATTTTTCCTCCTGGTCAACACTATGTGTTACATGCTAACTATAACATAAATACTATAAATGAGCAAATTTGAAATTGAGAAAAAGCCTTTCCCCTGCTCGTCGCGTGCCCCATGCGCCGCCTTAGCGGCATCTTTCCTATGCATGGGCTGTGCATGGAAAAGCCAAAGGATGGCACTGCGCTTTCCTTTGGCTTTGGCTTCTTATTTCTTCAATTTGCTCTTTCTATAAATAATATCATCTCTCGCCGGCCCATTGCTCACGAGTGTAATCGGATAACCGATCTGCTCCTCGATAAACTCCACATATCTGCGGCAGTTCTCCGGGAGCTCCTCGTAATTTCTGATACCTCTGATGTCGGTCTTCCATCCGGGAAGCGTCGTGAACACTGGCTTAGCCTTCTCCAGCTTCGCAGTGACAGGGAACAGCGTCGTAACCTCCCCGTCAATCTCATATCCTGTACATACAGGAATCTCGTCGAGATACCCAAGCACATCAAGCACGGTAAAGCAGACATCCGTCGTTCCCTGCAGACGGCAGCCATACTTGGAGGCCACACAGTCGAACCATCCCATACGTCTCGGACGTCCTGTCGTAGCACCGTACTCTCCGCCATCCCCGCCGCGGCGTCTGAGCTCATCAGCCTCGTCTCCGAATATCTCTGATACAAACGCGCCTGCGCCGACCGCTGATGAATAAGCCTTACATACCGTATAGATTTCCCTGATCTCATAAGGCGGTATTCCCGCACCGATCGCACCGTAAGCCGCAAGTGTCGATGAGGATGTCACCATCGGATAAATGCCGTGATCCGGGTCTTTTAACGTTCCAAGCTGGCCTTCCAGAAGAATATTCTTTCCAGCCTTCAATGCCTCATCAAGGTATGCGGAGACATCACATACATAAGGCTTGATCATATCCCTGTATTCATGCAGCGTCTCAAGCAGCTCTGCGGGAACAATTGCAGGCTTGTGATACAAATGTTCTAATATTACATTTTTCTGTTCCACCACACGCCCGATTTTCTCTTTCAGGAGCTCCTCATCAAAAAGCTCACTCACCTGGAAACCGACTTTTGCATATTTATCTGAATAGAACGGAGCAATGCCTGACTTGGTGGAACCAAACGACTTTCCACCCAGACGCTCCTCCTCGTACTGGTCAAACAATACATGATACGGCATCACGATCTGTGCCCTGTCTGATACCAGAATCCTGGGCATCGGCACATTTCTGTCCGTGATCGACTTGATCTCATTCATCAATATCGGAATATCCAGCGCCACACCATTGCCGATAATGCTTGTCGTATGATTATAAAATACGCCTGAAGGCAGGGTGTGAAGTGCAAACTTGCCGTAATTGTTCACAATCGTGTGTCCTGCATTTGCACCGCCCTGAAAACGGATAACAATATCTGCCTCGCGCGCGAGCATATCGGTAATCTTACCTTTTCCCTCGTCGCCCCAATTAGCTCCTACTACTGCTTTTACCATTGACATACCTCCGGTTCTCTTTACTTCACTGTAGATTCCTGTACGCGGAGAATACCCGCACTCCGGGCGTTCTCCTGTGTGATAAAAGTCTGCTGCACAGATTTTTATCACACTTCCCGTCATATCGGCGCAGCCGACACAAACAATCCGCTAATTATCATACAACTTTTTAACAAATAAGTAAAGAATAATTATACATTTATTTAGACATTTATTTCCGCCCTGAGTCCAAGCTCTGACTGGTTTTCCTCGAGCACCGGCCTGACCACTTTGCTGAGGAAATTATCAACCTGTACCGGAGATCTGCCCACATACTTAGACGGGTCCATCGCCGCCTGAAGCTGTTCCAGCGTCAGATTGAACTCGGGATCGGCAGCGATCAGCTCCAGAAGGTTGTTATCCTTTCCCTCCACCTTGACATTCTTCCCGGCTTCCATGGAAAGCGTCCTGATCTTCTCGTGAAGCTCCTGTCTGTTTCCGCCGTTCTTGACGGCATCCATCATGATATTCTCTGTCGCCATAAACGGAAGCTCTGCCATCAGATGCTTGGTGATCACTTTGTCATAGACCACAAGTCCGTCAACCACATTAAGACACAGGTCAAGAATCCCATCAATTGCAAGAAATCCTTCAGGGATCGATAGTCTCTTGTTCGCCGAGTCGTCAAGCGTCCTCTCAAACCACTGTGTCGCGGAAGTAATTGCAGGATTTAATGCATCAACCATCACATAGCGGGACAGCGATGCAATCCGTTCCGAGCGCATCGGATTGCGCTTGTACGCCATCGCAGAGGAACCAATCTGGTTTTTCTCAAAGGGCTCCTCCACCTCTTTTAAGTGCTGTAATAACCGGATATCATTTGACATCTTGTGCGCACTTGCCGCAATCCCCGCGAGAATATTCGCCACTCTGGTATCCACCTTTCTGGAATACGTCTGTCCTGACACGGCATAGCACTCCTTGAAGCCCATCTTGGCCGCGATCATCGGATCAATCTTGTCAATCGTCTCCTGGTCGCCGTCAAACAGTTCCAAAAAGCTTGCCTGCGTGCCTGTCGTCCCCTTGGAACCAAGCAGTTTCAGGCTTCCCATTACATATTCCAGGTCTTCGAGATCCATCAGAAATTCCTGCATCCAGAGCGTAGCGCGCTTTCCTACCGTGGTTGGCTGCGCCGGCTGGAAATGTGTGAAGGCAAGCGTCGGCAGACTCTTGTACTTCTCGGCAAACTTTGCAAGCTCATCAATCACATTCACCAGCTTCCTGTGCACAAGCTTCAGCGCCTCATTCATCACGATAATATCCGTGTTGTCCCCCACATAGCAGGAGGTTGCCCCCAGATGAATGATGCCTGCCGCCTTCGGACACTGCTGCCCGTAAGCATACACATGACTCATCACGTCATGGCGGACAAGCTTTTCACGCTCCCTTGCCACCTCGTAATTGATATCCTCCGCATGTGCCCTCAGCTCGTCGATCTGCTCCTGTGAGATGACTGGCTTGCCGTTCTCACTCAGTCCCAGCTCCATCTCTGTCTCCGCCAGGGCAATCCAGAGCCGCCTCCATGTGCGGAACTTCATATCCTGTGAAAAAATGTACTGCATCTCCTTGCTGGCATAGCGCTCAGAAAGGGGGCTTGTATATCTGTCTGTACTCATATTCTTCTCCTTATTTTTCAACCATGCAGGAAAATTTCCTTCATCCCTGCTCCAGAATCTATTTTTCAAAATCACCCCGGATATCCTGCGCCGGCGGCTCGATCGGATAATTTCCGTCGAAACACCCTGTACAGATACCCAGTCCGTCCACCATACCCTTTAATCTGTCTATATTCAGATATCCAAGCGAATCCGCGCCTATGATCTCCCTGATCTCATCGATCGTCCTGTTATTCGCGATCAGCTGGTCTTTCTCTGGAACATCTGTTCCAAAATAGCAGGGCCACAGAAACGGCGGCGAGCTGATGCGCACATGCACTTCCTTTGCTCCAGCCTCCCGGAGCATCCGCACGATCCTGTCCGAGGTCGTTCCGCGCACGATAGAGTCATCGATCATGATAATACGCTTCCCGTTCACCGCCTCCCTGAGGACATTGAGTTTAACCTTCACACTCGACTCACGGCTGCTCTGTTTCGGCTTGATAAAGGTTCTTCCCACATAGCCATTTTTCACAAAAGCAGTGCCGTACGGTATCCCCGACTGCAGCGAATAGCCAAGTGCCGCCGCATTTCCCGACTCCGGCACACCCACGACAAGATCTGCCTCAACAGGTGAATCTATGGCAAGAAAACGCCCGGCCTGAATGCGCGACGCGTACACACTCACCCCGTCGATATGACTGTCCGGCCTTGCAAAATAGATGTACTCAAAGATACACCTCGCCTCCCGCTCCTTTGGAAGTGCGCGCGACAGGTCTGAAATGATCCCTCCGCCGGGCGTGATCGTGACCGTCTCGCCCGGAAGCACATCCCGCACAAACGCCGCGCCGATCGTATCCAGCGCACAGGTCTCTGATGTGATGATATAGCTGTTCTCCCGCTTTCCAATACAGAGCGGTTTAAAACCATAGGGGTCTCTCGCGCCAATCAGTTTTCTCGGACTCATGACCACCAGAGAATAAGCGCCCTTAATCTTCTGACACGCACGGTTGACCGCTTCCTCGACAGTTTTGGTATTGAGCCGCTCCCTTGCGATATGGTAAGCGATCACCTCAGAGTCGATTGTTGTCTGGAAAATCGCACCCGTGTATTCCAGATCGTGCCGGAGCTCCGCCGCATTGATCAGATTTCCGTTGTGTGCCAGCGCCAGAGTGCCCTTCACATAATTTAACACGAGCGGCTGGGCATTCTCCCGCGTGGAAGCGCCCGCCGTCGAGTAGCGCACATGTCCCACGCCGATATCACCCTTCATCGGCTCCAGATTGTCCTGCGTGAACACTTCATTGACAAGTCCCATACCTTTGTAGGATACCACTTTCCCCTTCGGGCCGCTCGTCTCGCTGACTGCAATACCGCAGCTCTCCTGTCCCCTGTGCTGCAGTGCAAAGAGTCCGTAATAAATCGTGGAGGCGACATCCTGACCGTCGAAATCATAGATGCCAAAGACACCGCACTCTTCCTTCAAACCAGTCTCGTCAAGCGTCCTGTCGATATCTTCATTATACATAAATTTTTCTCATACCCCTCGATCATTCGAACCTAAACAAACGCTTTTCCTGTGAGCAGTTCAAACGCTTCCTTATACTTGTCAACTGTCCTGGTGACAACTTCGTCCGGCAGCAGATTGTCATTGTCAGGGTTTGCCTTGAGCCAGTCTCTCACAAACTGTTTGTCAAAAGATGGCTGTCCCTTACCAGCCTCATACCCTTCCAGCGGCCAGAAACGCGAGCTGTCCGGTGTGAGCATCTCGTCGCCGAGCACCACGTTTCCGTTCTCGTCAAGACCAAACTCAAACTTGGTGTCCGCAATAATGATCCCCTTGCTCAGTGCATAGGATGCGCACTTATTATAGAGAGCTATCGTGGCATCCTTGATCTTTGTGGCATACTCCCTGCCCTTTCCGGGGAACTTTGCCTCGAGCACTTCGATGCTCCGCTCAAAGGAGATATTTTCGTCATGCAGTCCAATCTCAGCCTTTGTGCTCGGTGTATAGATAGGCTCTGGAAGCTTTTCCGACTCTTTTAATCCCTCAGGAAGCCTGATACCGCAAACGGTTCCGTTCTCCTTGTAGCTTGCCCAGCCGCTCCCTGTAATATAGCCGCGCACGATACACTCGATCGGAAGCATCTCAAGCTTGCGGCACATCATGCTGCTGCCGTCAAATCTATCGTTCTGGAAAAATTCGGGCATGTCCCTGACATCCACGGAAATCATGTGGTTTGGTACAACATCCTTTGTAAAATCAAACCAAAACTTTGACATCTGTGTGAGTATCGCACCTTTTTTTGTAATCTTATTCTTCAAAATCACATCAAAAGCGGAGATTCTGTCTGTCGCCACAATAATCAGGCTGTCTCCATTGTCATATACCTCACGTACCTTACCTTCTTTGATTGGTGCAAATTCCTGCATTTAATCTTCCTCCTCGTCGCATTGATTATATCATTAATAAGCTGCTAAGCAGCACTTTCCCCTCAAGCAAGCACTTTCTCGTAATCAGACACTAAATCCAATATTTTCTCTGCGTATTCCGGATACTTTGCCACGATATCCTTGACCTCATCCTGCGCCTCCTGTGCAACCTTGGCATTGTACTCCATCTGCTTTCTGAGCTTCTGGCGTCTGATGATGAGCCCATGTCTGATCTCCACCATCTCCTTACTGTCGACCAGCGCCTCTGCCTGGTGCAGCCATACATTCGGATCCGCAATATTGCAGCTGCGCAGAAGCTGAATCAATGATGCCTCATTGATATCCAAATCATGCTCCATCTGTTTTTCCTGCTCCCGGTGAATATTTTCCTCAATGTATTTGTCCCAGAGCTTCTTGAGCTCATTGGAGCTGTTGACATTGTATTTCACATACAGATACTCCAACAGATTGGTATTGTTTACATAGCGAATCTTCACCGTGTTTTGCAGAAGCACAAGCTTATTGATCCCCTTCTCGACCTTCACAAGCTCCCGCTGCGCCTCATGAAATTTTACAAACACAAAAGCGAGTGTCGACGCCACGATCAACACTGCGATCGCATATCCAAGCGATACGTCAAGATGCCATGACGCGCCTATGATCGCGAGCATCAAGATCAAAAACAACATTGAGCCGACACACATGAACGTGATGCCTTTCATGTTCTGCATGGAATTTTGAAGCTCATTTTTTCTATAAAAATAGGCATGACGCTCACCGTCAAGTCTTCCCATGTCACGCTTCACGAGCACCTGATAATCTTCTGCTTCCTTTAATCTCGTGTATCCCTCAGGCATGTACTGCTCAATGCGCTCCATCCGAAGATAGTCCTCCGGCTTCATGATACGGCGCTTCTTATCAAGCTTCTTCCTGCTATTCTCCAACTCAAGAATTTTTGAGGCGCACGTCTTCAGCTGTTCCTTGATCTCATCAGGCTGCGCCTCGATCTCCTCCATATCGGTCAGATAGGAAGTCACAAGGTTGTACTCCCCGCCAAGTGTATCCAATTCCCTGGACGCTTCCGACATCTGTTCCATACATGCCTTGACATAATGTTCGCGCTGTGTCTTGTCATGCATGTCAATATCATCGCGTTTCAGGCTTTCCTCCTCCCAGTCAGGCCCATACACATTCTCCTCCCCGTCCGTCCGCCGGTTAAAAAGGCCTTTGATCTTTCCCAATAATCCCATTTAGTAACCCCTTTCTCCAATATCTGCTCCCCTAATTCTTTGTCTGACGCTTATAATCCTTTTTAATCTGCTTTATGACCGCCTGTGACCGCTGACGGTACGCCTCCGTCTGCCCGCTTTCCTTAAGCTCTGACAGTTCTGTCACCAACATCCGCTCCTTCGAGGCGAGCCACTTCTCGTCCGTCTGCGCGCACATCTGCTCCACTCTCTGAAAATCCTCCTCCCAACCCGGATTCTCTCTCTTAAAAGCACCGTATGCGTAGTCTGTGAGCGCCTTTTTGTTTGCCAGAATGTACGCACACCTTGTCTGTCTGTCAGGATGCAGAAGATACGCTTCATAATACATCTCTGCGGCCTGCCGGAATGCAAAATCCATCGCGTAGATCGATGCCATATTATAATACAGCAGCGCCCTTCCCGCACTGTCCCTCGAGGGAATATATTCCACAAGCTCCCTGTATATGGCAAGCGCCTGGCGGAATCTCCCCTGCTGATACAGGTACTCTGCACGTTTCTTGTACTTCTCTGTGAGTGTCAGGCTGGATTGTTCTTTCAATATGCGGTCCACCTGCTTGGCTGTATTGCTGTCATACATGCCGGTCCGCTCAAAGATTGTCGAGACAAAAGCGGCGACCGACACGCGCTTCCTGACATACACATCAAGCTCGTCTGCAAGCTCCGCAAGCCCGCACTCATATCGAATCCAGTTTACGAGCTCTGCAGAGACAATGGAGTCATCCAAGAGATGCACTCTTTCCATAAAATAATAACATAACTCTTCCATAGAATACAATGAAATGTCAGAAAATTTTATATAAAATGGGTTTTTAGCGTAATTCCCTATACATAAGCAAACATTATTCATTTACATAACCTCTAAATTTCATCCGGTCTGTTTCTATGTAATCACCTCGAGCGGCAGACATTCTTTCCAGACCTGTCCTGTGGACGGAAAAAATTCTCCGAACCCCTTATCCGCAATCTCAATCTGTACTGCATTGGCATCTTCCATATAAAACCGGAGTTCCACACGATTGGTCTTATTGCCCCGCACCTTCAGTCCCTCAAGGGAAATCCTGGCCACCCGCGTCTTTCGCCCATCCACCGGGACGATGTTGAGCGTAATCGCATTGTTTTTCACAAGCATCACATCAAATGTATTGTGTGCTTCATACCAGTTTGTACCCGCGTCGAGAATTGGATAATATACCTCCGTCTGGCCTCTGTCACAGGTCATACCGATGTTCGCCCGAAGCTTATCCCCTGACAGGTATACGTAGGACGTGGACAGCGTCGAAGGATACACGCGCTCCCTGGCACCGTAACAAGCCCCTTTGCTAAACAGATTATTTCCCTGAAAAACGCGCCTTCCCCGACACATGTATTTCAAGGACTCCCGGCACCAGTCCTTAGAAAACGAATCACCCAATAAAAAAACAGATGTAATCACTCTCTGATCGCAATTTTTCCGAACAATCTCAAGCAGCGCTGAATCAAGCTGCTTGAAAAAAGCTCTCTTTGCAGTCTCGTTCTTGTCTGACAGGTCAGGTATCTTCATCTGCGGATACTGCGCAGCGTCTATAAAACACGCTACCGGGTTCGTCTTCCTGTTCATGGACAGGAGGTAGCTCTTGATTCCATCACTCCTGTAATCATACAAAAGCACGTCATGAATCCACATTTCCTGCGGCTGGTGAATAATGTACTGAAAAAAGCAGTCCTCATGACTCAGGAAATAGACTTCCGTCTTTCGCTTTCCGATATGCTTTGATATGTTTCTGAGCATTTTCATAACACTCGTATTAATATCTTTCATCGTGAAAGCCACTGCCGCAATATCCTCGGAGACAATATACGCCGATAAAATTGCAAGCGCTTTTTTTACAAATATCCTGAGAAGGTATTCCGCAGACAGTTCCTCCTCAGACAAGGAATCCGTACCAACCTTGACACTGACATTATTTTTTGCCAACAGCAGCAAGTCTTCGACAAGTACTCCCTGTCCTTCCTTCGCCGCCTTTAGCGCTTCCTTGCCAATCAGCCATGCAGTCTCTCCCTCGGCATCGTACTTCTTGCACAGAAGTGTCGGAATATTGTACTGTTCCTCCCCCATCACCAGGCTGACCGTGTCGGGCATGCTCTGATTCTGCCTGCAGTAGCTGATCTGTGAATAATCGTTTCCCAGATCAAAGCCGACCACTACTCTATTCTTTTTTGTCATTTCATCCAATGCCCTGTCAATCAACATCTTTCTTACCTCTTTTCGGGAGCTGGTATTACAATACCTTGAACAGCTCCCTCACACAGAAATCCTGATAGATATAGTCCTCTGTCAACTGCTGTGCCGTCACTTCATCATGAAGGCTGATACTCAGCAGAATATCGTTCAGTATATCAAATCGGTCATCCGCATTGTACTGCTGCCTCTCTGACGCAGCACTTCCAGAATCCGATTCGGACTTGCCAGACAGTGTACCGCTTTGCGTCACACGCTCCTGCACCTCCCCGTCCTCCAAAAAGCTTTCCGTAATATAGTACTGTATCGTTTCCCCATGGAAGAGCTGGAACATGCTGACGTGGATTCCCTCATACATTTCCTTCATTTCCCTTATTTCATAACACTCGTAATCTATATTCTCCTCCGCTGGTTCTTCCCCATTGTCAATCCTGCTTTCCGCAAAGGAGGCATCATCAAACGCATAGTGCATATACACCTGACTATGCGGCTGCGTCCGGTATTCGACAAACGCACAGTTCTTGATGTAGTGCAGCTCTGGCACCATATCCACAAGCCCTGGATAGAAAGGAAAGTATATCTCCTCATTCAAAAGCTCCTGGATAAACTCTCTGGCTGCGTCTTCCGGCACTTCCATACCTTTTTGTATATTTTCTGACCAAAACTTTAGGAGCGCAAGCTTACATACCTTGTCCGTCAACTCCCTCCGCACATATTTTTGATATAACATATCAAAAACTCCCGGGCAAAGGATCGCTTCATAGACAAAATACTCATAGGACATATCTGTGAGTACCCTGTCCACCAGCTCTTTATCGGGACCCTCGTACTGTGCATATGCAATCAGGAGACTGTCCATGTCCGGGATTGTGACACCTGTGTACTCGATCTGCCTTAAAATCCGCTCCATGATCTGCTTCGCGTCGAGCTCCAGATCCACTGCAGATTTCCACAATTTCCTGAGTTCTGATATCTTTCCATCATAATTCATCATTAGATAACGCAAGATATTTTCATCGTATTTCATATTCCTGTAGATATAATGTGCCACATTTACAAGAAATTCATCATACTCATAGTCCTTGTTGACAATCCGCTTGCTGACAAGCCTTGCCACGGACTTCGGCTCCACATCTGCAACTCCATAAGAGCGCAGCCAGTAATATGCCTTGTCAAACATTCCTCTCGAGATCAGGTACTTGATAAACTCCGCGCGCTCCGCCGTCTCCATCTCGTCTGCCTCCGTATCCTCCAGAAAGGCATCGAGCTCACCGATCATGTCATTGTCATAGTAAAACCGAAGAAGTTTCGTGCGGATCTCCTTCTTAAAATTCTCCACCACCTGCGGCGACTCCACAAGATTTTTAAAACGTCTGACATTATCCTGCGAAATCGTTATATAATTCTTGTCCACCTCGCACAGATAGATATCAAACCGCAGGCGCCCCTGCATATAACCACTGACATACCCCAACTGCTTCTTTGGCTCCATCAGCTGCTTATTCTCATAATGGATACTCTTCGTAAACCGGTTGCCGTTCTCATCCTGTAGAAAGAGCTTGTACTCACTCCCATATATCGGTATCATGCAGACACAGTTCTCCACCGGGTAAGAACTCTCACCATTTACCTTCTCGTGGATGACAATGATATTTTTTACCTTCGGATTGTCCACGTAGATGCGATGCATAAAGAGCAGCGGCGTGTAGGCGTAAGCCGTCTCATCCATGATCATCTGGGGAGCCAGCATATTTTTGTACAAATACGCGAGATTTTCATTGATATGCCCCAGCTTGATCTGGTCTACCACAAACCGCTCAATTGCGATGCGGTAGCTCTGTTCCAGATCAGGGTACCTGTCTCTGTTCTTGATGATATAAGTGTACAGGAACGCATTTAATTCATACTCAAGACTGCTCTGGTATGCAAAATACATCAATACCATCTTGGGAATCTCTATGCCCTCTTTGATATCTCCATACTTGTCAAGTTCCAGCGACATCATATAATACTCATAAAGACCTGTCACCCTCACAGAATGTTCCACGCCGAGCGCATACCACGGATAATACTCCACGCCCTTCTTATCTCCTAATATCAGAATGTGACAGATGGACGCAACGGTCTGCGGCGATTTGTAGGTGCGGTACACCTCCCCCAGGATTCTGAGCAGCAGTGCCGAATACTCCTTCTTGCGGGCGGCAAGGTACTGCAGCTGCTCGATCAACTCCGGCCGGAGCATCTGACGCCTGGCTCCGTGCCACAGAACATTCTCCTCAAAGCGTTCCAGCTTGAGCAGGAATGTCGGATTATCCTGCAGCAACAGAACTGCCTCACAGAGCAGCATCGGACTTGTGCATCCGTTCTCAAACATCTCTTCCATAAACTGCCAGCGAAGCTCCCGGCTGCGCAAGAGATCCTCGTTGAGTTGAAGGACAAACCAGCCAAGACGCCATTCCGCCGGATTGTTTACATAGATCGTCTCAATCTCATCACTGATATTCCTCACATAATCCTCTGCGCAGTTAATCAGAGTTGTGAGATACAGATAAAAGCAGTTTTGAAAAATATCACCTGGTTCCTTTGCCAATCGCTGATCCAGCATGTCCAGATACCATTTTGCCTCGTTAAAACGCTCCTTTGTGATCAGCAGCTGTACCCGGTACAGGTTAAAGAGAATACTATCCTCATCAATCTCCAAAAAAACTTTCAATTCCTTTTCAAACCGGTTAATCCACTGTGTCTCTGTCAACCGGTTCAGTCTCATGTCGACAAAACCGTTCACCAAATTACATAACGCCCGTCTCTGTTTCTTGCTGTCTGTTCTCTTCTCCGGCTCCTCCTCCATCAGTATGTCAAACGGAATCGTGTAACCATTGCACGCATCAGAAAAAATGACCGCACCGCTATTCACACCGTCATGCAATTTCGAGGCATCGATATAAATATTAAAATCACACTTGTTATTAACAAAATCCTCACTTGTCAGGAGCTGCCTGTCTGTGCTGAGGAAATCACCGTTAACCCAGACATGAACATAGCTGTAGCCCCAGCCGCTTCTCGATATGACAATACTCTTCACAATGCTGTCCTGAATATCTTCGAGAAGAAACCCCTCGATGTCAAAGCTATATATAATAGGTGTTTTTTTATTGACTTCGACCAAAAACTCCTCAACATTCTGCTCATTTCCATGATAGCGCGACAGCCCTACATAGGATAAATACGCATTTCTGTCGTTTTTCTGTAATATGGAAGCGAAATTCCGCGAATAGAAAAGCGCAACAGCCTCTCCCCAATTTGTCTGTGCGAGATTCGTAAAATGAAACAGGTTCCTGATCGTTCCGAGAGAGCTCTGTAGCTGCGGTTTCTGTACATTGATCTGATATGGTATCGCATACTCCCCGCGATTGCTGAGGATCACAAGCTCTCCTCTGACGTTGCTGCCCGCCTCGGCAGTTGTCCCGTCAAAGCAGTACTCAATCTGTGTCTCCACATCGCAAAACGTAGTCTCATACAATCGAATCCTGGTATCCGGCGAATAAATCTTTCCCTCTGCGTACTTGTCAGCGGCACGTATGGTGAAGCTGTCCTCGACAATTTCCCCTGGCTCTGTATTAAATTCTATACTCTGACAAGAAATTTCGAGATATTCCGGCTTCTCCCTGTTGTCACCCATTGTTTCACTTCCTTAAAAACTCATGAAATACCGTCACAATACCGACGAATTTCCCCAATGATTTCTCCGTATGACCGCCCTTTTCCAAAAAGAAGCGTAGTGCCGAGCACAAACCCATCCATGCCCATCGGCGCAAACTTTAAGATCTTGTCTGCGCTGCAGGCGCCGTCCCAATATAGCTGAAACTGCATCTCTTCCTTCAGCGTCAGCAGTCTCTTGATCTTTTTCCCGACATAGGGCATGTACATCTGACCCGCATTGCCCGGATTTACCGTCATAACAAGAACTTTTTTGACAATCCGAAGCATCTCGTAGACCGTCTCCACGCTTGTACCCGGATTGATGGCAATCCCCGGAACCATGCCTGCATCAATGATCTTCTGCAAGGTTGTGGAAGGGTGATACTCCGCCTCCGGATGAATATACACGGTATCCCCGCGCCTTAAGTTATTTAAAAAAAGCTGTACATTATTGTTAGGATGCTCTATCATCAAATGCACATCGAGCGGCTTTCGGGTCGCACTGGCTATGTATTTCATATCGTTCAATGACATGGCAAAATTGGGCACATAGCGCCCATCCATGATATCTATATGGAACGAATCGATTCCTCCCTCGTCCAACTCTCTGATCTCTCTCTCCAAATGACCATAATTGGCACACATTAACGATGCTGTAAGCTCAAAATACATAAGCTTTCATCTCCATTTTCCCTGTTTTTATTCCTTATTTCTCTGCCTGCCATGCCACTGAACCGCTACACGCAGGCTCCTCTATATCGATATCTGTAAGTGTGCTGCCTTTTGACCGATACGTTGTCTATCATACCATATTTCGACGAGATTCGCAATGGTTAAGTTGCGTCTTGACACGGCCGACATATTTATCATACAATGAACATGGAAACCGCGTCTTATACACCCTTATACAGGAAAATCAGAAAGGCTGATTCATGAAAATAAATCGATTCATAATACTTTTGCTGGCGATCCCGGCCGCTGTCAGCATTATAGTCATTATACGATCTCAATCCCCCGCCGGCAGAGACGATTCACAACATTTCTTTCACATCGAACATTTCACTACAGCTGTCCCTCCAAAGCCCACGACTCCCGAGGAATCTTCCGCACAGCCAGACTCCCTGTCCCCTTCGTCTTCCCCGGATGAAACAGTTCCCGCGGATGAGATCTTTATTGTCGACGACTGGGTAAAGCAGATCGATGACTTTCTGGGAAAAGTTGATGCCGCCGCGCAGGAACAGGAGCTGGAGCAGGAAGAGACCGCTGCACACAGCATCGAGGAGGAGAACTCCGAGCTCCGTCCCAGCCGGGAGCGCGTCTCCTCAGTCATTATCGACACAGACTTTGCTTCCGATGCGGACGATGTCGTTGCGGTCAGGCTCGCGATGTGCTTCCAGGATCTGGGCATGCTTGATGTCAGGGGAATCGCCCTGTCCACTACGTATTCCCGATCTCCGCTCGCAGTCTATGCGCTGTGCACACAGGACGGATATGGCAATATCCCTGTCGCCATGGACACCTCCGGAAACGGCGTACAGGTCCACACCAATTATGTGGATGTCATGTACGATCTGCCGAAAAACAGAACAGACTACGAGCAGCCTGTCCCGATGTACCGGCGCATCCTGTCGGCATCCGACACCAGGGTGAATATCATCACACTGGGTTTTCTGCAAAATATCCAAGGCCTGATGAACAGCACGCCGGATCAATACTCTCCCCTCACAGGCATGGAACTGATCGCCCAGAAAGTAGATACAATCTATATCGTCGGCGGAAACAGCACCGGAAAGCCATCGTTCAATTTCTATTGGACCGGTGAAAAGGTGATCAGCGCCGCCAAAGATGTTGCGCGCAATTTCCCTGCCAGAGTTGTCTTTCTGCAGAGCGATCTGAGTGATGATACCTTTTGCGGACAGCTCTACAGTACAAGAGACTCCCGCCAGCGCGATATCGTGACAAAGGCATTGCGGGCCAATGACCAGGCCGGCGGTGTCGTCGCATGGGATGTGTTCTCTGTCTGGTGCGCCGTTCAGGACATGAACGGCGGCACAGAGTCTGCCTTCTTGACGCTCGAGCAGGGCAATCAGTATGTCAGTGACACAGGCGCGACCGAGTGGACTGCATCTGACACCGGTCGGCATTACAAAATGTACAAGCATGTGGAAGGAGCCTACTACAGCGAAATCATGAACAATATGCTTCTGCAGAAGTATAACCGCACACATGACACTTCACATAACACTTCATAAGGAAGCACCTATTTGAATATAATACTCCCTCTCCTCCCCTATATGCAATGCTGCCACTGTCCTTCCGCCACTCCAGAACAGCACTTTTCCATCCGTCTGTGCGCTTCCCTTCGCTTGAGACGGAAGCGCCGCAAAAAAGTCTCCCCTGCTGTCTACGGACACCTTCGCCGCCTTGTACAGTTTTACTTTTCCCCTGTGATATATCTGCTGTATCCGCTCTTTTGTGCGGTACATGTGTTTCCCCTGTTCTGCCTGCCCGAGCAGTGTAACCAGTTCCTCCCTGCCGCCGTTTTCGCTGTCCTCATGAAACAAAAAAGTGCGCCCCTCCACGCTCCCGCTGATTCCCCACAGCGAAATACAGTCACTTCCCGCAGTTGTCGTCTCTGTCAGCTTATACTTTGCGCTGTCGGCAGGCCACAGCACATACAGATCCTCTGGCTTATCCGCCATGCATTTGCCATGTATGACTGCCGTATCTTCCTGAAACGGATAAAACCTGGATGGTTGAAGCCATATCGAATACACCTGTGGCGGCGCACCTGATTCCGGCTCTATGTGCAGTCTGACTTCCTGACAGAATTTTCCTGCAATCAGCACATCAATACCGTATGCTCTGTCCCTCCCTAAAATCACCGCACAGCCGGTATCCTTCCAGACCACTTTGTTCTGCTGTGCTGTCTGTATCTGCAGTCCCTTGTACCGCACCGGTCTCTCTGTCATGGCATCGGTCATACAGAGCACTGCCGCCACGCTGGTGTGTATATGTCCCATTTTAAAATCTCCTATTTCTCTCTTCCGGATTTTGGAGAGACGTGTACATCAACCTCCGCAACACGCGGGGTTTCACGGCTGACTGTGGAGTCGATCGCAATCGGCGAAACCTTGTAAAACAATGACAGCCTGTTTCCCACATTGGGAAAGCTCCATATCTTTGATTTCTCATCGGCATCGGGATTCAGCATCTGTACATGCAGCCCGATACCGTCCGTGCTGTGCGGACAAACTTTCTCGAGTGGAATAACCGGATTGTCATACAAAAGCTGTATGACACGCCCCATGATCTGTTCCTCCTGCACCAGTCTGTACATCGCGTCCCCCTTGGCATAGGCGGTAATCATATAATAAAGACTCAGGTAAATTGGCGGTCTGGAAACGCTGCTGCCAGACACCACGCGCAGCGGCGAAAAGACCTCCCCGCTCTGCCGCACATCGTACAAAAACAGTCCCAGAACCACGTCTCCTCTATCTTCCGGGCTTCTAAGCCCTATCTCTTCCGCACTCTGTACCAGCTCCGGAACAAGTGCCTCCTGCAGCATTTTTACCAAATACCTGCTGGTGTCTGCGATCATTGTATAATCTCCCATGATATGCTTCCCCTCCTATTTTAATACGACAGTGCCGTTCATCCGGGCTCCGCCATCGAGACTTCCCTCGCCTTTTGTGGAGAGCACTGCATTGTAATCCAGATAGCAATACGTGTCGATCCTGCTGCTTTCCGGACAAAATACCAACCGGATGCGGCTTCTGGCCGGCTTAAACTGATTGATCAGATACATCATCTGCGACTGCAGCTTCTCATCCCCATTTTTCTTCAGCAGAATTGTGACGTCCTGCATGGAAGAGCCATACAGCCTCTGCTCCGTGTCCCTCTCTCTGCCCGGCAGATGCCCTTCCAGCCTGTTTCGCTCCACGATAAAGGCCTCCTCGCCGAGTACCAGCCGGATCAGTTTCCTGATGACCTCCTTCGTTCCCTTCATGCGGTTGAGCGTGTAGATTTCTTTCGTCAGACTGCGCAGCACCTGCTCATCCAAAAAATCCTGCAGCTCCTCTGCCGCAGCAAAGCCAAGCCAGCCGGCGATCTCCACAAGCACCGGCATCGGCGTCGTATCCAGGTCAAAATACCTGTCCATATGGGTAACAGTGTCGGCCATATTCTGATAAACCGATGAAAAGATTGACATATAGCGATGGAAAAATCCGCCTTCCTCCTGATAAATCTCCGGGAACGTCCGCATAAAGTTATCCCCCTGGCTGTCCAGAAACATCTCCCCAACCCAGTCAGCATCTGGTGTCCCATTTTCAATCACAACAGCAATCCATAGATATTCGCCTGCAAGCGCATACAGCAGGATATCCTCGTGGTTCACAAACTCCACGCCCTGCTGTTCAAACAGCGTGCATTTCTGCTTCCATGGCACGCTGCTGTCATGAAAATATCTGTTTGTCTCATCGGCCTGTCCTGCAGGCGCATCGGCTGCAAGCGCGTATATTCTGAGTGTACTACCTGGAGAGAGCACACCTTTGCAGTGAAAGCGTCCCCATTTGGTGCCATGCTCATAGCTGCGGAAACGGTTCAGAATTACAAAGTGCCCGCCTCCTTCGTCATTGCCGGCAAAGCGGAGCACACTGCCATCTTGTACCAATCCCTCATAATATGCCATCGAAAGCTTTGAAGCATTCAGCGTATACCTCTTTTTACTCTGCATCTCTGTGTTCCTCTCATCTTTTCATTTGCAGCATAATAATTCTGTATCTTTATTTCATACCCTGAATTCCATACCTTAAAGAACTGTCCAAACAGCTATCCCACAACCTCAACACGGATATCCCCCGGATAATACAGTGCATTCGGTTTCATCTGGATATCCAGCCCTGCCTGGTCCGCCCACTGGCTGCTGCCGGGAAAGATCGAGAGGTCAAGCACCTCCTCCACACAGTCCATGTCCGCCAGACAATGGTACAATTCGAGAAAGACAACCCTGCTCCCGAAACCTGTCTCTGTGTGAACCCCGTCAAGCAGTTCCATAAATTTCGCTTCTATTTGCTGCCCGATTCTCCCACTGCTATGTGCCAGATGTTTTCTGACAGAGACTGCTCCCCTCACATGAACCGGCACATACACCGGCTGTGTGATCAAGACCTTTGACGCAAGCAGCCGGCAGTGCTCCACATAACGGTTAATTTCCTGCTGATAGATCTCAGACAATCCCGGAAATGCCTCTGCGCTGTTCGGTTTTACGACAATGAGAATCTCATTCCGCTCTGTCACCGGACAGACACCGATCTTGTGAATGGACAGTCCCGGGATATTTTTGATCATCTGCACGCAGTCCTCCCCAGTCACCATCGTGGCCGGCCTGGACAAATCCGCAGCAAACCGTCTTCTGACCTGTTCAAAATCTTCCGCAAAGCTCCCGTCCGCAACATCAGCACAGTTCACAAAATCAAGCCGGAAATCCCTGTTCACGTGTGCAAGCTCCGTCCCCGCACGGATATTTCCGCCGTCCCCCTCATAAAATACAACATTTCCGAGGCGCAGCTCTGCTCCCTCATATCGCCCGCAGTCCTGTATGACCAACATATGTTCTGACGCGCTGATGTGGTAACACACCTCCCCTGCAGTCTGGTTTCCGGGGCTGACCACATGGCAGAGCTCGTCCCCAGACAAACTTCTCTCCACGACCAGCACCGAAAAATCCGGCGTGTACAGCACTCCCGTATCCGGGAGCGGTATCTCCTGATCGTCATATCCGTAAAGCGTACCAAGGCTGCTGTAAGCCATCAGGGCGCTGTCCCTGCACACCGCGAGAACCTCCTGCGGCAGTTCTTCCGGTGACTCCGCGCCAGACTCCTGACCGCTGTATTTTGCGAGTGTCAGTGTTATAGAAAAATCTTCCTCAAATTCCACCCTGCAGAAGCGTTTCCGCGCCTCCCTGTCTTCGTCCATGCAGTCCAAGTCAAAATATCTGTGATATCTGCCGTCCGCTTCCTTACCGTAGACTTCAAGATATCCGTTACTGACCGCGCCGTTTTCCGCATGCGCTTCTCCGATATGCGCTTCTCCGATATGCGCTTCTCCGATATGTACTTCTCCAATGAGACAGCTTCTGAATTGAACCTTTCCATTCTTCACAGGCAGCTCCATCACATAGGAACGCGTATCCCTCTGAACCGCCGGAACCAGCAGGCCGCATATCCGCTGGAACCTTGGCACAATATCGTACGCTGCCCGCACGAGCGTTACACGCATCCGGTATGCATTCTCCCCACGATCCTTCACCAGCCTGCCGCGGAGCTTTTCATCTAGGGAAAATGCCACATATCCGCTCTGCAGAAAGCAGTGTGTCCCATCCTCCACCGCAATCGCGCGATATCCCCCGCTTGTCTCAACCTCCCACAAAGCCTCCGCAAAAGGATTGGGGTGTCTGTCATCAAAAGCATTCCCGACCGGATTCCTGTCAAACTGCTGTGCGAGCTCGACAAAAAACGCAACCTTCTGTCCTGCCGCCGGAATATCATTTAAAAAGAAATATATAGCCTCCCCTCCTGTAGGCTGCCCGCCAAACAGGGACAGTCCCCCCTTTACTCCCTCCCTGCCCAGAAGCACAGTTTGTCCAATGCCGCCGCTGTCTGCGCGGACTGACAACAGGCGCATCTCCCTGACCTCCGCGCACTGCTCCAGCTCAAAACAGATATTCTGTGCGTACAGCTTCATCCGCTCCGGCACCAGACAGGGCGTTTTCCTGTTTTGGGGCATTTTTGGTATCAGATACGCTGCGGCACATGTCCCTTCCCGCGCCGTAAATCCTGCAAGTGCCAGAAGGCGCAGCTTGATCTTCCCGGGTACTTCGTTGATCTCACTCTGCTGCAGTGCCGTAAATGCCGAAAAGTTTTCCAGTATGGTGATTCCGGGGTCAGAGATATTGTAGTTTGTCCATTCCCTGCTGTACATCGGTATGCGGGCGATGGACTCCTCCCGAATCTGATCGTATCCCTTGTCATCCAAATCAATATTACCAAGCATCGTTGTCCCCCACTATGTGAATCTTGTGCGTTCCGTTACAGCAGACCATCGACGGGCTGACCGCAATCCCGTCCAGCGCCTTCTCATAATTATCGTGTTCACATGTATACTGCGCCAGCACATTCATGTGCACAATCCTCGCAGTATTCTCCAGCGCGCTAAGCATCAGCCTGATCTGCCTCGTTCCCGGGAGCATTCCGATCCGCCATCTTGTCTCCCCCTGCTCCCTCACCGGTTCCAGAAACGCGGTGATTCTGTCCAGCCAGCGCTGCCTGATCTCAATACTCCTCGACAATTCCGGCACATCAAGCCAGATTTCAACCGATATTTTCACAAAAACGGGCGGACAAACCTGTATCAGTGCACTGTCACACGCCGCCTCGCAGCAATCCAGCAGATGTCTTTTCAACGGCTCCTGTATCCTCCTGAAAGAGTAATCCCCCTTCTGATAGTCCCGCATCAGCAGCACAAGCCTGATCACACCGCTCTCCTCCGTGACACACGCCGCCTGCGCAACCATGTCAGAAAATGCGCTGGCTTCCCTGATATAATCCTGCTCTGTCACCATGCGTCCCTGGGAAGAAAGAACATCGCTCCCCCTTTCCAGAGCGTGCGGCAGCCGCTCCAGATTGGTTCCTCCGTAGGCGTCAACAGGATTGACAACCTGCCCGACGGATATCACAGTACTCCGAAAACGGTCAATGCTGCCCGCCCGGATATTCGCCTTCTCCCCGTCGCAGCAAAGCACTCTGGTTTTGAACGCAATGCTGCCTGTGTTCTGCGGTATCCTCACATGGACACCGTCGCCAAAAATCAGCTCATTTGTCCCCCTGTCCACACAGTAACAGCGCTCCATGGACGCCGCACCCTCAAAGCTGTCACACTCATGCCACAGCACATAAAAGTCCTCCACCTCTCCGAGAAAATTGTATTCTGCCCTGACTTCCGCCGGTGTGTTCTTCATGAGCTGATTTCTCTCATCTTCCGTGAGCTGTTCCTTCTCGTTGACCCACACCCCGACTGACAAAATATTCTCCGCGTACAGCGGGAACCGCATATTGGGTGCCGCTATGTCAATATAATAATCCTGTTCATCTCTTGCGATGACATTTTCCGCCATCACAGCGTTCATGTGAATCTTTCTGACGACAGGCGCATTGTCCTGGCTGTCGATCCGGCTCAAAATCTGCAGCCGGATCCAGTACCGCACGATTCCGGCAACTTCGCCTGCTGCAATGTCCGCAGGCGGCACAAACAGAAGGATTCCCGAATTGAGAAAGCCATTGGTATGATCAACCACTCTCAGCGGTTGAAAGCCATCTCCGCCCGCGTACGCAAAAGCCAGATCCAGCCCCGGCGGCGGCGCAGGCTTTTCCAGCTCCACAAACAGAGCTACCGGCCCCTGGTCAAACGGACGGTCAAATCCCCAATACACGAAATCTCCTTGATAAGGCTCCTGTACAAACGCACAAAAGCCGCTGCCGTTCTTCCACTCATCCTGCACCTTATCCACCTCTGTGCCCCGCACCACAGAAACAGCATCCGGCGTGATGCCATCCGACTGTTCCTCCAGACACAGCATGACATCCGACAATACAGGGTAACTGTATTCCACCCCCTGCAAATAACAATTGTCCGCCCTGACAACCTGCATGCGGATACATTTTCCCTCGTATCCGCCCTGCACCACACACTCCCAGTCCGCAGGAACCACAAATTGGATGCGGTGCTCCCCCGCATTCTCCTCCCTGGAGAAAAGAGCGGTCACATCGATATCCGTCGGAAGCCGCCTCCATCCCTTTCTATTAAAATAGGAAAAAAATACCTCGTCGACATGGCTCTCATAACGCACCTCAGCTCCGCCATCCCGCGGTTTTCTTCTGATAAGGCGCAAATCTGCCGGGGCGCTCACTGTCCTGTGCGCATGATGCCTGCCAAATTCCAGATGAAAGTGCAGTGTTACCACCGCCCCCCGCCAGTCAAACATAAAGTCCTGTCCGATAAAACATTCATCGTAAAGTGCGGGCTGCACGGCAAACGGCAGAAACCGTCCCGTCTCCACCTCATCCCTCCCATTCCAGATAAAATCCGGCCGGACTGACTGACATGCCGGGAGCAATTCGACACTGTTGACCATAAGGTTCCGGCAGTCCACCTTGTCTGTCAGCGGCTTTTTCATCTCCAGTACAAGGACTGTCATCTCCTCCCCGTCAACTGATATCACATTGAGAGGCTCACTGGCGCCAATCTCAATCCGCCCGTCACAGCCCCTCATTATCTCAAAGGGTTTTGTCTGCCCGCCGCTATGCACTGCCGAGAGCGCAAAATACTCCCTGTCAGCAAACAGTTCTGCCATCTGCAAATCCGGAAAATTCCCCCGAAGGCGGAGCAATGCAGTCTGTTTTGCCACGTTTGGAAATTTCCGGAAACACATCACAACCGCCTGTCTGCGAAACGCCGGATTCCTTTTCTGCCATGGGAACATCGAAAATACATCTGATGTCTCAACAATATCAGTCAATTCTGTGTTCACTGCACAGACATCCTGTGAAAACGTGAACACGACCTCCTCCCCGGTTTCTGTCAGACCGATCACCTGTGTTCCCCTGGGCAGCACTACGCTGCCCTGTGCGCTATCGCTGACCCTGAGTGCACAGATCGTCCTTGACGGTATCGCAGGCTTGCGTGACAGTCCGTACATATTGGCGAACGCAATGCGATACTTGCGCCACACCTGATTCAGTTTTTTGACATTCTCCATCATCAGATGAGAGAAAATCAGGCCGATCACTGACGCCGCGTCCGGCTGCACAGTATCAAATTTCCACTCTGGCGTATAAGAGGCCGCCAGTTCCTGCATCTCGTCCAGAAGATCCTGTCGGTCTCTGCTGTCAATCTCTATCATCGCGGTTTCCTTCCACATTTGCATTCGCACTATTTATTCCATACCGGGTTCTGTACCTGATTCTGCATTCAGATAAAAAGGAAAGACGAGACTGTCCCTTGTGTAGCTCCCGGCTATCCTGTAATTGATATCCACGATCAGACAGCCCCTGTCGAGCTCAGGCTTCACGCTGACCTCCACATCGGCAAGTCTCGGCTCCTGCTCCAACAGCGTCTGCCCGAGCTCACTCGCCATCATGTTCATTCTCGTGACGGATGTGTCCATAAAAGTGTATGACAATAACCTGCTCCCAAAATCTTCGCGCGTAAACCGCTCCCCCTTCTGCGTCATCAGGATGATGTACACCGACTCTCTCACGCTCTGCGCACCGTCCGCCATCACCGCCCGCCCTGTCGCGGGATTCACCTGAACCGGAAATCTGAGTCCGCTTCCAAGATATGTGTTGTCCTCCATGACTGCCTCCTAACCCAGTTTCACAGGCTTGCCGCTCAGCGTCAGCATTCCGCTGCTCTCGCTTTTTAAGAGCGATGTCGCCTCTGTGCTCACCTGTCTCCCCGATATTTTGACATTGCCGTCCGCCTCAAGTTTCATGTTGGCAGACGCCTCCACAGAAAGCTTTTTCGTCTCGATACTCACCTTTCCGCTCTCGCCGTTCATGATCACTTTGATCGTATCTCCAACAGTGATCTCAAGCCGCTGCTGCGCGTGCACTTTCATGACTCCTTTCTGGGTGCTCATCTCCACGAGACAGTGCTTCTCCTTATCGTATATGGCAATCTTGTCCGCCTCGTTGTCGATGTCGATGTGGTGCTCGTCATGCGCAGTCGCCACCGTGATCTTGTCCTTTGCACCGTCCTCATTTTCATCATCCCAGAACGAAATCCTGCTGCCGTTGCGCGTCTGCAGCTGTTTGATCTGATTATGCTCATTTGCCGCGCGCTTCAAAAATTTGTCCTTATCCTTCGGAATGCAGCCAATGACATAGGGTTTCTCGATGTTTCCGTCCTCAAACGCCAGAAGAACCTGATCCCCTTTCTCTGGCAGAAAATAAATTCCCCAGCCGGGACCGATATAGGGCATCGCCATCTTTGCCCACTTTAACTGGTTCGCGTCCGTGTCCCGCACCGGAATCGTGACACAGAGACGCCCTGGCATCTCCTGTGTGTAATTTTCTGCCACGATGCCGACCATGATCCCATTGATCCGCTCGTCCCCGAATTCCGTCTTGGTAATCTGCCTCTCCGAGACGGCGTCAAATACATCAAAAAGCGCCATTTGCCACATTCCCTCCCATTCCGCTACTCCAGCGCTGCCGCCACCGCTGTGATGTGTGTGTGATATCCGTTCTCCGCTGACATATCGTGCCGCACCTGTGTGATGTAAAACCGGTTGTCACAAGGCTGACCCAGATCTGTCATCCTGACAAAATGTCCCGGTTTCAGCTCCGGAAGCCCGATGCAGTCACATTCCAGCGTTCCAAAGCGGTAGGCGATGTCCTCCATCAGCGCATCCGCCCGGTACTGCGCCTGTTCTTTTGACACTGCATTGGCATCAATCACGATCCGGTGCGTCTGTCCGATCAGTGCTTTTGCCCTGTTCCCCGCAGAGATTTTGTTGGATACCTTTTTGACTGCCGACACCATTGCCGCCTTAGCTGTGTCCATTCCCCTGACTTCCACACTCTTCACCAGACCTGTGATATCGTAGGCGAGATCATAGCTGATCACGCCGCGCTCCATTCCGATCTCCAGCAGACAATCCTCGGTTGTCTGTTTCGCCTTTCGGAAAATGACCTGGCCGTTATCCACAAAAAATTCGTAGTTAAAGCGCTTCGCCGCCCGCACGATAAACTCATAATCACTCTCCAACACCATCTCCACTGTATAGGAGGTCGTCTGATCTGCGCCGCCGCTTTTCTTGTCGGGCGTGTCATCCACCTTGACTGACTTGTAGATTCCCTCCGCATTCATCTTCTGATACATGGGCTTGTTAAAAATCTCTGTGATCGCATCCCCATAGTTTCCGGCTGTCATCTGCCTTGCATAACTGTTGGACATCATAAGCCCCTTGGCGTCCATCGCAGTGACCTCCACATGATGAATGTCCCCCTCTCCGCACACAAAGCGGGCCTGCGCCACAAAACCTACAAACACTTCCTCCTCCGCACCGTGATACCCCAAGGAGACCGTCACGGCACTGCCAAGCTGCACATACTCCCTGAATCTGGAGAATTCGTAGCATTTCTTCTCCAGATCATACACATTGTAGATCGCGTACGTGACGGCGGACGCCTCCAGCCCGCAGCTGAGCTCCACCTCTATATTGCTCAGCACCAGCTCGTGTTTGTTTTCTGAAAACAGCTTGTCACCGACACGCAGTGTTACCACAGGATAGGCAAACGCGCTGTATTTTTTTCTGAGAGTATTGTAATCTTTCTTTGACATCGTTCTTTCCTCAACTGTTCGCTTCCAATGTGTCAACTGTCTTGTCTGTCGGTTCCGGTTTTCTTGATGTCTCGATGGTCATATCCATGTGCCCGCTGATGGGCACTCCCGATGGGTCAAACATGTCGTACTCTCCCGAAAAGGATACCAGCCTCCCCTCGATCTGAATGTTCGACCACGCAAATTCTACCTGTTTCGTTGAACTCCTTCGTATCATATCCAGAATCCGCTCCATCTGCTCCCGAACGGACTGATCCCCAGAATAGCGGCTGTGAAACAGCAGTGAGAAGGAGATACCGACTGTGCTCTCGCCGGAAACGGTTGTGATCTGACAATCTTGATTCCCCTGATTCTCGTACTTGACCTTGTCGCTCTCTGTTACGCTGGCGCGGTACTTGATGCTGGCAGGGTTGTACTGCACCGCAATCTCGTCCCTATCCCGGCTCCCTGCATTTCCGCCAGCAGCCGCCCCGCCCTGTTCCAGCGCTCTCTTCGCTGCCAGATTCTGCCGTTGTTTTGCGGATTTTGCTGCCGCTATGCCCCCTGTATTCTGCTCTTTGCAGTCAATTTTAAGGACCGCCTTGCGATATGACGGCTGTTCGTGGTTCATACTGTGTCAGACTCCTTCCTCAAATCCCTTCCAATGTAAGCGCGACAGTTGCCCTTGTGGGAATCCCGAGCTGGTTAAAAAGCACATACTCTGCCTCCACACTCCGCAGCACCCCCTTGTACGACATGTCCCCCCAGCAAAAAGCCGCCTGACGCACATAAGGATCCCTGACCAGTGCGATAAACCGCTCCACATCAGGCTGCACGTCGGCATCCTCGTCGTTCGTCCTGTCAAATATAAGCTTAAAACTCACATTGATGGATGCGTCCGGATCATCTGCAAAAGCGGCCGCTATGCGCTTCTGCCCGCTCTGTGTCAGCGTTGTTTTCTTTTCCCGTTCCTGCCGACCCCTGTCATAAATGGAGAACGACAGTGTCGAGGGGTTAAACTGAACCTTTATGATCGGATTTTCCCATGCAGTTTTTGCAGGGTTTCCATTGTCCTTACCCGGGTTGCTTTTTCCTGACAGTCTGTCCCTCACAACGGAATTTGACAGCTTGCCCACGCTCTGGGCCGCATTGCAAAATACCTGTATATAGGCTGTCTCCACCTGATCTCTGCCCATACTCAATATCCCCTTCGCCGCTGTTCATTTTTCAGTCTTCTCTCCAGATCACGGTACACAATATCTGAAATCTCGTGCACCTGCGTCCTCAATTTTCGGTTGAGCAGCCGCGCGAGCTGCTCCTCGCTCTCGCTGACCAGTTTGCGCTTTATGTCCTGGAGCTGCTGCTGTGTGACCTGCTCCTGCCTGATCTGTTCCTGTTTTAACTGCTTCAGCTCCGTCTGTATCTCCGTCCGTATTTCTGTCCGCAGTATCTGATCCGCCTTTGCGGATAAGCTGTTTTCCGGGCTGCTGGAAGATTCGGACATCTGGGCTTCCGGTTTATGGACGAAATCGATGCCATGAAACCGGGGAGGTTCTATGCTCATCCGGTTTCCTATGTTTTCTATATTTTCTATATTTTCTATATTTTCTATGCTTCCTATGTTTCCTTTATCTGCCTTAGACTCCGGATATTCCGCGGGCTCTTTCCTCTCTATATCTTTCCTGCTCTGTATCAATTGCCGATTCTCCGCAGGCTCTTTCCTTTCTGTGCCTTGCTTGTTCTGTATGAATTGCTGTTTCTCTGCAGGCTCTTTCCTTTCTGTGCCTTGCTTGTTCTGTATGAATTGCTGTTTCTCTGCAGATTCTAATTTTTCTATGTATTTCTCGTTTGCTATGGATTCCAGATTTTGCATTTCTGCTGTATTTCTAATCATTTTTTCATCCGCACTTGAAAATATTACCTCGAAATCCACATATTCCTGACAAATCCTGTCCTCTCTTTGTTCAATCTGCCTCAGGACAGCATCAATATGATTTTGCAGCTGCGTTATTTCCGTCTCTTTATGTTGATGAATCTGATACGCCGCTTCCTTCGTCTCAGCCATGTGACGGCTGTGTATCCTATCCGCTTGCGCAATGTCATGTTTCTTCCCATCGGCATCCGCTTCCGCACCGCTATCGTCGGCACTGACCGCCGCTGTATGATCCGTCTCTCCGGGGGGATATCCTAACAGCCGCCTGTAAAAGAGCTGTGTTCTCTCGTCCGTGACACGCAGTATCCTTTCTATTTCCTGCGGAAGCTCCTCCCTGATAGCCGGCGCATTCTCATAGATCTCGCGAAGTACCTCCTGCGGATTCTCCATGGCGCGCAGCGCACTCTGCCGGGCCTTCGCCTGGTCCACTGTTATGCGCTTTACTGCATTCCCAGACTTTCCAGGTTCAGTTTTCTCCCCGCTGTCCAACAGCTGTTTCATCGACACATTATGCTGGTTGACCTGCTCCAACAGCCTTACATTCTCTGTTAACGGTACCTTCCGGTCGGATACAAATTCCTCATACCGACTCAAAAATTCGCTCATGTAATCGTATGCGCTATCCCACTGATATGACAAATACTGGCTGTCAACCATCCCGGAATCGTTCTGCTGCTCCTGCATTTCCTGCGCCTGTAAAATATCCCGCTGCGTCTGCATTTCCCGCAATTGCAGAATATCCCTGACATGCCCTTCTTCCTGTCTCCAGGATGGAGGAATCCATTCATGTTCTCCCTGCTGCCGCGAAACGTCTCTCCCAGGCTCCACTTCCTGTATCTGTATCTGGAGCTGCGCATCCTCTGCCCCCTGACTCTGCAAAGCTTCCTGACCATTCTGTCCCCTCGCAGGTTTCTGGCTTTGCCGGCCGCGCCTGTTTTCCTTCTCCTGCCGGAGTATCTGATAAACTGCCTGAACCGCACGCAGCTCCTCCCTGTCCCCCGCCTCATCCGCCATCTCAACACCCTGCCCCAAAATGAGATCTGTCAACCGCTCCTCCATACGCATTTTTGCGGCAAGTTGTTTCTGAATATTCTGGTTCTCCCATATGGATAGCACGAGGTCCTCCGCCTTTCCGCTGCTGCCAGTTTCCGCCAGCAGCTGTACCAGCACTTGTTCGTCCCGTATCAGCTCCGCCATGCACTGTGCATACGTCTGACTCTGACGCACATCGACATTTTTTTCATTCTGAAAGTACCAGAACCGTTCAAGCACGTCCTCCACACTCTGATAAAAAATGCGGGTGTAATCCCTCCATTCCGATCTGCGCCTGTCCCGATACTGCTGCCGCCCGCGGTGTATCTTTTGAACCACATTTTCAAGCACTGCCGCCGCTATGCGCTGCACCACCGCTTTCTCTGTCACTTCCCCCTGCTCAAATCTCCTGATCTCATAATACATGTCCTCCTGCCATACGGCTGGATTTGTCTGATGGAACAAGATCTCCCTGACCTGCGACAGCTGAATGGCATCCGCCTGCTCGATCCACGCAGCCTCCCGGATTCCCTGGGCAGCTGTCTTCCCCCTGTCCGTCTGGCAATTGTACGAATAGATTATATTATTGCACGCCGCAGTCCTGAGCCGCTCAAAGATTTGCCTGTGCAGATAGAGCACCGACCTGCACTCCTTGTCATAAGCCTCCTTCAGCGCTGACTTATAAATATGATGAATATGATCACGAAAGGATTCGACAACATCAGAACGATTTCTTCCATAGGAATAATAGTGGTTGAGCAGTTCATTCAGCAGTTCATTCCGCTCCATGTGGCGATGTACCTGCTGCATAAATCCGCTCACATTCATAATGCCCATTTTCTGCAGCACGGATGCCACAAAGACTTCATCCTGATAAGTAAACTCTGGCGTGAAACAGATCATAAGCCTGTTCACCAGCTGGTTGACCAGCTCCAGTTTGATCCGGTTGTCCGCATGCATATGAGTTTCCACCGACAGGATTCCGCCATGTTCCGTATTTACATATTGTTCCGCCCCCTGCACTGCCATATGAAGAAGATCTGCGCCTGTGATCTCTGTGCCAGTCAGCTGGTAATTTGCGGCAATTTTCTCTCCCAGTATGTCCGGGTATGTCCTTAACGCCGAGAGACTCTGTAACCGCATCGGCTCCCTGATCGTCAGCATGCCCACATCCCCTTTCCGATTTCAGGTTTTCTTTTTTTTATTTCTATTCATTTCTTTTCATTTCTTTTCATTTCCGATCTCCAGCCATCTCAAAATATTTTGCGCCGGAGCAGTCCCATCTGTTCCATATCGGCTTTGCGAAGCTCCTGATGATCATAGGCAGCATGACGCTTTCCCTTCCCCTGAAACCGCATGCCGGTACTGTCAAATTCCCACGGCGTCCTGATCTCTTCGGCATTCGCATTTTCCACTGTGACCTGCTGATAGGCAATCTCAGTCGTCACAGACATGAGACCACCCTTTTCTGCATCCAATTCTCCATACTTCTTGCTGGTCACAACCGCTCCCGAAAAGGTGAATGTCATTACCGCATGATTGAAATCATGGACATAGCGCCCTACATAGAGTACCAGCGGCATCTGACACTGGTATCCCACCGGCAGCGGATCAAAATGCCGCTCGCCGATATAGCGCTCAATCTGCAAAATACTGGGTTTGGAAACTGGTTTTTCTCTCAGCTGGACATAATCGTTCACGCCGCCCTCCATGATGTTCTCGTATTCTTTCTCCTGTGCGATCCCGCTCACCTTGGTACATGGCAGATCGTACACAGCATCTACCCTGAGCAGGAAAATATAGTTCGGCATCGGATTGTTTACGAGCTCCTCTGATGGATTGGCCATCTACTCCACTCCCTTTACAACTTGTTTGTCGGTCTCATATCCAGGATGCTGATCTCCCGCTGGTTTCCTCTTAGTCCCTTTCTCTCCGAGGGACTCTGGCTATTGTTGATCCTGATATGAATGTCGGAGATCTCACTGCACCACCGCCGTCTGTCCGTGTGCTCCATCTTTAGAACGGACTCCTCACTCCAATGAAAATAGTAGGCGATAAATGACATCTCCCGATACATTTCCTCAACCGGATACAGCCTTATCCCTCTCGCGTAAAATTTATGGGAACCTCAAACGTGTGTCCGCACGACGGACAGACCGCCCTGATCATGACCGGTTCCACGTTATTGATTTTCTGGTACATATCCTGCAAAAAAGCCATGTCCGCGGTAAAAAGCTTCTCGATCAGTGTCGTTGTGACCATCTCCACGCCCTCCAGCTCCGTTATGACCTTGGACAGCACCACGACGCTCAGGAACGAAGGATTGTTCAACACGCGCGGGTCTCTTGTTGCACTGATCTCATCCCCGGCGGTCGCCAGACGCATCTTTCCATGCCGGTGGACCTCCCCGCTGCTGTCCACATACCCCTTGGGCAAGTCAAATTCATATACTGTCTGCATCTTCTCTGTCTCCTTATGTTTGTTTACAATTACTATAGTCTTTAATTCGGTATGATCAACTCTTCATAGGCAAGCTCCACAGTCTCGATCGCCACTTCGTTTGCCGTTGCGTTCAGATCCGGCGCGCTGTATTTTGCCACCCATGCATTTGTCAGTACCCATACCCTGGTGCCCTGAATGCTGGTCACTGCAGTGGAGGGCGTCCCTGTGTTTGTGTCGATCAGTTCAATCGACACTTTCGAGCGGGGCATCTCCCCCCTCGTCTCGCTGACACACTCCTGTATCCATGTCTTGAAAGCGCTGTCAAGCGTATATCCCATCTTCAAGGTGACATTTCCGTGCTTTACCAGCCCCGGAATTTTCACCGGTGCCATGCTGTGGGCATTTCCCTGCCGGAACTCGATCACATCCACGGAAGCCTCCACTCCACTGACTTCATTAAACGCCGCAGTGCCGCTCACTGCGTCGACCGTGACGAGAAAGTTCATTTTTGTCAATGGGTATGCGAGTCCCGATCCGTTATCATAAGCTGCCATATTTCACTTCTCCTTTATTTCCTATCCTTTATTTTGCGTCTGCCGTAAACTGTGTCACCCGGAATATTACGAACTCCGCCGGACGCGAGGGCGCTATTCCGATGTTGCAGATCAGACGTCCGTTTTTGATATCGTCAGCCGTCATAGTCGACGCGCCGATCTCCACAAAGTAACTGTCCTCCGGGGCTGCACCTGCCAACATGCCGCTTCTCCACAAGGTATCCAGAAAAGAAGAGATCGTGATGCGGACCCTGGTCCACAGGGTCGTGTCATTTGGTTCAAATACGACCCAGTTTGTGTTTGCCTTGATACTCTCCTCCACATAGATAAACAGTCTCCTGACATTGACATACTTGAATGCGCTGTTGCTGCCTGCTGTCCTCGCTCCCCACACGCGGATCCCCTGCCCCGGAAGCCTGCGGATCAGGTTGACACCTGCCGGATTTAAGATATCCTGCTCTCCTTTATTGTAGTTCACGCTGAGATCAGAGCACATTACCGTCTCGTTTGCGGGCGCTTTGTGGACGCCTCTGGAAACATCCGTCCTCGCGTACACTCCCATCACTGCACCGGACGGCGGGAAAAATCCCGTTTTCTGGGTAGAGCGGTCAAAACATTGTATCCATGGGTGGTACATCGCCGCATAGGTGCTGTCGATCATCTCCCGGTATTCCAGCAATTCCTTTGTCCTGGTGTACTCCTGCGGCATATCCAGCACAGCGAAGCGGCTTCCCAGATTTTCACAGTGCGCCGTCAGCGAAACGACCACATCAGGAATCGTGATGCCCGGAACCGCGAGCATACTCACATGGTCATTCTCCACAAATGCCTGAATGCCGCTGCGGTTTCCCGGACCGTTGTCCTCCCCGATAAATGTCCCTGCGGTGACAGCGTTCATGTTCCCGTCGCTGCCGCCTGCCAGAACAATATCGCCGGAACTCTGATCTGTCCCAAAAATCTGTGCCACTGGATTCCCAAGCCTGTCCAGCGGTTCCACACTGACACGCACCAGCTCGCTTTTCTGCAGCCTGTTCACAATATAATCCGGCGATGCCACATTAAAGCTGAGTCCTGTGTACGTCTCGGTCTCCGTCTCATACCGAACCTGAATCTCCGTCCCGACAAGATACAGCAGTTTCCTTGGCACAAGCCCTGTGTCCACAGGCTCCTCCGCAAAAGTCTCCGCAAAAGTAATCACATTGTCATATATGGAGACAATGCGGTTGTATGCCGTTCCATACAACACGATATCGCCCTCCAGAAGCCCGTCCGCACTCTTTGCCCTGTATGCGGTTTCTCCTGTCTTCTCCAGAAGCTGGATTTTCTTCCTGGTATCCGACGCGATATGGAGCTGTATGCGGTTTCCCCAGATTCCCTCATTTGCCGCGCTCACATGCAGAATCCCTTTGTCTGCTGCGGCCGCACAGGCACCGGGTGCCGCCACCCGCGCCACATAACAGCGTGTGCCTCCGTTCGCAAAAAACTGCTCCACACTGCCTGCCAGATAGCGGTAGCTGCCGTGTGTGAACGCACTCAGATATCCGCCAAACTCCCTCAAAAATCCAGCAAAACTTGTGATCAGCGAAGGTGCGCCCCTGGTCGCTCCCCGCACAGCCATTCCCACAAACCCGGCTGTGCTCGTGCTGACGCCCTCAATTGAACGCGGAGAATCGTCATACTCCTCCACATATACTCCCGGTGATAAATATTCAGCCATCTTAGTCTCCTTTCGGTGTAATATTTTTTCCTGACATCATTATGAAACAACCACTGTCTTCTGTCCCGCATTGATGATGCCGAGCGTGCCCCCGTAACTGCATACGGCGGCGGCATCATTGGTCAGACATGGTTTCCCCTCCGCCAGACATACGGCCTGGGTTGGAATCCATGTACCTGCAACTGCCGGAACACAGGGCTGCGGTGTCAATACTCCCAGTGCGGCAGCAGTCGCTGAAGCCACCTGCGGATTTGCGAGCGAGGAACACATACCAAAACCCGCAATATTGACATTCGGGGCGGAATCCTGTATTGTTGCCACTGGCTTTCCCTCCGCCAGCACAGTGCTCTGCGATGTGACAGAAAGACTGGCCGGGACTGTGCCAAACGGACACCGCAGCATCGCTCCTGTAACTACAATCACCCCCATCAGTACCCTCCTCTCTCCAATAATTCTGAAAGTATTTCCTGTGACCGCCCAACCACGCTGTCATTTACAAGCACAGAGTACTCTGTGCCAGAAATATCACAAATATGACAGTCAAACTGCTCTTCTATAAAAGATTGCGGAACGTATAAAACACTGGAAAACCCTGCCGGGCTGTCCATATAAATTGTTTCACCCGCCTCGTTTTCTACAGTTTCACGAAACGCCGTAAATCTGTAAAAGTACCTGCCCCTTGACAGGACAGCATTCATCCTGGTGTCACTCCAGACATATCGATACCCAAGATACGCCGCAAGGATATCCACCGGCACATAGGTCTCCTCACCCTGCTTTTTTGACACGAACACAGCACCAGAACCAGTCTGTCCCAGTGCGGCCGCCATCCCCTGCGCAAGCGCCTGTACAGGTTCTGCACCTGTCTCCTGCCCAAAATCCCCCAGCGCAATGAGCGCCGCCGCCAGCTCCTCCTGCGGGACACCCGGCAGACCGTCCAGCGAAAGCTGTTCCGATAACAAACGCTCCAATGAGAAATTCCCGTCCTCGTCAAGCAGCGCATCGATTCCCAGCGCGAAGGCAATCACATTCCCGGTCTCCTGAACTGACAGTTCCCCCGACAGGCTGGTATTGACAGCGCTCCCGGAAACAGCCGCCTCAATCTGTTCCTGGAATCCCTGATACGCGTTCACGCCCTCAAGTTCTGATTTTGCAAGAAGCTTCTGATACACTTCCTTCGATGCCTCCAGTGCAAGTGCAGAACCGTCATCCAGCATCGAGGTCAGCAGCTCCATATCACTCTCCAGCAGGGCATATGCGGCATCGCTGGTATCGCCCTCCGCCAGCAGGCTTAAGATCTCGCGCTTGCACGCCATGATACTGGCAGCCTGACTGTCCGCCGGAATACCAGCCTGGAGACTGGCGATCTCCGCCTCCATCCGGCTGAACTCTGCCTGCAGCGCCGCATTCTGCGGATCCTCTGCGATCTGCTGCTGCATCTCCTCCCTCTGCTGTATCCGTTCTGTCAACCGTTCCTCAAAGGCACCCTCCGAAATGCCTGTCTTCGCATCGATGTCCGCTATTTTCGCGTCAATCCTCTTTGCGGTATCCAGATCCAGGTTGTCGAGCGCCCGCAGCTTCTGTTCCTGCAAATCCGCCTTCTGTTCATACAGGGTCTGCTCAGCAGCAGTGACGTCCTCCTCCCTGATATTGGACAGCAGACTGTTCAACCAGTCCACATAGGCATCCACACCGTCCTGATACGACCGCTGGTAATCATCTGTCCTGATCACGGTACGAAACTTTGCCGCATCCTGTATTCTGAGAAGAATGTATTTCCGCGCTTCCTCCGCCTCCTGCCTGTCCACTTTTGCCTGTATCAGAAACTGCAGCTCACTCCGCGCCGCATTCGCATCCGCCATATCCTCCTGCATTCTGCGCCGCAGCGCTGCGTGCGACACATCCTGGGAAACCAGTGTGGTGTACTGCTGCGTCACACCGCCTGACAGTCCGATGCCGTACTTCACATCCGCCGCATCAATTAACTCGTCCAAAAAAACGAGTTCCTCCTGCCGGCTGACGATCCGGCCGCTGCTGATATTGTCCAGATACTGCAGTTTCTGATTCTGTTCATCACAGCCGGAATAATTTGTCCCCTCCGCATTTGCGATCATACTTTCCGAGAGGGTATACTCCGTCTCGGAGAGCACCGTACTTCCCTTTGCGAGCATACTGCCCTGCGCCTCGGTCAGACTCTCCGCAGCCGCATACCGGCTGTCACCGATTGCCGTGAGAAGACTGTCATCGAGTTCCAGCTCACCGTCAGAGTCTGTCACATCCGCAATGTCCTCCTGCAGTGAGGAGAGTCTGCTGTCAACTGTCGCGAGCACAGCCGCCCTCCGCGCATAATCCACCTTTTCCATCACCCGGAGCACCGTCTGCGTTTCCCTGCTGTCCGCCCCGTTTGCCGCAAGCTCATTGTAATACCCCTGCAAGGCCTGCAGCTGTGCGTCACACCGGTCAGTCATATCCGACTGCACCTGCGATGCGAAGAAATCCCGCACGAAATTGCGGTTGCGCACCATGGTCTTCGTGCTGCTGCCGGATTCCCGCATCATATCATACTGCATTTTCAGCGCCTCCAGCTCCGGCATATACTCCAGATCATACACGTCTGAGATATCAAAAATGCACACCGGCGCATTCGTCTCAAAGCTGTAGGTAATCCCGTCCGACTTCGTGTGATGCGTGAAATATAGTCCCCGGATCTCACTCTCGTCAACAATCTTTCCCGCTGACGTAATATCCTCTATGGAGCCTGCATCGCTGATGTCAAGCCACATTCCTCCGGCAAGCTCCGACTTGTAATACCGCCTGCTTTGCCCGGAAGCAGATGCCGAATCCAGCGCGATCGCATAGATCTCCTCATTCAGCGAATGCAGATAGATCAAGTGTGTACCGATCGCAAGCGTTGAATTTTCTATGGAACCTGGCTCAATATGTATGGCATCCTCTGTGCGGAAGATCGCTGCCGCAGCCGTTCGCAGCTGCCACACCGCTGCCAGCGCTGCCGACAGGCCGGCGATTACGGCCAGCCAGCGCCTGAAGGCATCATATTTTCTCCTGTCATATCCTGTCATACCGCGTCCTCTCACATATTAATACAATCCAACTTTACACAAATCATATGATGCTCTATTCTCCCACTGTCTCCTCCACTGTGATCGAAGCTGTCGCAACAGCAAAATTCCCCTGATATAACAGCGTCCCTGACTGACCATAGAACACTGCCTGCAGCTGGGACAGATCGCCGACCAGCAGAGACAAGTACCGGAATTCCTGATCGACTGGAATCAATTCCTCACCAGACACAGGCATTCCATCCCTGTTTTCCAGACGGTAGTATGCGATCGGCTCCCCGTTTTTGGGTGTCAGGGAGAGTGTCACCAGACCGGTAGTGCTGTCCAGGCTGTAGGCGTATGCTGCAACTGTCCGCACGGTACTCTCCTGCACCAGCGTGTAGCCGCCCCTGATCTCGAGCACATCCTGGTACACCGCCGCATCGATCTCGCACACATCCACCAATTCCTGTTCCTGATACAGATACAGCCTCACACTCTCCGTCTTGTCAAGATTCAGTGCCAGATGTTCCAACATGCTCTCCACCCCGGTTTTGGCACCAACCTGCTCCCCATTGACATACAGTGCAAAGTGTGTGATCTCCACAGAACCGTCCACAAAGTAATCTTCCGGAATACTGACCCCCAGACGGAAGAGATTGTCCTCCACCGCATACTCAATATAGTAGTAGGCCTTCCCCTTCACCTCGTCGGCGAGAAAACTGTTCCCTCCCTGCGCGGCAGTCATATTGATGTCCGTGCCCTCCAGAAACGCTGTGATCCCCCCGCAGGTCAGCCTGTCATACGCATACAAAAGTTTACTGTACTCTCCCAGAAGTTCAAGCTCTGCAAGCTCCTGCGCCTCATACTCCTGCTGAATCTCCGACAGCTCATCGTAGGTAAGGCTTCCAAGCCTGTTGAGTTCCAGCCCCTTCCGCAAGTCCTGCGCCAGTTCCTCTCTCGCCTGCACCGCGTCGGAATACGCGATCTGCGTTGTCTTCACTGTCTCAAAATCATTTCGGACTGTCTGTGTCAGTTCCTCGCGCGCAGACTGCTGTTCCCGCACCGCATCCGCATACTCCAGCGCACCGGAATACAGTGCGTAAGGATCATCCTCCACATACCTCGAACCCGCAACAGCCCCCTTGAACCATTCCTTGTTGATTCGTATGAATAAGATCCGTATCTTCCCTTCCCACGGCGCATCGATGTCTGTCAGCATTTGACTGTAGTCCTTCCTGAAAGCCGAACTGTCAATTGCGTCCCCGTTCAGCGCCTGCTGTATGTATGGTTCAATGCGGTTCATTTTGCTCCCATACTGATTCCGCATCATGCTCTTCATCATGTTCAGACTCTCGAGGGACAGCGCTGTCTCCAGCTTCGTCTCATAATATTTCTGGTCATTATCCAGCGTATATGTCACAAGCGTATCCAGTACGCTCCGCGGGATATCCGCCTCCACCAGGGGATTGAGAAAGGTATACCCGGAAGTGACGTCGAGGTTGATGAGCTTTGACAACTGGCTCTTTTTATTCTCAAAGGTTCTCATCTGCAGGGAGAGCTCTGTCGTCAGCCTGCTCACACGCTTCTGCATCTTGTCAATGTCAGCCTGCGATGCCTCCCCCGCAATCAGCCTGACCTGATTTCTCTTCAAGGTATCCTTCGCCGTCTCAAGACACTGCTCATAAAAATTGATTTTTTCCTGACAGATATAAGTCTCCGTATACAGCAGTGATACCTTCTCTTTGCCGGCGAGCATCTCATCCCGCAGCTGATGCTTCAACCCGTTCATCACACACGTGATCTGCAGAGGCTTATACTGCCACTCATACTCGTCCGCAAGCGTCGGTTTCTCCGGAAATTTGAAGGAGAGAAGCGGCGTCCACCGAAAAGTCGCCATATTCTTTTTCTTCATCTTGATGGACTTGACCGCAGTGGCATACTTGATCTCCTGAATCTCGATCTTATTCTGTATCTTCCTCAAATCTGCCGAGCTGGCAGTAGCCAGACTCTGCGCTTTCTGCAGCGGGAGCGTCCGCGACGCCGCCTCAGCGCGCATCGGGCAGAGGGACAGGACAGCCTGCACCAGCAATGCCGGAAACAAGATCCAGACCACTCTTTTCCGATTGTGATCCCGTACTCCAAATCTCATTGTCCTCACGCCTCCATTCGGTAAAAGTCAAAACCGGCCCCCTTGTCCTTGCAGAAGAAGGTATACACCGTTCCGTCCTTCTCATACACATAGATGTATGCCTCATAGTCTCTGTCAAAATCAGAAACTTCTGTCACATCGTCAAATACCGTGTCACTCCGAAACCCCGACTTTCCGTAAAGAACTTCGCTGCCTGCCGTCTCACAGCAGATATTGAGCGCCACCTCATCCTCCGGCTCCAGACAGGTATTGCCCTCATAGACGGGCTCTCCCAGTACTTCCGGAAGCTGCGGAATCTGATCCATGTGTCTTCCCGCCAGATCGATCTCCCTCTTTAGCACATACAAACCTGATACCCGGAAGTCCTCATCCAGTGTATTGCTCCTGTCGGTGCCAAAATATACCGCATCGATCTCTTTCATATACACGCAGTACACTTCGTCTCCCGTGTAAATTTCACGCTCTCCCAGATATCGGTCAGAAATCTCCACAGCACTTTTCCCGATCAACTCCCGGTAAAGAATCTGATCATTCTGGAAAAATCCCTTATAAATTTCCTCCTGCGCCGCGCTGTACAGCGTCCCGTCTCCTTCCATATGTCCCTGATCGAATTGTCCGTCATACCACAGCGTCCCGTCCTCCCGATACAGCTTTCCCGCACCGTCGTAGAGATTATTCCGGAACGCCCCTTCATATGCAGGCAGCGCGTTCTGATGATAAATTGTTCCCTCGCCGTTATACGCATTGGCATCAAAATCGCCCTCGTACACCACCCGTCCCTGCGGATCGTACAAGGTGCCTTTTCCTTTCACCACACCGCGCTCCACGTCACCGATATACGCTGTATATCCGGATTTTCCGAGAATAACCACCTTCCCTGTCACAAATTTCAGGGGCAGCGCATTGTACCGGTAAGTCCTGTAGGCGATCCCACTTCGAAGCTTCGCAGGCTTTGTGCTCCACAGAATGCACAGACAGCACACACTGATCAGCACCACCAGCGTCATGGCAAGCTTTCTGCTCACCTGCCAGATCAAAAAAGTACAGTAATCCGTCTCATCCTTCGGCCTCATGTCCAAAAACTGCGCCAAAAGCTTTTTCACACTCAATCCCTCCAGAACAATTCATGATGTCCCTCTCCGCTGCCCTCCTGATTCAGCCGCTCGTCGCAGGCAAATACATACCATCTGGCGATGCCGTCCCCGGGGCATTCCCTGACAATATCGGTAAATACGCTTCGCGCCGAATACAATTCATTGTCATAGTACAATTTTAACGCGCGCTCAAAACGCTCCCTGTTTTTCAGCTTTCCAAGCTTCTGCATCTGGGGGCATGCATCGAGAATCTCATACATCCAAAACGTCGTTCTCTCATCCTGCTCATCCTCCGATGTCACATAGCCGATCAGCCGCCCCTGCACCTGTTTCTGCACCTGCTCCCATGTCTGTCCCGTCACGACAACCCGCGCCCCGCTGCGCTTCAAGTCATCAATATAGCGGCTCAGGGTATCCATCTCCATCGACGTCACGTAGGGGTATACCTGCTTGCTCCCGCCTGCGAGCCCGCAGCGGAACTGATCTGTGTGCAACAGGATAAAAGGATTTGTGTCATAGGTATCCTCGATCTGTTCCAACAACTCCTCCATACAGTCAATGCTGTATCTCACAGCGACCAGCGCGCTCTGTCCCTCTCCCGGAAAGATTACCTTGACATTTTCCAGATTGCTCCCGTCCTGCAGAAAAACTGCCTGGTCGGATTCCTTCTGTGCAAACAGCAGTTCCATAAGCTGGTTCACATACTGCACATACTGTCTCTGCAGCTTTCCTGTGAGCAGCGTATCCTTGTCAATCACCGAGATCATTCCCAGCGTCGCCGCTATCTGGACCGTCTCGCCGATCTCAATATCCTGCAGTTTTTCTCTCGCAAACAAGCATTCGAAATTCTGGGGTGCATACTGATCAAGATAGTTGATCGTCTCATCATTTCTGTATTTCTGCACCAGCAGATTCCTGCACATGCGCTCCAATCCTGTCCACATCAATCCAAACTCATTGTCCGGCGCTCTCCGGCTGTCAATGTGATATTCCCCCCGCGACACCCGCTCCATCGCTGCGCACAGCACTCCGATATTTTGCCACTTATATCTCAAAAACAGTGCAATTGCCAGCATGATCAGCAGCCAGCCGGCAAACGCCGCGATGTAAAATGCCGCCATCGTCTTATCGTATGCGCCCATTCCGTACAGCGGGACACGGGACACCAGGCAGGTCTGATCCGCCTCCTCCCCAATCCTGGAAACTGCCATGGCGTAGGAGATTCCGCTTACCTTGTCGATAAACTGCTGGTTCTCGCCCGTCAGGATACACTGCCGGAGCTTATCAAGCGTCAATGTATCGTAAAACGTGTCCGCCTGCCTGCCGTAAGGAGCCTCCTCCGAAAACAGGAACACAAGACCATCCGCATCACAGACAAGCTCCTCCCTCGTATAAAATGCCCGCTCTGAGTTTTTCATGACACTGTAGGAAAACGTCTTCTCGACAAATTCCTGCTGCCTGGAGCCTTTATAATCCGCATAACGAATCGGCTCTGATTCCGCATTTTCCAGCAGCCTTTCCTTCTGTATCGTCATGCAGGTGTCTGCCAGAAACATCTGCTGCTCCCGCTCCGTCCTGATTTCATGCATTCGGATTCCCACAACCGTCACGGCCAGCCAGATGCCGCTGAATGCCGCCAATGCCGCCATCGTCTGGTACAATAACCTTCTCGGCTTCCACACCAGATGCCAGAACAGTTCCAGCACAATCAATACCGCAATGTATGCCAATGTGTATATCAGAAACGGAAACCATAGGCTCCTTGCCTTTTCACCCATGGCAAGCGCTGTACAGTCGACCGCTTCCCCGTAAGCCCCGTCCTGCCCCACGATCAGCAGGATATCCCTGTTGTCATGGGACATCAGCACCGCACTGTTCTGCGCTTTTTCTGAATACTGTATATTCCACACATCACCCATATCCCTGAACGTATAACCGCCCAATCCATTCTCATACAGATAGGTAATATCCCTGCTGTCTTTCACCTGATAGTACAGGCCGTTTTCATCTGCGAGAAAAAAGACAACGTCCTCCAGCTCCCGCCGCTGCATCGTGCCATCCTCGACAATATAATAAATGTGGTTGTCGTGGGAAAGCGTGTACATCCCCTCTTTCCCCCAGCAGACTGTCGTCGGTATGAAGTCCGTCTCAAAGCGCACCCGCCTGTCACTGTTCCCCTCCTGGATATACAGCAGAATGTTTTCCGTCTGCTGGTCGACTCCCGTCACGTACAGCCTGCCCTCACGCACCTGAAAATCAGTCAGTGTCACATCTTCCGCAATCTCTTTCCTCCAGATGTGCTGAAACCCTTCCGCCCCCGCATCTTTCCACCATACGCTGAAATACTGCTTACCGTCCTGATACCACATCTGCGCGATATAAACCTTCCCCGCCTCATACCGGCAGAAGAGCTGCATCTCCTCCGCCTCGCTCCGACAGCGGTACATTGCCAACGGTGTACCGTCGGCATCCAACTGATAGACATAGACACCCGTCTGTGTTTCTCCCGCAGCATAGATCTTTCCATCCGAATCTCTCGCGATGTCCTCCACGTTAAAACCGCTGGAAGGCAAATAAAATCTGACTCCAAAAACACCAATTCCGATATAGATGACAATTGCTGTCAGCATCCTGAACTTACTCTTCAAAAACTGCCTCCTTTTGCCGTTCACAGCCTCCCGGAGTCTCTCCTGCCGCAAAAGCAGGTGCAAGAGAGATTCCGGGAGTCCATGTTCCCTACTGCAGCAGCGACTCCGTCCCGATCGTGTCCAGTGAACCGTCAAACAGCTTCCAGAAAGAAACATCTCCCAAAAACAGACTGCCCGCAGCCATAAGCACCATCAGACAGACCAGGACAATGCAGATTCCGGACAACAGGCGGTATAGCCAGTCCCATTCTGACACGGCAAGCCTTCCGCGCCGTTTTCTCCCTGCGCTGCCCGTCCTGCCCAGCAGCCTGATATCCCTGTACAGCTGAATCAATTCCTGATATGCTTCCCTCGCCAGCTTCTTTTCCAACAGTGCGGCAGCCTGCATTCTGGCCCCATCGCCTTTTCCGACAGGCTCCTCAAGCCGGAGCAGACACAAAATCTCGTCCGCGCACGCAATCACATTATCCCTCTCACATATGGAATCATCATATTCTGACAAGTCAAGCTGAAATCCAAACTGAATACTTCCGTCAGGCGCGGCGTGAGCCTGCCCCTGACTCAATATAAGATACACCACCGCAGGCGGCAGCTTCGAAACCATACACTGTTCCACAAGCGCAAGCCACACCTGTTGGCGGGTACAGAACCCTTCTCTGATGCTGTTCAGATAAAATTTCCGCAGCGGCCGCTCCCTCACATAGGGAAACACAAACCCCGCATTTTCACTCTGCATGAAAGTCTCCTCGCAGTACGTGTCCGCATTTTCCAGCAATGCCCGCGCGATCCTGCGTTCTTTCACAATCCATATCGTCTTGTAAGGCGCGTCCGGTTCCTCCTGTTCCCGGCACACATACACACTGTTTGCCTCCCCTTCCAGAACCTCCCTGATGACCTCATACACCTTTCTGCCCGTGCGCAGAACCATTTTCCCGCCATACACAGCCTCACCCCCTGTCGATCTCACTTCCTGCTCACGACTGCATATACATAGGTAGAAATCTTCGGCATATCCGTACAGTAAATGTAAATCTCATAGACACCTTCCTTCGCGGGTGCCGTGTACATACCGTCAGCCGTAATCTCACCGCTTCCCGGCTCCGTCAGCTCATAACTGAGCCGGCATGGCTGCAGATTATGAAAACTTATATTGAAATAATAACTCTCCTTTGCCTGCAGGCGCACCGTCGGCGTCTCCGGTATGATCGACCGGTTTTCCTCCTCCTGCAGCTCGTCCGAATCCTTCGCGGAGACAAACCTGACTGCTACCCAGTTCAGCTGAAGCACGATGCTCTTCTGTTCCCCCAAAAGCTTTGCCGCCACCTGGAAACTGCCCTTGTCATTCCGCACACGCACCGCCGTCTCCACCTGCATGCACTCGTGAATACCGAACAGCTCCGGATTGCCGAATATCGTATTTCTGTGATCACCGAAATACTCCGTCCCGACCTCGACATACACATTCCCCTTGCCAAGGCCATGCATGATCTCCTCGGAAAGACACACGTCTCCCTTCTTCATATTGACATCGAGCGGAATTTCCAGCCTGCCGCTCGCCATAGGCAGCTGCATCTCGTCGCGTCTTGTACCATTTTGGGTGCCGGCACTGTCCCCGGATGTCCTGTTCTCAGTCCCGTTCGCCCCGCTGCCGCCAAAATACGCCATCAGCGCCTGACGCTGCCCCGCTTTGCCCGGCGTGATGATATAGCGCTTCACACCCCGTTCCGTCACTCCGCTGACCAGACAGCTGATATCCGTGCGCAGCAATTGCAGTACAGCGATGCAGACATCGCCGCTGTCAACCGTCCTCAGATTCCTGTCAAGGCTTGTCCTGCCAACCTCGCTTACCATCAGTGAAAAAGGCTGCTGATCCGACAACTTCAGCTTGAACTGAATCCCTGCTCCCGGCTCCACCTCATGTCCGCCGACTTGAAACTGCATGTCCTCCTTGCGGCACAGAACTGTTGTCTCCTCCGCATCCGTGTGATCAACCGTGAGCCAGTAGTCCTTTCGCAGAATCTGTCCCTCCGGAAGCCAGAGCCCCTCGATGCCGATTTCGAGTTCATGTTTCCCGGAAACATCCGTGAGAGAAGGCATTTGCAGCTTTGCCTGAAAAGACAGTTCTTTCGCTTTTTCCGAATTTTTGCGGACCGCCGCCATCACTTTCACTGCGTGTCCCTTCGACACCGTACACGGCATGCTGATCCATACGGTATAATCCGCATTGTCCAGAATCTTTTCCCGCAGGATCAAGTCCTCCACAGCCTCCTCCTGCTGTACTGACACTCCGGAATCCTGCACATCCTCAAAATCCCTGACATACAGCTCATATCCCTCATCGATGCGGTTGCGCTCATACTCCTTCCCGCCCGTCCCGATATCGCCGCAGTACACATCATGAACCGCCTCCTCGCGATAGCGGATATAAAGCCCTGCGCGCTCGCTGTACAGGGTATCAAATCCCTCCAGCACTGACAGCTTCCTGACCACGGACGCATCAACCACAATCTCCCTGCCAGCTCCGTCGATTGCCACGCCGCTTTCCACCAGAATGGACAGATCATCCAGAAGTACCACATTCAAACCGCAGACAATGCCGCTGCCAAACAGAATCCGGTTCAAAAAACGCCGCTTATTGTTCATGTATAACTGCTCTGCCTGAAAATCCGCCGAAGTCAGCAGTTTCCCTGCATAGTAGCGGTTTCTCTCAAAAGGAAATAACTGGTTATTTTTCACAGATCCTCCTCCATTGCTGCCAAAATTTTCCATTTTCCGTCACATTGTATATTTTACACAAAAATATTACAAAAATCAATATTTTTTGGTAAATTTCACTATTCATTTTTCAATTTATTTGATATGATAAATTTACAAGGAGGATTCGACGTATGCGCAAAACTTTTCCGTTAACACTTAACAGCATTCTGTTCATCGCCGGCATCGGTTTTCTGTTGATCCAGCGTCCGATTTGGTGTGCTGTATGTTTTTTGCTTGCCTCACTCTTGTTTATATGGACGTTCAAGGCAGAACAGACTGCCGGGCCGCCTCCCGACGAAATGCCATCGGTGGACACAGATGCGCTGAATGCCTCGCTGACACTCCGGGTCAAGGAACTCACAGACTCCAATCAGCTGCTTTCCCGGGAAAACCAGCAGCTCACCGACGAGCTGAACCTATATCGAAACAGACATCCCAATCCGCTCTATACCTGTCCCCTCACCTCTGCTCTTCCAGTCTGTCTGGACACGTTCTTCACCGGCTACCTGAACAGTCGTGCGGACCTCGCGGAAAGCGGAAGGCTGCATGTCGACTACACCTGCTCTGTCCCCGACGCAGTCACCTATCTGTCACAGTCAGCGCTCACCCTGATCTGCAGCAATGTCTTTGACAACATGCTAAAGTTCAGCCCAAGAGCGGAATCAGTCTACATCCGGCTCACTGCCATCGAAAACGACAGTCTGATCATCTTCAAAAATGAAGGCGACGGGCCAGAGGAATCGGAACTGGACAGACTCTTCGACCTGAACTATCAGGGCACCAACAAGAAATCCGGGTGCGGTCTTGGTCTGGCGCAGGTAAAGGCACTGACCGACGACTTTGGCGCCCACGCCTGGGCAAAGAGCGCCAATGGCTCCGGATTCGCCCTGTACATACGACTGCCGGAACAGCCCTCTGCATCATATTAATAATCACCAGGAGAAACCAATATGAAGAAAAAGACGATTCTTATTCTGCTAAGCTTACTGCACATCTGTGTTTTCTGCATAGGGATCTTAATTATTTTTCAGCACAGGGAAACCAAACATATGGATATCAGTCTCTCATCTGACGCGACTGTCCGAATCACAGACACCGAACCGGAAACCGTGATCGAAGTATCCCCGCTTGCGGAATCCGAACCTGAGGAAACTTTTGTTGAGCAAACTTTTGTTGAAGAACCTTTGATTGAAAAACCTTCCATTGAAGAATCTTCGATCGAGGAGTCTTCTGCCGAATTGTCCGAGGAAACACTCTCCTACACATTTCAGTATGTCCGCGGGAAGCGAAACCTAAATATCCGGAATGCACCCTCCATGCAGGCGCGAATTATCGGTAAAATTCCCCCTGGACAGGGAGGACGCGTACTCGAATTTGCAAACGACGACTGGGCGCTGATCGAGTACCGCGGCACGACAGGATACAGCAGCCGGCACTGGATGAAACTGACGCCGCTGGAAACAGACTAATTATATATCGATTGCATATTAAGGAGGGCAAAACATCGATATGAACTTTCTTGAAACGACCATATACAGAATTATCCTGAAAACGCATCTATATCTGGAAGGAACAGGGCGGCAGAACAGCTTTGAGCGATTCCCCTATCTCCGCGTGCTCACGGAACGCCTGACTGCGGAGTGCCTGGAAGCATGGCAGTGTGATGCCGGAATGGAGGCATCGCGCTACTGTGAACTCCTTCGCCGCATACACGGAGAAGCGGAAGACCTGGAAAGCAGCATACTGTGCAACACGCTGGATCTCTGTCTCGCTGCGGCGTATGTGCCGGAATTTGCCGCTTACCTGAACTACTACACCGGAAATATCGTAACCATACAGCTCGCATCGGAACTGGAGGGCGTAACCCATTCCGGCTACCGCGACATTGTGCGCAGACTGCAAAAGCTGCAAAAAATCTGCACGGTAGAATGGGACAAAAACCCCCTCCCCTACGCCGCGGTCACGGTTGACAATGCCCTGCTCTCCTATCTGACCGGAGCAGAGCATTTATTTCCAGAACTGTTTTCTGACCGAGTGGAATGCTTTGAACACGACGCGGCGCTGCATCCCATGTTTATCCGCCAGGACTTCGCCGCGGAAGGCGCCGAATGGCTTCAGAACGCTGTAACGCCATCTTCCGATCCCGGCAGCACATTGCAGACAGATGCCTTTCCGGCAAACATTCTGCAGATCAGCGGAACAGGCGGCAGACGCTTTCTCGCAAAGCATATTGCACACCTGATGAAAAAAGACCTGATTCTCATTGATATGAATCAGTGCAAAAATATACTGGCATCCGGCTCTGATGAAGAACATTTCTGGAACCAGCTTATCCACACCGCTTTCCTTAAAAACGCTGTCGTATGTCTGCACAACATCACTGCATCCATGCTCTCTCTGGCGCAGACTGAGATCTCAGCTCTGATCCCGACTGCCATCCTGCCATTTGCCAGGGCAAGGATTCCTGTCATCCTGTGCACGGATGCCGAGATTTCCTTTTCGTCCGACAGGCGCTTGCAGCTATACCTGCATCATATCACACTCAGCAGAACGGCGCGCCGGGAGCGGGAGACAGTATTTCGCGGTCTCTCCGAGCTTTACCAGCTTCCGATTGACTGTGCTCGTCTCTCTGTGCAGTATCAGCTTTCCGCAAGTGAGATTGCCGACGCCGTAACGCGCTGGCGCTGCACCGGCAAGACCAGGCCGGAAGATTTCGTTATCCTCTGCAATGACATCCTGCACAAAGGACAGGAGCAGATTTTCGGGCAGATTCTTTACCCGTCTGTGGGATTTGAAGATCTGATACTGCCCGCTCCTGCCAAAAAGACACTGGCGCAGATCTGCTGCGGTGCCGCCGGGGGATACCGGATTTTCGAGGAGTGGAACCTTCAGCACCTGTACCCATATGGAAGAGCCGTGACCGTGCTGCTCTACGGTCCTCCCGGAACAGGAAAGACAATGACTGCCCACGCCATAGCAAAGGAGCTGGGAACTGCCCTGTATCAAGTCGATCTGTCACATGTGCTCGACAAGTACATCGGTGAGACCGAGAAACACCTGGAACAGATTTTCGCATTTGCACAGAAAGCAAAGCCTGTGCTCTTTTTTGATGAAGCGGACTCCCTCTTTGGCAAGCGCGGCGAAGTGACCGACGGAAAAGACCGCTATGCCAATATGGAAGTTTCCTATATCTTACAGCGCATTGAGCAGTTTGACGGCATTGTGGTGCTTGCCACAAACCTGTACAGCGGCATCGACAAGGCATTTCTGCGCCGCATGAAATACGTCATAAAATACCAGTCCCCGGATGCCGCAATGCGCCGTCGTATCTGGGAGGACTGTCTGCCGCCGGAACTTCCCCGCGAAGAGCTCGACCTTGATTTTCTGTCAAATCAGTTCGACCTCACTGGCGGCATCATCAAAAACGTGGTCTACACCGCGTGCGTCATGGCAGTCCACGACAGCAAAAAACTCTGCATGGAACACGTTCTGAACGCTATCCGCGCAGAGTATGAGAAATTAGAACGTCCTGTCAGTAAGGATATGTGGGAGGAGTATGGGGATATGATAGGTTAAACAGAAGATGCATTCGCCGCCATTATATCCGCCTCATGCTCCAGCGCAGGACTGTCATTGACCGCCTGTCCGTTCAGGCTGCCTGTAGCGCGCACCTGCCCTCTGCGCTGCTGCACGATATGTCCAAGCTCATGTCCCAGATGCCGCTCCTGTCCCGGTGCAACATAGACATGATCTGCCTGTGTGTAGGCAAGCGCCTGCATCTGCCGTGGTTTGTCGGAATTGTAATGCACCTGCACGCCGTCGAAGGACATTCCAGAATACGACTCAAACTGTTGTTTCATTTTATCCGGAATGCCTGTAGTATTCTTTGATGAGCTTTTGCGGACTATCGGTTCCTTTTTCATGACTTCATACATAACAACATTCCTCCTGTCAAAAACGATACCACTGTCTCCCAAAAAGTGAACTATATTGCAATCATCTTATAACTAATACAGCATTCCTCATGATTTATTCCCAGCAGAATCGGATGGCTGAACACGCCGAAATGCCTCATATCGTGCCACATCAATAAAATCCGCCACAAACTCCGTCTCCGGATGCATACAGATTACATCCGGCGTACCGATCTGCTCAATCTTCCCCTGGTTCATGACAATAATGGTATCTGCCACTTCCATTGCCTCCTCCTGGTCATGCGTCACAAAGATGCTGGTGATTCCCACCCTGCCAATCATCTCTTTCAGCCATGTTCTGAGCTCCCTGCGCACCTTCGCATCGATTGCGGCGAACGGCTCGTCCAATAAAAGAAGCTGCGGACTGGGGGCAAGCGCGCGCGCGAATGCCACACGCTGACGCTGTCCTCCTGACAGCTGGTGGGGGTAGCGCTTCCCGAGATCCTGCATGGAGATCAGCTCCAGAAGTTCCTCCACCCTGCTCCTGATCTCCCTTTTGCTTTTCTTCTGCACCTCCAGACCGAAAGCGATATTGTCCGCAACTGTCATATAGCGGAACAGGGCATAGTTCTGGAACACAAAACCGATGCCCCGTTTACTTCCCGGAAGCTCATTGACACGCACGCCGTTGATCATGATATCACCCGAATCCGGCTTGTCAAGTCCTGCGATCATTCTCAATATTGTAGTTTTTCCGCTCCCGCTCGGACCGAGCAGCGCCGCCAGCTGCCCTTTTTCCACGCCGAAACTTACATCGTTGGAGGCATGAAAGCCATCAAAGGTCTTATAAATGTGATCCATCTGTACATACATTTTGATTTACTCCCTCTGTCCTGATTTCTTCTGTAACTGCCCACTCATTTCTTCCATGATGACAACGCCTATTCACCCTTTTTCCACTGTACGATATTCCTTGCGATCAGAATCAGCACTGCCAGCACCACTAAGATTGATGACACCGCAAATGCCGCCGTCGTATTGAACTCATTGTACAGGATCTCCACATGCAGCGGGAGCGTGTTTGTCTTTCCTCGCAAATGACCAGATATCACGGACACCGCGCCAAACTCTCCCATCGCGCGTGCTGCGCACAGGATAACGCCATAGAGCAGCGCCCATCTGATATGCGGGAATGTAATCCTGCGGAAAATGGTAAATCCGCCCGCTCCCATCAGTGCCGCCGCTTCCTCCTCGTCCTTTCCCTGCGCGTTCAGGACAGGAAACAGCTCACGGAACACGAACGGAAACGTGACAAAGATTGTGGCAAGAACCACACCTGGGACGGCAAACACAATCTTTATGCCGTGTGCCTTCAGAAAATCTCCCATCCAGCCGACATTTCCGAATGTCAGGATAAACACCAGTCCTGCTATGACCGGGGATATTGAAAAGGGAATATCAATCAGTGCGGCAAGTACCTGGCGTCCCCTGAAATAGAACTTTGATAACAGGTACGACGCAAAGACTCCAAATATGGTGTTGACCGCCACTGCAGCCGCTGTTGCAAGCAGCGTCAGCTGCAGCGCCTTGACGGTATATTCATCAAACACAGCTTCTTTATACGCCTCCCAGCCGTCACGCAGTGCATTTGTGACCACTACAATTAAGGGCAGGACAAGCATCAGAAACAGAAATAATACACAGATGCCAATCAGTAAATATTTGATTCCCCGGCCAGTATTATCCCTGTGCGGCTCCCTGACCTTCTGTATAGAGGATATTCCGTCCCCCACAATATCCTGCTGGTATGTCCTTTGTGCATTTTTTGTCATTGCAGTTTTTCCTCCAACATTTTCGTTTTATCATCGATGTGTCATCAACGCATGTGAAATCATTCCATGCCGCCAGTTCTGTATCTCACTCCCTGAAACAATTCAAACCTACTGTGCCTTCATGCTGCCTGCGCATCAATCATCTATAGTACACTTTTCCCATATCTTACAAAAATTTCCTGATCTCCTTCAGCACATAATCCGCCGCCTCTTCCAGTGTGCACTGGCTGGTATCAATCTCTACCTCGGCATGCACAGGCGGCTCATACGGACTGGAAATTCCCGTAAAGTTCGGTATCTGCCCGTTTCTTGCCTTCTTGTACAGACCTTTTACATCCCGTCTCTCACACTCCTCTAAAGGCGTGCTCACATAGATCTCTATAAAGTTCGTGCTGCCGATGATCTCTCTTGCGCGCGCCCTGTCGCTTTCATATGGGGATATGAAAGACGTGAGCACGATCAGACCGGCATCATTCATCAGCTTTGCCACCTCTGCAACCCTGCGGATATTCTCGATCCTGTCCTTCTCCTCAAATCCAAGATTCTGGTTCAGTCCCATACGCACGTTGTCGCCGTCCAGAAGCATCGTGTATTTTCCCTGGATGCTCAGAGCCTTCTCAATCTCATTTGCAAGCGCCGACTTTCCCGCGCCGGAAAGCCCTGTAAACCAAAGTGTAGCGGGCTTTTGTCCCATCCTTGCGGCACGCGTCTCCCGCGTGATGTCCAGCTTCTGCCATGTCAGGTTGTCAGCCCTCCGCAAAGAGTGCTCTATAATGCCGCATGCCGAAGTCATGTTTGTAACGCGGTCAATCAATATGAAACACCCGAGCGACTTATGCTTCACAAACGTGTCATACACAGCATCCTCCGCCATGGCAATGTCGCAGACAGCAATCTCATTCTTATACAGCTGCGACGCCGCAAGATTTTCACCCGAATGAATGTCGACCTTATATTTGATGGACATTATGGTCGCCGGCAGCTTCCTCGTACCAAGCTTGATCAGAAAGTTTTTCCCCTGCACCAGTTCCGTATCGTCCATCCAGAGTATCGATGCAGTGAACATCCTGCTCACTTTCAGCTGCGTTCCTTTGACCAGCACGCATCCGCGGGACACATCCACCTCACGGTTTAACTGTATTGTCAGCGACTGCCCCTTGTACGCCTCCTGCACATTTTTGTCCGCCACAAGAATCGACTGCACACACGCCTTCTCACCGCTCGGCAGCACTGTGATCTCCTCCCCGGCAGCAATGCTTCCCGATGACGCCTGTCCCTGGAATCCCCGAAACGATGCATTCGGCCTGCACACCCTCTGCACAGGCATGACAAATCCCTGCTCCTCTGTCCCGTCATCCACATCCACAGACTCAAGATGCTCCAGCAGAGTCGCTCCGCTGTACCATGGCATGTGCTCTGACCTCAATGTGACATTATCGCCCTCTGTCGCAGATACCGGAATGATCTCTGTATGGTAAAGCTCCAGGTCAATCGCGAGTTTTTTGATGTCCTTCTCAATCTTCCGGTATTCCTTCTGGCTGTAGCGGACCAGATCCATCTTGTTGACTGCAAACACAAAATATTTAATTCCCATCAATGCACAGATCCTCGCATGACGCCTTGTCTGTGTGAGGATTCCCTGCGATGCATCCACCAGAATTACTGCAAGGTCCGCAAAGGAAGCCCCCACTGCCATGTTCCGCGTGTACTCCTCATGACCGGGTGTATCTGCCACGATAAAGCTCCTGCGCTCTGTCGTGAAATAGCGGTATGCCACATCAATCGTGATCCCCTGCTCCCGCTCTGCCATCAGCCCGTCCAGCAAAAGGGAATAGTCGATCCCGCCTTCCCGGCTTCCGACACGGCTGTCCAGCTCCAGCGCACGCTCCTGGTCAGCAAACAAAAGTTTTGCGTCGTACAGCATATGCCCAATGAGCGTGGACTTTCCGTCATCCACACTGCCGCAGGTGATAAACTTCAGCAGTCCATTGCTGCATCTATCTGCATCTCCAGTTACTTTTCCATCCATATCAGAAACTTCCTTCCCGCCTGCACAAATCATATTTCCAACCATTTTCTTATCCATATCAGAAGTATCCCTCCCGCTTACGTCTTTCCATACTCCCTGCCGCCTCATGGTCAATCACACGGCTCGTCCGCTCCGACGTCACGGCGCCAAGCGTCTCCTTCACGATGTCCTCCAGCGTGTCCGCTGTGGATTCCACGCCGCCGGTCAGCGGGTAACAGCCAAGTGTGCGGAAACGAACACTCCTGTGCTGCACCTCCTCGCCGGGAAGAAGACGCATCCTGTCGTCATCCACCATGATAATATTCCCATCCCTGTATACAACAGGCCGTTCCTTTGCAAAATACAGCGGAACAATCTCAATCTGTTCCTGCGCGATATACTGCCAGATATCTTTCTCTGTCCAGTTTGAGATCGGGAACACCCTGATACTCTCGCCCCTGTGAATCTGCGTATTATATAAGTTCCACATCTCGGGACGCTGGTTTTTGGGGTCCCACGCCTGCTCACTGTTGCGGAAAGAAAAGATACGCTCCTTTGCCCGCGACTTTTCCTCGTCCCTGCGCCCGCCGCCAAATGCAGCAGTAAAGCCGTATTTTGACAGCGCCTGTTTCAGCGCCTGCGTCTTCATGATGTCAGTGTATGCAGATCCGTGGTCAAACGGATTGATCCCCTGACGCACGCCTTCCTCATTTGTATAGACAAGCATTTCGATTCCTTTTTCCTTCGCCATACGGTCACGGAATGCGATCATTTCCTTAAATTTCCATGTCGTGTCAATGTGCAGAAATGGAAACGGCGGTTTTTCCGGATAAAATGCTTTCATGGCAAGGTGCAGCATGACGGAACTGTCCTTTCCAATAGAATACAGCATGACTGGTTTCTCGCACTCTGCCGCCACCTCCCGTATGATATAGATTGCTTCTGCCTCAAGGGCATCAAGATGGGTGTTCATTCTTTTTCCTCCAAATTCGTTCCAAATTTTTCGTTACTATTCACGGCTTGAAAGCCGCTCATAGTAACGATTCGGGGCGATATTTAGAGTTTTGCTTCGCAAAAATCGCCCCTCACTCCTGAATCATATTCTCACGGAATGCGCAGTTCAACGCATTCCTGACCCGTGAAAAGTAACAATTTTTCCACTACCCCTTGCTGAACCGCTGCATATAGAGCTGCACTGAATTGATAAACAGCATCAGCAGAAATGAGATTATCAGCAGCACCAGGGCTATTGCCGTTGCATCCGAATATTTGTACTGTTCAAGCTTCGTCATAATCAACAGCGGGGCGATCTGGGTCTTGTTCGGGATATTTCCGGCTATAAATACCACACTTCCGTACTCCCCGATTCCCCTCGCAAACGCCAGTCCGAAACCGGCGAGCAGCGCAGGAAACAGCTCCGGCAGCACCACCCGGAAAAATGTGTAAATCCTGCCTGCCCCGAGCATCTCCGCCGCCTCCTCATACTGCCTGTCCAGCTTTTCCAGCACAGGCTGCACTGCCCTCACCACAAAGGGGATTCCCACAAATACCATGGCGATCGTGATTCCTGTCCGCGTATATGCGATCTTAATCCCCGCCTTCGCAAACAGTGCGCCGATCCATCCTTTATCCGAATAAAGATAGGTCAGTGCGATGCCCGCCACCGAAGTAGGCAGGGCAAACGGCAGCTCGATCAGACCATCCATCAGACGCCTGCCCGGAAACTCATATCGAACCAGAACCCATGCGATCATTAAACCGAACACGGCATTGACCAGCGCTGCAAAAAAAGCGCAGGAAAGACTCACAACGTAACCGGACACCACCTGTCTGGACGTGACCACGTCAACAAACTCCGCAAAGCTGAGCTGGCTGGCACTGACAAAGATCGATGCCAGGGGGATCAGCACCAGTATTCCCAGCATGGCAAGCGTTACTCCCAGCGAAAGTCCGAATCCCGGGATCACTCTGACACCCCTTTTATTTTTTACCTTTATTATCTGCTGTTCCATAAGACCGGCTGTCCTTTCTAATCCGCATAGATCTGGTCAAATACTGCGCCATCGTTAAAATACGTCTGATAGGCCGCATCCCAGCCGCCAAAGTCATCAATGGTAACGAGATTCATATTCAGCTCAAACTGGTCTGAATACTCCTGCAGAACCGTCTCATTGGAGGGGCGGTAATAATTGTCTCCCGCAAGCCGCTGTGCCTCGTCGCTGTATAAGTATTCGAGATATGCCGCAGCAGCCTCCTCCGTCCCATGCTCTTTCGTATTGCTGTCCACCACCGCCACCGAAGGCTGTGCCAGAATACTGATGCTCGGCGTTATGATCTCATAGTCGTCAGGGTACTCTTTCATGGACAGATACGCCTCATTTTCCCATGCAATCAGTACATCTCCCTGTTTATTTTCTACAAAGGTGTTCGTCGCGCCTCTTGCACCGGAGTCCAGGACAAGTACGTTCTGGTATAGTTTTTTCATGTACTCCCTGGTCGCATTCTCATCCCCGCCGTCCTGCTCCTGCCAGTATGCCCACGCAGCAAGAAAATTCCAGCAGGCTCCGCCGGAGGTCTTCGGATTCGGTGTGATCACCTCGACGCCGTCCTTTACCAGATCGTCCCAGTCTTTGATACCTTTTTCGTTCCCCTTGCGCACCAGAAATACAATCGTTGACGTATACGGTGAGCTGTCAAGGTCAAACTTCTCCATCCAGCCGCTCTCAATCAGTCCGGCCTCCTCGATTGCCGTGACATCATGGGCAAGCGCCAGCGTCACCACGTCCGCCTCGTTCCCCTCGATCACGGAGCGCGCCTGTGAGCCAGAGCCGCCGTGGGACTGTGTAACCTTTACTTCCTGACCGCTCTTTTCCTTCCAGTATTCGCAGAATAATTCATTGTATGCTGCATAAAATTCGCGGGTTGGGTCGTAGGATACGTTCAGCAGTTCGATGACACTGCTGTCACTCTCTGTGTTATCCTGACCTTTCCCACAGCCTGTAAATAAGACAGCTGACACTGTAAGTCCCGTGAGAATCAGTGCCAATATCCTCTTTTTCATAATTGTGTTCTCCCCTTTTATCTTAATCTTTTATCTTCCTTACAATTTCATTTTATTCTCTGCACAGTTAATGATATAGAAACCCTTCTCATTCCGGCAGTTTTCACGGTTATACCGCATCAATGTATCGTCCATCTGCCGAAATGTCGCACCTGCCTCCTCCACAATACACTGCATGGCGGCTGTATCCCACTCCATTGTCGGATTAAACCGATAGTATATCTCTGCATCGCCCTTTGCAATCACACACCCCTTAAGGGAGCTTCCCATCCTGACATAATTGGATAGATGATTCACCTGTATCAGATTATCCATCTCGGCACAGCCATGGGAACTGCTCATGACTGCGCGGATATCCTCTTTGCGGTCTGACACATGCAGTTTTTCCGTCCGACCATCCGCTGTCAGGTATGCCCCGCTTCCTTCCGATGCCCAGTACAACGCACCTGTCACTGGTACATAGATCACGCCCATAACCGATTTTCCCTGATAAGCCAGTGCTATATTTACCGTAAACTGTCCGTTGCGCTTGATAAACTCCTTTGTCCCATCAAGCGGATCAACCACAAAGCAATAGTCATTCTTTAGACGCGCCCTGTCATCCTTCTCCTCCTCCGATAAGACTGCATACTTCGGAAATGCCGCAGTCAGCATCTGCACAATAATCTGATTGGCGGCCTTGTCCGCTGCGGTCAGCGGCATATCGCCATCCTTGTACTCGATCTGCATGTCCTTGGCATTTTGATAGATATCCATGATTGCCTCACCAGCTTTTACTGCCGCTTCTTTTGCTATGTCAAGCTCCTTTTCCCACATTTTTACACCTCGCACTCCTTTTTTTGCACTCTTCTAATGTTAAACCTAATTTCGGTGTTCTGTCAATGGAAAAATCCCAATACAAAGCAGTTCATACATTTCATTTGGTACATGCTTTATATCGGGATTTTATTGATCATTATTCAGTTTTTAACTGTCATCATTTCCAGTAAGCCGCATATTTAGCACTTATCATATATATTCCAGTGCATTCTGCCACACACATTCCTCCAGACAGCTTCTATTAAAGTATTCTGTATCATCTCTGCTCCAGCATATATTTTCTCTGATTATTTTCGCAGGCACTCCCGCAATTATCACATGCTTCCCGAATGAACTTGATGTAACAGCATTTGTTCCTACCACTGAGCCTGTACCAATTCCAGCACCACCGAGAAGTGTTGTATGGCAGGCAAGCCAGACATTATCTCCCACAACAATATCTTTCGCGTAATTAATCCTCTGATGTGTTTCCACATCAAAAATATGGTGTGCATCATGTGTCCTCAATATGACCTGGTTCCCAAACAGACAGTCTTTTCCTATCTGTATTTTGGCGTCAGCTACATAAAATTCTGCTCCGATAATTTCTGTATTATCATCAATACTACAAAAACCATGATTTCCAAACCTAATACGGAGATTTTCTATCAAAACATTTTTTCTAATATGTAAAATATTATTGCTTCCCTGAAAAAAAACCGTCAGTTTATCTGAGAGAGACTGGTCAAAATAAATCTTGTTATTTCGTCCATCCTCGTATATTCCATTTGGAAATTCCTCCCTCAACATTTTTCCATTCAAATGGATATTCCGTCCGATTATTTCATCAACATGAATATAATCAATCCCCTTCAAATCACTCAGATCGCTCTGAATCGAATGATAAATCCATGAACTTCCTGTAAACACAATTACCAATGCGTTTTGGAATTTGATTAAATCGCTTCTTCTCACCAATGCAATACCGTCATATTCCTTCTTCCCACTCTCTTCCCACTTCCTGTCAAAAAGATAATCCAGTTTTACATATTTTGATAGTTCCGCCTTTGTATTTTCATAGTACTGTCCGATTCCATACCCAATAATATGCGAATATTTCCCGCCCTTCCAGTCTCCCATCTGTTCTCCTCCCTATAGCGCCGATCTTCCGCAGACTGCAGCGCACTAGCTCTGCAGGAAATTCTTGTCCGCATACACTACTTTGTAACGCCCCCTGTTCTTCTCGAAAAAAAAGGTCATCAGCCTTTCTGACAAAAAGCCTGGATAGCGGTTCTGATAGGAATCCCCACGCTCCCCGCCATGTTCCGCACAGACAAATAAAATCGGAAACAGCCATGCGCATAAATCATCCAATACCTCTTTTTTCATGATAAACATGTTGCAGGGCGAATACAGATTTGTGTCAAAAAAAGAAACGGCCTCCTTGTAATCTCCTGGATATATCCGCCTTAGATAGTCCATCATGAAATCCCAGTCCGATGCCACATGCCTGTCCCTGTAATTCTGTACAAGGCTTGGCGCCACATAGAGCGGTGTCGGTAATATGACGTCGACATGATTGTCCCGCATCCTCTGATACCAGTCATCCTGCAGCAGGAAATGCCTGCGGTAATGCTCCAGTCCCACAATATCCTGTCCCGCGTTTTTCCAGATCCAGTAAAGCGCAGTCAGCTCGCAGAACTGCCTGTTGCGCTCAGAAATATTTTCACCAATATCATCCGTCAGTCCGCATATCCTTTCTTCCGTCAGCGCCGCCCCCACCTGAATCTCCTTCTGAAATGCAGATAACTGGTACGCACACTGCAGCGGCCTGTCCAGTACGGACCGCACCACATAGATGCAGGCGGACCCGGATATCCTGTCAAACTTATCATAAGTTCTGCCCATTTCCGCATAATAAAGTGTCAAAAAACGGTTGCGCAGTTCCATGTCCAGCTGCGGCGTGACCGGAATGATCTCCCTCATTCCCATCTGCCTGAGTTTTTCTGTCAGGGCAGTGTGGTACACCCCCCTTGTCCCCAGATAGACGGGACATCCTGTATCAAGCGATGTCCTCTCGTCAAAATGGATTACCGGGACACCTTCGATGCTGTTCGTATTCGGCTCATCATTGTCATATAAATATGCCCTGATCTCTGTGTCAGGCTCTATCTTTGTAAGGTATACACCGAGTGTCCGCGCCCTCGAATGTGCACCGACTATGTAAATGCCGCGCCCCATCTGTCCCTCAACCTGCCTTTCCCATACTGCCAAGTATCTCACTGACATCTTTGTCCGTTATATTAATACAATAGATCCGTTCGCTGCACACTCCGCGCTGTAACAGACTGTCCCTGACGGAATCTGCCAGCTGTGTATCCAGAATGGCAACCAGGATGTCGGCCTCCGTTTCCGCACTGATATCATCCACACTGTGTACCGGCAGTCCCATAGACTGATACCTCCGATATTCCCGGTCAACCCACAGTTCAACCATATCCGGGCAGCAGCTCTGCAGATAGCCGTACACCGCCCGTCCAAAATGTCCTGCACTATACAGAATACATTTCCCGCCATTAATCCGGTACGCAAAGGGCCACAAAACGCCTTCGCCGTCCCGGTCAGCAAGCCTGCCATACGTTCTGGTCAGCATATTCCCGACTGAATAATGATTTAGCTGTCGCCCGAAACCACAGCTCCCGGAACAGCCTGGGACTGACTGAAGAAAGCCATGCAGAATTCCCAACTCATTCCACTCCTTTTCCTCACTCCCGCACTCCCACATCATCGATGTGCCCCTAACACAATAATGATAATCACAGTAATCTGTAATAACAACCCGGTCTGCCTGCAGAAGCATCGGCATTACTGCTGCCACATCTTCCCCGACACGTATCCTGTCATCAACTGCCATGATATTTTTATACGCCAGTTCGCGCCGCATCAGTTTATTCCAGATATATGGCTGCACACCCATACAGAAAAAATCTCCGGCACACAGCATATAAGGGTACAGTTCTTCCCTGAGCCGCTGTCCCTCATATATCCCTGGTTTCAGCCTGTTTGTCTTATGTATGGTCCGCCCGTCTGCATCCTCTATGCTGCCGCCCAGCACAATGTCCGCCTGACATTTGATGGCAGTCTCCGCAAGGTGTTCATACATATGCGGCTCAATCCAGTCATCGCCGTCGACAAACCCGACATATTCTCCCCGCGCAGACGCCATTCCCGCTTTCCTCGCACTGACGAGTCCGCCGTTCTGCTTATGTATGACCACAATCCTTTCGTCCTGCCCCTCGTAAAAATCACACAGCCCTGAGGAAGCGTCCGTCGATCCGTCATCGACCAGGATCAGCTCGAAATCCGTGTGTGTCTGCGCAAGAATGCTGTCTATACATCTGCCAAGATAACTTTTAATATTATAAATCGGAACGATCAGACTGATCATTTGCAATCCCTACTTTCCCATCTGTACGCCCGACTGTCCGACGCCAAATCCGCCTAAACTCCATCCCATACCTTATTTTCCGCCAGCCCTATCCACCTCAGACGGCTTTTTCTTTCCTCATGCCACTCTTCTGACCACCATCCTGCATGATAATGATGAATTCCTCTGGTATCATCGCACTGTACCAGATTTTGAAGAAAAAAGTCATCTATCGGAGTGTAGTATTTGCGCGGCAGGATGAGCATGTCATCAACGAGCTGCATACTCCCATTCATACAAAAGCCCTGTTTTAAAAATCCGCCCCTTATCAGCTCTGGCTGTATCAGTTTATCCGTCATCGGATTTCCACTTTTGTCAGTAAACTCCCTGTCTTTATACAAATCCAGTAAAGTTCCGACAAACGGGTTTCCTTTCACACTTCCAAACCCAGAGCCGAGATCGATATCATTCTGGGTTCCAAAATTGAAAAAGGCTTTAAATTTCAGCAGCGGGTCCAGTGTCTTTAATAATTCAACATCCATATCGAGATAAATGCCGCCATAATGATATATGACATCCAGCCTCGCATAATCCGATACAAACGCCCACTTTTTACATTCAAAGGCCTGTTTCATGAACCTGTTTTTTTCATAATCATAATTTCCGGCATTCCATTCCATGATCTCATAGTCCGGGCATACCCTTTTCCATGAATCGATACACTTCTGGTACTCTTCCGGCTTTCTGTCACTGCTGAACCAGAAGCAGTGGATTTTCTTTTCTATTTTTCTGACATCAACACTATTGTCATTTATCAGAGCCTTGACGGTATCGACATCCTGTCCGCCGGATACTGCCCATATTAAAGGCAGAATAAAACATTCCACATCATCAGAAAGTTTCTGCCTGCAAAGTATCTCATACATTTCATCCATATATCTGATACCGCATAGCAGCACAATCCCCCGCCTGACTGTCATCAGAAAATCAACCGGATTCACTGTATAGGCCTGTCCCAATACTTCTATATTCTCTCCAGCCTTACCATTATCAATATAGCCTGCCACGCTTTTATGTATATCTTTATATGTTTCTCTTTTTATGAACTTATGAAACACATCCCCGACTCCGTAAATATATACCTGTTTGCCAGAAATATACTGTATAAAACCATCCATATCCATATTTGATGTCTTCATGCCCGCATATTCACTCCATATCCTTTTTCAGCAGGACGCTGGTATTATTTCTCTCCAGCGCCCAATTTTCTCATAACAAAAGTACATGAAAAATCATCCTGCCCGCTGAGCCCGTCCTGATAGACTTCCATCGGAATGCATCCGTTTTTATGGGCAATTTCAAAAATCCTCTTTTGCGGCAGCAGATGCATTTCCATCCTGCCAATACTGGAATCACTCATGTACCCGTCAAAGCAGAACCCGTATGCCTCCCTGTATGTCGGTACCTGAAATATTGCTGTGCCCCCATCCTTCAGTGACTCCAGCATTGCATTCAGAATGTATTCAATCACCGGGGGGACATTGTGCTGTAAAACCATGATACTGTATACAACATCCGCCCGGGGCAGCCTGCCATAATCTTCTATTCCCTGAACCAGCCGGAATGAAGTATTCCCTCCCTGGACAACTGTTGACGCAATCTCCATATTCCCGGCCGATATATCCAGGGCAGTCACGCTTCTGAATGTCTGTGCCAGATGCATCGTTACCCTTCCCGTCCCGCATCCGATCTCTGTAATATCCAGCGACTTCGCCTCATCCCTATTCTTTATGATGCCGTTTCGGACCAGAGTCTGTACGATTGCCTCACAGTTTTTCCGCCCCGACCCATAAAATTCTTTTTTTTCTGTCTCTCCCATATTCTCAAGGAGATATTTCCTGTCCGTAAGGACTGACCAGTACGGCTGCGCAGTCCCCAGCTGTGACCATGTCTGCCTTGTCACCTCAAAAATCGTCTCCAGCTGCCTGCTGTCACACTCTTCGATACACAGTCTGTCGCTGTCCATGGCAAAAAATTCATCACCACTTTCCATTGCTGCTATATTGCATACCGGATTTTCTCCAAAACAATGCGTCTGTTCCAGCAATTCAGAATATACATCCATGTTGTCCACTGCAAACAGCACCACATAACCGGAATCCCCGATTTTGCCGGTATCATTTATGCCTAGAATGCCGCCTCCCTCCTGCGCCAGTCCATTGTCCACGATGGCTATTTCCTGAATCCCGTATTTTTTATTGAGCAGATACTGAACCCTTTTTCCCCACTTTCCATACGGAAAAATCACAAATCTGCCGTTCGGCAGGTTGATGTCTATTGCCCGGAGAATCTTCCTGTCATTTATAACCATCTTTTCCACTTGCTGTATTCCTCCTCTCTTTCATGTTTTCGGAACCGATAACAGAACCACATTATTCCATCCTTCCAATATTCCGGCTACTTCTCTTGTCCTTTCTTCCAGTAAGGCGACAATGACCGGAGCATCCTTACTGACTGCCGATAATGGCAGAACTGTCCCGTCTGACTTCATCTCATCTGAGTAATATTCGTCTGAAACAATATAACCGCCAAACGCATTCATATAGCGCTGGAAACGGGCAGTGATAAATATTGACATATATCCTCTTCCATATATATAAACCTTATCATGTTCCCTGCAGAATGATATGATATCCTTGCGTGATACGTAAAATTTCCAAAAATAATGCGGACGGCAGTTATGTTTCCCTTCAATATCTTCTTTTCTCACATGAAAACCATAACTGCGCTGAACAGAGTGCTCTATGTATTCTATTGGATAATCCGTCGCCTCCCTGATCCATGCCAGCGCCGCATAGCAGTTTTCTCTTTCAGTCATCTCCGGGCTGAAACACTTCTTTTTCAGAAACGGCAGTCCTAAATGCTCCATTGCATAGTCTGGTGCCCTGTAGATATCTAAATTGGGGTATTTTTCCTGTCCCGAAGTATAGCAGCCTGATAAAATTCCCTGCTGCATCACAGACTCACTTAAGCTGTGCTCATACCCCTGTGCACGGGTCATATCCATAATGTCCCCATCGACCACTTCAGCAAGAAAAGACCTCAACAATCCCAGTGCCTTACCGCTAAAAACCATAAAATACGATTCGTAATATGGAATCAGTATGTTATCCCTGAAATGAATACTCCAGAATTCCAAACTGCGCCCACGCATTGTACCAAATATTTTCTCAAAGGGGACAAACGGGCCAAAGCAGCTGTCATTGCATAAGACAATTTCCTGATAGTCATTCCAGACTGTCTCTGAAAGATAATTTTCCAAAACATCCTTATATGCCCCGAAGTCAAATCCCCTATTAGGACGAACCAATATATCATCGGTCACTTTCTGCAGCCTGCCTTTACCTTCGGCATTGACATGTCCATTGACGACAACGACAATCCTGTCTGCGACTTTTCCCAGTGCGTTGAGATAATACAGGACATAATCGTCAATAATACCCTCTGCGTCATAGACTGCCATGACGGCAAGAGCTTTTTTTTGCTTTTTATTGCTTAACACATTATTATCATTATCTGCCTTCATTTTTCTCCCATATCCGATGACATGCCCGGCTTTATTTTTTTATTATGATGCAGCTCTCCTGGATAAAGCTTATCATCGTTATCTGTTCAGCCAGAGTTTCTATCTCCTGCTTTAACGGCAGCAGATCCGCCTGCAAATGTACAGTCCTTAACAGTGTCCTGCTAGTCACAACCTCCGCTATCGCAGCCAGAAAATCATAGGCGGTAACAACCGCATCCGCAAAATACTGATTTTCATAGGAAAAGAAACTGGTTCCCAGATCCTCCACTATGTATACGCCGCCATCCTGCAGTGATGGAAACAAATGGCACAATGCCTTAATCTGGTGTGACCATAAATGTGAAGCATCATCGATAATAATTGTAGGATGCAGGCTTCTCAGGGATCTAATACCATCTTCATCCCCCAGATCCTGTACAATCACCTCCCGGTTCTCCCCCGCATACTGGATGCACTCTTCTGAGATATCAACCCCATATACTGACGCATTTGCAAAATATGTACTCCACATCTTCATGCTGCTCCCATGATACACACCCAGTTCCAGTATATTGATGTTGTCATCTTTCCATCTGTTTAAAAAAAACTCATACTTATCTAAATAATCATGTTCCTCACTGCATTTATCTGTCTGGTACTGCTTTCCTATCTGGTCTAAGCAGACATACCTCCCGAAATAAGTATCCTTTTGAACCTTTTTGCTTTCCGGATTCAGTTCCTTCTTTTTAAGGTATGTGCTATTTACATATATCTGCTGCACATATATATCTTCAGACGGAATCCCGGCACTTTGCAGATTCCCGTAAAACTCCTGCTGCAACGCCTCACTGACTCCTAAAATAATTCCGTCACACTCTTCAAAAGCAATCTCTGACAGCTCATATACTTCCTTACCATAAATTATTTTTTCTTTTTTATGCCCATCACTGACACAGAACGCCTCTATTCCGATCTTTTCCTCTGACAGATATTGAAACAATGACCTGCCGGCCCATCCGGTTCCGTAGAGAAACAGCCTGCGGTGTTTCCGGCAGAACCCTAAAATCTCACTGCGGTCTTTGTGCAGTTTAAACCCTATGTTTTCCATCTTTCTCCCCTTCACATTCCATATATATTGTTGTCTCAGTCGTGCTAATATACCATATACTCGCAGAATACAGTCTTGTCCAGCCTCTCCCTGATTTCATCCTGATAAACTGTCTCATACACTGTAATGACAACACCTGTTTCCTTGGAAACCTTCAGATCAGAGACTGGCAGTATCGGGATTCCCTCCATGTCAGCAACATCTTCTTCCATCTCGGTGACCAGTACCCCAGCAGGCACTATATCCAGCAGGGCGCACATCCTGATGCAGTCCCTGCCCGCACTTCCTGCTCCGTACAGATATAAGTCCGGATGTCTTTTCGAAAACGCTTTCATTTTTTCCGCGCGTTGTCCATACTCACTGAGATCCTTATAATCCCTGATTCCAAAAACAGATCTTATCCCATCCCATATTCTGTTCATTTCCTCCTTCAGCTGTAAGACAAATCCGGAGGCAAATGCAGCGGACAATATGATTCTTGTCTCATATCCTGCATCGTCAGCCACATACTGCAGAATCCTCTCCACCGCGTGATTGATTTCGCCGTAATCCTTCATCGGTTCATCCGGGAAATCTGTATATGCCCATTCTTTTGAATACAGTTTCCTCAACATCTCTGTCCTTGCCCAGAAAACAGTGCTGTATGTAACTGGCGGTGCATCATAACGGATATCTGCGGACAGTCCTATCTCATCTGCCAGATTTCTGACAAGATCAAATGTACCTCCCCAGTCACCTTTAAGCCATACCCCCTTGTCTCCCTGGTGTGGCGGAACCGGCACCATCAGCCCAATCCTGCTATCATTTTCAAATGCAGCAAGCACGTTGTATACATATGCAGGAGACTGGAGCATGTTATCCCACATGTTTTTTCTCCACAGTTCTACATATTCCTTATGCGCTTTACATTTTTCCTTTTTATCATGAATAAAACATATATATTGATACTCAAAAACAATTGCTGCGGCAGCTACCAGCAATGCACTGATATCCCTGCCCCTGTTTTCCTTTTTTATCCTGATATACCTGTCCTCCTGAAACTGACCTAAAACATTTTCCTTTGATGAAAAAATTATAATATCGATACTGTCAGGAAGTCTTTCGAGATATCTTTTACTATATTCCACCTGTTCCTCATAAAATAAATGTACCAATACTGCCGCCCTGACCGCGCTGATATCAGATTCTGTCTCCACTCTCCTGTCATCTGGAATGATGCTGTATGACTCTGACATATCCTTTCCCCGCTTCCTTTGTACACTTTCACACTGCCTGTTCTGTGTTACCAGATGATATCTTCTGGGTTAAAAATCTGCTCTTTCCTGCACCGTTTTTTTACCAGCCGGACTATTTCCCTAAAACCTTTTTTATTGCCCACAGCTATGATAATTCCATCATCTTCTGCAATATCCGCTCCATCAAAAGCAATACAGTCGGAAATATCGTTTTCTGGCTGCCCTGCCATGTCCGTCACCAAAAACTTCTCAAACGTCCACCCTTTATATGCAAAGTATTCTGCTACATTTTTCCCGTAAAATCCTGCACCATAAATAAAAATCCTTGAGTGGCTGGCGTAAAAAGCTTCAATGCCCATGACGTTTTTCCCCTCTCCGATCCGTCTCAGATGGTTTTCTATCAGACTGACATCGTAACTGCACTCATCTTTGATAAACCGCAGCGCCTTTATGGCACTTTCAAATCCTTTATTTGACATACTTAAACTTTTTCTTTTTAAGACCGGTATATCGGCATCACGGATCAACTCCAACGGATATAGTAAATAGGGATTCTCATTCTTTTTCAGGTTCCATTGAACCGGGCATAAATCCATTACTGCACTTCCAACGAAACCCAGCTGCTGCAGAAGCTTATTGACTCCAATTTCAAATGTAATGACTGTCTGCATAAACGATATTGGATACTCCATATTTTCCCAATACTCCTGAAATTCCTTATTGATCAGAACGTTTTTCCTCAATGCCAGAAAATAACTTTGTATATGCGGCTTATATGTACTTCCGTCTGCAAGTTCCCCTTCTGGACACCGTGTCATCCCCCAGTAATCTGCATTCACTTCTTCCATTCGCCTGAACAGTTTCTCAAATGAATACAATGGTCCGTAAAATGAATCATTTACCAATAAAATCTCATCATACCCACACACACCGTCCCATCCAAGATACCGGAAAAAAACATCTTGATATGCTCCCGCATCAAACCCTGCGTTTTCCCTGCAGAATATCTTATTCGCATATGGCTGTATGTTTTCACGGCCAGATACAATACATTTGTAATTACACACCACAATAAGAGAATCCACTGTTTTCCTCATTTCCTGAAGCGTATATCCGATATAATCATCAATCATATTTTCCGGATCATATGTAACATAAATACATAAGCGTCTCATCTATTTTTCCCCTATAATCCAATAGTCACTGTATGTCTCTGCAAATTCCAGTACTTCCAGATTAAAATATTCAAATAGCTGTATCAGGCACTTTTTGTCAAACACATGATGGTGCAGGCATCTGTTATCAAAATTATTATATGCTCTTTGCACAAACTGCTCTTTTCCTCCACAGGGAATATCCATATCATAATCATGTTTCTCTATAATTTCAGATAAATGTGACAAATCATCTTCTGCCACATGATTCCTATAATCTTCCAACAAATGTTCAAACGGCGTAAACAGCCTGTCGTGATCAAAATTTACATATTTACGCGGAACTACTATGATTAATATTCCGTTCTTTTTCAAAACTCTGTAAAATTCAGCTACTGCTTTCATTGGATTCGCTATATGCTCTAAATTATTTGATGACATTACAAATTCATAGGATTCATCTGGAATGTCCGACAGGTTCGTCGCATCAGCAATGTACATCTTTCCTAGTTCACGGTTTTCACATATATAGTTATCTGAATCGCCCTGCTTCCACCATACAGTATCTGTACAGAAATTAACCCCGTCACATTCCCTGCATCTGTCATATATATAGGAAAATACTGCAGATGGTCCTCCTATCTCGAGACCTTTTTCACATATGCAGGGAAATATCCGATCCATGTGGTCAAATAACAGAAAAAGCAAGTTTTCCAGTGTCTCAATCTGTTCAACCCGAAAACCATACTGTAACAGACTACTCTTTATTTCATTTTGATATCTGACAGAAGTGATAAACACTTTGTCCACATCATAATCAGACCATTCATCCAGTGACAAAACCCTGTAATGCTCATTATTAATCTCAATATCTACACCAGACTTATCCCGATCCATAAAACCAGAAATTACCCGCTTTTTTAATTTCTCACATACATATTTATTTCGGACAATATTTCTCTCAAACTGTTCACCCAATCCGTAAAATGCTATCTTTTCCACTTAGCTTTCCTTCCTCCCATACACGACACCTTTTCGAAATTCTAATTCCGTGTCAAATGGAAAGAACATATAGCCCTCTGACACATCCGTGTGGTATCCGTAATCTTCCAAAAGCCCCCTTATTGCTGCTTCATCACCGTGTCTGTGGTAACTGCATATAGCACAATTAGCTATGCTTTCAGAAAGAACCCGGCTGCCTCCTCTTAAAGCTTCCCTCTCATACCCTTCGATATCCATCTTTAAGAAATCAATCTTTTCACTGATCAACGTATCCAGTGTGATCGTCGTGTCACTGTCTTCGCCTGACAAAAATCGGGAGCAAAACACCACTTTATCTACGTATGGTTTAAAGGTTCTATGTAATGCCTCCATCCAATCTTTGTCTGATTCAATAAGATATATCTTTTTAGCATGCTCCACATATCTCAGCGCAAAGTTACCTTCACAAACTCCAGCATCCACGATTACCATATTCTCTCCTGTAAAATTGTCTGACTGTACATAGCGATGTGGTGAATGTTCTCCCTGTTCATACATAACATTCATCACATACTTTCTGCCATCGATCAGCACAAAGTTATCGTAGTCCATCGGATAGTACATCTTTTTATTTTCAAACCATATATATGGCATCCCATCGGATTCATAAAATACAGGGTATGTCACTTCATTATCCCCTTCGTAATATCCAAAGACATTCAACGGATTCACCTTATAAAAACCTACGACTTTTTGTATTTCACTGTCACTGCTGTCTTTGTATTTATTAATCAGAAAACGCTTTGTTTCTTCCTCCACCTCAAAATATGTTATCACCTTGTTCTGATCAATATCTAATAATCTCTGAATCTGCTCCTCGATCTCCTCATAGTGAATTGTACATATCACCAGCCTGTCAAATTCTTTATCGCATAACTCGTCCGGAGCCAGAATCGTATAATTTTCATACTTCTGTCCCCACAACATCTTATTGTTATCCGTAAAAGCAATTATTTCATCATTGACATGATACGCCCTGCGGATTAAATATCCTCCTGCTATCTGCCCCGTTCCCCACACAATTATTTTCACAGTTCTGCCATTCCCTTCCCCTGTGCAAGACACTTTTTACTATTGCTTCTTTTTATGCATGCTGTCAACAACAAACCAGTCATTATTGCAGATATTGATGTCTGCCAAAGAAACCTCTGAGGCTTTCTTCCACAGAAGGTATCCGAGACTGATCTGATCGCGCCTGCTATATTTGCGAAAATGTTCCCACCATTCCTCATCAAATGTGACTATCTCATTTTCAAAATGGCACCTTCCAATCATTCCGCCGTAAAACAAACCTACATGCTCTGGACAATCCTTTTTATTGTATAGATGCATCTGCTTAATAAGCCGCTGTGGCAAATCTCTGTCATTAAGAATACAGTATGCCGCCTCTCTATAAATACAGTCCCTCTCAGGATGAGGAATCAACAACATGTTCCCCCTATTAAAATACTGCCGCATATATTCCAATGGAGATTTACTGAATTGAATGTTTGCATCGATGTATAGACTGTATTCTGTATCAATGAAACGATGTGGCAGCATTTTATATTTGCGGGACTCGATAATAGGATTGTCGAACTCCCTATCCACATACCGAATTTCCCAAGTATCAGAACACATTGACCTGTCATCTGTAAAACATATATACTTCGTATGCTTATCCGTATCCGATACTTCGTGCAAACAGTCATAATCGCCGATAATCACTGTATAAACTGTCAACTCATTGATACCCTCTCCCGTTTTCTCCAAATTATCGAAATGAGTGATATGATATTGGTTTATCTGATAATCCACCATCAGCTTTCGTCTGTAATCAATATGGCTGATAATGTCTCCCTGTACATTTAGGCATTTCAACTGAGCCAATATATCCCTCTCATAAATGCTGGAAATAACAATCGTTGTATCTGAAGCATTTCCTATTTTTTCCACATCGTCAATCTTCACTCCACACAGTTCCATACCCCACAAAGAACTGTCATTATCCAGACACAAACTGAAATGATCCGAAAATTCATATCCCAATCTTTTCATGTATTCGATCAAATCGCATGTTGTTCTTCCTGCTCCGATAATAATACTCTTTTCCATTCACATATCCCCACTCCCGATTCATCCTCACCTTTTCCGCCACACTACACTGTTAAATAATAATCAATTACAGGGCACATAATATTATCCCACGTCAAATGATGCATTGCATAATCTCTCATTTTGTCTTGATAGTTTTGATCTGATGTGACTTTGTTATAAAAATCAATTACCGCATTCATATCAATTGGTTCCGGTCTATTTGGTACATTCATCACAAATTTACAATCAGACGAAAATCGATCATCCTTATATCCGCAAATAAATGGAAGTCCTTTTGCGCAGTATTCAGCACCTTTTATCGGTGACCATTCATTAAGTCCTTTCTTATATCCTCCCAATGAGCTCACTGCAATATCTGCCGAATCATACAGCTCATTCAGCCTGTCCGTATCCCGGACTTCTATCTGCCCTATAAATGTTACTTTTGATTGCAGATCGTATTTTGCCACCAGGTCCTTATATTTTTGTTCTTCTGGTCCGCCCCCGATCATTTTTATCTGCAAATCATAAGTTCCCCCGCTTTTGTAATACAAATACATTCCCTCTATGATCCGCTCGTACCCCTGCCAGAACATCATCGTTCCCACTGCAATCAATACAATCCTCTTATCTTCTTTTGCTTTTTTATGCAGGACTATGTCTGATGATGTTACTCCATTTTTCAGTCTGATACATCCCACATTCCATATCCTGTCATCCATAGAAAAAGTCGCTATCCTGTCAACATATTTACAAATTTCTTTCCGATAGCACCAATCTTCCTTCTTCGTAATTCCTTCTTCCAACTCCCCATCATACGGATATGTCGGTATTTCCAGAATAGTTTTTATATGACGTTCTTTCTGATATGCAAGCATATCTATCAGCCATTTGCTTGCCAGAGGATATCTTATATATGTCTGGATTACACGATATTTCTCGATCCAGCTGCACAAAACCGATACCTGATCTCTTCTGGATACTGCTGCCTGCCTTTCTAAAACGACCTCACCATCCATCAGATACAATACTGGATATGAATAATATGTATAATAGACCTCTCCCATTTTCACCTGCATTGCCTCAATCTGCCCTTTTATTTTCCTGTATTTTCCTGGTCCATAAAATTCGTTAAAGTCTATAAAAGTAATGTAAAAAAGCATTATTTTCTCCCAAACTCTTCCAAAAATATGATCTTACCCATTGACACCACATCCTGCAGTTCATTGCAAATTTCCTTATAATATTGCAATGGTGTAATAATCACTGGTTCATCTTTGTAATACTGACGGAATATGTCTAGATTCATCACTGGTATATCTTTGATTTCTACTTTCAGTTTTCCGTTTTTATCCACTATTGACAGAACATTGGAAAATGGTGTGATTGCGCGATAAAGTTGTATGCCCAGATATCCGCCCCCATAAATGTATACATTCGTTATATTCCATTTCTCAACTTTATGGGCGACAAAATTACGATCTAATAACTGCCCCATCATCTGATATCCTCTGCCCCAAATTTCAGACTGATATCCATAAAAATCAATTAACGCATCCTTATCTTCCATATTCTCCCTCTGTTCTACCTAAATTATTTGTCAGACGCATGGTCGGCTTATCATGAAAATGAGCTATACTTCCACTATTTATTTAAACCATAACTTCGATAAGTCTCTGTTCATCATTGCTTCCAACCCTTTCACGCTATCGAAATAATATTCTTCCAATACGCTACGTTGTTTATCCGTCATTTTTAAATCCCAAATTTTGGGGGCATTGTTAAACGCTTTCGTTATCTCGGCATATCTGATCTGTCGATCTCTTTTTTCCTGCCCGTTTTCGGTGTCCGAAAAGCGAATTTCGCACTTCAAATCATAGCGCTGTTTTGCAAGCTTATAACCTGCAGCATCCGCCATTACATAATTACCTTCATTTGCCGATGGAAAGTCCACCCGTTCATACCTGCAAGACACACCTATATATTCCAAAATATCCTGTATAACTGTTTGAGAATTCTTGATCAGCTCTTCAAACAAAACAATTTTGATTTGCTCCTTAGGATAGTATTTTTCGAACTTCTCAATCCATTTTACATACTCAAATATTTCTTTAGAGCCATCTCTCTGAAAATACATATCAAACATTTCCAGAGAAAATAATTCTATCTTTTGATAGAACTCTTCCAGTCCGGCCAGTCCACTCCGATTATCCATCTTAAATTTTGAAAACAGCGCTTCTACTGGATTTCTAACCAAAAATATTAGCTTCACATCATCTCCGAAAAAATCATAGACTTCTTTCGCATAAAACATAAAAGAGGGTTCTATCATTCCTACTATCTGACCTTCCTGAACGCTGCTGAAATACTTCTCCTCTAATTTCTTTTTGGGATCTTCCACCTTGTCATACCATGAAAAAAACTGACTTTCTTTTCTATCTGACAAATAAATATCATCTATTTCCATGAATGCTCTGTGCAAAGAAGTTGTTCCGCATTTAAAGAATCCTCCCACTATAAAATTAATTCCTCTGTAAGAGATATTCAGTTTCCGCCCCATATCAAAAAATAATTCATCTGCAACAAATCGATAGTCCTGTACATACTCACTAACAATTTGTGCTATCTCATCCTGATAAATTGCAGATGCTGCAATAAGTACACTACATTTACCTCGTTCCTCAAAAAAAGAAGATGCCTCCCGAAGCATTATTCCTTTATATCCGCAATTTGTTTCATCCTTTCGCGTAACAACCATTGCTTCTATAATTACTGCTTTTTGGTTCAAAATCATGTAATCAATCAACCGTCTGGCATATTTTGCCCCACCATATATCACAACACTGTTCTTCGACTGCAAATACATGTCCAACTCTTCCGTGCGAAATAAATGTTTTTCCATACGTCTCTTTTCTCCCCGATCAGTTATGACATTTCAAATAAAAATCAATGACTTCTCTACCGAACCACAGTCGGTAAAGCCCTGCTAACCTTGTCAATTTATACGCCCTGTTCATCTCCAATAAACTTTTATATTTTTGCGGTATCTGTTCACTTCTCATAAACCGCTCTGTAACCGGCATATTTTTTTTCATGCCTTCTCTTTCAAACTCAGTCCTTATACCCACCTGTCCATCTCTGCTGTTCTCCTCTTTTACAACCTTACTTTCCATAAAAATATTGTAACGTCTATGGGCATACTTAATTGCCATTCCACACAGAATTCTTTCTATACCAGCGCCATAATCATACGAAGGAAAACGATTTAAAAGATTATACACATGTTTATTCTGAAACAGATCAAGTGAAAAAAACCGTATATCAATTCCTTTATTGATTTTTCCATAGGAATATTTTTTCCTGCCATTGCTCATGTTTTCACAAAAAATATTTGGATGAGAAATTCCTGCCGTATATGACTTCGTTCTTGTACTTACTACCGCCAAAAAATTATCCTGCAAAGCAATATCCGAAGAACAATCTACCAAAATCCTGGCCTGATGCCCCAATCCATAGTCAACACCATTCATGAAAGTCCTTGAAAGTGAAAACTTATATTTTTCATGATCATAGTCATAGACAACAAAAACCTTATCCCCCAATATTCTCTTTACAATTTTCTCCACTTTTTTTTCATTAAATATAGTTACCACTAAAACAAAGTCCTGAAAACTTTGCCTTTTTAATGAATGCAGAAATCTGATCTGCATCTTGTCATTTGGAGAACCATTAAAATCGCGAAATGTAGTACTTATTACTATTTGCGGCATATTTGATCTTCCTCTTAGCTATGTAAATATTATATTAATTCATATAAGATATCTTCGATAGATAAAACAGGACAGTCCATCATATTTTTCATAAAACAATCCTCATTTAAGAGTCCAGCAGCTCATTCAAAATGTCCTCTAAAGACAAAATAGGACACCTCATCTTTTTTGACAGCCGCTCATCAATTTCACTAAAAAATGTAATTGCAGTCACAATAACTGCATCTACAGTTTCCAAATCATCTTCCAGTGTCAGGACATTAATATCTGTATATATATTGTCTGCATTTTTATCAATTCCATATTTTACAGTTATATTAGAGCCCTGCAGTTCATGGAGCAGGGTATCCCCCACATGACTCATTCCATAAATTGCAATTTGTCTGAGACCTTCTTTTTCAAGGTAATCTACTATCGATTTATTCTCTTGTTTTACTCTTACCCAATTATTCATCATAAAAAACAACGCAAGGTGTTTATCCGCATAACCTTGAAACATTTTTGTTTTATTTGAAGCTTTTTTAGCAGCAGCAATCGCTCCAACAATTCCCCCTGTTAATGAGGATAAAATAGCAATAATTCCCTTCTTCATACAAATTTCCTTTCTTTTAAAATATGTTTCTGTTCTTTTTCAATGTTGCTTATCTCTTACTTCTCCTACTACGCAATCATTTTTTACATCTACACCCCAAAAAAGCTGCATTTGTTTCACAAAAGCTAAGTATTCACTCCTGGCGTCTTCCGAAAGATAGCAGGAATACAGTTCTGAATACATTTTCTTCAGTTTTCTTAAAGTCTCTACTGTATAATCTCCTTTAGCAGCCCTTAAAACACCCTTATAATTTAACATGCAGATATTATATAATATTTTTCTCTCCTCAGCGGATATATGCAGCGGCAAATCAGCTAATATTGTCATTCCAATCCCATTATCCAGTCGGCTCCAATGATCCCCGTCAGGTTTTGAATAGGCCACTATCTTTTTATTGCTGATTCTGAATTTTCCTTCTTCATTATCAAGCATAAATATAATCGGCATATTCTGAGGTATCGTTGTATACAAATAAGTTATTATCTGTTTCAGATATTTTTTTACACATTTCATGTGAAATACTTTATTGGAAAAAAATATAAAGTCTCCCATAATGATATTTGAACTTATCTTGCCATCCTCAATTACCTTTTTATAAAAATAAAGCATATCTTTAAGATCACAAAAATCTATACCATCTCGTTTCGGCATATAAGAAGCATAATCATTGAGCGTGAAATGAATAATATCTGAATCATTTTTCGCGATTTCCTGATAGATTATCTCTACAGCATATACAGATGGAACATCATCATCTGATAATGTCCATATCCATCCTTCGTCCACCTGCATAAAAGCTAACGCAGTATTTCCCCCTATACCAATATTTCCCGCGTTACAGATGTATGTAATTCTTTTGACAAAATCACTGTTTCGCTTACTAAAAACCTCTGATACATCATAATTTGATTTATCATCCATAATTATCATGTTAAAATTTTGGTTTGTTTGCATTTGCAGCAAATCCAATGTCCTTGCCAATCTTTGCTTTCTATTGTATGTGGGAATAATAATCGTGAGACTTTCCGCGCATTTTACCTTCTCTTCTTCTGGACGCGTTACTAAGTTCCCATATATTTCCGTGCAATAAAATATTTTAGGTATTGGAATTTCAAAGTTTAGCAAAAGTTCTTCCCGGATACCATACCTGTAATTACATATGATCAGTTTGTCATACTCACAAGTCCCTATCCTTTGCGGCGCGACAAAAGCAAACCCTTTTGTACTACCCATTTTATCCGGGTCTCTGTCAGAGCAATACACAACATCATAATCATTAATAATTCTCTTATGATAATCCTCCCAGCACATTCCCAAACCGTAAACAATAACCTTTTCTTTCACTTGCAGTTATCCTCCCATTATTCGCCTGCCTTACAACATCAAGATCCCTTTTCTTTCACATAACGCGGAAAGCAGTCAATCCAGGAATCATCCGACATATTTACTATTCTTACTTTTTCCTTTGCAGCATATCTCTTTAATCTTTTTAGTCCATTAAAAATTCTATACATCATATATGTCATAATCTCCATATCAGAGCCATGTTTTTTATTCTCACACATCATTTCACTTCCATAATAATGAACACACTCTCTCATAACCCTGTTTCTTTGGTCAACAGTTATCTGTTTCAAAAAATTCTCATCCGCGCCATATAAGTATATTTTTTTGTATCCTAATTGAATCCCAACATATAAACACATAATGACAACGTTATTATAAGCCGGTGCCAAAAAATTCTTTTCCATTAATTTATGAGAATAAAAATCATACCTTGAAATTCCATATAGTGAAAATACATATTTAATATTTAACTTATCTGTTGGAAGAAAAGTCTGTTTGTTAAAGTAACTTGGTAAAAATATCGTAACTTTGTCGGCAGTTTTCATTAATTCAGTTCTTATTGAAAAGTTTCTTTTATTTTTCTCTAAAAATTCGGAATCTGAGAAACAGACATATTGGGGACACAGTTCTTTATATAGTGGAGTCAGTGGTGCATTATTCACCATCATTACATCTGTTTCGCCCGGTTTCAGATACTTTATTGTCCTGTTCACCGATGGACCGTTTACAACGATACTAAGTGATTTTCCATTATCTGGCTGTAACACTAATCTTTCCTTCAGTTCTCCTTTAAAATAACTTTTAATTACGTACTTTAGCCATATATACCATATCAGTTTTTCATACATAATTTATCTCCCTTTCTCAATTTGCAATAATAATGATATTATCGATACAAATCTGTACAAACAATAAAATTTTCTCCATATATAAGACCATAATTTATCAGCTGCTGTTGTATTTGATTTACAAATTTAACGGTTGAAATAATAATAAAATAATCAGACCAATTACTTATGTCATCAGGATGCATTATTTTAATACCATTAAAGACAGATCCCGCCTTATTTCTATCATTATCAAATACCGCTTCTACAGAATAATAATTTTCACCATTAATATCCAACAATTCTTCGCATAATTTTTGCGCTTCGTCACCCGTTCCAAATAATGCTTTTTTCTTTAATGTTTTAGCACATTTTACTAAATAATTCAGATCAGGTTGTTTTCTTCTCCAACTTTGTTCCCTTTTCCACCATGCATACCACCATTCATTGATGTACCTGTAAAAAGAATCATCCTTATGGTCCATAAATTCCTGACTGTCTAGGTTCTCTATCAGCATTTGAATGGCAAAAGCTAAACAATAATTATCCTGCAGCATATGTGCTCCAATATATGGGTCGCAGTCACAATCATATAACCATATTATTAAATCGCCAAAGAAATTGAGTCCATATTTTAACTTTAACCCCATTGCCTTAATAATGTAGTCAAGATGCATCATATCTGATTCCGAACGTAAATTTACCATTATAATATGCTTGCTTTTATTATTATGCTGCAAATAATATGTGCCGTTATTTCTATGCCATTTGCTATCCTCTGTCATAAGATCATTGTGTGTGATCTTTTCAAAATCATGTGCATAAAGATGCTTGAATAACGCTATTTGGGGATTAATTGAAACTGCTTTTGCATGTTCAATATGACTGGCACATTCTATTACGGCAGCACCCCCACCTGACGAACCATAAAATATTATATGATCATTTGATATCTCCAGTTTCTCCGCTATCAATTTTACAATCTCAGAGACATATATCCGAAGATCAAAATCCTGATTTCCATAATACCATCCTAATCTTAATCCTTCATATATCTGACACATAGGATCTGCTATATTAAGTACACTGCCATTCAAAAACTTGTAATATGACCATCTGGAAAAGTGAGTTTTATGTGCAAATCCGGCATGTGGAAACGCGGCATTTAGAAAAACATACAACATTTTACCTGGCTTTTGACGAAAGAAACAGTCAAACCTTATCTTTTTATATTCTATTACCGCCTTTCCTTCAAATAATTCAAATTCTTTCTCAATATCAATAATAAGTCCTTTATCCTGCAGCAATTTTAAATCAGCATCCAGCATATCACTTCTACAGATATCCACATCATGAACAAACTGCGTATAATTGTCATAATTTATGCCATTCATATAATTAAACATATTTGCCTTCGACCATGCCCTTTATTAATCTATTTATAATACTAATACCATATCCGATTGGAAGCTTTTTAAATCCGCTGTTTTACTTTCATATGTGTTTCTCTCCTAAAAACTCATTCCATTTTTCTAGTACATACTGCTTTCTGCATTTTGTTTTCATTTCTTCCGGTATTGTCTTTAAAAATTCCAAAAATTGCGATACTGTCACCTCTGAATGTTCTTCCAAAAGATAGCCTGCATAATTAGGATGATAATGATACAAACCTGTTATAAATAAATACGGCGAGTAGCCCCATGCTCTTTGTTTATAAATAGGCATAATATGTCTTCCTATCAAATCCAGGATTAGCTTTATATTATATTTGTTTCCTAATGTCATATTGTAGTAATTTGCAATTAACTCCGTATTTAAATTTCCTGCGCCCCTGCCAATCCCATATAGGGAGGAATCAATAATCAGCCTTCTTGACGTTTTATATTCCAGAATATCCTGTGCTGTTATAAACGCCAGATTCATATTATTATGGGAATGAAATCCTATAATAACTTCCTCGCCCAATAAATTGTCCAATACTCTAAAATACCTTCGAAAATCTTCTTTCAGCATATATCCAAAACTGTCTACAATCGAAACGGCATCTGGATTTAGTTTGTCAATATTCTGAACAAGCTTGGCATATTCATCAATAGAATAATCAATTGTCACCATCGGTTGCATAAAAAGTCTATACCCCATTGCCTTTACTGCCTTTGCCAGCTCCAATGCCTCTTTTACCTGATATTTATAAAATACAATACGTATTCCTTCAATAGATCTGCCAGTATGTTGCGTCAAACTTTTAATAGAAAACTGCTGGACATCTGCCATTGCCAGAAAAATACAGTTTTTTCTATCTTTTGGTAAATATTCCTCAATTCTTTCAATAGAATTAAATTGTGTGGAATTTCCTACATTCCCTTCTGGATTGATATACCCTACTTCCAGAAAATCCAAACCTGCATCAATCAAATTTCTGATTATATCTATGATTGCCTCATCACTATATGCCCACTTATTTATGTAGCCGCCATCCCGCAACGTACAGTCCAATAAATTGTATTTGTCCATTTCCAACCTTTCATGATTACACTTAATGTATTGTTAAAGTTTCTTTCTCATACTTTTGTCGCCAATTCCATAACCCGTTTTCTCAAATTTTTAATTTTATATTGATCTTCCTGAAAATATGCTTTGTTTTCATTAAGAGGGATTACATGTTCATTTCCTCCAAACAGACAATTTCTACACAATGTACCTGCTAAATCTTTCGCCAGATATTTTTTCCTAAAGGCAACAAATTCGTTGCTGTTCCATGCCGACTCAATATCCATCACATTCAAATCCGCCACAACTGCCAAATTTTCAAAATCCTGACAACATATATTAACGTATCCCTCAGCAGAAACGTATACATTATGAAACAACTGAGAACAGGGGTACTGGTATGAATACTCGTCATTTCCTACAAAAAGCTTCTCATCAATCTCACTAATACTGCCTCCCCTGTTATTTGCATTCATTACAACAAAATCATCTGTATATGCGCTAATCCTTTCTCTCAAACTCTCTACCTCATGTAAAGTTGGCTTAATAGCAACATAAGAAACATATAACTTACAGTTTATCTGCTTTTCATCCCTTATTTTTGACAAGCATATCATGTTCTCGATAACCCGCTCATACCCATCAACGCCATGAACCAGCTTATAATTCTCCACGCTTCCCGAGTTGATCGAAAATTTGATGCTGTCTACTCCAGCGGATAAAATACGTTCTCCTCTTTCCTTATCCATCAGGTAACCATTCGTATTAAAAAAAATATATTCGTACCCTATCTGCTTCGCCTGCCGGATATACTTTTCTAAATTACGATTCAGCAATGGCTCGCCTGTTGACGAAAGGCAAATTTCTCTCGCACCCGCCTTATATGCATCCTCAATAATCCTCACACAAAGTTTATCATCTATATTGCCAACTTTTCCTGTATATTTAGACTGCGGACAAAATACACAAGAATAATTACATACATTACATATATCAATCTTAATAATTCTAGGAAATGGCGGCGCAATCATAATTTGGCTGTTTTCTCGTTGCTTTGCCAAATATTTATCTTTAAAATTCATTTTTCTACCTTTCATATATATGTTTTTATAACAATTTTTCCGCCAGCTCAAAATCTGCCAGCGTATTGATATCCACAGCCTCTCGATAACCTACTTCTTTGATATATGGCCGAATCCCTACACGCATTCTATATTGTTCAAAAACTTCTTTTCTGAACACATAGACGCCACTCGTTTCTCTATAAACCACATCCAAATCCTGACTTCTTGGAATATTTGAAGCATCAAAATTCCATGCCTGTCCGTCTTTCCAAAGAAAATCCTGTATTTTAACTGCTGTAAACGCCGAATCATAACTATCATTCAACACCTTTTCGATGCATTCAACAATCGTTCCACTTTGTGAAAATGGGGCAGTAGCATGTGCATACACATAAATATCTGCCTCAACTACTTTGCTAAATTCTTCAAATATCTGTGTAAAATTAGCCGTATTTTCATCCAAAAAAGCTGGTCGCTGTAAATATGAAATCCCCTTTTCGAGATAGGGACATACTGCATCGTTACTACAATACACATATCTCTCATCAATTTCAGGCACTTGCAATAATGCTTCCTGAATATAAAACAGTAATGATTTATTTCCTAAAAGTTTTATGTTTTTATCCGGCAGTCTTTCATTTTTCAATTTTATTGGAATAACAGATACTATCTTTCCCATAATTTCTATCCTTCTATCGTTTAATATCCACAATCCTAGCAATTCCTAACCATGTCAATTAGTCCTGTTTGAATTATATACTTTACCATTGGATTACTTATTTTTTTTCTGTCTATTTGACTATATAAGTTATGTGCAAATTTACGATAATTCTCTATATATTTATGAATACTTTGATTAATTTCATCCCCATAATATCCATGCTCATTCCAAAAAATCAACATCTCAAAATATGCAACCAACAATCCTTCCAACCTTTGTTCAATATTATCGCTTCTCATTGTTGAACCATTTCTTTCGACATAATAGTAATATGTATTGTTCAAACACCCTGCTTTTGAACTTAAAATGATAGATTTAAAAACAAATGGTATATCCTCATGTAAAATTCCATTTTTGAACCTTATACAATTTTCTTTCAAAACACTAGTTCTATAAAGAATAGCCCAAATACTCCCAAACATATCCTGATGTTGAACCATATGATGAAATAATAGCACTCCTGTCTCATCTTGATATATTACTTTACGGAATCTTCTTAAGGGTACCGCTTGTGTTCCCTCGTCTTCTCGAATAATTTCCGTATCACACAATAGCAAATCCAACTTTCTATTTATCGCAGCAGCATACATCTCTTCAATCATTTTGTCTTCAATATAATCATCCGCGTCAACAAAAAGAATAAATTCTCCCTGCGCATTATCTAAACCAATATTTCTACTATATGCCTGTCCTTGGTTTATTTCATTTTTGTATATATGAAGTCTCTTATCTTTTCTACCAAAACGTTCTAATTTACTCAGAGAATCATCTGTAGAACAGTCATCTATACAAATGATTTCAATATTTTTTTCTGTTTGTTGCAATACGGACTTAAGACACCTGTCTAAATAATTTTCCGCGTTGTAAACCGGTATTATAACGGAAACCTTTATTGGTTTATTTTCCATTTTTTCTTGTATGATGCTTATATGTACGAAACATCACAACTTCCTTTCGTTTTAATATCTTGCTTCAATCTAAAACCACAACTTCGATAAATCCTTATCCAATAGCTTCTCTAAATTCCTTACACTGTCATAATAACATTTTTCTGTATTCCGTCTCTGCTCCGGAAGAATTTTTATATTATACAGTTTTTTTACACAGTTTTCTTTCATTTGCAAACGCATACGGGTTTCATACATTTCGTCAAATTGCTTGCCATAATTCTTAACCTTTCTAAGTTCTTGATTCAAATTAGCCTTCTGTCTTGCGAATCTATAGCTTTCGATATCGGCCATTACATATTTTCCTTCATTTTCATGTGGCAATTCATCTACATCATATTTATTTGCGCTTCCAATAAATTTCAGAATGTCATTCATGCCAGCCCTCGGATTCCTTAATAATTCTTCCAAAAATACTATCTTTATCTGTTCATTCGTATACAAGTCCATAAACTCTTTAATCCAATGCACATAATTGAAAGTATCCTGTTTTAATGCCATACGGTACTTTATATATTCGTCAAACATCCCAACAGAAAATATACCATTATATTTTTTAAATGCCTTCTCAAAAAAATCTTCGTCGCTTCCATTTCTACAAATCATCATAAAATTTGAAAACACAGCATTTACAGGATTTCTCAACAGAAATATTATTCTTATATCTCCCCCAAAAGTATTATATACCTGCTGTACATATGCAATATATCCAGTTTCCACCATTCCCACAATCTGACCTTCCCTAACATCATTAAAATATACCTCCTCTAAAATCTTAAATGGATTCTCGACACTATCACACCACTCAAAATACATATTTTCCTTTTTGTCTGACAAATATATATCGCTAAATTGTCTCAACGCATTATACAAGGAAGTCGTACCACATTTGGGAAATCCCGCTACCAGAAAGTCTATTTCCCCCTTCCAGTCCACTCTTTTCCTCCTGTCTTGCATGCTATTTATTAAATTCCATGTTACACAAGAATACCCTGCCCCCGAATAATAATCTTCCACCATGTCCCTTACGTCCTCCAGATAGCGATTAGATACCGCTATTAAAAT
>CAMWTP010000019.1 GCA_947177165.1 uncultured Lachnospiraceae bacterium
TTCTGCTTCCCTGGAATGCTTTATTTCCATTTACTCCCGATACTACGATTGTTGGAAGTCTGTTTGAAAAGTTCGATACAGCAGCAGTAACGAATGAAAACACTACAAGCCCCAATGTAGCCGTTTCCGTCCATCCGGGGAACAACGAAGCAGATCCGATACAGACAAACCGGGAAATAACCGCCGCTGCCTTGCGTGAGCCATTTGATATATATGTCTGCCTGTTTTTTATCTGGTCAGTATTGGCACTGATTTTATTTGTCCATAAGATAACGGTTTATCAAAGATTTGTCCAATATATCAAAGCGGGAAATCAAGAGGTATCGGATATAAAAATCTTGAATCTGTTATCTGATTGTGAAGAAAAACTGAATATCAAAGCAGGGGTGGAATTATGCCAAAATGCGCTGATAACTTCCCCCATTATGATTGGCTTCTTTCGACCAAGCATTATTTTACCAGCTAAAGAACTGGGGAGTAAGAAACTGTTCTATATATTTGCACATGAACTAATTCACTATAAAAGGAGGGATATGTTTTACAAATGGCTGATAGAGACTGTCGCTTGTGTTCATTGGTTTAATCCCTTTGTGTATTTACTGGGAAAGGAGGTAAACAGAACTTGTGAATTGTCATGTGATGAAGCGGTTGTACTCATATTGGGTGACAAAACGAAACGAGAGTATGGGGATATGCTGATTTCATTTGTGAGAGCAGACAATCAGTATAAAAGTTCTTTGGCATCCGTTACTTTAACGGAAGGAGCAGAACAACTAAAAGAAAGGTTAGGTGCTATTATGGAGTTAAAAAGGAAATCTAAATCAATTAAAGTGATTACTGCCATTTTCACTTTTTCAATCTGTATTAGCTTTGCAGCAGCTGGCGCATATGCTGCGCCAAGCCAACCCGAAGAAAAGAAAATGCAGGAACAGGAACAGAGTGAACAGAAAATTGAAGAATCGGAAATATCTGTCAGCGAAGATGTAAATTACAAGTCTATATATACGCAGAATGGATATTTCTATAATTCCTACATTATCGAAATGGGCTGGAACGTGTATGGTGACGAGTATTCCGACCAGACAGAATTGATTCTGAAAAATGGCTCAGTAATGAAAGTATATTTTAGTGATACTTCAAAGGATTATATCGCTGATAAAGGGGCGATTGCTACGACAACCGAACTCTTATCGTATCTAAAAGATATAAATACTTATCCGACAATAGAAACGCCAGTTATTACAAAGATTGTCTATGCAGGTGATAAGGATATGTCAACATTGAGGGAAGAATTTTATCAAGACGGAGATGTTTACGGCTTTTCCGCACTGTTTTCACTCTTAGATGAGGCAGGACAAAAAGAGTGGTATCAAAAAATATATGACGCTGATAAAGTTGCTTTCTTTTCAACGATAATAGGATATATGGATAATGACTTGATTTCTGTATATGTAGATAAAGCAGATCAGGATGGGAAAACAAATTTCTTTTCTGCGTTTCTGAATTACATGCAACCGGAAATGGTAAAACAATATGCTGAAAAATATTATGCGGCAGATGATGTTACCCGCTTTGCGGTTATGATTCCATACATGACTGAAAAGGAACAGCAGGATTGGATCAAGAAAGCACAGGCAGATAAGAAAAACTCTTTTTTCACAGTATTGTCTGATAAATTATTTTGACAAATAATAGTAGCCTGAATAGCAACGGCAAAAGGGCAGCCACCTAAAAGCGCAGCTGCCCTTTTGCTGCAAAAAAACAGACAGTTATCCTCACCAACGGGTAACTTGTCGTCGCCCTGTTATCTCTGCCGGAGAGAAAACGGGAAATCATTTTCCTTTACTTTTTTGAGCATTACACACAGTAGGAAATTGGGGAAATGTACGGACGCTGCCGGAGTAAGACCGGGTATCAAATCCGCAGGACTTTACAGCTCCTGAACAAAGAAATGGAGGTGTTTTCACATGGGGAATTCGCTGTCTTCTTCATTGTTATCTCCATACAAAAAATTTTATCAAACCATAGGCTCGACAAGCGTGGCATTGTAATGTCAGGCACAGGCCATTAGAAGAAGGTCCGACTGAACTGCTCGCAAAAGAGATCTGCATAAGGGAAAATATACCAATTGAAGAATCATCGTATGATGACATCGTGGAAGCACTGAGAAAAATCAATCACAGGGCGCATATCTGCGATTCAGATTATGAGTTTGCCATAAAGCTTTAAGGGGTAGAACTACCTGACAGAAGAAAACGGCTGGAGAATACTATTGATGAAAATATGAAAAGTAGTACACTGGAAGAATGGGTATCTGTATATGAGCTGATGAACAAATATTTTGGAGGACAGGAAGATGGGCAGATATGAGGAACTGATACAAAAAATCCGTAAAAGCGGAATGCCGGACGAGTATTATCTGGAACTGGAAAATGAGGTAAGGGAATATCTCCACAGCGGTGCACCGGATAAGGAGAAGAGTCTTCTGAGGTTTGGAGATGCCGAGGGATTATATATGCTGTGTGCAGGAATACGGCGTAAACAACAAAATAGAGGTAACTAAAGGATTGTACCAGTGGTGCAGTCTTTTTTAATTATAATAAAATTAGTAAAGGAGATGGACAGGTATGGGTGAGGAAACAAAACAGGATCTGCGGAGGCAGGAAGCTGTATTCAGTCACTGGCAGATTCTGCAAAGTATACCTCAAAAAATGCGAACCATTCCTAAAGGATTGAAAAGGAGGCGTACAGGCTTTATAAATAAAACTGAGGTAATCTGCAAAGAAGTATACCATGGAAATTATCATACAATATTAAAATTGAAGAAAGGAGAAATCAATGAATTTTTTGGATGAGTTTCAGTTTATGGTGCATAAATATCCGGACAAGGCTGCAATAGTGGACCTTAACGGAGAGAGAATTACGTCTTATCAGGAGCTGTATGCTTTGAGCTGTAAGATAGCGGCAAAACTCAGGGCGACAGGGGATATATCAGGAAGGGTTGTTATGGTCTGCATGGGCAGAAGGATGGAATACATAGCGGCGGAAATAGGGATTATGATGTGCGGCGCAGCTTTTGCCCCTGTACTGCCGGAATATCCGAAAGAGCGTATTCAGTTTATCCAAAAAGACTGCCAGGCAGCGGCAAAAATAGATGAGGATTGGCTTGTTGGTATAGAAAGTTATGCCCCGGCAGAGCCTGCTGTGGTACCAGACAGGAATTGTGCCATGATTATCTATACTTCTGGTTCTACCGGCAAACCAAAAGGAATTGTCCACAGTATGGCAAGCCTTACGCAGGGGGTGCGGCGGTGCAGGAGCATAACAGATTTGGATGAGAATGATGTATGGGGTGCAACGGCTCCTATGTCTTTTGTTGCATTAGTGATGGAGTATTTGAATGTTCTGTGCAGCGGCGGCTGCACCCATATTCTTCCTGAGGATGTCAGGAGGGATGTGCGTCTTTTGGAGGACTATTTTGCTGAAAAGGAAATTACCTGTACTTTTATCAGTCCCCAGATACTGCGTTTTTTCAAAAACAAGGATAAGGCCCTCAAAAAGGTAGTTACCGGAAGCGAGAGGGTTTCTATGCTGGCGGGAGATGGGTACGAGCTGTATAATACCTATGGCTGCAGTGAGACTGCGTGTCTGGTGACTTCCTACAAAATCGGGGAAGCGGTGGAAAACACGCCGATTGGAAAACCCGCAGAAGGGCTTACATTTTTTCTGCTTGATGATGAGGGCAGGGAAGTTGCAGATGGAGAAGAGGGCGAGCTCTGCATTCAGGGAGTTCTCGCCGAAGCCTATTTGAACCTGGAGGAGCAGAGCGCACGGACATTTATAAAGCAGGAGGACGGCACAGTTCTTTTGCACACCGGGGATATGGCAAGGAAGCTTACAGACGGGAATTATGTCTATGTAAACCGAAAGGACTGGATGGTAAAAATCAATGGCCAGCGGGTGGAAACCGGAGAGATTGAGCTGCGCATGGCGTCTATGCCGGAAGTAGAAAATGCAGTCGTCAAAGCTTTTCAGGATGAGAATGGACAGAACTATCTCTGTGGTTACTATGTGTCAGAACAGGAGATTTTGCCGGAACAAATCCGTACACATTTGCAACAATGGCTGGCCGGTTATATGGTTCCGCGTTTTTTCAAGAGACTGGACAGTCTGCCGAAGAATGCGAATGGCAAATTGGACCGGAATGCTTTGCTGCCACCAGGAATGGAGGAATACAAGGCGGCGTACAGAGAACCGGAAAATGAAACAGAACGTTCTATCTGCCGTGGTTTTGAAAAGATATTACACTGCGGGACAGTGGGGACTGAGGATGATTTCTTTAAGCTGGGCGGAGATTCCATCAATGTTTTGAAGCTGGCAGAGTATCTGGCTGCGTCTGCCCTTACGCCGGAGATGGTTTTAATGGGCAGAACGCCAAAGAAAATCGCAGTTCTTCTGGCAGAGGCATCAGAGAAACCATCACAGGATAAGCGCCATCTGGCAATTCCCGAGGAGAGGGCAGAGTATCCCCTTACGGATTCCCAGATGGGTGTTTACCTGGAGTGTGCCAATAATCCGGAAAGCACCATGTACAATATCCCTATGTACTGCGAATTGCCAGAAGACCTTGACAGGGAACGCTTTAGGGACGCAGTAAAAAAAGCAGTGGCGATGCATCCGTCTTTTGGGGTTAATATTGCGTTAAGTAAAGGAATGCCTGTGATGTGTATGCATCCAGAATTTCTAAAAGCGGAAGTTGGGGAGTGGGAGACAGAAGATATTGAAGCAGTTAAGAAAACCTTCGTCCGCCCGTTCCGTCTGGAGGGGGAGCCGCTGTACCGCATGGCGCTTTATCAGAATAAGAACCGCTATTATTTTTTGTTTGATGTACACCACATTATTTTTGACGGAACATCAGTAAAGGTATTTCTTGATGAAATTTCAAAACTTTACCAGGGAGATAATCCTGAACCGGAAAAGATTTCCCTGATGGATTTGTCAGTCTATGAGGAAACTCTGACACAGACCCCGCAGTATCAGGCGGCCAGAAATTATTTTGGAGAAAAGCTTTCAGGCGGGGATTTTGGGGAAGTATTAATCAAAGATTATAAGAAAAAAGAGGCGGGCGTCCAAAGCCGGGAAGTAAAGCTTGCCTTAGATGAGGAACTTTCCTGCATGGCGGTGGAGCAGTTTACAAGGCAGAAAGGGATATCGGAAAACACACTGTTTTTGGGAGCATTTTCCTATGCTCTTGGAAAATACAGCGGGGAGAATAAGAGTTTGTTCTGCACAGTGAATAATGGAAGGCACAGTGTAGACATGGCTGTGTCGGTAGGAATGTTTGTCCGCACCCTTCCTGTTTATCAATCCTGGGAGGAAAACATGTCTGTGGAGAAATATCTGCAGGAATTCCAGGAGGATTTTTATGAAATCATGAGGCATGACTGTATTTCTTTTGCAGAATTGGCGAGGGATTATGGTATTTCGTCGGATATCCTCTTTGTTTATCAGGGAGAGATGTTAAGCGGACTGACGTTTGACGGAGAAAAGTATGCGGCAGAGCCGATTCCGGCCGGAGATGTACAGGCCGATGTGTCGGTGATGGTAATGAAGAGACGGCAGGGGTATGAAGTATCTTTAGAATACCGAAAGGATATTTATCGGGAAGAAACTGCCAGAGGACTGCTTGGGATGTTCTTACAGATACTAAAGGGAATGCTGTCCTGTGAAAAGCTTGGGCAGATTTCCCTTGTGTCAGAACTGGATATCCAGATGTTAGACCACTTTAACGATACAGAAAAGGTATATGACAGCAGTAAGACGATTATTGATTTATTCCGGGAACAGGTGTTAAAAACGCCGGAGAATACAGCCATTGTCTATGCTGACAGAAGCTATACCTATGCACAGACAGATGAAATGACAGACCGCCTTGCTGCCTGTATTGCAGGCTTTGGCATTGGCAGGGAGCAGGTGGTGTCAGTCCTGATTCCAAGATGTGAATATATGGCAATTGCGTCCCTTGGCGTGTCCAAAGCCGGTGCGGCATACCAGCCATTGGATCCTACTTATCCAAAGGAACGGCTGGCATTTATGATGGAGGATGCAGATGCGCAGCTTTTGATTGCAGAGGAAGCGCTTTTACCGCTGGTTCCTGACTGGCAGGGAAGGGTGCTTCTGACAAAGGACATTATCAATCTGCCAAAGGCCGATAGGATGCCCCAGCCGCCAAAGCCGGAGGATTTGTTTATTCTTCTTTATACCTCCGGTTCTACAGGTGTGCCGAAGGGCTGTATGTTGGAACACAGAAACATTGCTGCATTCTGTGACTGGTACAGAGATTTTTATCAGTTATCGGAGGAAAGCCGCGTTGCGGCGTATGCCAGTTATGGATTTGATGCCAATATGATGGATATGTATCCTGCCCTGACGACAGGAGCAGGCGTCTGCATTGTGGAAGAGTCCATCCGGTTGGACTTAAACGCGTTGAATCAATACTTTCTGGAGCAGGGCGTTACCCATTCTTTTATGACTACCCAGATTGGGAGGGCGTTTGCCACAAGCATGAAGAATGATACGCTGCAGTATCTGTCCATGGGAGGGGAATCGCTGACGCCTTTTTCACCGGAGGGCAGTACGAGGTACTTTAACTTATATGGACCTACGGAATGTACTGTTCTTACAACGGCATATCCGCTTTGTAAATATGAGGAGGAACCGCCGATTGGAAAGCCGCTGTCCAATTTAAAGCTCTATATTTTAGACAGTTTGGGCAGAAGGGTTCCAGCAGGTGTGCCGGGCGAACTGTGTATTGCAGGAGTTCAGGTATCCAGAGGCTATTTAAACCGACCGGAAAAGACAGCGGAGGCTTATTCAGAAAACCTGTTCTGCAACCAGGAAGGATATGGAAGAATCTACCATACCGGAGACATCGTGCGCTTCCTGCCGGATGGAAATATTCAGTTTATCGGCAGGAGAGACGGTCAGGTAAAGATTCGTGGTTTCCGTATTGAGCTTACCGAGGTGGAAGAGGTTATCCGCAGATTTCCGGGGATTTTGGATGCTACCGTGGCAGCTTTTGACGAGCCGTCCGGCGGAAAATATATTGCTGCTTATGTGGTATCCGATCAGCCGGTAGATGTAGAAGCGCTGAATACATTTATTGGGGAAAGAAAGCCTCCTTATATGGTGCCTGCAGTGACGATGCAGATTGAGAAGATTCCATTGAATCAGAACCAGAAGGTAAATAAACGGGCGCTTCCTGTGCCGGAGAGGAAGCAGGAAGAAATGGTGCCGCCAAAGGGGGAGATGCAGCAAAAAATCTTTGACTGTGTGGCAGAAGTAGTGGGACATCAGCAGTTCGGCGCAACAACAGATATCTATCAGGCGGGGCTAACCTCAATTGGGGCGGTGAAACTGAATGTGCTGCTTTCGGATACTTTCTCGGGTGCAGTTATCCGAAATAAGGATTTAAAGGTTCATAATACGGTTGAAAAGTTAGAGCAGTTTATCAAAGAGAGCAGACAGGAAGAGAACTTTGAAAAGCAGGAACTGTATCCGCTGACTCAGACGCAGAATGGTATTTTTGTGGAATGTGCTGCCAACACAGGAAGCACGATCTATAATATCCCGTTTTTGTTCCATCTGGGAGAGAAGGTGGATCTGCTTCGGCTGAAACAGGCAGTTGAGGAAACTATAGAAGCGCATTCTTATATCAAAACTACGCTGTGCATGGATGACAATGGCGATATCTGGCAGAAGAGGAATGATGCGCTGCCTGTAAAGATTGAGATAGAGAAAGAACTGCACAGAGAGGAACTGGTTCGGCCGTATCAGATTCTTGGGGAGCAGTTATTCCGTATGAAACTGTATGACACGCCGGAGGGGAAATATTTCTTCATGGAATTCCACCATATCATAAGCGATGGGGAATCCTGCGGTATTTTCCTGAGGGATATGAACCAGGCATACAGTGGAACGTCTCTTGTGAAAGAAACGTTCAGTGGTTATGAAGCCGCCCTTGTGGAACAGGAGGCGTTAAAGGGTCAGGAGTATGTCCTTGCCAGACAATATTATGATTCTGTCTTTAAAGGGTGTGATACTGATTTCCTTCCTGCAAAAGACCACAGGGAAGAAACGCCAGGACTTGGCTTATATCGCCGCGTAAAAGAGACGGATATGGCAGCATTGCAAAAATTCTGTACAGAACACAAGATTACGCTCAATACACTGTTTACGGCAGCGTTTGGATTTGTGACGGGACGTTATGTATACAAAGATGAGGCAGTATTTACGACAATTTATAATGGCAGAAATGATTCCCGTCTGGCTTCTTCTGTCAGTATGCTGGTTAAGACGCTTCCGGTTTACTGTAATCTGGAAGGCGGGAAGGAGATTGGAGCGTATCTTCGGGAAACAGGGGAGCAGCTTATAAACAGCATGAACGCAGATATCTGTTCCTTTGCAGAAATCAGCCGGGCATACAACATCAAGGCGGATCTGATGTTCGCATTTCAGGGGGACAATTTCCGATTTGAGGAAATTGCCGGAGAGAAAGCTGTCATGGAAGAACTTTCCTTAGACACGCCGAAAGCACCTCTGTCTATAGACGTGATGGTGGATGGGAATGAGGTTTCCTATCAGGCAGAGTACAGGAGTGATCTGTATGAGGAGCGTACGATTGCCGGAATTATTGACTGCCTGATTGTGACAGTACAGCAATTTCAGGAAAAGAAGCTGTTAAAGGAAATCTGTATGGTAAGCAATGAGGCAAGGCAAATGCTTGCGTCTTATAATGATACGGATTATGAGGTGGAGCAGACCACAGCCAATATTCTGTTTGAGCGGCAGGCGGCACTTTATCCTGACAGGACAGCAGTGATTGCCTGCGGCGTAAGCCTTACATTCCGTGAACTGAATGAGAATGCCAATAAGATTGCCAATCATTTGCTGGATATGGGCTTATCGACAGAACAGATGGTGGGCGTTATGCTGCCAAGGACAGTAGATGTGTACGCTGCAAGACAGGGAATATTAAAAGCAGGCGGGGCATTTTTGCCGATCGATCCGGAATATCCGGACGAGAGAATCAGTTATATCATGGAGGATTCCAGGGCAGAATTTATCCTGATGCCTGAGTCAGTGGCACAGGAACATAAGGCGCTGCTTCAAAAGCTGTCAGCAAAGGTGCTGCTGATAGAGGAACTTCTGTCAGAAGGAGGAGATACAGAGAATCCTAAGGTGGATATCCGCCCGGAAAATCTCTGCTACTGCATTTATACTTCCGGTTCTACCGGAAAGCCAAAGGGTGTCATGATAGAACACCGGAATCTGGTGAACTATGTGGACGATAATCCCTACAATGTGGAGGCGCAGTCCTATGTATACAATGCTTCTGTTTCCCTGGCATTTGCCGCCATCACTTTTGACGTGTCCATTCTGGAGGAGTGTATCCCGCTCTATCATGGAATTACGGTTTGTATGGCGAATGAGGAGGAAATTCACAATCCGCTTGCCCTTTCCAGGCTGATTCTGGAAAATGGCGTGGATATGATGACCTGTACACCATCTTATTTGATTAATATTATTGATATGCCGGAGATGAGAAAGGCATTGTCGGAGATTAAGGTGTTTAACGTGGGTGCAGAAGCATTTCCGGAAGCGCTCTATGACAAGATTTCGGCACTGGGGACAGACGCCCTCATATACAATGGGTATGGACCTACGGAGACTACGATTGGCTGTGCCTTTGACCAGGTGACAGGAGATAAGATTACCATAGGAAAGCCTATGGCAAATATTAAGATCGTAATGATTGATAAGCACCAAAACCTTCTGCCTGCCGGAGTGCCGGGAGAACTTCTGATTATTGGAAACAGCGTAGGCAGGGGATATGTGGGCAAGCCCGACATGACAGCGGACAAATTTATCAGGTTTGAGGGCAGGAATGCTTACCGCAGCGGTGATTTGGCTAAATGGAACCATCATGGAAAGATTGAATTTATGGGGCGTATGGATAACCAGGTCAAGCTGCGTGGTCTTCGGGTAGAATTAGACGAAATTGAAAATGTCATGAACCAGTATCCTACTGTGAAATCCAGTGTGGTTCTTGTGAAGGAGAAGGATTCAAACCAGTTCCTGTGTGGCTATTTCGTAGCAGAGAGCCAGATAGAAAAACAGAATCTGACCAGCTTTATGCAGAAATACTTAACACCATATATGGTGCCAAGCGTACTGATGCAGCTTCCAGAGCTGCCGCTTACCAATAATGGCAAGGTGAATAAGCGCGCCCTGCCAGAACCAGAGTATACTGCAGAGAATAAAAATTATGTGAAGCCGAAGACCAGGCTGCAGCGCAAACTCTGTGAAATCTTTGAGGTGGCATTGGGTGTGGAAAAGATTGGAATCGAAGATGATTTCTTTGAAAATGGAGGAACCTCTCTGTCAGCCTCCAAAGTTGCAATGAAGTGCATGAGCGCAGGAATCCAGGTATCTTACGCTGATTTGTTTGATTATAAGACGCCGCTTGCGTTGGAACGCCATATCTGTGAGATGCAGCACAGGAATGCTGAGACAGGTGCGCGTGAAGGAGGACAGGAAGAACAAAGCTCTTTAGGGAAGGTGTTAAGTCACAATGTGGTAGAATGTGTAGATAAGATACAGCCTTCTGCTCTTGGTGATGTTTTGCTGACGGGTGCAAATGGTTTTCTGGGGGCGCATATTTTAAAGAATATGATTGATCGTGAGGATAATATCATCTATTGCCTGATACGCAGAGGAAAAGCCTCTTCTGCGGAGAAGCGTTTAAAGAATATGCTGGTGTATTATTTTAACAATCCTTATGAGGAACTTTTTGGCAGCCGTATTCGCATCATTGAAGGTGACATTACAGAGGCAGTCAATGTAGAGGCGCTGGGACAATATGATTTTGACAGGGTAATTAACTGTGCGGCATGTGTCAAGCATTTCTCCGCAGACGATACCTTAGAGCAGGTAAATTATCAGGGTGTTTTGAATCTGATTGACCTGTGCAGCAGGACAGGGCGTGAGCTGATCCAGATTTCTACGGTGAGCATTGCCGGAGAAAACGTGGAAGGCAAACTCCCGAAAGAGAAGAGGCTTCATGAAAATGAACTATTTTTCGGGCAAAGTCTTTCTAATAAATATATTGACACGAAATTCCGTGCAGAGAAGGCGGTACTGGAGGCTGTGGCAAAAGGAATGAAGGGGAAGGTAATCCGCGTCGGCAACCTGATGAGCCGTGTCAGCGACGGGGAATTTCAGATTAATTTCGTGACAAATGGATTTATGCGCACGCTTCGCGGATATGTGGCCTTGGGAAAATTCCCGGTTTCCATGCTGGATATGCCGACAGAATTTTCGCCGATTGACGCTACGGCAGAGGCGATTGTCAAATTGGCTTCTGTCAAGGGAAGTTTTAGTGTATTCCATGCTTACAGCAGCTATTTAATCCAGATGGCAGACGTCATTGAGCAGATGAACCGGTCGGGCATTCCTGTTGAGACAGTCAGTGACAGGGAGTTTGAACAATCCCTTTCTGAGGCGCTGGAAAATGAGGACAAAAATGAGCTGATAGCCGGGTTGATTGCCTATGCGTTCGGTGATGAAGCCGGCAGCAGCGTATACATTGATGCCGACAACAGCTTTACCACGAAGGCATTGTACCGTCTCGGATTTAAGTGGCCTATGCCGGATGGAATTTATCTGAAACATGCCATTGAGGCTTTGGAGACATTGGGATTCTTTGATGGGAGGATAGTGTAAATCCGGAATATTGCCGGTATTACCAGACTGTTGTTAAAAAAGATTATGTCGGATTTTCAGTATACGAGAGTGCTGAATATGAACAATATTCGGCCGCTTTCTCCATGCATATACATAAGAGAATCTGACCGAAAGAAACACTGGTGCAGGTCTGTATGATCCGTCCGATCTGGCGCTCACTGTAGTGAAACTTCTGTGCACACGTTTTATCGTGACCGAATCATAGTATTCTTGAATATAGTTAAAGATAGCGGAAAATTGCGGCTTCCAATAGGGTGGTTTCTCTGGGGAAGCTGCATTTTTTTCATGTCGGCGCAGCAGAAGAAAAAAGGTGCTCATCAGTGCGTTCATCAGCTGGGGGTGGTAGATTTCCTGCTGCTCGTATTCCCGGTCAATCTGGCAAAGGATATTGCAGAGATCCGTGTCCTGTTTTGTATCAAAACGGGGGAATTTGTATGGAGCATAAACCACAGCCAGTAGGAGTTGATAAATTTGAACATTTAGTGATGAGGAAGTGTCTGCGAATCTCAAAGGAAAGCAATGTCCCGGCAGATACCAGGACATCGGAAAAACGATGTGAGCGTTTTTCCCAGGCATCTCTTGAAAGAGATGTCTTGTTTACAGGTTTGAACAATCTTGAAGTCATATCCATACTTGGCTGGAATTACGATGAATACTTTGGCTTTACTGAGGAAGAGGTCCTCCAGCTTTGTACAGACTATGGATTGGAGCAAAAGTACAGCCTGCTCAGGGAATGGTACAACGGATACCTTTTTGGAAATACCAGTGTGTACAACCCGTGGAGTGTTATCCGGTACGTAAAAGCTTTAGCAGTCCATGAGGATGAATTCTCCCCATTCGTACTGGGCAAACACGTTTTCCAATACTGTTGTGCGCAGGCTGATCGATATGGCAGATGACAGAAAATGTAAAATACCAAAGATTTTCATAGTCTGTGGTCATTGATATTGTTACGAAAGTTAAGTATAATGAAAAATAATAAATCAGACACCCTGCTATTGTTTGGGAAAATCTTGCTACTGCAGAGAAAGGAAGAAAATGGCGGAAACTAATTTAGCACAGGCAGTTGAAGCAGCAAATGATTTCAGCTCCTATGACACGAACATAAAATTACTGCTTGCAGACAAGCAGATACTGGCGCGGATTCTAAAGTATGCTGTTCAGGAGTTTAAGGAAATGGCTGTCAGTGATATTATGTTCAGTATTGGTGATGACATTGACATCGGGATAAAACCCTTAGATGCTGGGTTGTCAAATCTTGGACGGATAAATTTATCTAATACGGAGGACAATGTTCCGGGAGAAGGGAAGATCTTCTTTGACATTCGATTTTCTGCATATCATAGGGAGATGGAGATGAAGTTTTTAGTCAACGTTGAAGCACAAAGATCTATCGCTCCCAGCAAGTTAGGATACCATCTGGAGAACAGGATCATATTTTATCTTGCAAGAATGATATCGGCACAGAAGCAGACAGAATTTTTTGATAGCGATTTTGATAGTATAAAGAAAGTCCGGAGCATTTGGATATGTATGGACAACGGAGAAGACGGCGATTCTATTGAGGAAATTAATCTTGACAGAAATACTGTTTTTGGAAATAAGGTAAGTACACATAACATAGATTTAATGAAAGGCATCATTATCAATGTGAGAAGCGGGAATTATACAAAGGACTCTCAAAACACACTGATTTCCATGCTGGAAAAGCTGTTTTCCCAAACAAGTGTGGATGAAAAGAAACGAATACTTACAGAAAAATATGGAATGATAATGACAACTGAGTTGGAAGGGAGGCTACAGACAATGTGCAATTTATCGGAAAATATCAAAGACCAAAGTATCAAAATGGAACGCATTAATGCCATTGAAAGAATGATTAATGCTGGTTTTGCAAAGGAACAAATTATATTATGTGGTTATACCGAAGAAGAGTTTACGAAAGCAGAAAGCCTTCTATGCACAAATGCATAACAGAAGGATATAACTTTTGTCTGCCCATACTGATTATACAGTGCTATATGCTGATACAATAGTTTGTCAGAGAATGCACCAGTTTACAACGTTTGAACTTTTTTAAATCCCGACAAAATATAGCATTCAATTATTTTGCTCAGCAGACATAAAAATTCCTTACAATAAAAAGAATTTTGTAAAAAGTTCTATCCGATATGAAAGAGTAGATCGGAGACATCGGAGGACCAGAACGAAAAGGGATTAGAATAATGGAAGAAAACAGAGAACAAACCATAAAAAGGCTGCGAGAGCAGCTCGTTGCATCGCAGGAGAGGGTACGGTATCTTGAGAAGATTCTGGACGAGGCGGGAATTATTTATGACAGGCATTGCATTGAGTCAGGAGAAAATATTGAATGTACAGAAAATATCCAGAAACGGGAAGAGCCTCAAAAAAATCAGGGTTCCAGAATCATTTCAGAGACAATAACCAAAGACCACGCAAAATTTTTTTATTCAATGTTCAAGGGAAGAACGGATGTTTATAGCAAAAGGGCAGCAAAACCCAATGCCAAGACGGGTAAGACGGGATATTATACACAGTGCTGGAACTTTTGGAAAGACGGCCTGTGTCCGAAGAAAAAAGGAGTCCAGATAAAGTGCGCGGACTGTGCAAACCAGCGGTATAGGCAGCTTACAGGTGATGACCTGATGAATCATCTGCTCGGGGCAAAGGAGGACTGCTCCGATGTTATTGGTATCTATCCAATGCTTTCCAATGAGACATGCAACTTTTTGGTGTTTGATTTTGATAATCATGAAAGCGATAATCTGTTGGACGATGATGCAAATACAGGCAATGGCTGGGTGGAAGAGGTAAATTCCATGCGTATGATCTGCATGCAGAATGATGTTGATGTACTGGTAGAGCGTTCACGCTCCGGGAAAGGCGCGCATATCTGGATATTTTTTGCGGAACCAATACCGGCTTCCATTGCCAGAAAGTTTGGCGATGCACTTCTCACAAAAGGTGCGGAATCCGTAAATCAAAAGACATTTCAATCCTATGACAGAATGCTGCCTGCGCAGGATCATATGCCGGCAGGAGGACTTGGCAATCTGATTGCACTCCCATTGCAGGGAAAGGCGCTGCGCGAAGGCAACAGTGCATTCATAGACGAAAATTGGAATGCCTGCCCCGATCAATGGAAACAGCTCCAGACAGTAAAAAAGCTGTCAAAGGCATCTGTGGAAGAGAAAATTAAAGCGTGGAATCATAGTGCGTTGAACTTTCTGGCGGGAGATTTGGGTGGAGAACGTGAAAATTCAGCAGAAGATGGGGAGAAGGAAAAGTCAAAACCATGGGAAAAGAAAGAAAAAAGATTTGACATCGCTGATGTGGACGGAATGTTAGAGATTACGAAGGCAAATCAGATTTTTGTAAATAATACAAACCTGAAACCACGGATGCAGAATCAGCTCCGACGGCTGGCCGCCTATAGCAATCCGCAGTATTATAAGAATCAGGCTATGGGATTTTCTGTGCGGGGAATTCCGAGGATAATCTCCTGCAGCAGCGATATAGACCATTACATCTGTCTTCCGCGGGGGTGTGAGGAAGCCCTGGTTCACATGGTAGAACAATCCGGCATTGCATATACGATACAGGACTGCCGACAGGGAGGAAGGGTAATCAATGTAAGTTTTCAGGGTGAACTTTATCCAGAGCAGAAGCACGCTGCAGAGAAAATGCTTGCCTATGATAACGGTGTTCTTCATGCGGCGACTGCTTTTGGAAAGACGGCAGTAGGTGCGTATCTTGTTGCGGAACGAAAGGTCAATACGCTGGTGCTGGTGCATAATACAGAGATTATGAAAAACTGGATGGAGGATTTTGAAAAGTTTCTGCTGATAGAGGAAGAACTGCCGCAATATACAACGCCAAAAGGACGGACAAAAACAAGGAAGAGCGCGATCGGCAGGCTGAGTGCCAGCCACAATTCAATTACGGGAATCATTGATATTGCGATGATATCATCACTGGGCAAAAAGGGCGAGATTCATGAGCTGGTGAAAAATTATGGTATGGTTATTATGGACGAATGCCATCACGGCGCTTCGCAGACGGCAGAAGAAGTGTTGAACGAAGTAAATGCCAGATATGTGTATGGCCTGACTGCCACACCAAAGCGCGACGACGGACAGGAGAAAAAAATTTTTATGCAGTTTGGGTCGGTTCGCTATCGGTATACAGCCAAAGACCGGGCGCAGAAGCAGGGGATCGGACATTTTGTCTATCCGAGGTTCACACACCTGACGCATGTGGACGGGGCTGTGATGAAAATAAACGATGCCAACAAACTTGTCATTCAGAGCAAACTCAGGAATCAACAGATTATAGGAGATGTCACGGACTGTCTGGCAAAGAAAAGAACCCCCCTGGTTCTGACAAAAAGCAGGGAACATGCCGCCTGTTTATATGAACATCTGCGAGAAAAAACAGACCACATTTTTTTGCTTCATGGCGGCAGGGGCGAAAGGGAAAGTGCTTTGATCAGACAGCAGATGAAGGCTGTTCCGGAAGATGAAACCATCGTTCTGGTAGCGACAGGGCAGTATATCGGGGAAGGCTTTAATTATCCGAGACTCGATACGATGATGCTGACAATGCCTGTGGCATGGCAGGGAAATGTGGAACAATATTCCGGTCGTCTGCACAGGGATTACGAGACGAAAAAGGATGTTATTATCTATGATTATGTGGATGCACATATTAAAGTGCTGGAAGGCATGTATCAAAAGAGGCTGCGGACATATAAAAAGATGGGGTATGAAATCTGTCTGAACCTGACATCAGAGAAACAGCAGGCAAATTCCATTTTCGATATTGAATCCTATAAACCTGTTTTTGAAAAAGATTTGGTTGAAGCAAACCGTGAAATTGTGATTTCCAGTCCGGGATTGAATGTGCCCAGAGTAAAAGCATTTATAACACAAGTAAATGCAGTGCAGGAAAAGGGAGTTCAGATCGTGGTGTTTACGCTGTCACCAGAATGCTATCCGGCGAACCGGACTGAAATCACCCGGAAGCTTGTCAGAGAGTTGGAACAGGCGGGAATACGAGTCCTGCCCCAAGAGGTTCTGCACCAACATTACGTCGTGATCGATCATGAAATCGTGTGGTATGGAAGCATGAATTTTCTTTCTGCGGAAAAAGAGGAGGATAATCTAATGCGTGTGGTCAGTGAGGAGATTGCGGAAGAGCTGATGGGGATAGAGACCAGGTGAAATATGACGCATTTAGCAATGATTGAAGGCGTCGTGAGGGCACTTTTATTCGCCAAAGGTCGGCTTAACAAAAAACATTATTCATACAAGAACCTAAAACAGGGAAATAATCGAATATTAATTATTTCCCTGTTTCCTGGTTCATGCTCTTAATCTGTTTCTGGTTTTTGCAGCTAATCGAAACGCCTTTTCCATTTCGGGTGTCAATTCAGGCGAATCTTCATCAAAGGTTATAGGATGTTTTCCTGCCTCTTCAAGCATTTTTCTATCCTCATCTGTTAATTTTTCGTCTTTAGATAAAGTTGCTGTTATCATAATACAAACTCCAAGTTTCTCACCTCTTATAACATTTTAATAATATCATAATTATTTGTCAGCATAATTAATTTTTGACGATTGAAAGTGACAATTAAAAAGATTGTAGTACTAAGGAGCCCGAGAATCCCAGTGTTCCTCCGACTCTTCCTGTAGTTTCCGAATTATTTTCGTTATGCATGATTCCGGCTTTTGTCCTAAAACCCGGAAAAATGTTTTTGGAAATAGTGCATAAGGGTAACTTCCGATATCCTTCTTTGGGAAGGTGTTCGCTGATAGAGCGGTTCTGATTGGAACTGACTTTTCCAATAAAATAGAATGCATCAGTCTGTTGTTTCATCTCCCGGAAGGCGCATTTGATCTGGAACCGATAACTGTAAAGCCGGATAAAAGATGGTAGTTCCAGTGTCAGGCAGGTGCTTACCATAATGCTTTGGATGCCGTTTATTTCTACCAGTACAAAATGCAGCTCTGGATACAGTTTCTGATCCCATACCACGTCAATAGATGGAGGAATTAAGGCACAAGAATATGATTAAAATATACGTTGGCCAATTCTGTCCCTTGTTCAATAAGACAGGAAATGATAAAATATAACAAAATATTCCTGTGCAAAATGACAATGGGAAAAGGGAATGATAATCAGGAGTTATCAATTAATCGCATAGTCAGAAAATTTGAAGACATTTTCAAAAATATCAGGGAATGTAGTGATAAGAAATATGTTTATGAAAGAATTCAAGCATTTATAGAAATTATGAAATGCAAATTGGTTGGAACTTAAATTATGAATCTGAATTAGGCGAATTTCGTCATTTTAGATCATTTTAGATATTTTTTTTAAACTATGGAAATATGGGTGTGTCAGATTAAGTGTGTAAGTTGTTTTCAAAATACTACTTCTTAAAACTGCTTAGAAGCTATCCTTAAATCCTTGGAAGCCTGTCAAGGTAAGCCTTCCAGCCTTTACAGGCTTCCGAGGATTTGATATAATCCCCAATGGCAGTTTTAAAAAAATACACAGTTTATTTGACACTCTCGAAAATATTGACATTATGTTCTAACTGAATGAATACAGAAAAAAGGAATATGTTTCATCCATTCACTTTCCATCTAATTCAAGTGAATTTTTTTGCAATGCGCAGAAGAACTATAGATGCTTGGCTTGTGTACTGGTTTCCAAGGTCAATGGAGATGCCATATGCATAACCACTGATCTTGCGGTTGAATGAATTTATTACGAAAGCCAGATAAATCCATCTTTCTTTCTGCAAATGGATATAGGTGCTGTCAGGTGTACTAGTTCTGGTGAATGATTTCCGTTTCAAAATATTCATTTTATTATCTGGAATGTCGCCATGATCTGCTTGATGATTACATTTCCTTACCATAACAAAACACAGCCTCTTGTTGTGTCATATGCTACTGGACACGCATTTTGCTGTATAGAGGCCCACGGTCATTGAGAACACAGCATTTTTTGACAGCCCCATATTTTTGTTATAAGTCATCATAAACCTGTTTCCCTTTCTCTGCGAATGTCTCATATTCTTTCTATGTGTTTGATGGTACATTGACCAGAGCCTTGTAGCAAGTGGTTCTTGGAAGTTTCAAGGAATTGCAAAGCTGATATATGGTATAATAATTCAAGTCATGTTGAATTAAAGACACAATCTTGACTATTTCTTTTTGGCGAATATTGCGGTTGTTTATATAAAAAAGATGGTCAAATTCCCCACAACTATGCTGTCGGGAGTTTTATTTTAAGATACTGAAGTTTCTTCAGAATCTTGTATTCTTTTAGGTACTTAACAACACTTATTTCTAAATTTTGATTCTGCATTATCTGGGTTAGGGTAACAGTTTTTCCTTCCACTGTTTTATTAGGCGAAAGCTACTTCACTCAGTTGCTTATAACACTCCGACTTACGCTATATTAGCGTTTCAACAGTGGATAAGTAAACTGCTTGATATTGTATAAGTCGACAATCTGCTAATTAAATTCGGGGTTTATGATTTTATAACTGACACTAAATTATTGCAATAAAGAAATATAAAATAAGATAAAACAACAAATTATTAATTTATGTACTGTAGAAGAAGTAGTATGATGTAGGATAAATAAGTGAAGTATGGGAGGTTTAAATTCGTATGTTAATTACAATGATTCAAATTACAAGGTTAGAAAGTTCCATTACTAAATTAAAAGGAATAGCAAATATTACATTAGATGGTATGGTTGCTATTCATGATATAAAAATACTACAACATAATCATGATATATTTCTTGCAATGCCTAGCAAGAAAACGAAAGCGAAAGCCTTTAAGGATATTGTTCATCCAATAAATAGTGAGGTTCGGACTATATTTGAAAAATTGATTTTTTTTGCTTATGAAGAGGCGGATAAAAAGCATTATACTTATTTAGAAATGTGTATAATTGATGGTCATGAAATTGATAATTTATTAGATCAAAGAACAGAACATTTTAAAATTGCTAATTTTTCAACTACATCGTTTCAAAAGAAGTCACGGTTTGAATCCAAAGAAACTATCAATAAGAAACAAGAAGTAGAAAGCACAATAGATGAAAGCCTAATGAAATGGCTAGAAAGTTGAGGGAATATGACAGGGAAAATTTTGTTTATAAAGAAAAATTTTAAAGGTATATATGGATTTATACAATGCGAAGATGGTAATACATATTATTTCGATACATCTAGTATAGTAAAAGGCAATTATCTTAAAGCGGGAGGTTATGTAGAATTTGATATTGTATTCTTAAATGATGAAAAAACACAAGCAGTAAATGTTAGACTCAAACATAATATAGAAGTATATTCAGAATTAAAAAATGAAAAGAAATTAGAAATTTTAGAATTGTTTACTTCAGAACTGAAACAGAGTTCTTTTATTAATTGTGCTACTGTACCTAAACTTTTGAAATCAAATGGCGTTGATTATAAAGAATATGCAAGTGATTTGGGTTCTTTTATGGAAAAATACTTTTCAGGAATATTTAGTTTTAGAAAGCACACAGAAATTAATGGGAAAAAATACCCAGCAATTATCACTCAAATAAGTAATTTGTATAATGATATATCGTTGGAAAAGCGTAATCAGATAGAGAGCAGATTACTTGATGAAATAAACAGTAAAGGTTTTTTTGAGGCGTGTAAGTTACCAATGATATTGCGGGAAGGTGATATTACACAGTATCGGGATTATGCAACTAATATGGATAGTTTTATAAATAATCTTTTCCCCAATAAGTTTATTCCCAAAAAGAACGTGCAGATAAATGGAAAGAAATATATTAAAATCTATGTTCAAAAAGAAAATGCGGATAAGTATATTGAAGACAGCTGGTTGGAGGAAACTACTAATGATAAAAAAAACTTTGTTCCATTAGATATGGAAGTAGTTACTGCTGTTATGAATAAAATGGAGGAGATTATTGAAAAGAAGACTTATTTATTAGCATCTGATTTACCAAGTTTACTTAAAGAGTTTGGTATAGAAGACTATAAAATATATGCTCGAACTATAGAGAATTTTATAGAAATATACTTATCAGATACATTTAAAATCAAGAAGAATATAGTAATTGATGGAAAAACATATTCTAATGTAATAGTGTTTAAGTATACAGCATATGATAAAAATTTTTTGATTAAAGTTAAGAATCTATATGATGTGTGTGATTATGAAGGAATTTTAAATCTGGAAGAATTATATTCGATTACACCACTTACGTTAGGAATTGAAGGTATCCAATTACTGTTAAAAACCCTGTTAGCATATTTAGGAGAAAATGAGAAAAAGGCAGATTTAAATGAGTTTCAGAAGATATTAATAAGAACTGAAAAAGTAATGGATTTGAAGCAGTATAAAGATGATGCACAACTTTTAACTTTAGGAGTGGAAACGTCATTTATTTCTTCTGGATTAGATGATTTTAAGAGAATATTTGCAGATGTTCATAATGGAAAGAAAAATTTGAATCACAGTTGGAACGGTATTATTGAAAGATTTTGGAGTGCAAAAAATGAACTTGCTATATATCTTACCTGCTTATGGATTATCATATGTAAAAAAGAAAAATGTATTGATCTGTATATAGAGGAAGCAGGAAAAGAAAATAGAATTGATAAGCTTCCAACTATGTTAAAAATATATAAAGAGTTTGCTATGGGAGGGAAAATGTATATTTCCTCGTCTCTTAAAAGAAAGATATTAGGTCGATGTTTTGATTGCAATGATATTTATACACTAATCAGTTCAGCAGAATTTTTTGACGAGGACAGTATTCCAGAAATAAAAGAAGTTATAGAGTTTTTAGAAGAAAAAAGGGCAATAGATAGCGAAGACCTAATTAGATGGTTCCATTCAGATATTGGTGCACTTGTATCTGAAAAGATTACAAATTATTATTGGTGGAAAAACTCACCACAAGGATTTAATAATAATATATTTAAAATATTAGCTTCTGTATGCTGGGAGTATCCGGCAGGATATTTTACAGAGATTATTTACAATACTTCATGTCCAATGTTTGGTAGAAAGCAAAAAGAACAAATTCTTTGTGAAAATTTTTCTCAGATGTGTCAAAATACCAAAACGTACAAAAAAGCATATGTTCTCCTTAATTACTTGTACTTAAATTTGATTGAAAATTTAAAGAATGAAGAATTAGATTCTATATGGAATGATTTGAAAAGTTGGATGAAGTCGCAAGTATTGCAACAGTTATCAACAGACATAAGAACAGCGTCTAGTATTGAAGTGTATAGATATGATAATGAGTTCAAACAAGAGCTAGAATTCTATTATTGCAGTAATTTTATAACAGAAAAAGTGAATAATAGTTCAGAAGATGAATTAGATGAATTTGTAGAGAAGTGTGAAAAGATTGGATTACATTTTATTACGCAATGGATTGTTGGTAATAGTGGAAGGGCTGTGGTGCAAGATGAAGAACGATATATCAGATCGTTAATATCATCTCAGCAGTTTCAGGAAGCAATTCGGTTTCTTCAGACGAGAACTTCATTTGAAAATAAAAAAAAGGTTGATTTACTTCGTGAAATATTGAGCGAAAATTTTAATATGTATCATATGAGTGAAAAAGCATATGCAATGTTTTCAAATATTATTCTGGTGGAAGTAGCGGAGAGTGCTCTATTGCATCATCTTGTATTTATGGAGGGAAATGTTCTTACAGCATTGATTGCAATTTATGTGTATAAAAAAGAATGGCTTAAAGTTGCATTCCTTTATGCTCCATTTAAGAAAGTGCATTTTAACGCACATAGGAAATTTACTGATGATGTTGGAAAGAAATTGATTGACAATAATATTAATCCGAATCGTAATATGGACAGCCATTATGATGTTATGAGAGTTGCGCTAAAGGTTTGCGATTCAAAAGAATTTGATGATTTTGTTAATTGGGCAAAGAAAATACCTGTTCCTAATACATCTAAAGTATATGTACCTAAGGTAAAGACTTTTGATAATGCATTAAAAAATATGTTATCAGAATCAGATTATGATAATTGTTGGAGACAACTTGTTATGACAGCATTGCGAACAGATAATGATGATAAAATAGATATGTTACGTTACTGTATTATTGCATCATTTGTCGGAAGATATGGGATTGAGCAATTTAATCAAGTACTTCATGGTCTTGTAAAGAATAAATATTCTGTAAAATCTTATACAGATTATTATGCTAGCTTGTGGAAAGGGTTATCTAATGGAAGATATAGTCTTAACTTTTTAATATTAAGTCAAGCGTTGATGCAGAAAGTACCAGTTACATTTTGGAATATGTTTTACGATATTGCAATATGTAAAAATCATGTGTTTTCGACGGATGACTTTGAATTTCAAACATGGAAAGAGGTGACACGTGAAGATCAGAAATTCTATAATGAGGCACTTAATCAATACTATAACACTAGAGAAACGGTTTTTTTGAAAATTGCAGTTAGAATTCTATTAGAAAGTAATGAAAATTTAGTTCCATACTTTGAAAAATATCTTCCGTATTGTAATAGTAGTCGAAATAAGGATTTTCTCTTTTCTACTCTAATTCAATTAATATATAGAGGGAAATACTTACAAGAAATTAGTGAATTGTTAGATTCAAATTACTGGAAATGTTCAGAAATAGAGCAGAAGCTGGCTCGAATATTATTCGCATTTTGTACAAATAATGTTGATAGTTTTTTTGAGGATGTTGAACAGATATTTAATATTGCTGAAATTGAGAGTTTTCGAAAAGATTATCTCAAGTGTGTGTTAAATTATCCAGATGTTTATATTGTACAAACTATCCAGGAAAGTATATATGGGAATATTTATAAATATAAACTAATGGAACAGTTGTTGCAAATAAAAAATCAAGATAAGCAATTTTATGATTCAGAGTATACTGCTTTAAAAAGTATGGTTGATTCTGCCCCTGAAATTTTTGCCGATTGGAATGAAAACATAGAAGTAAAATGCTATTTACAATTTGTCATAACATTTTATAGACAACAGCTTTATAAAAAATCAGATGATGTTGTATATATTAGAAATAGATACTGTAGAATTCTTGCTGCAAGTATGTTATTGGAAAGAGAATTTGTACATTATAGTGATGATGATATTGTAGCATTGATGAAAAGAAATAAACATTTTACAGGAGTTTATTCTGGATATGAGAATTTTAAGAAAAGCTTGTATGAATTTATAAATTTATGTAGCATTTCAAAAGAACTTAAGGCTGTTTTTGTTATAGGATTGATTTCAAACAAATGGAATCAATTTATTAGTCAAGGAAATGAGTATGATAGAGAATCTCTTCAAGTAATAAACAAGATTATGAGTTATACTAATTATCGAGATTTAAATATTCAGATAATTAGTATGTTTATTATCGAAAAACAAGGAGATTTTGCAGAAAAAGAAATTAATTATATTGAATCTTGTTCACCAAATGTGGCATTAGTTTTAAAACAGATGAAATTAATAAGAGAAAATAATATTAGTTATTACTCTCAATGCCAAAAATTAATAACAGGTATTTGCCGTTTATATGATTCAGACAAAGCAAAACGGTCGTATGATCATCTATGTTATTATTTGAAAGTATTTATAAATGATTTAAAAAAATATTGGGATATGTATATGACTGCACTTATGACCACAAGTTATAAAAAAACTATTATAGTTAATTTGGCTGCGGACATCAGGCGCAACAAGATTAGTGCAGAAGAAACAAAACTTTGGATGCCTGTTTTGGAGTCAATGGGTGAGTTACAAATCTATTACTATCTTTTGGCTATCAGATATGCCATTGACAGAAACAAAAAGGAAGCGCAGTGGGCATATTTACAAGTTACATCATTTTCTGCATTGCCAAGTGAATGGAGTATTGAAAGAAATAATTTTGAAGCTTATATTTCTGGAAGACAGGAGTCTTTTTTTGTATCTAAAAACAGTTCGATTTCTATGTTGATTACTGAAAAAGAAGCTACAGATATTTTTTTCCTACATAATGTAGATTCTAATACAAAGATAAATATTTCCGATGCTATAAATGCTTATAGGGATATTGTAAAAGGTGATATTGAAGATACTATAAAATTTGATGCATATAAAAGACTTTTTACATTTATAAGAAAACCAGATGATTTATATGAAATATACAGAGAAACTGAAGGAAGAGGAGCAGAGGAAAGGAGAAAGAGACTTACTTATAATGAATTAGTTATAGAATATGGAAGCTTATTAATTGTTTTATCACAGGAATTTAGTATTAATCAAAAATTTGAAATATTGTCAGATATTTTTTCAGTTTATGATTTGTTAAATGATATTAACAAAGGCAAGAGCAATATTGTATATAGACTTAAAAGCGCAGAAGAAGTAGTACTTGAAACTCCAGGAATGGATTTTAGAATTTGGATAAATAGGCAGGAGCGAATTAAAGAAATAATATTACATCCTATTATTGATTGTCTTATTTCTGTATTTGATGAATGGATGTCATCTGTTACAAAGTGCACTTCTTTGCTAAGTTTTTGTACGACTGAGATGCAAAGACTGGAAGATTTAGAAAAATGGCGCAAGAATTGGAATTTGCCGCAACATTGCTCTGATTATGAAAATGCTTTTATTCATTCCATTGATGAAGAAATCAGAAGGTTAAAAAGTGGTGCAAATTTATCTATATCTGTAATTAATAATGTATTGGAAGATCAGAGTATATTTTATCAAATAGAAAATATTGCTGACAACAGTAATTTGTCTATACTATTAAACAATACAAGCGATGAAAATGCGGCACATTTAGAGGTGCTTATAGGAGTTAATGGGGCAGAGTTGGAAGCATATGAAGGGGCTTTTTTTAGCAATACGCTTGAATTGCGTCCAAAAGATATTTGTGGACAAGTTTATAGGCTTCATAATCATGTTTTATCAAATTTGAAATATGGTGATAAGGTAGAGGTAATACTCAATGTTGTTGTAGGTAATAAAATTATTTGCAATAATAGTAGACAGAATAAAATTTTTGATTATGTAGAGTTTACATGTGTTTTACAACCGGAGATAATTCCTGATACTAAAAAGTATGAAATTGATGTTCCTGCGTTTTCTAGAACAATCGAAGGTTTTGGAAGAAATTTAGAAAAGCAACGAATAAGGGACTATCTCGAACAACAGTTGGTTATTATTTATGGTCCATCTCGTGTTGGTAAATCATCATTGTTAAATTATGTTTCTAATCAATATGTGTTAAAGTACTCAGAAATGCATCCAGATACATCGATTATATGTACGGTTGTCGCGGATGAGCAATGCAATAAAAAGGATTATGAAATAAGTATGTTAGATGGAAAAGCATTATTTTTTGATGATGAAATTCAAATAATGGACTATTTGTTTATTACGCCAATGAGAGTAGCATTTGCAGAGAAAAGAAATATTCAACAGAGAAAAAGATGTAAAAATGTTGGAGAAAAACTGTCAGAATCGATAAAAGGAGAAATTAGAGAAATTTTAGATGAAGATGGAACTGTCAGAGAGAAGTATGCGGCTATTTCTCAGATCCTAGAAGAGAATAATTGTGAAGTATGGATTCTTTTTGATGAATTTCAGGAAATGATCGGATGTTGGAAGGGTAGTTCAAATGAATTGGCAGAGTTATGTAGAGATATTAAGCATTATCAAAACAGTATAAAATTGATTTTTTGTGGATCAGATGCTCTGGTACGACTTTTTCAATGTGAAAATAATTCTGCTTGGAATGAGTTTAAAAATATAACTGCAAGCAATTGTGTGTTTGTAGGATCATTAAATGATAATGATTTTTATGAAATGATGAATGATCGTAATATCTGGAACGGACTATCGGAAAACATTCCGTGGTCAAGGGAAGCATTAGAATTGTTGTATAAGTATACTGGAGGCAATGCCATATGTGGAAAACTATTTGGAAATGAGTTGTTGGAGAAGATGAAAGCAGGGGAATTTAGGCGAAGAAATTTTATATATCCATCGGACATCACTAAAACAGCATATGAGTTACTAAATAGCGAAATAGGAATGGTTAAAAATCTTCTTGTTCTGCATAATACAAAAAATTTGGATGATGAAATTCCATATCTTATTTTTATAGCATATGAACTTATGAACGATAGAAATAAGTCGGATGTTTCCTTGAGAAAAATTCGTGAATTTTTTATTTCGAAGAGTCATCATGATGTGGATTTAGCAATAAAAATTCTGATAGCACGTGGAATTTTGAAAGTTAATTCTAAGAAGCAGAGATATGGTTTTACTACAATGTTTTATTATGATTTTTTTCGCAGTCAAGCAACAGACACACGAATGCAGCAACTTAGTGCTACTGAGCAACTCAGACCATTAGAAGAAAGGTCATGGCTTAGACAAATGAAAAATAGTATTTCTCAAAATACAATAGAAATTACTACAAGTAGTGCGATTGATATTATTGAGGCAATGCCAATAGAAGTAAAAATTGGGGTTCGTGAATATTATCAAAGAGAAGTTGGAACAATGCAAATTCTGAAAAACGATATTCTGTGTTGCGTTTTGAACAATTTTTATGAATATCTGGAAACATTGCGGGAACGTAGATCACATGGGAAATCAACACTCTCAAAATTTAAATTAGAAAATATAGAAATAAATAATGAATATGATATACAATTTTTATTGTTTGCATACTTAAAGCCATTATTTCCCAAAGAAAGATTAGAAGTGAGTGAAGATACTGGGTATGCAACTGTTAGGACTGATATTTTAATAGATAAGAATACATGTATAGAAGTAAAATGTTCAAGGTCAAGTATGAACGAGAATGCTTTAGAAAGTCAAATAAAGGAGGATATGGTTCATTATAAACAGAAAAATATTTTTTTCTTTATCTATGACAAGGATAAAATAGTAAGAAATCCTCCAGCTTTTAAAGAGTGTTATGAAAAAATGATGGTAGAAAAAAATATATTTGTTGTAATTCACCAACCCAAAAAGTTATAAAGCAGAGCAGCCAAATATTCTTGCGTCCCGAAATCACAAATTCAGAAATTTGGAAATCAGAGTTCCGGTACTCGGAAATCATCTTAGTTGTGCTTAAGTGATAGTCCTTTCCACCATGGAATCTTTGTCACAGCCTTGCCGCGCCAGTGGTGTGAAGCAGCCTTTACAAAGATCCCCATGGAAAATATACTTTGATAACCCTAAAGTCGTATAATGTGTACTCAAAATGATATTGAAGAGACAAAAAGGTTCAAAAGTCCTTATTTTCTAAGTTTTTGTTTTGAGTACATTCAAATAATATATACTCAAAACAGCATTGTTAAAGCCCATAAAATCGTTATCAAAAACTTTACTTTATAAAATTAAATGCTTCAAAATGCTTTTATAGAGTTCAAATTTACAATATTATTCGAAAAACAAGATTTCCAATGAGCTTAATTGGGCTTTAATTATAAACAAGATTGTCTAAAATGCTTAAAATTGGTATTTATAGTGCATAATCGGTCCTTTTATTTGAGTAACTATTATACAACTTTTGGGTTGATAAGCACAAGTAAGTTTTTTATATGGTGATTTCCAAGCTTCGGATAGATGTTATATTTAACTCTGGATTATTCAGTAGCTATCGTAAACGACAAATGTATTTGTCGTTTACGATAAAATATATATAGAAAAATCAGTCAAAGTTTAAACTTGCCAATTCCATGATTAGGTAGATTATGGCTGAATTTCAGTAGGGAAGATATAAACTATACCTTAACACTGTAAAAATTTATCCAGCAAATATGACTGAATGAATAGACTTACTACCTATTTTTTTATTATATTCGAGCTACAATCATCGAGAATCAAGTCTGACCTTTACCGAAGTTGTTTTTCGCCCTTTAACTGTTTGAAAAACGGGACTTTGGCGAGTAATTACGGGCTGATTTCTGACATACCACAATAGGGTATGTGCCAATTATTCGCAAAAGTCAAGTTTAATGAATAATTTATTCCTTTTCACCATATATTTTAAGAAAAGATAAAATTTATCAATAAATCTCCATAAAACAGAAATTATTTTATTGACATAGAAAATGGATTTTCATATAATACCAGTAACAGAAAAGCGTACTTTTCTAGTGGACTAACACTCAAATCTGAAGTACTTGTCAATATTATGATTGACCGTTAGCGGGCAACACGAAAACCCGATATTCTTACCAGTGTATAACTGGTTGTTGGCAGACAACACTAAAATTAGCCATAAAGAGAGAGTATGTAGCACAATGGTGTTATTGCTCTCTCTTTAAATTTATTTACGGGGGATTATATGAAATTTACAAAAGAGGATGCGAGAAGAAGAGTATTGAATTGTGCAAAACAATACCAGCAGAAAGGCAGTAAAGTAGAAGGAACAGGCACGATTCGAGAATTTATGCGCTGATTTTGGTATATAATGTGGCATAGAAATGTTTTGCATCCTAATATAAAATAGTAAAAGAAGAACGAGCTTTTTTAGTGGAATGACACTATAAGCTGAAGTACCTGTTAATTTTGCGATTAACCGTTGACAGACAACACTAAAATTGACCATAAAGAGAGAGTATGCAGCACAGTGGTGTCATTACTCTCTCTTTAAATTTACCAAAGAGGATGCAAGAAGAAGCGTATTGGGTTGTAGTGGCTTTGCCTGCTGCTGACAGTTCCGAAAATGCCAAATGTGATAACATCACGGAAGGTTGTGCGGCAAATTGATATAATAACATCGAAAACTGACGAAAGGAATACAATGTATGGATTACAGCATTCCATCTTTGGAGGGAAAGATTGAAGATGAAAATCAAATTAAATGCTGATACGGAAATTGTCAACACAATCAAAGAAGGACTGAAAAAGACGGGTGGCTACTGTCCCTGCCGCAGAGAGAAAACAGATGATACCAGATGTATGTGCAAGGAGTTTAAAGAGCAGATTGCCGACCCGGACTTCGAAGGCTTTTGCCATTGTATGCTCTACTATAAGCAAAAATAATAGTATAGACAAATGCTGTAATAAATCTAATAGACTCATTTTATAACTAGGGAGGAATGAGAATGGCATCGAAACGATATGCAGCCGTAGATAAAACACTTTGTGTTGCCTGCGGTGCCTGTGAGAAGGCTTGTCCGTTAGGGGCAATACAAGTACATAAAGGATGTTTTGCAAAAGTCGCACAAGACAAATGCGTGGGATGTGGAAAGTGCGAAAAGGTCTGTCCGGCAAACAGCATCAAAATAGAAAGCAGGGAGAACATATGAAAGCAAAGAAAAAACATTGGTATGATTATTTATGGATATGGTCAGTTGTATATTTCACACTGGGCTTTTTCAATATTCTTTTTGCCTGGCTGGGGATGATTGATTTCTTGTTGCCAGTCATGTTTGCGGCATTTGGCGGCAACAAGTTTTTCTGCAACCATCTTTGCGGCAGAGGACAATTATATTGTAAGCTGGGCAGCGATCTCAAATGTTCCCGAAACAGGCCTACGCCAAAATGGATGGCCTCTAAATGGTTCCGATACGGTTTTCTGATATTTTTCCTTGCCATGTTCGGAAATATGGTCTTTCAGACTTACCTTGTGGCAAGCGGTGCAGAAAGTCTGCGTGAAACAATCAAGCTGTTTTGGACATTCCGGGTTCCGTGGGGGTGGACCTATTCGGGAAGCATATTCCCTGATTGGGTGGCACAGTTCAGCTTTGGGTTCTACAGTCTGATGCTTACATCGCTTTTAATCGGTCTTATTGTAATGATTCCCTTTAAGCCGAGGACGTGGTGCGCTTTCTGCCCGATGGGAACGATGACACAGGCGATCTGCAAATTAAGGAACAGATAAGACAATAAGTGATAGCATTACAGAATACTAATTTCTGTTCGGTTATAATAAAGATATATTAAAATAAAGGAGGACACGAAAATGTCTGTAATTAAAATCAGTAAAGAAAATTTTGCAAGTGAAGTGATGAATTCCGATAAACCCGTACTCCTTGATTTCTATGCAGATTGGTGCGGTCCCTGCCGTATGGTAGGTCCGATTGTATCGGAAATCGCAAATGAGCGGAGCGATGTCAAAGTCGGAAAAATCAATGTTGACGAACAGCCGGAGCTTGCAGCACGGTTTCAGGTAATGAGTATTCCGATGCTTGCTGTAATCAAAAACGGAAAGCTTACCGATCAGGTTGTGGGGTATAGACCAAAAGGGCAGATTGAAGCGATGCTGTAAGCAGCTGCCGTGGAAAGTTGTCACCCCGAAATCCGCAGTGGTAGCTGGCGGCGGTTTTATCTAGAAAAGCGTTGAGAACCTCTTTTGGAAACTCAGCGCTTTGCTTTATCGATCGATTATCTTTTCAAGTCCTTTTTTGTCTATAATCTCAATCGTTCCACGGGAAAGTGAAATGAGTCCTTCGTTTACAAAATACTTCAGCATTCGGGTTACCACCTCACGCGGGCTGCCCAGGTGGCTGCCGATTGTTTCATGGGTAATTTTAAGAATGCTGGAGCCTTCTATATTTGATTCACTCAAAAGAAAATCTGCAAGCCTTTTATCAAAGCTTTTCCACATTACCTGGTTTATCAGCCACATTACGTCTGAAAAGCGGTCTGCCATAACCTCGTTGGTGTAATTGGCAAGCGGTGCGGAAACTTCCATAATATTTTTGTAAATTTCTGAAGGGATAACCAAAACCTCGGTGTCCTTTTCCGCTGTGATGGCTATATCGAACTGTATGCTGTTCATGATACAGGAGGCGGAGAAAAGACAGATATCACGCTCAAAAAGACGGTACATCGTAATCTCTCTGCCGTCGTCGGATATGGTAAAGGCACGAAGCTGCCCGGACAGCACAAGGATAAGTCCCATGCAATCCTGCGAGCCGTTATGCAGAAGTTCATTTTTGTTGAATTTGCGAACATAAGCCGAATTAGTCAGTGTGTCCTGCTGTGATTTTGTCAGTTTATCAAATGCGGGTAAGTATGTTAAATAATTCATAAGCGGAGCCTCCTGTTTCGCATTTTAATATAATCTGTTTTCGGTCATCTGTCAAGCTTGTGGGCGAACTGCCGTTAAAAATGAAGGCGGCAATCTTAAAATGTGTGACAACAAAGAAGAATATTGATCACTATTCGCTCTGACGAATACATTATCCCGAAGTTGTTTTCCGCCTTTTACCTGTTTGAAAAACGGGATTTTGGTGAGTAGTTATGAGTTAATCTCTGTTATGTCGCGATAGGGTATAAGTGAATAATTATTCGCAAAAGGCAGCTTTAACGAATAGTTGAATATATATGCCAGATATAACAATTGTTCGCTTTGAAAATCAGAATCACCGCTAAACTGTCAGTTTTGTGGTAATTCTGATTTTTTTATCCGGATATTACCTTACAGTGCCTTTTATAGCATGCGATCCCATATTTGCGGATAGTTGTCATGCCGTCATCAATTAATTTTTCCGCATAATTTCTGTCATTAATCTGTTTCAATGCCTCATGACATCCAGTATCAAATGCTGCCTTTTCTGCATATTTTAATTCGATAATAATGCCTATTCCTTTATCTTCAATTTCTATGCTGATGTCGCTGTAGCCATCCCCTGACTCCGCATTTGACTGGACATCCCATCCATCCATATTTCCAAAAAGACCAAGTAATATCCCGTGGTAAAAATTCTCTTTCATTTCCTTCCTGGCATTTGTATCACGGATGCTGATTGTCTTTTTCAGATAGGCATTGAACCCCTCTTCGATGGCCACCGTGTCATTTTCCTGGAATGCCATGCAAAAACTTTCCAGCTTTTCCATGTTCTTTACTGTTTCCTGATTAAACCACTCACGGATCTGCTGGACAAAAATCCACTGTATTTCCCTGTTTGGGATGACAAGATCTGTCAAATCCCCAGCCTGTGTGCTGCATTGTGTCAGATACCCTGTTGTGAACAGGATGCTCCACAGGTTTTCCGGTTCGGAATCCAGATCCCTGTAGGTCAGTTCCTGACGAATCATCTTTCGGATACTGTTTCCATTGATCAATTGTTCTATTTCATTTCTAGCTGCTGTTTTCGCTTTACTCAAAAATTTTTTTATGATATCATTGCTGCTTGTATTCACCCAGTAATTCTGTGGCTCTTTCACACTTCCGTCGCGCAGGTCGCCGCAATAATTGATCACATCCCACGGACAGTATATTCCCAGATTTCCAAACAGATAGCCGTCATACCATTCCCTTACGGCATCATACTGGCTGAAAAGTCCATAATACTCCAGCATCTGCCTTACTTCTGTATCCGTAAAACCAAAATATTCCTTATAACGCACATCTTTTATGGTGTATACTTTAAAATTGTTCAGTCCGGTAAAGATACTCTCCTTTGATATCCTAAGACACCCTGTCAACACTGCAAACTCCAGACTGTCATTTGTTTTAAATACAGCACCAAATAAAGTCCTGACCAGTCTGACCATGTCATCGTAATATCCAGATCTGTAAGCATAATCAATAGGCACATCGTATTCGTCAATAAGCAGAATTGTTTTCTGCCCATAATGTTTCTGGAGAAAGCGTGACAACAACAGAAGACTGTTTTTCAACAGGCTGTCCTTCATTGTAAAAACGCCGTCACTGCCTACATGAATCATTGCATTATACTGCCGGCGCTCTGTTTCGGACAGGCAGCCACTCTCTGAAAGGAAGGGAAACCGTAGTGCCTCCTGTCCAATAATACTGCAGAGCATCTCTTTGGCACTGGAAAAAGAATCACTGGCAGCGTTTTTCAGGCTGATGGAAATAACCGGAAATTTTCCCATATATTTGTCACAGAGTTCCTTTTCCCCTGAAATTTCCAGCCCGTCAAACAAGACATTATCGCTGCCGGTGTCAAAAAAGTGCTTCAGCATACTCATGTTCAAGGTCTTTCCGAAGCGTCTCGGACGTGTGAACAGGTTTACAAGAGCCATATTTTCCAGAAGATCCCTAATCATTCTCGTTTTATCCACATAATAAAATCCATCCCTTTGAATCCGTTCAAAATCTTCAATTCCCATGGGAAGTTTCCACTTCTTTTCCATACGATTCCTCTTTCCATAATCTTTATATTACATGATGAAATGCGTCCATACATGCTCTTTATTTTTTGATATGTGTGGCAAAACAATAAACCCAGAATTCCATATAAAATACAAAAAATCAAAAATGGACTTCAGGTCCAAAATTAGATTTTGGTATTTTGGGACTCATCAAACCATAATTGAACAAAATTTTTGATTTCAGGAAACCCGTAATAGAGATACTTTGACATGGAAAGTGGTCGATAATGTGTCACTTTTACGCACATTTCTTTAACCCATTTGCATCTGCCATGTATGTCCCGCTTTTTCATCATTTTTCAAACACGCTCTGGCATCTTAGTCAGCTATTTTGTCATAAGGCCAGTCAATGATCCCGCCAAAATCCCTGACGTCTGTATATCCAAGATCTGTAAGTGTTTGTGCGGCTATTGCACTTCTTCTGCCGCTGCGGCAGTATACCAATATTGTCTGCTGCTTATCCGGGAGTTCGGTTTCTGCCCTTTCTCCGATTTCTCCGTAGGGAATGAGCAGGGCGCCTTCTATATGCCCGCCGGCATATTCATCTGCCTCCCTTACGTCAACAAGCACGAAATCATCGGTGCTGTCCATTACTTCCTTTGCTTCTTCTGCTGATATTTTCATATATGCATTTTCCGTTTCCTGATTATTACTGCCGGAGATGTTGGTATGGCAGCCATTGATACATAATGTAACCATAACTGCCAATATTATCACTGTCTTTAATTTTTTATATCCCATCAAAATATTCCTTCAGTCGGTTTTTTTGATAATCTGGTGTCCTGTTATGATACACATAATACAGCTGACAAGCAGCAGACAGGACCAGAATTTGTGGCCGTTCATGTCATCCGTCCCTCCTTATATTACATGATGAAATGCGTCCATACATGTTCTTCGGTTTCCGGCAGGCCGATCTGTTCCCTGCCCAGCGCGATACACTTCATCAAAAACGACATATTCCTTGCAAGCACGCGCATTGTCTGTTTCCCTTCCTCATCCATGCCTGCCTGTCCCGGCTCCCTCCCGTGGATGCTGTTCCAATACTGGCTGGAAGCAACTGGCATGTTGGAGATCGTAAAATATTTATTGAGCTCGTCAAATGTTGCCGAGCAGCCGCCCCTTCTTGCACAGACGACGCTTGCCCCTACTTTCATGGTCTTGTCAAAATGCGTGCTGTAAAACAGACGGTCCAGCACGGCGATCAGGGTTGCATTTGCAGAAGCATAATAAACCGGGCTTGCAACGACAAGGCCGTCCGCTTCCTCAAATTTCGGGGCGATCTCATTCACAACATCATTAAAAACGCATTTTCCCGTCCCGGCGCACTGGCCACACGCGATACAGCCCCTTACATCTTTGTTTCCAACCTGCATGATGTCTGTTTCCACACCCTCGGCATGAAATGTATTTGCCATTTCCTCAATCGCAATGGATGTATTTCCGTTCACCCGCGGGCTTCCATTAATGATCAAAACTTTCATTTTCTTTTTAATCCTCCATTCCTGCCTGAACCGCAAATTATTAACATTTTACCAAACCGCCCCGGACGTGTGAACAGGGTTACATAGGACCTGTTTTCCAGCAGTTCCCTGATCAGGCCTGTCTTGTCGACATAGTAAAAACTCTCTTTACGGATATCTTCAAAATTCCCGCTCCCCGTGATCCTCATGGAAAGCGTTGCTTTTCCTGCCATGTCATCCCCCTTCCTGTCTGCATTTCTTTCTGTTCAATTCATCCAGACCCGCATTTATCTCCTTAATTTTATTCTAGTGGCATATTCGTGACTTGTCAACATAATGCAATTCATACCCACGCCAGTTTTTATCAGTTTATAAGTTTTTAAGGTGTGAATAATAGATTTTGCACACAAATTGTTTAAAGGAAAAAGCTAAAGCCTTTAGCATTTTGGCGCATGATTCCCACTACTTTGATGTGGGGGTGAAAAATAACTTGTCAACATACTTCAATCGGAATGAAATACCATATCGCAATAGCAAAATATGCCCGGTTATGGTAAGATTAATATAGATAAAAAAAGGGAATGATAATGCAGAAGATTCATTGAAGAAATTGTCAGGGGAGGCTAAAAAACATGGAAAACAATCGTAGCTATATCGCAATCGACCTGAAATCTTTTTACGCCTCCGTTGAGTGTGTCGAGAGGCAGCTTGACCCGATGGACACAAACCTCGTGGTCGCGGATGCGTCAAGGACGGAAAAAACCATCTGCCTTGCGGTATCGCCATCTTTAAAGTCATTCGGCATATCAGGCCGAGCAAGGCTGTTTGAAGTGGTGCAGAAAGTCAGGGAAGTAAACACCCTGCGCAAAAGCAACGCCCCCGGCCATCAGTTTCTGGGGGAATCTTATCATACCGGGGAGCTGCAGGAGCATCCCGAATTTTCACTGTCCTATATCATTGCACCGCCCCGCATGGCATACTATATGGAATACAGCACCAAAATCTATGAGATCTACCTCAGGTACATTGCGCCCGAGGATATCCATGTCTATTCCATTGACGAGGTATTCATGGACGTGACCGCGTATCTGAAAACATATTCCCTCTCTGCAAAAGAACTTGCCGCAAAGATCATACAGGATGTCCTCGCCCAGACGGGTATCACCGCCACTGCCGGCATAGGGACAAACCTGTATTTATGCAAGATTGCGATGGACATTGTGGCAAAACATGTCGAGCCTGATAAAAACGGAGTCCGTATTGCAGAACTGGATGAAATGAAATACAGGGAACTTTTATGGGATCATCGGCCAATTACGGACTTTTGGAGAGTTGGGCGCGGATATGCAAAAAAGCTTGCAGAACATGGGATGTTCACGATGGGTGATGTGGCAAGATGTTCTATTGGAAATGACCAGAATTATTATAATGAAGACCTGCTCTACAGGCTGTTTGGCGTCAATGCGGAGCTTCTGATCGACCACGCATGGGGCTGGGAACCCACAACCATTGACCTTATCAAACAGTACAAACCTGAGACCAACAGCCTGTGCTCCGGCCAGGTACTGCAATGCCCTTATGCTACCGGAAAAGCAAAACTTGTTGTTAAAGAAATGACGGACCTGCTCGTGTTGGATTTGGTAGAAAAGCATCTGGTTACGGACCAGCTGGTGCTTACCATCGGCTATGACATTGAAAACCTGTCCAATCCGGAAACAGCCGATAAATACAAAGGCGAAGTCACCACAGACCGTTACGGGCGGAAAGTCCCCAAACATGCGCATGGGACTACGAATCTACATGGGCCATCTTCCTCAACAAAACTGATCATGGATGCAGTCATGGCACTTTATGACCGCATTGTTGACAAAAACCTGCTGGTACGGCGGATTACCGTGGCCGCAAACCATCTGATTGATGACTCTGCTGTCCGTGCAGACAGACAGGGGGAATTTGTCCAGATGGATCTGTTCACCGATTATGAGGCGCTGGAAAAGCAGAAACAGGAAGAGGAGGCAAAGCTGAAAAAAGAACGCGCCCTGCAGGAAGCCGTTTTATCCGTAAAAAAGAAGTTTGGGAAAAATGCCATTTTAAAGGGCATGAACCTGGAGGAAGGCGCAACAGGCACACAGAGAAATAACCAGATCGGAGGGCACCGGGCATAATGGGAAAATATGATGATATTATTAACCTGCCGCACCATGAATCGGCAAGGCATCCAAAAATGCCGGCACTGGACAGGGCGGCCCAGTTTCTCCCCTTTGCCGCGCTGACCGGACATGATGCGGCTGTCAGGGAAACGGCACGGCTGACAGAAGACAGGATGGAACTGGACGAAATCAGAAAAGAAGAACTGGATGTACATCTACAACTGCTCAGGGAACAGCTTGTACAAAAGCCGCAGGTGAGCATCACTTATTTTGTCTCTGATGTGAGAAAAGACGGGGGTGCCTATTTTACCATAACAGGAACCATACGGAAAATAGAGGAAACCCGGCGCCAGGTCATTATGGAAAACGGCACTGTTATTCCAATAGATGATATTTATGGGATTGAAAGCACGATTCTGGATGATGCGGGCTCTTAACAGCCAATGCCCGCCATACGCCACTCGTGGGCGTAATAGTTATAGCGCAGGTGGAATGTCCGCTGTGTGCCGTAAAGGGATGCCGTACAGATAAAGTTTGCCCCAAGCGACCCCCGCTCCTGGTCTGTTGAAAGAACCCTGTCAATATTGATCGTGACGAGCTCCCCACTCCTGTCACGGAAACGGAACCGCATCGGGGTGATTTTTCCATTGGTATCAGTACATGAAATCATCTGCACCGGGGTATCGATGCACAGGATCGTTTCCATCATTGCTCCCTCCACCTGTCAAAAATACGAAATTTTAATATATTATTGCAGGTTTTACGGAAAATATTACTTAGGCGGTTATAAATCGCATCAATTTCTTAGAAAAATTCTGATAAATATAGCAAATTAGCAAAGCTGTGAATGTGATTTTTAATAGCCGCAGTAATATAACATCATGAAACGGAGCATTTTTGCCGTTGACCAGGATGCGGTTATTTGAATATTATCCTATAAGACATTCCCTCCCCCGGAATGCAAATCCGTAGCTGCGTATATTCCCTGGCGCAAAACCACGTGATACGAGCTCTGTCTCATACTGCTTCTCCGCGATCTGGTGGTGTGCCGCCGCGAGGGTGTCCTCAAGTGTTTTCTCATCCTCGTCGGGATCGAGTACTTTAAATTCAAAAATGAATGCCTTGCCGTTTTTGTCAACAGGTTCCAGCATGACATCATAGCGGCCATACCCGCTCTCGCGGTTTGAACGCACGTTATACATATCCGCCATGTTCACGACCATTCCCAGCACAAAACCGTGATAAAACCGTTCTGGTTCTGTCTGTTCCGACGGTTTATTCCCGCTGTCAAATGAGCTGAAAGTGTTCAGGGCCACTTTATTCATGAAGGTGTTCATCTTGCGGATATTGTCATTTAGGAGCGCCCGGATAAATTCATTGTAGTATGCCTCGGTGTTTCCGCCAAACCACCCTTTCACCATGTTTTCAAAAATACTTTCCGCCTCCATGTTTGTGAGTGCCAGTGTGTACACTTTCCGTTTGCGTTCACCCACATATTTCAGGTCCAGCACTTTCAGGTACCCGGTCGCCAGCAGCAGGCTCCATACCGCACTGACGCTGCCGTCAAGCTGGTCAAAGACAATTTTTTCGTCAAGCTCCGCCTCAAAGCTTTTTCCCTGCAGAAGCGCCTCCATCGTCTGCTTGATGCCCGGAACCCCTGTCTGCATCAGTGAGTTCACAAGCCCGTTTGAACTCGTGTCTGCCCAGTAATTTTCATATTTCCCATTATTTTCAATAAAGGATGCAATGGACCATGGATTATAAATATCCGTGCAGCTGCCAAAAGTAAAGCCATCATACCACTTCTTTACCTCTTCTTTTTCACTTCCAAGTCCCATGTCGTCAAGCGCACCAAAAACTTCTGCTTCCGTAAATCCGAATGCCGTTGCATACCTGTCAGAAGTTGTGGTCACTACTTTAAGATTATTCATTCCGGTAAAGATGCTCTCTTTGGCAATCCGTGTGATCCCTGTGATCATGCCGCGCTCAAGATAAGGGTTGGTCTTGAATGTGGCATTGAAAAAACTGCTGAAAAAGCTGACAGCCTTATCCCAGTATCCGGAGAGCCACGCATCCTGCATCGGGGTATCATACTCATCAAGGATAATGATCACGTTCTCCTTATAATATCGCTGCATGAAGCACGCCATCTGGTGGACCGCGCCCACAGCGATGTCACCGGGCATTCCTATTTTTATGTTTTTATAGTATTCTTTCTCATTTTCACTCAGGCAGTCTGTTTCTAACAGATACCGGCTGCTCTCATACAGGCCGGCAATCACTTCTGTTATCTTGTTTTCCATCTCTGAATATTTATCTGCCTTGATATTCGCAAAAGTCAGGAATATCACTGGAAACTTACCCTGCAGGTTTCTGTACTTTTCTTCATCCAAACCGTGTCCGAAAATAGAAAGTCCCTCGAACAGGTCGGTCCTTTCCGCATATTTCCTGGAAAAAAAACACTCGAGCATACTCATGTTCAGGGTCTTGCCAAAACGGCGCGGTCGCGTGATCAGGGTCACTGTGGAACCATTCTCCCACCACTCCCTGATAAAATCCGTCTTGTCAATATAAAACTTATTTTCCTCAATCAGCTTGTAAAAACGCTGTTCCCCAATATTTACTACAGGTTTCCTATTCATGTTCACACCTCCCACAATGTATGAATCCATCTGCTGATATCAGTATACACGATACCAGCATTTTAGGCAAATAAACAAGCAGCAGGATATAAGAAAAGAGGATCTGTTATTGCCCAAACAGGCTTTGATACGGCTGCTTAATCTAAGGATTCACGTTACTTTAGCTGATACCAAATCGTATACTGTCCCGATCCTGCGTCTGCCCTGCGTACATCTCCGTTTTCTGCAAAATCCAGACCACCGGTGTCCGACACACTGTCTGCCTGTGATAAAATAATCGTTGCTGTGGTGTTTACCGGAATCTCCACAAAAAGCAACATCTGACGCGCCTGCCTTTCCCAGCGGACAGAAATCCTGCCATATTCACATAAATGTGTTGTTTCCGCATATGTCAGTCCTCCTCCCGGCTGCGGTTCCACATAAAAATGCTGGTATCCCGGCTGGTTTTCATCCCGCTTTAATCCTGCACACACTTCGTACAGCCATTTGCCGATCGAACCATACGCATAATGATTAAACGAATTCATGTCCGCACTCCACATACTGCCGTCCGGTTTCAGCCCGTCCCAGTGCTCCCAGACAGTCGTCGCCCCCTGCTCCACCTGATACAGCCATGACGGGAAATCTTTCTTCAGCAGCAGCTCATAGGCTTTGTCAAGGCATCCGTTTTCGCTCAGCGCGTGCATGATAAACGGTGTTCCGAGAAAACCTGTGGACAAGTACATATTTCTCTGTTCAAGCAGCTCCACCAGACGGTCTACTGTCTTTTGGCGATACTGTTCCGGCGCCAATCCAAAACTGAGCGCAAGCACGTGCGCTGTCTGTGTCTGGATGCTCATCTGTCCATCCTGCAGGAAATACCTCTTCTGAAAATGGCGGACTGCCTCACTGTACACTTCATCATATTTCCGGGAATCCTCGTCCCTGCCGACGACAGCCGCCATCTTCGCAAACAGACCGCTGACATATGCAAAATACGCTGCGCTTGTCAGTTCAGCCGGTGTCGCGCCATGATAACTTCCCTCTTCCGCGTCAAGCCCCAGCCAGTCCCCAAACTGTGAGCCATAACTGTAGATGCCGTCCTCTGTGTGCTCCATAATAAAGTCGATCCACGCTTTCATGCTCCCATACTGCTGATAAATGATCGTCATATCCCCCGTCTCCTGGTACAGAATCCACGGAAGCACCACCGCCGCGTCGCCCCAGCCGGAAGCGCCGCAGAAACTGTCCGGCTGGCTTGGCGCAAGCACGTCAGGCACAACATACGTCACCGCGCCGTCCGGCTGCTGGTCTGCTGTCAGGTCACACAGCCACTTGCGGTAAAATTCATACATATCCATAAGATAGCACGCCGTGTTGCAGAAAGCCTGCACATCCCCTGTCCAGCCCAGCCGCTCATCCCTCTGTGGGCAGTCGGATGGAATATCGACAGAGTTTCCCTTCAACCCCCACAGGATATTGCGCTGCAGCTGGTTCAGCAATGGCTCCGAGCACTCAAACGTCCCCGTCTCCTCCATATCCGAGTACAGAACAAGCGCTTTGAAATGATCCGCCAGAACCTCACCGGGATACTGCCTGATCCACACATACCGAAATCCCTGAAAGGTAAAGTGGGGATGGTAGGTCTCCTCACCTTTCCCTCTGCAGATATACTGTATTGTCTGCTTTGCCGTTCGGAGATTCTCCGTGTACACATTTCCCACGCAGTCCAGTGTCTCGAAACACACCAGCTCCACAATATCACATGGATTCCCCGATACGCGAAACTGTACCCACCCACTGATATTCTGGCCAAAATCAAGTACCATTTCTCCCCTTGGTGTCGTCAGAATTTCTTTTACCGCGAGCGTCTGCTGAATCTTTACAGCACTACCCGACTGCGGACAGAGCTGTTCTCGCTTCTGCTGTGTCAACTGCACTGTGCGCCAGCCATCCTCCGCAACCCCCGGCTTGTTCCACCCCTCTGTTTCCAAGGCGGCATCGCAGATTTCTCCATCATAAATTTCTGAGAATGTAATCCCGGAATCCGCTCCTTTCCATGTGTGATCGGTACAGATGGACTCCTCGCTCCCATCTTCGTAGCGCACAATCAGCTCTCCCGAAAATGCGGCGTAGTCCCCGTAAAAATTATGGATCCTGTGATAGGAAATATCCCCTTTATACCACCCCGCGCCGACCAGAGCGCCCCACGTATTGACACCCTGCGCAATCTGTCCTGTAACATCATAGGTCTGGTAGAGCAGACGCTTGCGGTAGCTCGTCCAGCCAGGGGCAAGCTCGTCCTCCCCGATGCGGACTCCATTCAGAAACGTCTGGTAAAGCCCCTGTGCTGTCGCTGTCAGGAATGCCTCTTTGACTGGTTTTTCTATCACGAACTCGCGGCGCAGTTTCGTCACTGGAGAACGGTTCTTATCTTTTGCCTGCTCCGCCGTGATAAAGTCCGCTTTCCAGCTCCTTCCTCCCCGCAGTGCCGTGAGAAAACGCGCAGTGCCCCATCCGCTGTCCTCCCCATAATTGTCCTGGATTTTGACACGCACATAATAATACTGTATGGACTCCAGCGCAATCTGCGAGGTGTCAACCGACACATTCTGCGACTGGTCTGATTCTATATTTCCCGTATCATAAAGGACTTCCTCAAAATCACTGTTCTTTGCAACCTGAAGCTGATACCCCTTCTGGACTACATCTGCATGGTCTGACGCAATCTTCCAGCCGACAACAAAATTGCCCGCAATGCCTTTTGCCTCTTTTAAATGATTGATCCGTATCTCTGTGATCTGCAGCATAAATACCCTCCATCTGTTTTAGGAACTGTACAATAACAGCCCAAATACAGTTCCTTATTTGATTTGTTATTGATATACTTTCATTATATTTACATTCCGCACTGCCCGTCAACCGTAAGCTATGTTCCGTCCCACATACTATGAACATTTTTATTCCCTGCCGGAAGCGTACAATCCAGACTGCTAACAGCGTCCGGCTGTTGATGTCCACATCTGCCATCAGATACTGGTTCACAAAAAGCTTGGAACGCGTCACCGCACCATATCCACTTGTCCCTCTTAACGCCATCGACAAAAAAGATACCGCTGCAGGGCCTGAATGCTTCCCTTGACTCCCCACAGTATACCGTTAAAGGGCAGTAAGCATCCTTATAAGTGATCTCCAAAGATGCTGTCAGCTCTGTCTCTCCCCTGTAATCAGAAAAGTCAGGCAGGTTTTCCCAGCAGCAGGGTGTTGCAACCTGAAATACCCTCCCTGCATGCTGCCCCTGGCAGGGCATAAACTAACTCCCACAGGCTCCCGGTAAGCTCCGGCTGTTTTCTTATATTATGCGTTGTAAAAGTCCTTATCTATCCGTTTGTACCCCCCTACGTAACCCGCATTAACTCATTTGATATCAAGATGTAACAGCCATTATCCTGTTTAATGTTCTCTGTTTACCCACTCCATAATGCATCTGACTGTAATCTCCCTCTGCTCCTCACCGCTGATCCCCGGTATTCCGTCACCCTGCTGTATTCCATAACTTCCAAACTGTGCATGGCAACCTTCCCCGATCTCGTATTCCTCCATGTTCTCCGGCAGATTTACCAGTTTGCTGGAGTATTTTTCCATATCCAGCACGCCGTCCCTGCTCCCGTATACAGAGAGCACCTCCAGCCCGGACTTGCTTATGTCTTCTGTTGAATATGCTGCCAGAAGGATAAGGCCTTCGTATTCCTCCGCGTGCCCTGCCACATAGCTTGCAGCCATGGAGCCGCCGAGGGAATGACCACCTATGTACCAATTGCCGATCTCCGGGAACATCTTCTGCATTCCCTCTGCCGCATCGATGTCAAGCACGGCCAGGTTCCACGGCATCCTGACCAGCACGCAAAACATCCCCTGCGCCGCCAGTTCATGGAGCAGGGGTGCATACGCGGTGTATTCCACCTTGCCACCTGGATAAAATATCAGTCCGGCTACAGGGTTTTCCGGTGAAAAAACAGTCATATCCTTCAAAGTCTGGTCTACTGTTACTGCCTCATCTGTCACAAGGGCATCCATTGCAGTACTATCTGCATGGTAATACTCGCTGGCATAAATGACACAGAGCAGGAATAGTGCTGCCAGAACTGCACAGGCAGCAATCAATACCACTTTCCATTTCCTATGCTTTTGTCGGTCACTGTCTGTATATCCGTACATACATTATTTCCCCTTTATGTTAATTTCGTTCCTATATGCAGTTCTCATACCTTTCCATATCCGCATCTGCATCAGCATATTATACTCACGCCAGCCGCAGCCGCGAAGCGGCATATTTCCTTATGCGGCTGTGTGCATAACTTTATACTGAGCAGTCAGTCTTTTCGACCGCCAATATAATATGTTTTGTTTCACATATATTTCATTCCCACACATATATAAGAAACAACACTTGTAATTTCTATATTAATATATATTAAACTTGCAGATGGCGTTTAAAATATAAAAAATTTATTCGATCCACTATGATTATGCCAGCCACACATTCAGCAGCATAAGCGCCGTCAAAAAGCAGATATTTCCCACTGTGAAAAGCAGGATATAGGCACCCTTGCGCCCGCCTGCCTCCTTTGCCACATACTTATAAGAAATCAGGCTTGCCATGGATGCGATCAGTGTTCCCAGTCCGCCCAGATTTGTGCCGATGACCAGTGCTGCAAAATCATCCGTAAATCCCGACAACAGAAGTGCTGCTGGAACATTGCTGATGACCTGGCTTGCAATAATGGATGTGTATACCTCCCTGCCAGTAATGATATCCTGCAGAAAAGCGCAAAAGGCAGGGATTCTTCCTACATTTCCGATAAAGATAAAGAATCCTGCAAAGGTAAAAAGCAGGGAATAGTCCACTTTCACAAGTACCCGCTTATCTGCCATCAATATCACAAGAAAAACCACCAAAAAGACTGCCTGCCATGGCAGTATATGCCCTACCGTAAGTAAACAGAGCAAAAACAGTATCATATAAATCACAAGCAGATATATGGCCGTTCTTCCATCCTGTTTATGCCATGGCTCCCCCTGTACAGACGACGGCTCCAACTTTAAATCACGGGAACATATACTGCCCTGTACCAGCCCCCATCCTGACAAAAGTACCAGGGACAAAGCTGTATATGGCAGCATCAGCACAAGAAACGCACCAACAGAAAACCCTGCTTTCCCATAGAGATATAAATTCTGCGGGTTTCCGACCGGCGTCAGCATGCTTCCCAGATTTGCAGCGATCGTCTGCATCACCACAACCGGCAGGAGCAGCCGTTTTTTCTGTTCTTCCCCCAACAGGTCAAGTACCGTAAAGGTAAACGGCACAAACGTGATCAGCGCGACATCATTTGTAATGAGCATACTGGAGAAGAAACAGAGCAGAACCAGTGTCAGTACGAGACTTCGCCCACTCTTTACACGTCCAAGGAGCATTTGGGCGATCCATCTGAATATCCCTATCTTCTGCAGTCCTGCCATGACACTCATCAGGCAGAACAGGACTGCCAGTGTCCTGAAATCAATATAGTCCAGATATCCCCTGTCCGGAGGCACGAAAAATGCTGAAACGGCTGCAAGCATAAGCGAGACGCACAGCACGGTTTCCTTTCTCAAAAATGCGGTGACTTTGTTCATCATTGTAACTCTCCCCATAGGTTTTGCTATTGGCAGTATTCTATTCTTTCCCGCCCTGTGAGATATATTTCTCAATCGCTGTCATGCTTTTTACGCCAAGCCGCCCCTTGAGCTCCTGCATGTCTCTGGTCTCCTGGTAAAAATTGGCTGCCGAAATCTCCCTCAGCTTTTCAGCAGAGATCGTCTGCGGGTTATTTCCGGCAATGGAATACTTTTTCAGTACCCTCTGTATGGACCGGACTGCAAGACGCCTGCCATCGGACGTGACAAACAAAGGAGATACCCTGTCATCAGGCCCTGATGGAACAGCCCTGCCATGGTCAATGTATTGTTCAAGCTTTTCCTTTGTTTCCTTTTTTAGGCTGATCGTTCTTTTCTGGATATAGATCTGTGAAAAATTCCTGTCAAAATCTTCGATGTTCAGTGCATTCACTTCCGATATCCTGATCCCCGCATCAAGGATCAGCGCGATCATGGCCATATCCCTGAGACGGTACTTTTCGTGGTGTTTCTTCTGGATATCGGAAAGCCCCGTCCCATTTTCAACCGCATCCAAAAAACCTGCCACTTCCAGGTCAGCCTTCTTATTATCACTGTTTTTTGGCTCTTTTCCTGTCGTTTCCCAGAACAGCTGCTCCAGAGCTTTTCCGGAACATACCGGATTCCCGCTGACTACGTGTATATCGTTCAGATGGTTGAACCACCCATTCAGTGCAGTCCGGGTGCGCTGGATGGTACTGTATCCATTGCCTTTTTCGATATTGGTTCGAAAATATTCCCTGATATCGTCATAGGTTATTTCAGAATATGTCCCGAAATTTATCGTATCCTTATTCACAATCTTCTTTTCTGTCAGATATTCGTTAAATCTCAGAAGCTCATACACGTAGATAATCTTCGTTGTGGTACTTTTGTTCAGATTCATGATATATCCCTGATTTGCTTCCGGAAGTCTCTCACAGAGCTCTATCAGCTTCCGGATTTCCGCATTCTCTTCCATAATTACTCCTGTAAAGTGGCTGTTGTTTTCCTTTGCATACTACGAATCCATTATACCATCAATTCTCAAAAGATACAACAAAAATACAATGCGCATATTAAATATTACACGCATTGTATTTTACCTGAGAAAAGAGTTCCTTTGCTCCATGTACTCAGCAAGGCTGTATCCGGTAGCATTCGTGATCATCTCGCCCAGAATTTCTGTGTTAATGCTCAGATATCTCCGGTAAGTATATGGCTCTTCCTGTATGCCGTACTTTGAGATCACTTTCATGGCAGAAGCCCCCATCAATGTCCGCATGGAAAAACCACTCATGTCCGTGTCCTCGTCAAAATCAATGCCGGATGCCATCTGCAGGCATGCCCTGATCGGTATGTTTTCCAGCTCCGAACCTGTGGAATATAGTCCATCAGAATGTAAAGGTAGCTGCTGCAAAAATTGATGGGTAACCGTGACATAGTATTCTCTGTATGAAAAATCAATATGATATACATGAATATATTCGTTACAGTCCCATATTCTCATATACCCTGCACATCATATGAGACGGCTCAATCGCTGTGGCTTCCCTCAGGAAACCATCCGCTTTCTTCTGATCTCCAAGCCCCATATTTCCAAGTGCCATCAGATAATAACAGTGTGCGCGGTTCTTCGCAGTATAATCCTCGTCAAAGATCAGGAAATCCGGCAGGGATACCGCAAAGTATTCAATCTTCACCTGATCCGCAAGGTGCTGCTCCCCGTAATCGATCAGGCGGTAAAACCGAGATCGCGCTTCCCTCACTTTGCCCAGCTTCAGGTACGCCAGTCCCTGATACAGGATCATATCGGCAGGCTGGTCATTATAGTACATTGCCCCCGCCGGCTCGTCCGTGCCGGTCGTGGCAGTCTCATAACATTCTCTTGCTTCCTCGTCTCTGCCCTGCCCCTCCAGCGCCAGTCCCAGACGATAATAGAGATGGTTGTCCTTCGTTCCTTCCAGCCTGCCCTCCCCCAGATTTTCCGGGTAGACAAGCGCATCCCGCAGCAGCTTTTCCGCATCCGCAAAACGCTTTTCACCAAGCGCCTTTCCCGCCATTCCGAGGAGCGCCAGCGTATACTGTGTGGTGATCTTACCCTCTCCGCCTTCCCATGGGTGAAAACGGTGCCCCATGATGCACGCATACGCCTTCTCATGATCACCCGTCAGGTTCACCAGCGTGATATATTCGGCATAAAGGTCATCGCGCCTGTCGATCAGCTCCCTGTGTGCCTCATACTCTGCCAGACGTTCCCCGAACGTCCAGCCCAGCTTCCTGTGCAGCTGGTCAAGCTCCAGGAAAATGCGCACGTCCGCTGTATCCAGCGAAAAAGCTTTCTCCATCGCTGTCTCTGCCTTATTGGCATCCTTTGCCTTATTGTAATAAGCCAGCGACAGGTTTCTCCACGCTGTAGGAAACTGCGGATCCGCCTCCACAGATGCCTCCCAGAGTTCCACAGACTGCTCCCACTGCAGCTTATCGTAATACAGATTGCCCAGATAATAGCATGCCTTTGCCCTGCAGCCATTTTTGATGGCAAAACGGAGCACTGCGATATCCTCCAGCTTGTTCGGGAAACAGTAATCCGGCACTGCTTTTTCTGCCCGTTCAAGCAGTTCTTTTGCGGCATTATGCTGCCCCATACAGTCTGCATAATAAGCCCTGTAATAATACAGCATGGGATACTCTTTCGTGCATGCGCCGAGAACCTCCATGGCTTCCTCATAAGCGCCAAACTCTGCATAGTCTCTTGCCATCATCAGGTAATTCTCCTGAAAATCCCGCATTGTTGTATTGAGCGCTGTTCTTAATTCAGCGGCATCCGCGCTGTTTATGATGACCTGTTCATTGCAGGAGACAAAGTCAAACGGATCAAGTGTGAGATTCTCTGAAATCCACGCAGCCGCCTGTCCCTCTTTTCCCAGTTTTCGCAGCAGATACGCTTTTAATCCTCTCGCCTTGATGTGGTGGGCATTTTTTACCAGCGTCTTTTCCACATGGTCATAAGCCCTGGAATATTTCTTTTGCTGCGCGTCGATGGCCGCCAAATAATAGAATGACATCTCCTGCTGTTCGTTGCTCCAGGTCGCTTTGTAAAAAGCATCATAGGCTTCCTCTGTTTTATTCTGATAAAAAAGTACCAGCCCCAGCAGATAATAGGACTCGCTGTTATATGGATTCGGGTTTCTCTCGGTCAGCCGCTCCAGCGCTTTCCTGAAATGCTTCTCTGCGTCAGCAAACCGCCCCCGCCGCATCAGCAGCAGTCCATAAGCGTCATTGATGCGGATGTCACCGGGATCACGCTTTAAGCCCTCCAGATAATAGGGATCCGGCAGATAGGTGGCATGGCGGTACTGCTCGATGTGCTGTCCGGTCAGATACAGTTCCTCGTTCGTCATGATCTCCTGCGGCTCTTTTGCTGCCCGGGCCGGTTCCGGAAGCTTTGGGATTTCCTGTCTTTCCGGCTGGTACGCTGCCAGACATCTTCCGTCTGCGCAGACTGCCAGATGCAGTTCCTCCTCCCTGACACCATTTGGCAAGTGAACAGTTGTTTCATAAATATCAACTGGGGAAATCTTTGCCGTTTCATCCAGTATCTTCTGTCCAGCCGCCGTCAGTACGATCTCGGCGTTCTCGTACACGCTGGTCGCATAGACGATCACCCTGGCTGTCTCCCCGTCACAGGAGAGATGGACAGCCGCCTCTGTCGTGGCATTTTTCACCTGTCCGACTGCCTTGTAAGGCATGAAATACTGTTTGAATGTCTTTTCCTCAAAAGGCTTCAGCCATGTAAAATCAGGCTGATTGTCCGTGAACACACCTGTCATCAGCTCCACATAAGGGCCGTCCTCATCCGTCAGGTTTCTGTCCCATGCCTTCCCAAAATCACCGCATCCCCATGTCCACTGCTTCTTTCCGGGAGAAATGTGGTGATCCGCCACATGCAGGATCCCGGCTCCCACGCCATAGTCATATCCGCCCACAAAATCATACTTGGACTTCTCCGCCATATAGGAAGTGGGGACTGGAATATTTTTGTAGCAGGATATGTCCACGCCCTCGCTGTAGTCCTTCTTGTAATAAATACCTGTCGCAATCGGGAAACGTGATACGTCCCTCCTGCCATGGTCCATCACCGCATGCACATCGGGCGGAAAGACAGACTGCGTATTGTCGTTGACCGGAACGGCAGGGTTTGCCCACCACAGGAATGTCTGCGGCGTGGATGTCCGGTTATAGAGCTGCCCGGTTATTTCTATATAGGCTTTTCCGGGATAAAGGGTGAATATCATCAGGCCTTTCGTACCGTACATCTGGTCAACATCGTGCAAAAGCACGGACGCACTTCCGTCCTCATTTTCTCTGCATATATAGTCGACGGGCAAAAATGTGGTCGGCCTGTGATGCTGGGGCCAGTTAAATTCGATTCCCCCGGAAATCCATGGTCCTGTCAGCCCGACAAGCGCCGGTTTGATCACATGATTATAGTACACAAAATCATAGCCGTTGGTTTTGTCGTATGCGCGCTGGATCCTGCCGCCAAGTTCCGGCAGCACCATCACCTTTATGTACTCATTCTCCAGCCACACCGCGGTGTATTCCTTATCCCGCTTCTCATCACTGATCTTCTCGACCGTGGGATAGGGATAAACCTTTCCACAGCTGCCCTGATATACGCGCTTATCCAGGAAGATCGGATTTTTCTCCGCTTCCTGTACTTCATAGGTAGGAATGAGGATCTTCTCTACCCAGACTTTTGCATTGCTCATGATTGCCTCCTTTTTCCGTTCAAAGCATTCCTGTTGCCTGCCATCGCTTCGTGGCTTTCAACATTTTGCCGAACATCAAATTTTTGCTTTTTCTTTTCAGGAACGATACAAAAAAACGTGATACGATCTTCATATGATGTTTTGCACAGTTCCTTATCTCAACAATAAAAATATAACGCAATCTTATCAGAAAATCATTATGCCCGTTTGCTGATTTATTCATATTTTTTGCTGTTGTAATTTTCATGGATTTCTTATAAGATAAGATAAAAAAGACTATTACATTTTGAGAGGAGTCAGCCGTTATGAAATCCTTCGAAGAATACGTTTCCCCGGAATCGGATTATTTCATCTATTCCCCCAGCAGAATGGCTCTGGACATGTTTCTGTATCCCCTGCAGTGCGGTTTCTTTTCCTATCTTCCCGGCTACAGCCTGACGCGGGAATCCTTTGACAGCTTCCTGCTCATGTATATCCAGAAGGGCGGGCTGAGCCTGACTTTTGAGGGCACTGCGCAGTGCGTTACAGCCGGCCATTTCGTGCTGCTGGACTGTTATAAGCTGCACTCCTATTCCACCACCACAGGCTGGGAGTGCATCTGGTGTCATTTTGACAGCATCACTGCCCGGTCCTATTACAACAGTATCGTCTCCCGGCTGGGCAATGTCTTTTCCATGCCTGACACCTATCCGGTCCTGAAGAAACTGACGGCTATCCTGAAGATTTTCGATAGCAGCGCTCTGGTACAGGAACCGTTGCTTTCCAAGTACCTCACGGACATCTTTACAGAGTTCCTGCTCTACACGCCCATGAATGTACATTCCCGCGATTATGCGGTGATGGCGGAAGAGACGATCACCTACATCAACGAGCATTTCAGGGAGGACATCACGGTGGAAGAACTGGCTTATCGCGCGGGATTAAGCCAGTATCATTTCATCCGCATTTTTAAAAAGGAGACAGGGTTCACCCCGCATGAATATCTTGTCAACACGCGCATTGCCACAGCAAGATATCTGCTCAAAAACTCTCGCCTGCCGGTGAAGGACATCTGCTATGCCACCGGCTTTTCCAGCGAGAGTGTGTTCTGCGGCGCATTTAAACGGCGTCAGGGCATGACTCCGAACCAGTACCGGTCATCAGAGCAGGGATAAAAATTAAATCCAAAATTATATGAACTCCTCCAAGCCTTCTGCCTGTCGCACCAACTCCCAACACTCTTCCATCGTGTCAGGCAGGTATTCCGGTATAAACTCCATACACATTATCACATTCAGGCACCACTGGGAGGTATAATTTGTGGAAATGCCTACAATTTCTTTCCGGCATACTCCACTAATATCCTGTTCATATGCCACCTGTTCAAACCCATCCTTCCCCAAGGTTTTGTACAGACTTCCAAATAACACTCCCCAAGTCAATCGGGCAAGCTGCCCATCTTTATTTTTCATGGCACTGTAAGCAGCTATCCCGGCTGCAAACATTGGCCATGAAAAAGGTCTGTTTTTAATCTGTCCCTTAGTAAGTCGGATTTTTTCCTCCCTGCTTTTATAATAGAAAGCCCCAAGATCAGAAAGCATGTTTTTCAACCGGTCATCTTCCAAAATATCAGCTGTCTCCAGCCAGACCTGCGGACCTCCCATACAGATCTGCAGATGCTGGTTTGGTGTATCTTCTATCTCACCATAATAGATCAGTCTGCTCTTTTCCGGCTCATATAAATAATCCGGTCCAGAAGCAAACCGATAAGGCGTTGCTTCCAGATCTGATATGCCCTGCAGAATTTTATTCCGATACACATCATCCAACGTTTGTTCGTATTGAGTCATCCAGTTAGAGACATAGGAAGACCAGTCTGGACCACTTCGCACCCATGGACGAGTGCTTCCGTCTTCCAGCTCTACTTGCCCATGTCGAAAACAGGCAAATGAGAGGTCACTATCCTTTGTTTCTTCAAAAATATCACTGAGACGCAGTTCCCCTGTCAGATAATATAAAATACGATGGTGCCCTGCCATGGAAATCCGAGGTTCTTTACAGGAACAGCCCCAGTGTCGCACATTATGCCGGGATCCCAGTCCCTTACATTTCCCAAAATGATACAGATCCACCTCCGAACAATGTCTGCTCATAGCTTCCATCATGGAAAAAACATCCTCGCGCCCTGTACGCAGGAAATACAGCCCCAGCCAGTAAGTCGGTACAAGCTCCGTATTCTGCCATGCGAAACCACCCACGTCATACTTCCAGCAATGCCGAACACTATCATAAGTGTGCATTACATCACCATAGTCAAAAAGCCCATACCAGTCCCGTTTTTCCACTTCCTGCTTGTAAAAAAGAAAGGCTTTTTCCATCTGGCTTTCCAGCCATTCCCTGACAGGATTGCCTTGTACTTTCTGTCCCCAGTATCCAAACGCTCTCTTTTCATGATAATATGCTGGTTTCGCCACATACACTGAGGGCTTCTGTATCCTGTCTCCAAACGCTTCCAACTCCTGCTGCGATACCATCTGTCTCGTAAAACACACCCTGCATTCACTGGTCACGCCAATCCCCTGGGCACAGGCACCCATCTCCTCGAATCCCTCATAGCAGGTCCGCGGATAGCTCTTTTTGTCATAATGACGAAAATCATAGCTTTTCGCCTCTGGACAGTAAAACCATGCTGTTGCAGTGGCGGACGTATTGCCTAGTCCGTCCACCTCAAGACCTGACGGATACTTTTGCCAGAAATCCCGGTTTCCCAGAAGGATGCCGCCCTCTTTGTGATTGACTGCCATGACGCCGGACGCGCGCCTTCCCTGTCTGCCGGTCAACGCACAGCAGTCATGATGGGTCTGCTTCATAACCGCATAATGATATGCACTGTCCTGAAACAGGCAGAATCTATTCCAAACCGGAAGTTCTGCTGCAGCGCTCTGCACATCGGAATTCGCAGAATAATCAACAAACGCCCCCTGCATCTGCTTTCTCAAAATTTCCGGTGATAACCTGGGGGAACTGCTGGCAAGTGTCACGGCACACTCATGAAATACCGAATCGTCCGTCCCGAATTGAATATGTCTGTCATAAGTCTCCCCTGCCATCGGAAGTTCCAGACGGATTCCCATGCCTTTTAGAAAGTCCCGCTGTTCCTCTCCGTCATAAAGAAATGTATGCATGAATCGGATTTCTGGGCTGTTATGCCAGCAGTACATCCGAATTATGAATGGAAAACTCGCATTCCCTTCTGTCACATGGTTTCCCCTGAAACAAAATACCGCCTGCAGAGGTCCTCCCTGCTCTAGTTCTACAGAACAAACCTCCCCTTCATAGTAACAGACCTCTGTCGTATATCGTTTTTTTTCTTCTGTCCTGTGTTCCAGTGCAAAAAATGGATAAACCCGTTCGGCAAGCATTGTACCCCGCATCTGTACTTCCCGCACCAGAACTTTTTTTATATTACATCTGCCCCCTGATTTTGGCACACAAAAAGAAACTGCTCCAGTATCCACAATATACTGCTCTTCATTCTGTAAGATATGGATACCCATATCAGCATGTGCTATTTCTCCCTGCATCGAATTATGGCCGTCCCTATCTTTCCTTTGCGTTAAACTGCCCACTGGCAGAAGTTCCGCAGCATCTCCCATGGCATCGCTGTCAGCCGTATGGGAACTCCACTTAATACTTCCATCTGACCAATATGCCATTGCTTTTGACTGCACCGGGACTTCCTTTCCGCCTGCGCCAGTCAGAACAAACGACATATCTGTTACCTCACCTTTTCCCCATACACCGCCAAAAGTAGTATATCCTCCCGTTTTCCGATTCTCCAGATTGTAAAATTTCATTTCATCCCTCCGATTTCCGGTATGGTTCGTTAAACATCAAATCCCTGTTTCCCTTGTCAATAAAATTGTATCGTACATGAAACTTCCGCCGCTAATATTAAGCTCCAAAATGTTTTCCCCTTCACATAATACAGTAGGACTTACTGCTATTTTCAAACGATGGTATCTTCCATTTGTTGTAGCGCTCCTATAAACTGCACCATCATTCACAAACACGTTCTCCTGCAGCAGCCTATGATTCAGAATGACTGACAGACAAGGCAGATCACGGTTATCAGTACCCTTTCTGCTGGCGCCGGCAATCGCAATAATCAGAAAACATTGTTCTGTCGGGATACTGTCCATCTGAAAATGAATGTACCAGCTTCCTGTATGTGTCTGGGCATAATACCAGTCTTCTTCCTCTTTGCTCTGCCCAATATAAAAATGCACTACTTCCGGCACCATATTCATCCATTTGTAATTGCGCAATTCACCGCCATAACAATATCCCTCACAGGTTCTTGTCGCTTTTCCAAGCTGCCAGATGGCTCTCTCGCCGGGAAGCTTCCAGGTAATGATTCCCAGATCCTGATCTGATTTTGTGATATCAATGTCATCAACCTGTAATTGATTCGTATTGCTTCCCCCAGTCTGATATGCAAAGAGAGAATATGTGTCAAAACGAACATGAGGGAGCGTGAAACGGCCGTCTGAGTCTGTTTCCGCATAATAGATGTATCCGGCAGACTGAAGCTCCAGCGGAAGATCCTTTTGACCTAAGATGACCATTGTCCGTCGGCATGGCGTGCCATCCTCAAAAAGGATCTGTCCAGATACACAGCTCCTAGTCAGCGGGTATAGATCATCATGTACCCACTGATACGGCCATTTTTCTTTCTCACTCTCCACCTGCCTTTGGGCATCCTGAAATAACTCCCGCGGACTATCACCTTCGTTAAAGTATTGATAAAACGGCCCGTACAATTTTTTCCATCCAATCGGAACATGCAGATTACCATTTCCAAAGTGCGCACCTGTAAAATAGTTCAGCACAATGCCATCATAGTGAACCAGCAGCTCCTGTTTTAACGGCCCTCCGGGATAATATTCTGTAGATACTGGCATGATAAAGAAACCATATCCATGACCATATTGTCCCCACAATGGATTTTGAGAAAAATGTCCTGCATAATCATATTTCGAATATACATCTCCGTTGGAATATCGCTCCCCATCAGGAAGACGATAGGTCTCATCCTGCAGTTTTTCATACTGCTCCATATATTTGTGTGTGGGCTGCAGCCCATGCCGTTCGCAGTTATATGCATGGTCAAAAACCCTGCTTCCACAGCGGTACACAATCCTGAATTCAGATAATTCAAATGGTGAATCTGTATTGTTGGCGCCAATGACATAAGAATAATAACCGCTTTCTCCCTGCATTAAGATAATATGTAATTCGATCGCAAGAAACCCAGTGGTATCCACATAGGCAATATGTGCCATTTGATCATCATTTTCGATTACCTTTAATTTTGGAGAACAACAGTTACGGAAAGCACCTTCTGCATAGTAATCAACATAAAATGCACTCTTGCCATCCGTATCTGTACATTCTGGTAGATTTCTAACCAGTTCGACTCCATTTTTGCTGATCATGCCAAGTGTTCCATCTTCTTTCCACATCATAGAAAGAATGCCATTTGAAAGGACGCAGGAATTGCCTGACAAAGACAACGTCACAGGTTGCACAAAGGAATTATCTTTTTTCATAATATCACTCATAATCTTCTCCTTTTATTTCACTGGCAGATTTCATCTCTGCAAGATCACCACATCTGCCCTGTTAAGCACTACATCATCCCCCTTGGAATACTCTTTTCCAGTCAGCAGATCTTTTCCTGCCTGTTCCACGGGAACAACCACAGTATCCTGAGTATGATTCAACAGAAACAGAAAATTCCCATTTTCATTCTCACGGACAGTTGCTTCTATGCCCTCTGGTGCATTGATTACCGGAGTTATCTGAAGCTCTTTGGCAATATCACTAATAAACGCAAGATAAAATGCTTCACTGGAACGCGTTCCCACATAATATGCTTTGCCTTTTCCAAATATATGTTCTGTTATGACAGGCATCCCTGCATAAAAGTCAGATTCATAATGCGCCAGCTCCCCTGCACCCCTAAGGTGCATCAGATCACATGCGATCTGCGCCGGATATGTTCTGCCCTTATATATAAAAGAATTTTCTTCCTCCGACGGCAATGCGTCGATTTCCTCCACCCAGATTCCCAATATATCTTTCAGCCTGCCCGGATATCCCCCGGTAACCACCAGATCATGATCCTCCACATAACCGCTGAAATAGGTACTCAGGAAAGTGCCTCCCTGTCTCACATATTCGCGCAGCTTCTCATCATAACCCTCTTTGCACATATACAGGAGCGGCGCTATCACAAGCTTGTAATCTGACAATTCATCTTCCACGCTGATAAGATCCACCAGGTAGTGCCCTGAAAACAGAGCCTTATAATACTGCTTTACCTCCTGACAATATTTGATCAGCCTGCTGGGACCTGCAGAATATTCGGCTGCCCACCAGTTATCCCAGTCAAATACAATGGCAATATCCGCATGCGTTCTCGCACCAAGAGTCAGTCCTTTGACTCGATTTTCCAATTCTTCTCCCAGTGCTTTCACTTCGCGGAAAACTCTGGTGTCCTCATTTCCAACATGGTCGATGAATGCACCATGGAATTTCTCGCAGGCGCCGATACTCCGCCTCATCTGAAAGAACATCACCGTATCCGCCCCATGTGCAACTGCCTGATAACTCCACAGACGCATGATTCCAGGGCGCTTTAGCCTGCATACGGGATTCCAGTTATTCACGCTAGGAGTCTGCTCTGCCAGGGCAAAGGACTTTCCTTGTTTCAACCCACGCATCAGATCATGTCTCATGGCAACTTCCGCGGCATCATCCTCCGCATTTGGGTAATTATCCCATGCCACGAAATCCATATCCTTACTCCACTTCTGGTAATCCGTTGCTTTTATCATACCCATGATATTGGTGGTTACCGAAATCTGCGGCATATACCGCTTCAGTATTTGTTTCTCCATGTTATAACATGCCAGCAGACTGTCTGAATTAAATCTTGCATAGTCAAGAGAAATACCCTGAAATGTAGTGCGTATGCCATCGCTTTCAAATTCTTCTGTCAAAAGGCTTGGAACCACGACATCCTCCCAGTCATACATGGTATGGCTCCAGAATGGTAAGTTCCATACTCGATTTAATTCCTCAATTGTTCCATATTTTTTCTGCAGCCATTTTCGGAACGCTTTCTCACAATTTTCACAATAACACGCCCCTCCATATTCATTACAGATATGCCATGCCACAATATTGTCATATTTGGCATAGCGCTCAGCCAGCTTTTCAACCAATGCCGCTGCATATTTATGGTAAGTGGGACTGTTCGGACAGAATACATGACGCCGGCCAAACTTTCTGCGTATGCCGTTATTCGGAGTCCGCAGTATATCCGGATATTTGCGTGCCATCCACGCTGGATATGCGCCAGTGGAAGTAGCCATAAATACCTTTAGACCGTTTTGGCGGACTAAGTCCATAATCTTATCCAATTTGCTGAAATCATATGTTTCTTCACCCGGTTGAAGCATTGCCCAGTTAAATACGTTCAATGTCACAATGTCAACATGCGCAAGCTTCAACAGGCGCATATCCTCCTCCCAGACTTCTTCCGGCCACTGCTCCGGATTATAGTCCCCGCCATATAAAATTTTTTTAATTTTTTCATTTCCAATCATAAATAGCCTCCTCTTTCCCTTTCGTTCTCCATATACGCTCAATCTGTCTCAACGATTCCAAGTCTCCGCTGATGTTCATCCACACTCATTTTGGGTATCGTAATAATAACCTTTATGCCATTGGGCTGATTCCGCTCTAACACAACACCGTATTCCTCACCATAAAACAGCCGGATACGATTTGCGATACTGCCTAATCCATATCCCTTTCCACTGTTCGCCATACTGCGCAGCTGCAGATTTATCTCTTCCACCCGCTCTTCGGAAAGACCTGTTCCATTGTCAGCAATCATAAACCGAATACGATTTTCAGCGGCCAACACACACATGATATCCATCGTATGGTACTCTTCTGCTTCTGACAGGGCATGAACAAAATAGTTCTCGATCGCAGGCTGGATCAAATGCGCAAGGATACCGCATTCCTGAAGTTCTGCATCAATGGCATAAGTAACATCCACAGCATCGTGAAACCGCAGCTGCAAAAGTGCCATATAAATACTGCAAAAGGATATTTCTTCGCGAATTGACAGCACGGGTGATGCGTCTGTTATATTGCGGAAAATACGGGATAATTTTTCGATATAATCTGCATTTTCCAAATCTCCGCTTCGAAACAGGTTTCCCCGAATAATCTCCAGGGTATTATACAGGAAGTGGGGATTAAACCTGGCCTGGATCTGGTTCAATTCAGCCCTGTTTTGCTTCAGGCGCATCTGATATTCTCTTTCGATACTTTCCTTCAACCGTACTGTCATCGCGTTGATATTATTGGCTATCTCGTCAAACTCGTCGTTCAGATCTGTTACCTGTAACCTGTAATCCAGCTCGTTGCTGCCGATTATGGCAAGACCGTTTTGAATCTGCATGACCTTAAGGAAAATCTGCCTTGACGAATACAGATAAAGCACAAGTGCAAAAAAGGAAAAGAAAACCAGAACCAACAGTATCAGCCAGGTCACACTGTTACTCTCTTTGACTATCTGCCACCACGGCATTATATACGCAGCTGTCAGCCCTCTGCCCCTGTTGCGAATCACACCTGTAAACCAGACACTGTGGTCTGTATCCGCATGATATGCAGATTCTTCTCCCAGCCATTCTGTCTGAAAATCTCCCACATATCTTTTTCCCTCCGAATCATAGATCACACCATTTTCGTTGACGAGAATGAATGCAGCAGAGATCTCTGACGCATCCTGTCTGATGATCTGATCAAAAATATCCGCATTATACCCCACGATAATACATCCGCCATCGTTTCCCCCTAATGCCCCGCCTTTTACCATAAACGCATTTCTTGTGTTCCCATTATCGTCTTTCCATTCATAACGTCCAAGCAGCTGCATCCGCCTGCCGCTCTCATCGTTTCCTTCCAATATCCCCGGCCAAAAATCTTTCAGGGAATTGCCGTTGACAGTAAAACAATAATTATGAACCGCATCAGGATTATAAAGCGCAATAAAGGATACCGCTTCATCCTGCCTGAGCATTTCCCCGAGCAGCGAAACCAACCTGGCACGCTCTGTGGCGTCAGGAATACTTTCTCCACTCCTGCTAAAATAGGAACGTATCATTCTTTCATTATCCTCAGATGCAAAAATCGGCACATATATTTCTGAAAAGCTGCTTATCTTTTCATCATATAGTTCATAAACCTCCTGCATTACAGCTTCACACTGCTGCATTATGTTTTCTTTTTGAACAATATAAGAAGAGGAACAGGTTATTACCGCGAACATCACAAGAATAATAAAAAGCCAAATAATAAACAGCCTGTTGACTGGCCTTATTTTGTACTTTCTTTTTTCCATAAATGATCCTCCTGGAACATGGCACACTCCGTATAATCCGCTGCATCTACAAACAGGATACGAACTGCCGCCCTTTTTGGACGGCAGCAAAACACTGTATTACGAATTATTAAGCGATGCCCAAGCTGCCCTGGCATTCGCAATATCATCCAGCTTATACTGTATCACATCATCAATACCAAGCGATTCACATTGTGCTTTCATGTCTTTCCAGATCGAATTGAATTCATCCTCACTAGTCGCAAATACCATGCGCCAGGAAGCTGGAACGATCACATCCTTTAGAGCCGCTTTTGTCATTATCATGGCGTCATCATCTGGCGTCAGGAATGTAGAGAATCCCTCCGTCTGCTCCGCATAGGTCCAATTCTTATCATCTAACATCTCCCTCAGATAAGTATAACCATAATGCTCTGTCCAATCCTTTGCCAAATCACTGCTGTACAGATAATCATAGTAGCTCGGGAAATAGTTAAAATTATAACTGGTTCCAACATCCAGAAGATAACCACTGTTGATCAGATAAGTAATATTCCAATACTCAATTGACTGATCCGCCGGTATATTAAGTTCTGTACCATCTGCCATCGTCCGTGCAAACGTCTCAGTGATTGTCGGAACACCGTTGTCGTCATAGTTCCAGCGCATCTCATCACCCGGATATCCACTCACCAATGTTAGCAGATCCTCCTCATTTGCCAGTATATCAAGGAACCTGAGCGCTGCATCCACATTATCACAGGAGGAGGAAATGCAGTAGCCGCCCGCCGGAAGAGAAGATGCAATGTTATAAGTGGGAATGAACTCATCAAATACCACCGGATAATAACCATCACTCTCCAACCCCGGGTCACCTGCCCATCCCGCCAAAGCTGCACCGCTTTTAATTTTCTCCCATGCAGTCGATCTGGTCTGGGACAGTGAATCCGGATCGATCAGACCTGCCTGATTCAGATCATACATATATTTCAGGGCACGATAATATGTGCTGCCGTCATCAAACATAGAGGTACCTGACTGTGTACGTACATCATACTCAATTCCCCACCCAAGATAAGTTTCTGATTTCCCAAGCAGACAATACACACTCAGAATATTCCAAAAATGATCGGTATCAAAATCAGAGAACAGGTTCATCGCGTATGTCGGAATGCCATCCTCCGTTTGTGGACGGGTTTCCTTCATCGCCTTAAATACTTCAACAGAGTCCTCTAATGTACCAAATTCCGGATAACCTGCTTCTGCATAAATGCCCCAGTTCATTTTGATAGCAAAACGCTCCGTATCAGCAACCACATTCATAGAGCTGGGACCAACCATACCAATATAATAAACATTGCCAGTGCCGTTACTGTTATACTCGCGGGCATATTCAAAAAATGGATCAAACAAGTCCGCATGCGCGGTAATATTGGGCATCTGATCCAGATAATCATCCAATGGAATGATCAGACCGCCCTCAGCAGCTGTCAGCATCTCCTGCTGCGGAAGCCAGATTACATCTGCCAGTTCACCCGAAGCCAGCTGCGCCTGCAGCTTTTCGGAAGAGTAAGGAACCACCTCGACCGAAAGCCCCCGATCCTCAAAAAACTTTCCGAGGCCACCAGTCAGCCTGCCGCTTCCGGAATTTGCATTTGTTCCAAAAAAGGTGATAGATGCCAATTCACCCGCCCCGGTCTGCAGTGAACCTGCTCCTCCCTGACTTACACTCCCTTCATCTGTTTTCTGGGAGACTTCCTGATTTTCATCATTCTGTCCACCGCATCCGCTGAGCAACCCAATTACCATCGAAGCTGCAACAAATAAACTTATTCCTTTCCTTTTCATCGTCATCCTCCTTTATTTTATTGTACCATGTCAGCCTTTCACTGCACCAATCATCATACCCTGTGCATAATACCGCTGTATAAAAGGATATACACAGATTATCGGTATGATGGTTACAATCGCCATCGTGTTTCGAACTGAAGTAGTCGAAATCTGTGTTGCCCGATCCAACATACTCATATCGGTCATGCTGTTAATACTGGAAGCAATCGCTGTTGCCTGGTTGAGATATTCATATAATGTAAACTGTAAGGTATACAATTTTGAATCTGTTATGTAAAGCAAAGTATCCATATAAGAATTCCATGCACTCACCGCACTAAACAGACCAACTGTCGCCAGAATCGGTTTTGAGAGTGGAAATACAATACTGACAAATCTGCGAACATAACCGGCTCCATCTATCTGTGCTGATTCCTCGAGAGATGCCGGCAGAGATTCAATAAAAGTTTTTACAAGTACCATGTTATATACCCTGATCAGTCCTGGAATAATATATACCCAGTAATTATTGAGAAGCCCCAGCATTCTGATATTCATATATACCGGAATCATTCCAGCCGAAAAATACATTGTAACAATCGTCATGCGATACAGTAATTTTCGATGTTTCATATGTTCTTTTGTAAATAAATAGCCCAATATCGCAGTGGCGATCAGAGTCAGCGCAGTTCCCAGGATCGTACGGCTGACCGAGATAAATGCGGAGTTCATTACGTTATCTAACTTAAAAATATTAACATAATTGTTTAAATGAAACCCAATCGGTTTATACATGACCAATCCAAGATCCACATAATCATTACGACTGATCGTATTTATTACCAGATAATAAAACGGATAAATACAAATAAATGCAATCAGTGCAAAGATCATGTAAGTAACTGCATAAAATATTTTGTCAGTTGTTGAGAGCTTTCTTTTTTTCACTGCCAATTCTTTTTGTACCCCCAATGCTATTCCCCTCCTTTTTAGAATGCGCTTGTTCCACGTACCAGTTTAGAAAACCAGTTTGCACCTGCGAATAGAATTATAGAAATCACCGATTTCATAACACCGACAGCTGTTGAATAAGAAATCAGGCCGGAACCAATACCCATGTTGTAAACATACAGATCCAATGTCTCAATATAAGGTTTTGTCATAGCATTGCTGAACAACTGCTGCTGTTCCATGCCAGTATTCAGGAAATTGCCAATACTCATTATCAGCAGCACGAAAAAGGTAGGAATCAATTGTGGCAGTATGATATGCCATATGCGGCGCATACGCCCGGCGCCATCAACCTCTGCCGCCTCCAGTATCTCATGGTCAAGACCTGCGATCGCCGCAAGATAGACAATGGCATTCCAGCCAAGAGACTTCCACAATGATAACAAAGCCATTTTCAACCAGACATGATCGCTGGAAGTCAGAAAAGAAATTCCATTTTCGATCACACCTAACTGCTTTAACACATTATTGACAAACCCTGTGTCAACCGCCAGCATACCATAAGCCAGTGCATACAGAATAACCCATGAGATAAAGTTGGGCAAGGTCGTAACGGTCTGAACAAACTTGCGGAATTTAACAGACCGAAGTTCATTTAAAAATACTGCGAAAAACATAGGAAGTGGCATTAAAAGATAATTGATCAACTGAAGCCCCAATGTATTACGAATGACCTCAAAAAGTCTGGTACGCATCGCCGGCTGCATAAAAAGGGTAGTAAAATTGCTCAATCCAACCCAGTCACTTTCAAACACAGAACGACCTGGCTTATAGTTGACGAACGCAAACGACCACCCCCATAACGGCAGATAATTGAACACAAAAATAAAAATCATAAACGGCATTGCCATCCAGAAAAGCCTTTTCCCATCTCGCTCATGAGTTGTCTGCTTTGCTGTTTTTTTTAACTTGTGCATCCTTTTCACTCCTTTCTTTCAATAGTTCCTTAACTTTGTTAATAGTGCCATAATACTTTCGTTTCTTGCCCTTCCTTTTCGTCAAATTTAGTATAACATTGGTTTATTTTCTGGGTATATATGAAAAAAATGACCTTTTGTTGATAATTTGTATTTTATTTATAATTTCTTTAGATTTATATCAAAATGTCATCCCCCAAAGAGAAAACGGTTGTCAGTATCAGATTTTATATGCTATATTAAGATATATAAAATTGACAGGAGGCAAAATTGTATGAATGATATTCTGTTGGTAGATGATGAGCAAGCAATATTACAAAGCTTGTCCTCCGCACTTGATTGGTCAGAATATGGTTTCTCGCATATCTACATGGCAAACAGCGCAAAAGAAGCAATATGTATCATGAAAAAAAACTTGATCGATCTAATCATTCTTGACATTCAAATGCCTGGAATGACGGGATTAGATATGCTGAAAAACATTCGTACAAAATATCCAAATACCCATTGTATCCTGATCTCTGCATACAGCAAATTTGAATATGCAAAAGAAGCGTTACAACTCAATGTAGAAAATTATCTTTTAAAGCCGATCGATATCACTGAGCTTCGTGAGACAGTAACCCGTGCAGTGGAAAATATCACGAAAGCTGCCTCCTCTTCCCATAACCTGTTTGAACGCAATCTTCTGGACCGCTGGCTTCATGGACGTATCACCAGCGATGAGTTGCTCGAACATAGTCAGTATACCCATTACAATGTGCTGTTACGCCAATATTATGTAGTGCTGGTTCATTTGGCAGACAATGCTGGTACTGTGCTCCATACCCTGGCTTCCGCATTTCCTCCGGATTTTGTTACCTATACTCTAAAATCAGACAATGATACTGGTATTTTATTGCTCGGAGGACATGAGCTTTCTGAAATTTATGTAAAAGAAGCTGCCATATCCATTATTGCAGCCTACCCTAATAGCCAGATTATATGCGGGTCTTGTGCCATTGGCAGCAATGACGTCAACAAAAGCCTGACTGATGCTCAATATACATTGGAATATACCCGACTGGCCGGATACACCGGCTACCAGTCTTTTGATCAGATAGACTGGCATCTTCTTGATCCATCACAATTAGCCCAGTTAAATGATATGCTGCAGCTTGCACCTTCAAAAAATCAGATCAATAGCTTTATTGACCAGATCACTGATCGAAATACTGGATTTAAAGGAGATTACCAAAATCTTTATGCAGAAATCTGTCTGGCACTAATGAACATGATGGAAGATACGATTCAAAAGGAAACATTTTTCCCGCCATTGCCCTCTCCATACACACAGACGAATTTTGAAATGGCTGTTACAAATGCAATCCTTTTACTCGGCAACCACAGACAACAATACACGCTAAACTGTTCTCCCATAATCCAGCGTGTTATACGATATATCCAGGATAACCTGAGCAGTTCCATTTCGATCAAACATTTTTGTGAGCAGACTAATATGAACCCTACTTATATCGGAAGACTTTTCAGGGAAGAACTGGGCATGTATTTCAGTGAATATGTATCAAACATACGTATTAATAAAGCCAAACACCTTTTGGAAAGTACATCCTATTCTGTCAGTGACATAGCAAGACAGGTTGGAATGTATGATGTCAGCTATTTCGTCCAGTGTTTCAAAAAGAAAGAACGGATATCACCGATGAAATACAGACAGGCTGTCTCCCAGAACAAGGCAGATTTTCATAATCATCCCATGGGATGATTCCCCTTACAAAATCTTTAAAAAATATCTCCCACATGTCGGTATAGCTTGTTTGTTTCGCCACCGATATGCGGGAGTTCATATTGCGACATGATTAAACGGCATCTGGGCATGCACCAAATCCGCATTACGATTCTCTTACGATCAGTTCACACTGGTATCCATCCAGCGATAACCTGTTCTGATATTCATCTTCCGAAAGAACACCTTTACCACCGCATGGGATTGCAAATTCAACCCTGTACCGGTTCATGTTCACAAAAAAATACTGGTTCTCGGCAATTTTGCGTCCCTGAACCCCCTGGGGAAGTTGAAACCGCTGCCCTACATCCAGGTCCCTTGCCGCGTGATCCAATACCCATCCGATCAGCGCAGCATTTGATTCCGCTGCCACATAGTAAGCTTTCCCTTTTCCATAAGAATTTACTGATACTGCACACATCCCTTTGTCAACGTACTCTGCAATCATCTGTGCTGTAGAAAGTTCCAGTTGCTCATAATAATCTATATCCAGCATTATTTCACATTCTCTGCTCACCATCCGCAGCAATTCCCTGTCTTTTCCATTATGCCGCTTTAATATCGCATTTTCCTCAAAAAAACACGGCATGTCTGTACGATAAAAACTTGCCACACGGATACCAAATACATCAGTAAGATTCCCTGGATGCGGAGTCAGATAAGCAGTTCCAGTACTGTCCACCATACCAGAATATCCTGTCATGATAACAATCCCGCCATTCTGTACAAAATTACGGATATATTCGTTCGCACTTTCATCCATCATTATGTGGCCTGGTACGATCAGAAGCTTGTATTGATTTTTCACATTACGAAGATTTACAAAATTGTATTCCAGGTTATTCTCAAAAAACACTTTTTGAATTTCAATAATATTATCAATATAGCTTTGCCGGAATTGCTCCGGGTGATAGGAAGACATCCACCAGCTGTCCTGACTGAGTGCAACTCCAATGGCTGGTTTAGGTATATATGGAAAGGCATATTGTTCCAACTTTCGATAATCATGTGCCAGGTGTTTCAAATCCTCATAATTCTGAGTAGGATATCCATCATGCCCCAGAATGCCATGATAAAATTGCTCTTTTCCGCCATACATAGTCCTCCACGTCCATGCCAATGCCATTTGTCCACGATTTAATAACCCCAGCATCATCTGCATATATGCGTAATCTTTTGGGCCATGGGCAATCCCTTCTGTCCCTGTCTGAAATTCCAGGAACCAGAGCGGCATATTTAACTCTCCTGCATCATGCTTCATCACATACAGAAAATACTGCTGTCTCCAATCCTCTACATCATAAAAAGGATAATGCCCCATTCCCGGATATTCCATAAATTTCTCATTTTCCTTGAGATAGTCATATCCCAAATTTTGATTATCCACATAAAGATTCGTTGTACACGCAACTCCTGCTGCTTCTTTTTTCGCCAATTCCCGAAATTTAGTCATAAACGAAATCTGCCCGTCTGAGAAAAATCTGCGCATATCAATATACGCCTCTGGAGCCCCTTTGGATACCTCATTTTCCTGAAGTGTCACATCTTCAAAAGATGATAGTCTGCGGCACCATCTTTGTGTATTCCAGGCTTTGTTTAATTTCTCAATTGTTCCATACTTATTCTCCAGCCACTTGACAAAACGTTTGCGTGAATACTCAGAATAGGATAACATTCCTGATCCAACTTCATTACAAAGCCCAAATGCCAGCAATGCCGGATGGGCACGATAATGTTCCATCATTTTTTGCGCGTAACGAAAAGCATAAAACTGATACTCTGGATCTGCCACATCCTCCATGTAGCGGTGCAGGCTCTCCTGCATCACTCCGCTTTTACTGCCGATATTACAGCCAGGGCAGATCCTGTGCACCCAGACAGGTGCCGGTCGGAGGGAAATATCTAATACTACCCTGATTCCTGCTTCATGGAACAGATCCATCACTTCATCAAACCATTCAAAGGCATAAATACCATCCTGTGGTTCAAAACTGTCCCACGCCAAATGTCCCATCCACACCGTGTCAAGCCCTGCTTCTTTCATTAATTGAATATCCACGCCCCACCGCTCTCCTGGCCAGTCATGGGGATGATAATTCGTTCCAATATACAAACTCACGTTTTCCGTTCCTTTCCATTAAATGATTGCTGCACCAACTACTTTCCAATGATTAATCCTTTTTGTTTGTCCTTCAAAATACTTCACTTTCTCAGCATATTTCCATCTCATACACAGGCTGCAGACGAACATGTTTCAATTCGGCAGTGCAGGATTTTGCCTCCTCCAACCGTGCAGCCATGGCGGATTCCACATTCACGTTCACTCCCTCTTTCAGGGGCACGATATAGACTGTGATGCACGCCGTTTCCAGTTCCCGCTCGAAATCCTTCAGCCCGATCTCCCAGACCGCGCCGTTTGCAAAGTTGTCATGGATCATGCGGCCATCAATAAAAGCAGTTCCGATATCGCCAGTGTATTCTAACTGCAGGCGCAGATCTTTCACATCCTTTAATACATCTTTCTGGATCTGTATTGTATATCTTGAAGGTCCGACCTGTTCCACCACTGCATCTGTTTTTTTCTCCGGTATCTTGATCTGGTATCTTCCAAACAATTCAGTACTGTCAGTCTCTACCCTGCTGACATTTTTCAAACCTTTCAGACCATCCGCCGGGTATACATGGAGCAGGGTTTCACTTTTCGTACTCTCCAGACGGATTCCTTTCTCGTCTTCCAGAAGCGCTTCGTCCGTAAAGATCAGGCGGCCGTCGCTTAACAAAAACATATTATTGACAAGACTGCGGCTCAGCACCAACACCTTACAGCTGTCAGCGCCTTTTTCCGCCATAAAGCATTCTGCCTCCATGTTCTCTGCACATGTGTACACATTCATACCCGTTTCTGCGACCCTCGCCTCGTCCTCAAACTGAAATTCCCCTGTCATTCCATCAGGCACAAAGAACACATATGTCACTTCCCCGCCGTAAACTGTCCTCGTGACTGCCTGCGCATTGGCCTGCACGAGATCAATGCCCTCCATATCAAAATGAAATGGCAGGATCGCATTCTCATCGCCGACAATCCCCAGATGCCATGTGCGTTCCTCACTCTCCAGCTGCAATGTGATCTCTTCCCCGTGACGGTCAGGCAGGCTGAAATGATCCTGATAGTTGTTGACGAACAAAAATCCGCGTTTTCCATCCGTCCTCACCGCATAGCGCAGCGTCCTGTCATCCTTTGGTGCGATCCGGGACGCGCCTGCGGGAAGCACTGTCTGCAGGCCGCAAAGCTTCTCCCCGAACTGGCGCACAAAATAGTGAATTGTTTTCAGTCTTCGGTAAGACTCCCTGACCTGTCCAAATTCGCCAAGCGCCGCCTGATAATCATAAGAAATCTTAGGTGTCTGCCCTTCATTGAGAAAAGCGCCATATTTCCCGACGGGATTGCTTCCGCCCTGGAACATGTAATAACCCCAAAAATTGCACCCTGAAGCAATCTTTATATTTGCCATGGCGTCCACGCTCTTATAAGGAAACCGGAAGCGGTAATAGTAATAGCAGGTCATGCCGCCGCCCATTTCACAGCAGGCATACGGCCTTGATTCCGGCTCATAGCCCGGTTTAAAATCATCGGTACACTCCGCATCATTATTGTGGTAGTCCTGATACACATACTCTTCTGTGGCAGGATGCTCCCCCTTGTATGAGAGGAAGATCCATGGACGGAACGCATAGCCGCCCCACAGGGGAACCATGGAGTCTGGCGTTGCTGCCCCTCCCCAGCCCGTACATGTATAGAAAACCGGATTCAGGCCGCATTCCGCCGCCAGCGCCTTGAGGCCAAGCATATATGCATCTCCCTCATTCCCGCCAAATATCCACTCGTTTGAGATACCTGTCGTCATTTCCCACGGCGCCGAAGAATGCATATATTCATTGTCAATCTGCACTCCAATGATCGGTCCGTTGTCCTTAAAAAACATCCCCTGAACCTGTTTCCCCACCTGTGTGTAAAGCTGTCTGACACAATGCAGAAATCCTTCATTCAGGCTGCGCACTTCAAAGGATTTCCCATACATCCAGTCCGGGATACCGCCATTGCGCACCTCGCCGTGGTCAAAAGGCCCCACCCGCAGGATGACATACAGACCATGTTTTTTACACAGCTCCACAAACCTGCGCAGGTTCCGGCGTCCATCAAACCGGAACACTCCTTCCTCCTCCTCATGGTGGATCCAGAACACATAGGTCGCAACCACGTTGATGCCGCACATTTTCATCTTGATGAGCTCATCCTCCCACCTTGTCTCTGCCATTCTGGAATAGTGGAACTCACCGCTGATCCCAAAGAAGGGTTTGCCATTTTTCAGCATATAATAATTTGTAAAAGACAATTCTTCCCCGTTTTCGCTCACTCCCCGAAAATCCTTTCCCAAAGCGCATATATTCTTTTCTCTCAAATTTCTTAGATTAAGTCTGTATTTCATCACTTATCCACCTTTCCTGATTATTTGCAGACAACAAAAGATATAACTGTATACTTCTATTTCCATTAAAATTATACTCCTTAACCAAGAATTCATCATTGATATAAATTGCGGACTATTTTACAAAAAATGCTTTATAGCATTATTTCAAAACACAAATTCTATAGAGCACCATCGTTTTTCACATTTTCATAATCAAGCACTCCGGCATAAAACGCAAGTGCCAATCCTTGCCCCCATCCCTGAATCCAATCCTTTGATATTTTGAGATAACCATCCCGATCTTTCATTACTGCTGTGCCGCCCGATACGTTGAGTACACGCCCATCCTCACTGATATGTGTTCTCAAACTGTTAATTGTTTTATTGATATATTTTATGTGCAGTGGATTTCCCTTGGTCAGCATTGCCGACGCAATGCCACAAGAAGCTGATATTTCCTCATAAGACTCTACATCATCCAAAATAGTGCGCCACAATCCATTTTCTGTCTGCATCAATTTCAATGCTGCAAGTTGTTCATTCAACGAGCCTACGATATTCATATAATCTGGATACAAATAGCACCTCGGTAATACTACTCCCACTTGAGACATTGTATACGCCGCCCATGCATTTGCCCGCCCCCAATAAAAGCCAGACATATGGTTTTTTGCAATATTATCATACCCATGATACCATAACCCAGTACTTGGATTCTGAAGATAACGAATATGCCAGCAGTATTGATTCAATGCATCACGAATGATTTCCTCATCCCCAAGTTTCGCACCTACGCGCAGCAGGAAAAAAGCCGCCATAAACAGCGTGTCCGCCCATACCTGCTCTGGAAAATCATTGTTTGCAGAAACTGTGTGCTGTAGCACGGAATCCCCGAAACGCTGCGCATGTTTTCTTAGATAATCAACTTTGCTCATCACAACATCCCAGTATTTTTCTTCCCCTGTCACCTCATAAAGCGTAATCAGACAATGTCCCATCGCACAGGTATTCACCGTCCATGCCGGGAGTCCAAGCTCTATAAATTCATCAATCCGCTCTTTCATCAGATTTAGATACTTCTCACTTCCTGTCACTTCATACGCCTTGCTAATCCCATAATAAGCTACACCACATGGCCAGTCCCATGTCAAATCCATCCGCATAGTGCGCATTACAATTTTATGTATCAACCTCTCTGTTTCCTCTTTGTCAAATTTCAATCCAGACATACCTAACTCCTTTTCTACATCTATTGATTTTCTGATACACTTATGTACAGACATGGGACTTTTGGATTCCGCAAGTTGCCCCAGAATCATTACTCTGGAGAATATCAGAGAAATCCTATAGTTTTATTGTATCGTTCCAGTATTTTCTTGCAAATGTTTAATTTTTCGATTTGTTTGTCAAAAAGTACGTTTTTTCTTTCCTGATTCTGTGTTTTGTGATATGCTAAACATATTATTATTTACAAGGGGGAAGAGTCCATATATGTCAGAATCCGTCTTTCCGTTTAACAATCTTAATATCAACATCAAATATGCACTTTCTGTAGAGCATGATAATAACTGGTACGAAGTAAAATCCAAAACAGAGTATGCACTTTGGATCATCCAGAACGGTTCACTTATAATAGAATACGCACAAGAAAAATATGTCCTAAATACCGGAGATGTATTCTTTTTTTACCCACAGATTCTTTATCATGCCTTCTCGTCCGTTAAATGCAGTTTTATTTTTATTCATTTTGATGCAGTTCTCGATAACAATTATCAGGCATTGCACTTTTATCCATTTGACGGATACTATCCTTCCGACAAAATCAAGTCAAACCTCATACCTTTGATTTCCAGTGTTAGTTCTTTACATCAAAAAGAGCCATTTGCTGAATTGTGCATTCTTGGTTCTTTAATGTTTTTCTTATCTAATATTATGAAACAAATGTATCGGGAAAAAGGAGTAAGCGCCATCCCTCCCTGTAAGAGCGCGTTAGCAAGACTCCAGCCCGTTTTAATATTCATAAACCATCATTTGTCAGAACCAATTCATATTCAGGATTTGGCAAATTCAATCAATTTATCTGAAAAGTATTTTATTACATTTTTCAAAAAAACTATCGGCACCACCCCTATTCATTACATTACTCAGGTTAAAATGAAAAAAGCCCTGGAATATCTTAATGAGCAAAACTACTCTGTCAAAGAAGTTGCAGCTTTAGTGGGATACACCGACATTTATACATTCTCGAAAGCTTTTAAAAAAACTTTTGGGATATCTCCATCAAAATTTTAGTCACGTGAAAACAGTTTTTACATAAAAGAAGGTGGTTGAATTACTCGACCACCTCTAACAAAATGATATTCTTTATCCTGTCACAAAAAATTTACAATATTAACTGTTCAAATACTTCTATCTCAATCTCCTGCCCAGGTTCAAATTTTTCCGATTTCATGTAACAGTAAATGGCATAAAGCAGCGCCCTTGCCTCCGGATACTGCTGCAGATCCTGCAGTCCCATGGACGAAAACAGCAGCTTTCCGCCTCCGCACTGGCATTCCATAAGCTGTGCCATAGGGCGCAGGAACGCATAGCTGTCCATCTCTGTAATGATGGCATCATAACGCTGCGGCAGTATGACTGCCCGCTGTGACGCCATAGGCCACCACTGCCAGTTTGTGTGAAATTCCGTCGGAAAATTGTCAAAAACAGGATGCGTGCCATCAATGAGCTGTCCCATGCCGCCCTCCTGCTCCGGGAACGTCCCGACAGACCAGAAATCCGTCGTAAACTGCGCCTGTATGGAATGCGGCAGTGCCTCCTTCGTGGATGACGGTGTCAGATAGACCTTTCCCCCGGATCTAAGGACTTCCTTTGCCCTCTCGTCCAACCGATTCGTTTCGTATATTCCTTCAGGACATTTCGGTATTGTCTGCGGATATACCCATATTGGATATAAGTTAGAAATATCACCGATCCGTACCGTCAGATCGCACCGCACTGCCCTGTCAGGCGGCAATGTTCTCAGATCAATCTCGATGATACCGGCATCCGTCAGCATTCCCATACGACAGTTTACCTTTGGCAGCACGCCGCGCAGAATTTCCCTCTCATTCTCTCCATTGCCCGCCTGTGAATAACCTTTTTTATTTTTACTGTGTATAACAAGCGCATACTCCGGCACTCCGCTGATCTCCGCTTTTCCAAAATTTGCGACCTGCACCTGCGCCGTCAGTTTTTCCGTGTTCTCCCATGTGTATTTTGACAACCGCACCAGCGGCAGCTGATCCCTGTAAAAACTCCTGAACTGCTCTGGCTTTGCAAATCCATATGGTTTCGGCTGCAGATGGGAATTGAGCATTCCTACCAGCGCCGTGCCCTGGCCCGGAAAATCCTGCAGTCCAAGAAGCGAGATGCCCGACAGGTCTTTCGTCCGCATGGCCGCTTCGACTTCTTCCCGGTATCCGATCCTGGCCAGTTCTCCGGTAGCCTCCACATAGTCTTCCCACACATCCGCCAGTCCTGCCTTCTCCACCCGCTCCTGTATCAGCCGATAATTATCAGGCTCGGACACACCATGAAATAATTCCAGTTCCCTGAAATCCGGCAGCACCTCAAACTGTCCGGCCTCAAAACTAAACACGGGCTTTGCGTATTCTCTTCGCAGCTGCTCCATGGCGGCATCATAGTTTCTCTGCGCGCTGGGATAGCAATTGTTGATATAGCCCTGCCTGTTCGCCGAAGTTCCGCGCAGCATCCAGTCATAAAAGTTGGAGGATGTATAAAAGTCATTCATCTCTTCACAGCCGGCTGCCCCATAATGTCCATTGGACGCATCTGCGTACAGCCGGGTTGCATCCGTCCTCCGGGCCAGCCGCAGCAGCGCCCTCATTCTCTCATGGCCGATCTGTCCGGCGTGCAGCTCATTCCCAAAGGTCAGCATGACAAAAGATGGATGATTTGCTAACACATCCAGTATCCGAATCAGCTCTGTGGTATAATAACGGTCGCTCTCCTCTGTCTCAAAGGCGTCCCTGGGAATCCAGTGGGAAAGCTCCGGCTGCATCAGCATGCCGATCTGATCTGCCGCAGTAAATGCAGCCTCCGGCGGACAATGGGAGTGAAAACGCACACAGTTGACTCCATAGGCGTGATACCGCTTCAAAATGTCAAGCCACGCCTCCACTGACATGGGCGGATAGCCTGTTTCCGGAAACTCCGCACAGTTTGCCTCGCTCCGCAGAAAGATCGTCCGCCCGTTCACTGCCAGCCTGCCCTGTCCGTCATCCCCAAAATCCCTCACGCCAAATACCGCCGTCTTCGTCTCGCCATCCGTCATGGAGACAGACAACCGGTAGAGATTCCCCTCGTCCAGATCCCATCTCCTGACATCCTCTCTCAGTTCCAGATCTGCAAAGCACAGCTCTGTCACCGCTTTCGAAGTACACACTTCAAGCACCGCGTCCTCACGCAGTGCATCACAGTGCACGCTGACCACACCGCTGTAGGAACTGCCTGTATATAATTTCATTTTGACAGAAAGCATATTTTTGACTGGATAAACCCGGATATCCCCCAAAAAAGTCTGCTCCTCTGTCCGCAGACGAAGATATCCCAGAATGCCATTCCAGTTTGTCTGTGTCTCATCGGTCGCTGCGGAAGAGTACACGATCGCATCGTGCGGCAGATCAGGATAACTGTTATCTGACAGCAGTGTCAGTTTACTGTCCTTTTTTATCAAACCAGTCACTTCAAAAATGTGCGGTGTGCTGATGGACGGTTCGACAAAATCAGGAACTTCCTTTCCGTCCACCATAAGACGCAGTACCCTTGCCCGCTCCGCCTCCAGAAATATCCGCTTTCCGCTCCTGATCTCCTCACTAACTGCCTCCCAGAGCGCTCCATCGATCGCCCTGCTCAGACGCACTTCACCTTCATAGGTATAGCGCCTTGTAAAACGTGTGGCAATAACATCTGACCGAAAAGCCCCATCCGCATTTCCCAGTGCGGCATCAGGATGCCACTGGTTTGCTCCCGTGTCCTTGTACCCAATCTGATTTTCGTCCAGCGTTCCCGGCAGATTCATTTGGTAATTTTCCCCGTCTCCGATATCCGCCGTCCATATTCCATGTAAAGAGTAGTTCATATGTCATCTCCGTTTCCCTAATATTAAAACATTAATTAAAATATCAGTCAAAATTAACAAAAAATTCCGATGCATGTCTTTATTATACTCCATGCATCGGAATTCTTCATTGATATAAATTGCGGACTGTTTCATAAAAATTGTCCGTTTTTCTACCTTTTGCCACAATACTTCCAGTTACAATCACAACATTATTCCCGATATGTACTCCCAAACATATAACCGCACTCCTGCCCGTTCACAGCCTGCATGATCTCACCGCTCCCATAGCTTTCCCAGTCAATGCTGTCAATCAGGCCTTCCCTCATATAGTCCCCATCGTCCACTATCAAAATCTTCATACCTGCCACCCACCATTCAGAATATCCCCTAAAATTTTCCTGTATTCACACTATAAGCTTTCTTCATGGCTTGTATAGGGTAAACACTGCATGGAAGCATAAACTCTTTGGGCGATGTTTCATGAATAATACTATTTCCTGAATCATCCTCCTGACTGTATACACTTCAGATGTATTATCTACTCATTCTCACCACACGGCACCATTTCAACAGAATCCGTCATTTTCAAAAGAAAGTATCGTGACAGAATGCGACGTAAATGTATATGACAATTCATTTCCATATACAGGAAAACGCTCCGTCTGTGGTATGATGTTGTCTGGATTTTCAAAGGAATTGATTTCATCCAGTCCATGACCTTTTAGACAGGTAACTATCACACTGTTCCTGGCCGGTCCGTCCAGAGACAACAGAACATCCTTTTCCTCTCCGGTGAGATTCACCACTTTCAGTATCGTTCTGCCACTACTTCTGTCCACGCTTGCGGTCACATACAGTTCTTCCAGTTTGGGCAGACAGTCAGCAGTATCATTATATAAAACGCCATTTACCCACGTCCGTATCCTTCGGTCTTCCACCTCCAACTCCAGGAAATACTCGATATCTTCCACATGAAAAAGTCTCTGTGAAATGGTGGAACTTCTTCCTGCATAGCAGGATGCTATGTTGCAGTCCCAGTTATCCCAGCCGCCAAATTCCCAGATCAGCCGGTTTTTCTCATCCTTTTCACCAAAATATATTTTCAGCCCCTTTCTTCCTGCTGTTCTCCGGAAACGGAAGGACACTTTATAGTGGCTGTTTTTGATCTCCATGAGTAGATTCTCCAGATTATCCTTGTCAATCTGAATATCGTGCAGAGTTATGACATCTCCTGTATTACAATCTGTCACCCTGACATCCCAGATTGTTCCCTCGATATCATTTCCCGCAATCGCAAATTTTCCTGTTATCGCTTTTTCATCCACCAATGGGATAATTTCATCTAAGTTCGTCGTCTCAAAAGTGACTGCATCCGTACCTTGATTCTGCATAAAAAGCTTCTGCACGTAATAGTTAGGTGTCTTCAATATCGCATGATTGTTAAACCATAGCATATCCGGTTTCCAGTTCACGTAATCCACATTGCAGAGCATCGGCGCATAGCATGCCATCGCCACCGCCTTCGACCTTTCCAGATGCGTCATGTAAGCTGCCTCAACCAGCGCGTTGTAGTATGTATTTCCCCAGGAAGCATACTCGCCGAGAAATACTTTCGGGCCGTTTTCGTCGTAGTCCTCATAGTGGTGCATATTCGCAAGGAACCATTCCGGGGCAGAATAATAATGCTCATCAATCAGGTCAGAACCGTATTTTTTGGCAGAGCGCCAGCCTGCCTCATAACTCTCTCCTGACGCGAACGGTCCCGAGGTATTGATTATCTTAATCTCCGGATATTTTTCGCGGATAGCCTGATGAAAATACGGATACCGCTCAAAAAAACCGTCCCCAACCTCCTCGTTGCCGATTCCAATATATTTCAGGTGAAAAGGCGCTTCATGACCGAGATCCTTTCTGATCTTACCCCAGACCGTGTCGCAGCTTCCATTCGCAAACTCAATCAGATCCAGCGCGTCATCCACCCACTCCCCGATCTTCCAGAGCGGCACGCCGACACCCTTGTGCGGATTAAAACCTCCCGGAAGTATCGGAACCGGTTCCGCGCAAATCTCCTCGCAGAAACAGAAATACTCAAAATATCCGAGACCAAGGGACTGGTTATAACCCCAGTTGCTGCGCCAGGTTGGGCGCTCCTCCACTTTGCCAAGCGTCCGTTTCCAGCGGTACATGGAATTGCGGTCATGGTCGTTCAGGCTGCCGTCATGCACAAGACACCCTCCGGGAAAGCGCATGAACTTCGGGTTCATCTCCTGCAGCGCCTCGGCAATATCCTTTCGCAGACCACCTTTTTTCCCGAGAAAGGTATCTTGTGGAAAGAAGGATATCATATCAAGATCGCATATTCCTCCTGCCTCAAAGGTCAGCACCAGATGACCGCAGATTGTTGTCCGCGACGCATTCATCTGCAATTCATACTTCTTCCAGGTTCCACCGCTGATTTCGAGATGTCCATCTGCACATACAACACCTTCTTCCTCCACAGTCACGCGAATGCTGACATTGCCATCCACGCTTCCTGCATACATGGAAAAATCATAGCCTTTTCCCGCTTCCACAAAAAAGCCGGCATTATATCCCGTATTACAAACAGCGCCGCCGGGCTGCGCCTCCACATGAAGATAATGCGGTTTTTCTGCATGCATCGACCGCTCTGTTCTCACTTCCCATTCGATTGCTCCTGCCTTTTCCCATGCAGTCAGGGCATGGTACTCTTTCTTATCCATCCCGCAGTACTCGAACGAACGGTTCTGCACCATCTCCGCATACAGTCCGCCGTCCGCAGCATGATTAAGATCTTCAAAAAACAGACCGTACAATATGCCCAGTTCCTTGTAATCTTGATTCTGAAATACTTTTATTTGCTTCTTTTTCTGATTCATTTTTAACCTCTCCACCCTGTCTTTGGTTTTGTCATTGATCTGCCTTAAAACCTCCCACATGCTGTGTCACCAGCGAACGGGGATGTATATATCTTTCATCTCGTCAAATCCTGCACCCACTTATACTTCCGAAACCGCGCCATCACCCAGGGGATCTTGCCAACTTCGTCCAGGCACGTGCAGGCATAGACCGCAAGCGGCGACCAGTGCAGGACAAATGCCCCGGCAAGAGCCAGGGGAATGGCCGTGGCAAGCGCTGCTCCTCTTGCCTGCATTCTCGGCGCTCCCAACAGCCCGAAGATGAATACTGCATTTAGACATATGTTCAGAATCACAGCACAGGAACTGATGAACGCCCCAGGCTTTACATGCTCCGGTATCAATTCACAGGCCAGGAAAAACAGGACAGACACGACTCCGCAAATCCTGAGCATGATGTTAAAGACATCTTCCAGCGTCCTCCGGTCGCCCTTGCCCCAGTACTGCGCTCCGAGAATTGCTCCCGCAGCAGTGACTGCGGAGAGGAACATATTCTGGACAAACTGAATCTGGGTTGCCAGCGAAACAGCTGTCATCTCATCCTGCGCAACTTTTCCAAGCATCAGTGCATCACCTGCAGCGACCGACGCGAGCATCAGGCTCTGGAACGCAATCGGAAGCGCCAGCCTTGTCAGATTCCGGTAAAATTCTTTTTTGTTGATCAACATACTTGTATCTCTAATTCACAACAACCGGCATCATAAAGCCATCCGCATCAAATGCCAGTGGCGCTATGCACGTTTCTCTATGCCACCCTTTTCCCTCCGGATAGTTCTCCAGCGGTGTTCCGAAACGATGGTACGCAATCAGATATCTGTCCTCCTCTGGCAGCTTCAATATGCAGTGATGTCCTGTCCCCATAATATTCCGAATGGTATCCTTCTTTAAGATTGTATTGACAAATGTCACTGGCTCCTTCAGCGATTTCGCCACACCGTAATTGACATGGTAATCCTCGCTTCCAGTATCATCACAGGACCATGTAAAATGGTAAAGACCATCTCTTTTCAGGACTGTAACAGCCTCCCGAAAATCCCTGAGTCCCTCGATATTTCTGAGCGTGTCTTCCTCGATATGTGCCATATCCGCTGCAAGCTTTGCGATTGCGGCATTCCCGTTGCCAAACAACAGATAATAATTTCCATCTTCCAGATAAATGGAAGGATCAATTGTCTGACACATTTTGATTCCGTTTCTTTCCATCATCTTCATAGTCACAACCGGTTCGTCCATCGCGGTAAAGGGACCTGTCGGTGAGGCGGAAACTGCGACTCCAATCGAGGATACCCCCTCCTCATTTTTTGCACAGAAATAAAAATAATAGCTGCCATCCTTCCTGGTAATACAGGGGGCCCATGCACTGCCCACTGCCCACGGTACCTGCTCTGATGCGACGTCAAGAATCTTTGCATTCTGTTCAAAATGGATTCCGTCCTTTGATGTGAATACATAAAATTCGCTTCCCGACCAGTGCGGAAAACCATCTGTCGTCGGATATAAGTAATAGGTCCCATCTTCATAATACAGATCTGGATCGGCATACAGACCTTCTATCACAGGATTCCGGCGGTCGAACCACAGCAGCAGCCGTTCATACTCCTCGTCCGTAATCTGCAGAATTCCGCCGTGGCGTTTTTTCGTCTTTCCCATATCATACTCCTCTGGCGACAGGATTCTGAAATCACCAGAGGACAGATTCTCTGTCAGCATGGGAAGATATCCTTTTCCTGCCATGAACTGGTCCGCGATCAGACACCATGTCTTCCCGTCGGGAAGCAGATACCCTTCTGGTCCCTCCACACCGATTAGATTGTCCAGCACCGGGGAACTGATCCTGATATACTCCCCTGTAAGGGAATCCGCTTTTTCCAGAATCAGCCTTTTATCTGTCTCATCCTTGGACACACGGTAATAATACCCCTCACTTTCCAATATCGTCGTATCGATAACATCTCTTTCCTTTTCCATATAAAGAAATGTCTCTGAAAACTCCTGAAAATCTTTTGTGTATGCGGCATAAATCCTGTGTTTTCCCTCAGTATCCCCCTCGTTTTTTACCTTGGAAGCAAAGAATACCAGAAATGCTTCTTTTTCCTTATCATACACCGCTTCTGGTGCCCACACGTCTCCGGCATTTGGGAGTCCCACCTCGTAACTCCACTCTTCTGACCAGTGCACGAAATCCTCAGTCCTCCACACAATAATGCTTCTGCTTCCGTTTTCCTGTGCATCCTTCCACCCTCTGCCAGCCTCAATCCGCAGGTCTGTGGCAATCAGGTAAACCACGCCTGTCTGCGGGTTTCTGACCAGAAACGGATCGCGCACGCCGCAAGTGCCTGTCTGTGATAAAAGGATCGGATTTCCGTTGTTTAAGTCCTTCCAGTGAAGCCCATCCTGGCTTACCGAAAAATAAATCTGTTCGCCGTTTTTCTCCTCGCCGATAAAATGTGTAAATAAATATGCAGCCATATAATGCTCCTTCCTCATGTTTCTTCCAAGATTGCCCTGTTCCGCTCCGGAAGCATGGTCTGTTCATTTTTCTGATATGATTTTCATGATAATCATTCGCGGCACGTTATCTGCAAACCTCTTGCATTTTGCTCTTTATCAGAATGGTTAAAAATATACTTGCTCCGCGCTCCCCTTAAGTGTTCACGAAAGCTTTAGGAAAAAATCAAATTTTATATTGATTATATCAAGTTCTATAACTTTTTCAAGCTATTTATCTGTGCCATAAAAGATATTATGCTATGGCAAAACATATACCTCTGGAAAATTGGACGCAGGTATACCAGAAAGCTTGCAGAGCATGGAATGTTCGCAGTGTTTGTATCCAGGCGACATAATCCGTTCCCTTGTTTCACGACGCCATATTGTACATATGTTTGTTTTTAATCAATGCATATTGTTCTGTTTTGAAATATTAATATATCAGACCTTATATATTTAGTTTTGAGCGTTTTTTTTTCGATTTCATATTATATTGAATTGATAAAATGAAGTGAATTAATTCACCTCGCTTTTATTATTCGCTTTACTTTGCTTTTATAGAGCAGAATATATTTTTAAAATTCACAAATTTCCTATCAATAGATTCCCTATTCCTTTTGATCTTTTTCTATGTAAGAATATATAGTAAACTGTGCAAAAAATTTTGTGTTTTATATCTTACTTGCGAAGTATAGCGTTATAGAAATAAAGACAAAAAAGTCCCTGATATTTATGTAAGGATAGTGCGGAGGAAGGAAACTATTTACAAGCACGAAGTGAATTAATTCACTTCATGCTTTACAAGTTGAGTTGCATCGGAATGCTTCGCACCAAAATGTCCATATTCCCCCTATGCCGCCTATACCGATACATACAACGCAGACAAATAATTGCAACTAACAAAATCAGGCTCTCTGCTCTGTCAGGGATTTCATAACTGCCTCAATAAAGGGATTGCAAAAAATGTCTTTATCTAATATAATGTAAGAATACAATTCAAAGAAAAGAGGCAAAATGAATGCAAAAAATTACATTTATGAATTTTAAAGGCGGCGTAGGGAAGACGACCTCTGTTTGTACCATGGCAGAATTGTTAGGACTTGCAGGGTATCGCATATTGATTATAGATTTAGATCCACAATCAAATACATCGAGAATGTTTGGAATCAAAGATGACATTGAAGAATTGAATTACGAACATTTATTTTGCGAAAAAATGTATTCCAAAAAAAGCATGCAGGAATTTATAGTACAAACAAATTACACAAACATACATATGCTTCCATCCTCTGAAGAAATGTGCGATGTTATATACAAAATATATGACGGTACGAAAGAGAAGGGAAAAGACAGAAGCGACAGGATAGAACTGACTTTCGCAAAAAATATCAAACTAATAGAGGACGATTATGACTATATCTTTATAGATACCTCGCCTTTCAAGACTTACTTATCATATTGCGCAATATTGACATCTGACAAAGTTGTAACTCCCATAAGCCTTGACAATTTCTCATACGAAGGCGTGCTGAAGCTTGCCAGTCTGATCATAGAACTAAACACAACGTTTAAGAGAGACACCGAATTTATGGGCGTATTCTTTACAAAAATAAAAAGCAAGACATCCAATCTGTTCACTGGGATGAGCGGCAGTTACCAGGATCAGCTCGGCGACCTTTTCATTCCTATTGCCATAAGGGATTTAATAGCTGTAGCAGAGGCCAACACCGCATTCCAGCCACTGTTCACATACAACAGAAAATGTCCCGCACTCAATGACTACATAGAACTGCTCAACTATATGGACATGATCGACAACAGGCACTACAAAAAATTAAAGAATTTATTAGTAACAAAGAAAGGTGGGGACAATTAATGGCAGCAAAGAAAAAAAACTTTGGAGTGGGGATGGCAAGCAGCACCAAAATAACAGAAAGTAATACAATAAAAGATATGAAAGCCAAACAAAACTTCAACTTCCAATATATTCATCGGGATAGAATCGACATCAACCCGCTGAACAGGAGATATGCGCAGGAAGATATAGAACAACTGAAAGAATCCATTCTGTCTACAGGACTACTGCACAACATCTGTCTCACGAAAGACGAAGATACAAACAGATACCGGTTAATATCCGGTGAGAGACGATGGCGTGCAATTGTTCTATTCACAGAGGATGAGTACAAAACCCATTTCCCCAGCGGAATACCAAGCCATGTAATGGTATTCGACAGCGAAACCGATGAGGAAATCGCACTGATTGCAGCAAATGTGGAAGACCGTGATGAGAATCAGGAGAAAAAAAGAGACAGCATCTTAAGATTAAAGGAACTCTACGAACTCAAGAGGGAACAGGGAGACACACAGTACAGTAATATCAACAAAATGATTGCTGAAAAGACGAAGATGTCTACACGGCAGGTAACCAAATATACCAATACAGCAAAGCTCATACCAGAGCTGCAGGAACTATTTAATAAAGAAGAGATAAAAATAGATGATGCCTCCAATTTCTCCGTATTATCAGAGGAGTCCCAACGAAAAATATTAGAGATCATACAGCGGGATGGCGGTGTAAAATCTGAAAATCTCAAAATCATCAAAAAACAGGAAGCTGAAGCAAAAGAACTTCAAAAGTCACTCGCTCAAAAAGAAGATGAGTTGCGAAAAAAAGAAAGCCTGATCAATGAACTTACCAGGCAAGTAGAAAAACTCGAGCAGAAAAATGAATCCTCACCCGATGAGATCACTCAGGATGAACTGAGCGAACTGAAAACAGCCATGGAAAAAGCTGAAAAAGAACGTGCGAGTCTTCAGGCCAAGATCGAAAAAATGGAGGAGGACAAAAAGCAAAGGGAACAGAGAAATATCGCAATTCCGACAGACGAACTAAAAAGAATAGAAACAATCGCAAAACTCGAACAGACGATAGCACAATTCGAAAACTCTTTTAACATTTTAAAAACTGGAAAAAACGTCATTATTCAGGACGAAACCCTGCGCTCCAAAATTGAAATCCTTGCAAACCGTTTTCATAGTCTTTTAGATAAATAAACAAAGCTCCCAGGCATATCTGAAGCATGCCCGGGAGCTTTGTCATCGCACAATCAGGAATCACCGCATCATTCTATATCTGCCAGTTTCATCTGTACATTGTTGGCCAAAATCAGATTTTCAAATTCATCCATATCGCCATAATCCTGTTTTTCAAAGACTTCCCATTTCTTGGGCTTGGAAATATTGGTATAGTTCTCCTTGATCGCCGAAATCAAGAAGCCGACCACATTTTCTATATTTCCTGCATTCTGATATAGCTGGATTGCATTTCTGATTTTGTCAATATTATAATCCGATGCCTCGGCAATCGTCTTTAAATCCTTTGTCTTTAAGACCAGTGGCATGATCATTCTCATATCATCCAGAAAATCCTCAATTTCTTCCGTCGTTTTCTTCTTCAACTCCAGCGCAGGAACATCTTTGAACAAATCCACATGAAACTCAATATCTACAACCCGGCCTCTTGCCCCTTTGCCAAGAACATATTCAACATGAATATCTGTTTTTTCATTGATCTCCTCCACAGAAGGATCCAGCACTCTTGTTTTAAAATCCTTCCAAGTATCGTATTTTACCTTCCGGTCCTTCGTCTTTCCTTCATCGCCCTTTTTTAATATATCGTAGGCTTTCTTGTATGTATCCATTGTAGGATTCTCAGAATTGAACAACTTAATCACTTTCTCATCTTTTGCATCCAGCACTCCGATTGTAAATTTCAACTCCAGCAAATCCAGCCGGAACTGAAACTTGTCCGTTCTCTGTTCGATCGGTACATATTTGGGATAATAACATTTGCTTTTTAAAATCTCATAGAGTCTGTAACTGTAATTTCTTGTAAATCGCAGCATCGTAGGTAAATTCAGGACTGTAAAATTGTCCTTTAGCTCTATCACATAATTGCGTATATTGGGATTAAACTCAAAATAGAGATCACTGTCATTGTAATTGATTGTATGATATATATTTTCTATGTGGAAGTGTTTTTTGCTGTCATTTTGAATATAAATCGCCAAAAGATGAAGACTGTTTGCAGCCTCCAGCAACTGCCGATAGATATTCCCGTCATCAATCACGCTGTTCCCGTCCTTATCGTGCTTTGCCAGAAGCTTTCTGAGCTCACTTTTCGTGATGGTCACACTCATCTTTCCACCATTCTCAAAGTTTTCCCTCAGCCTTGACAACGATATGGCAAACAGCTTCTCGCTCGTCAGTGACATTTTATATTTCGCTTTGATCAGATAGTTTGACTTTCTGTAAGTCCCCAGATCTGCATCATATGTAGTGGCTGCTATTCTATTCTCCATCGTCTACCTTCTTTTGTGAAGCATGTTTATGGTTACAGATTTATTTTGCCATTATAAAGAAATTTATGCAAGTAGAATAATTTGGGGGAAAACGACAAATCGACCAGATCTTCTGTAGTTTTGTCCTTTCCTAACTGTATTTTTGTCCTTTTTTATTTCACCGGATTACAATTTTAGTGACTCAGAAAGTCATTACATATGTTGAGCACTTTTCGGCACGATACAGGTACTTTCCAATAAATGCAGACATTATATCATGTCTGACTGTAATTATGTCCTTCTCTAACTGTATTTTTGTCCTTAATAAACACTATCAGTCAGTTTTAGAAAATTGGATATACTCAGACTAATTCAGTCAATATCGTCAATTTTACCATACCGCCCATGATCCCATTCTCCAATATACATAAATTGGCTGCTTATCCTGACAATTCGGTTCACACTCTGTAAATCTGTCCCTCTGTCAGAAGATTTTTCTGTATTTTTGTCCCTTCCTAAAACATGACATCTGTAAATTTGTCCTTTCCTAAAAAGTTATATCTGCCGAAAAACCACTTACCAACACTCCACTGTAAAAATGTCCCTCGCACTTGCCCATCCTCCTAACCATAAATTTGTCCCTTTCTGACTCTGGAATTGTCCCCTTACCACTGTAAAAATGTCCTTTACATATCCACAGCGTTTTTCTGTAAATTTGTCCTTACCTAACAGTCAAATGGAACAGGACTGACTGTATTTTAGTCCTGTACTGACTGTATTTTAGTCCTTAGCATACACTAGATTTTCTTGGAAAACAAAGGAATCCCGGCATCCTTAATAAAATAAACAAGTTGTTGTCTATTAATTAAAACAAACAACACCGCTTGTCCATTCAGAGCCAAAACATTACGCTTTTTCTATTTTTTACTCATTATACAACATAAAAAATTTATGGACAATACCGGAGGTGATACAACAATGACGAGTACATATTTAGAATATCAGCTGGCTTAACCCATTATTGAGGAACAGAAAGTGACCGATATAAAGAATGATACACTGATAGAAATGTGGACATATTAATACAGAATGGTTGAACCTTTGGAGATGACGGGTGATGACGGGATATGAAACGATATGACTGGCAGATACAATGATGGTTTTGACAATTAACAATCCTGTCATACAAATCTTTGTCGCGATGGCGGCAGAGGCAGCAATTATCTGCCCGCAGTATATCGGTAGTGAGGACAAATTAGGAGGTACGATTATGGATTTTTATAAACGCGCACTGGAACTGCGGGAGGAAACAGTCACCCACCGCCGCTGGCTGCACAGCAACGCGGAGGTGGGGCTGCAAATGCCGAAAGGACAGGCTTACGTCATGAATCAGCTGAGAGCGTATGGTCTGGATCCGCGTCTTTGTGGGCATGGAGTGACCGCGGAGCTGGGCAGGGAAGGGGGCAGAACGCTCCTGCTCCGGGCGGATATGGATGCCCTGCCCATGCCGGAAGAAAGCGGCGAGAGCTTTTCCTGCCCGACTGGCACGGAGGCGCATACCTGCGGCCACGATTTCCATGCGGCCATGCTGTTGACAGCGGCAAAGATGCTGAAAGAAAATGAGGCCATGCTGTCTGGCAGGGTTCGTTTGATGTTCCAGACTGCGGAGGAAACCTTTGAGGGCGCGAAGGATATGATGGCAAACGGGATACTGGATGGTGTGGATGCAGCCATGGCCTACCATGTCGGCTCTGGCAGGATGCCAGTGGGATTGTTTATGTACAACAGCGGCGGAACCATGATGTATTCTGTGGACGGTTTTCGGA
>CAMWTP010000020.1 GCA_947177165.1 uncultured Lachnospiraceae bacterium
TCCAGAACAATGCCCTCCATATTTTTCAGATAGCTGTCTATCTTCTCCCATTCTTTATTCCGGGACAGTGCCGACAGGGCAATGATATGGTTCTTCATATCATGCCGCAGCCTCTCCGACTGCCTGTACTGCTCTGACAGCATCTTGTAAACAGCAATCTGAGAATGGTACTGGCTGCTCTTTTCCTGCTCCAGATAAATCCGGTTCATCCCAAACACATAAAATCCTACTGCTGCCATAGACAGGAATGCCAAAACCAGAAATTCAACAAGGCTGAAAATCTGGTCATAATACAAACCCATGCTGCCCCCGCTCCTGACCATTATGCCATTGCTGGCACCCCAGCCTGCCACATCATACACCATAATGATCACAAGTAAAGGAAATGCCAATATAACATACCACTTTCTCGGCTTGCCACAAAAAACAGGCTCAAGATGCTTCGACATCCAGCGTACAGCCAATATGGCAAAACAATAGCCTGCACCGCTAATCAGTCCTATTACCCACTCTTTAGAAAATGGTTCTGGTATCTTTTTTATTACATGCAGAAAAATTAGTTCCAGGCATGATAAAAAAGAGGAAACGAAACCTGCTGCCATCCTTACAACCACCATCAGCATGGATGCAGCCAAAATCCTTTTCTCCCTGTCTGACTGGAATAACAGTACCACCAATCCCATAAAGAATATAGGCCCCGATAACACAGAAAAAATATACAGGCCGGAAGATAACCGCCCTAAAATATTCCTAAACAGCCAACTACTAAAGGAAATAATCAGGAACAACCGTTCCCCCCTTTTTGAAGCCCCTAAAAATTTTTCACAGAATTTACCTGCTGCCCATAGATACCCCAGAAAGAATGGCGCTGCAATAAAAATATCTATATCGTTTAAGAGTTGTTTCATAGAATCCCTCCATTTTCCCGCATAACCTTGAGCACCTCCTGACAGAACCCATCGTATCTTCTTTTCGCAATCATGATTTTTTTCCCGTTTTCCAGAATCACTTCCTGCCTGTTATACCCGTCAACATATTTCAGATTTATGAGATAGCTCTTATGGCACCTGAAAAAACCTTTATCCCGCAGTTTGTTCTCCAGCTCCCCTATCTGCTCATAATAAGCAAAAATACCTTCCAGCCCGTGAACGTCAACGATTCTTCCTTTTATCTCGAAATAGTATATATCATCAAGAAATAACTTCTTTTTCTGCCTTTCCCTGCTGACAATGATAAATTCCTGTGAACGGCTTTCTGTTTTCAGGACGGCTTTCTGCAGTACACTTTTCAGTTTCCTGTCTTCCACGGGCTTCAGCAGATATTGGAACGCCTCCACATCATACGCTTCAAACACATATTCCCTGCTGGAAGATACAAATATAAGTATCTTATCAGATGCCCTTTCGCGGAGAATCTGTGCTGTTTTCATTCCATCCAAATCCCGCATAATGATATCAAGGAAAACAATGTCAAAACTTTCCAGTGCCTGCAGCAGTTCCCCTCCACTTCGGAATTGGCGGATGATGCATGATATTTTCATTTCATCCATAACTGTTTCAATTCTCTTTGCCATGTTGCAGCATTCTATGACTTCATCATCACACACTGCTATTGACAGCATTTTCATCACCTCTTTTACGGGTATATCGTATATATCGACACAAATACAAACAAAGTTCTGTTTATGCCATGAATGGACATTTCGATGTAATGACCGCAGTTCTTTCCGTTATCAGACCGCCTTGCCTGCCTGCGGAAATGGCAGACCGCCGCATATGGTTGTGAGCCATAGTGCGGCGGTTAACTTTTGTGGTATTTCTTCATAAATATCTGTTCTCACATACGCTGCTGATTATGTGAGGAATTTCCCGCATATGGAAACAACGGGTCTGCCAGCCGGAAACTGAAACTCTCGATACATTAAGCTCCTCTATTAAAGCGTAAATTACTTCTACAACATCGCACAATTCTTCAACTTGATTTGCTATCTGATATTCCTCTATTTCTTCATATAGCTTTTTATTTAAATATTCTCTGTATTCCATATGATCAAGTTTCCGACATATAGGTGTCCGCCCGCTTTCCCTAATAATATCAGGAATATTATCTCTGACTAATTTCATGCTTATCCCTCTGGTTTTTATAAATAGATATAATATGTGTGTGTTTCAAAATACCAATATATTCATCTATCATCCATCCTTTTAATATATGTTCTATCGTTACCCAATATCAGTTTTGTTTTTACCAGCTGCGAACGGCCAATAATACACGCTTTCGCTCTATCATCTCGTCAATTTTCCCGATATAGAGCGCCACATCTTTCATGTTTTCACTCCGCTCAATCCGCCCGTCAGGATACACCCTCTTTGATATGCTGCCCGCGCCGAGCGCTATGATGGTCTGCACTTCCTCGTTGATCAGAATGTTGTATATGCCGTATTTTCCCTCTCTCGCATAACCGACATTCTCAAAATTGCCGGACATATTTTTCTGCCGGTAGAGATAATATGGCTTCATGTCCAGCGCATACGCACCCTTCTGTGCGATTTCCATTGTGGCCTCTGTGTTGCGCAGTGTCTCTATGCCATTTTCCCCAATCCACTGGCTGAGCTTTGACGCGCGCTTGATGGCAAGTGAATGCACGGTAAGACTATCAGGATTTAGTTTCGTGATTTCATCTATGGTATTCTGAACGTCCGCCTCAAGCTCCCCGGGAAGTCCTAAGATAATATCCATATTGATGTTGTCAAATCCCGCCTCTCTTGCCATATGAAACGCATCTTTTACCTGTGCCACGGTGTGCTGTCTGCCTATGTATTTTAAGGTCTCATCTTTCATGGTCTGGGGATTCACGGATATGCGTGTCACACCATGCTTTTTCATCACATCGAGTTTTTCTCTCGTGATACTGTCCGCCCGCCCTGCCTCCACAGTGAACTCCTTGACCTGCCCGAAATCAAACCTGCCGCGCACGCGCTGCAGCAGTGTATCCAGTTCGTCTGCGCCCAGTGTTGTGGGCGTTCCCCCGCCGATATAGATCGTATCCAGTATCTTGTCCCGGCAGGCTTCCGCGACAAAATCAATCTCCTTAAAGAGCGCCTGCAGATATTCCTGAATCCGCTTGCGCCACACCGCGATTGGATACGAAGTAAACGAACAGTACAGACATGTCGTTGGACAGAATGGAATGCCGATGTATAAGCTGTAACCATTCTCATAATGAATCCTGTCAAGAATCTGCTTCTCGCGTTTGGCAATATCAAGACTGAGCTGTGCCTTCTCGTCACTGACTGCATGTGTCTCCTTCATCTGTGCGACGATCTCCTCATCTCCCAGCCCTTCCTCCAGCATTCCCATCGTCAGCTTTGTCGGTCTGATTCCTGTCAGATTCCCCCATGGAAGTGTTTTTCCTGTGTAATCGCACAAATCATAGTACAGCGAAAGCTTGTAATCGTTTTTTGTGACATCAGTGTCATTTTTGTATGTGTGGACATAGTCCTTCCTGCCATCAATATCAAGTGTCAGTTCCATTCCGTCATCCAAAAGCCGTATGATGACCTGACTGCCGCTGTCCTTCTGTGTATCCAGTGCGCTCTCATTGTACACCCTCACATCATGCTCCGGATAAAAGGATTTGAGCAGCGCATGCAGATCATACTGGTAATTTTCTCTGTTTGTATATACATTTATCATATATCACACTCCATATTCCTATAATGTTTCCCATTCAATACAGGCTGGTTTTTTCTGCGAATGAAAAAACTCCAGTGCGCATTCAAGTGTCTTTTCAATAGAAAGTATCTGGTATCCGGCCACTGAATAGTCATAAGCACCGATTTTCCACTGAAAATCATCGTCCCTGTTCATGTCCCCTATTGACGCAAACATCTCCTCATTGCCTTCCGAAAAATAATTTACTGCAGCCTGATTCTCTTTAATCAGGATAGAAAGTGAACAGGGGAAATCCATATTCCAGCCATCGGAGCTCTCTCTCATGTAAAGCTGTATTTCGTTATCCCGGCCAGAACCTGTCATTTCCCGAATCTGTTGTTCATACTCTTTATAGCTATGGCATTCAACGCAACCATTTAAATCATTGATATACATATCTTATCCCTCTTTCTTGTATTTTGGAAAATGACAATCGAGCAGGCGGCATCTTTCCTCTGCATGAGGCTGTGCATAGATAAATCCATGCTTATCCCAAGCATGGATTATACTTTCTCTCATATCCGACTGTCGTAGAATCTCCATGTCCCGAATAGAGCTTTACATCATCGGGAAGGGTCATAATCCGCTCGCGGATGGAATCTCCCAGCTGCCTCATGGAACCTGAATAAAAGTCAGTCCTTCCAACCGAACCATTGAATATGGTATCGCCGCAAAACATCGTCTTATCTTCTGCATCATAAAAACAGCAGCCACCCTTCGTATGTCCCGGCGTATGTATCACCTCGAAATCAACTCCCGCCATACTAAGAGTCTGTTTATCATGCAGATATTCGTCCGCCTCAAATCCATACGCCTTGCCAAACCATCCCGACAGGTTTTTCTCCGGATCTTTCAAAATCTCTGCCTCGTCCTCGTAGGCGTAAATTTTTGCACCGCTGAGTTCCTTCAGTTTCAGGGCACCGCCCGTATGATCGCCATGACCATGTGTCAACAGAATCCCTGCGATCTTCTCAAAACCAAGACCCTTCACATCGTCAAATACCACTTCTCCATTATCGCCTGGATCGATTATGACAATCTCGTCTGCCCCTTCCCTGTACACGTAATAACAATTCGTCTGACAGGCACTCAGTACCCGTCTCTTCACCTTTAAATCTGCCATATCAGCCCGTCGTCCTTTCAATATCTATCACACTGTCTATCGTTTTCAGTTTATCAACAATCATCTGAAGTTCTTCCCTGCTGCCGATCTCAAATGTCATTCCCATCGTGGCAACATCCTGCTTATTCGTTCTGGTATTCACAGAACGAATATCTATATTTTTCTCTGTAAGCACCTTTGTGATATCCGCCAGCAGACCACTCCTGTTCTGCGCATAGATCACAATCTCTGTCAGATACTTCTCATTCCGATCCGCTGCAGCCTCCGGCTCCCACTCTGCATCAATCAGTCTGGAGCGTTCCAGATCGGACAGGCTCATAATGTTGATACAGTCCGTCCTGTGTATGGAAACTCCGCGCCCGCGCGTGACAAACCCGACAATCTCATCACCTGGCACTGGTGCACAACAGCGGGAAAACCGCACTGCCACATCATGGATTCCCTTTACAGTGATCCCTGTTTTTCCTTTCGGTTTCATCTGCTTGTTGGCAGCCGACTCCTGTATATAAGCCAGCAGCTCCTCATCGGACTCCTGTTTTTTATGTTCCTTCGCATGCAGCTCCTGCATACGGTTAATGATCTGCCCTTCCTTGAGCGCGCCGTGTCCGATTGCCGCAAGAAGTGCATCCCAGTCATTAAATCCATACCTGCGCATCACCGCATTCTGATATTTCGATATCAGCAAGTCTGCCAGCATGATATTTTTTGCCCTGCAGTAATTGTGTATGAGCTCTCTTCCTTTTATGATGTTGTCTTCTTTCAGTTCGCTCTTAAACCACTGCGATATCTTATTTTTTGCCTGTGATGATTTCACAATGTTCAGCCAGTCGCGGCTTGGCCCCTTAGAGTTCTGGGAAGTCATGATTTCAATACAGTCACCGTTATTGATCTGATAGTCGATTGTGACAAGCTTGCCGTTTACCCTTGCACCGATCATCTTGTTTCCAACCGCACTGTGAACGCTGTAGGCAAAGTCAATCGGCGTGGAACCAGCCGGAAGATTCTTGACATCGCCAGCCGGTGTAAAACAGTAGACATGATCTGAGAACAGATCGAGATCGCTCTTCAAAAGCTTCATAAATTCCTTGTTGTCAGACATATCCTTCTGCCACTCCAGAATCTGGCTGAGCCATGCAAGCTTCTCGTCCTCGCCCCCTGTCGATACCTTTCCATCGCTTGCTTCCTTGTACTTCCAATGCGCAGCGATACCGTACTCAGCGACCCTGTGCATCTCGAAAGTCCGGATCTGTATCTCAAACGGTGTTCCTGTGGAACCGATCAATGTCGTGTGCAGCGACTGATACATATTTGCTTTCGGCATAGAGATATAATCTTTGAACCGCCCGGGCATCGGTTTATACATCTCATGAATCACACCCAGCGCAGCGTAACAGTCCTTTACAGAATCGACGATAATGCGCACTGCAAACAGATCGTAAATCTGGTCTATCGTCTTTCCCTGATTTTTCATTTTCTTATATATACTGAAAAAATGCTTTACACGCCCGTCAATCTGCGCCTCGATCCCGGCATCCGTGATGTGCTCTGTCACTTCATCCACGATATCCTGCACATATCGCTCGCGCGCATCTTTTCGAAGGGCAATTTTTTCTACCAGATCATAATACGCTTCCGGCTCCAGATATTTTAAGGACAAATCATCCAGTTCGATCTTAATCTTTGAGATACCAAGGCGCTCCGCAAGCGGTGAGTAAATATCCAGTGTCTCTCTGGCAATGCGCTTCTGGCTCTCCGGCGACTTGTATTTCAATGTCCGCATATTGTGGAGACGGTCAGCAAGCTTGATCAGTATTACACGGATATCCTTTGCCATCGCCAGAAACATCTTTCTCAGATTCTCAGCCTGCAGCTCCTCGCGGCTTGTCAGCCGGTCAGGCGTCGCATCCCCCGTGTACTGCAGCTGTTCCAGTTTGGTAACACCATCAACGAGAAGCTCAACATCGGGACCAAACTGTTCCTTGAGCTCCTCATTTGTCATCACCGTATCTTCGACGACATCATGCAAAAGCCCCGCAATGATCGTCTCCTTGTCAAGTTCCAGATCCGCAAGGATAATCGCTACACACAATGGATGGATAATGTATGGCTCCCCCGATTTTCTTACCTGCTCTTTGTGCGCTTCACAGGCCGTCGCATAAGCTTTGTCAATCATCGAAATATCATCTGACGGATGATATTTGTGCACACGCCGAATAAGCCCCTGATATAACTCATCGGGGCTCTGGAATTCTTTGATATATTCAATTTTTCGTTCATCTATTTTTTTAGGACCAGCCTTACTCCCCTTTATAATCAGGGAATCTTCATATGCCCCTGTTCTTGTCTGTTTCTCATCTGTCACTTCGCATCACCAGCCATATCCAATATATTCGTCAAACAGCAAATTTGAATGAAAAATCACTGATTTTTCATTTGCCCTCATAGATGATCGCGGAATCAAGCCTATAGCCTGCAATCCTGTCCCTGCCCTTTAATCCAGCCAGCTCCATCAGAACGACCACGCCTACCACTTCTCCGCCAAGTGATTCGATCAGCTTGATCATCGCTTCCGTCGTTCCGCCCGTAGCAATCAGGTCATCTACCACAAGTACCTTCTGTCCCGGCTGAATGGAATCTTTATGCATCTCGATGGTCGCCTTGCCATACTCAAGATCGTAATCGATAGAAACTGTCTCGCGCGGAAGTTTTCCTTTCTTTCTGATCAGGACAAAGGGCTTATGATTATTATATGCGATTGGTGTTCCAAAAATAAATCCTCTGGACTCGGCGCCCGCCACAACATCGAATTCCAGATCTTTTACCAAATCCTGCATCGTATCAATGGCAAGATGCAGGCCGTCGGCGTCCTGCAGCACACTTGTCACATCGCGGAATATGATGCCCGGCTCCGGAAAATCAGGTATTGCTCTTACGTATTCTTCCAATTTTTTCATAAAGTATTCTCTCTCCAATCTCTTTTTATAAAATATTAATAAAGATTTTATTTTTACCGAATACCACTATTATAGTATTATTTGTCTGTTTCGTCAATTATTTTTCGATGGGCGGTCATTTCAAATATTTGTCCACTCCGCTTCCTCCTGCTGGCCAATCGTGTCATAGTCCACCCCCAGCAAGCTGCACCTTTTTTTGATGACCTGCTCTAGTTCTGCATCTGTCGCCCAGTTGATGCCTGCCTCGTCGCGGCACCTGCTGATATAGGTTTCGCACAGGGCTGCCTGGTCTTCCGTACACTCCGACAAATCATACAAATAATATTTTTCCTCACCGATTGTGTAAATGGACACATTCAGCGGCACATCCTCATTCCCGGCAAAAACTTCATTATAGATTGCATCGCTGATATAACTTGTCCACCAGCCACTCAAAATTTCTGCCCCATAAACATCCGTTATTTTTCCATTGGACATAATGGCTGACATCCCTGAATAGTGATCCCCAGCTCCACCAGAACCATAATTACTGCACAGACCATCGCGATACTGTTCTGTATAACTGCGCGCCCAGCATTCATACCCATCTGTCAAATATAGCTGCCCATCAGTCTCTGTAAATACATAAACAGCAAAACTGTCATCACCTGGTGAATAAATATTTAATCCGACAAATTTAACTAAAAAATTCTTCGAATCACTGTCCGGACATTCTACATAAGTATATTGTGCATAATCATATGATGTCTTTTCTGAGTACTCCGGATCAAAATAGCTCTGATTTACATACTGTGAAAGCTCCCCGAATGTATAAGACTTTCCATTTTCCAGATTAAAAATCCTGTATTCGTCCTGTGGATAATCGTTCCCGATTATTGCTGAAATTCTATTGTTTATGAACTGCATGTACAAATCCTGGGGCTTTTCATTGTTCTGGATATTCTTAGTGTCGTCTTCCGATATATTCTCTGCTTCCGGCTCCTGTTGCTCTGCATTTTCTTCTGACTGCGCTGTCGCACCAGCATTGCTGCCCGTATTATTCACCTGTTCCTCATTGGTTTCATCATTCTGGACATTTTCGCCCAAGTCAAGAGAAATAACCTCCGGTTTTTCCTGTTCATCAGATTTCTGGTCTGCGCAGCCTGTGATGATCATTCCTGCACAAAACAGTACAAATAATTTCTTTTTCATAATTACCTCCACAATATAAAATGTCCCTGACAGGCTGGGCCTGCCGGGACAAATAAAGCCTATCTAATAAATTTACAGCGTCTGTTTCCGTCCCTATGTTCTTCCGCACCCACAGTGACTCGACACCTTTTTTGAAACACATTCAAAATCCCCATGTGCTTCTGCTATTCTAAAAATCGAGTGCGCTGTACTCAATTTTCACATTTAAACTTTGATATAATCCTTTACAGAAGATACTTCTTTTATGTAACCGACCAATTTTTCTGATATCTTTATCATGTTGTTTGTCGCATTTTGGCATTCATCTGCAATCTGACGGAACTCTTCCATATTTTCCGCAGTCTGCTGCGCACTGTCTGCATTCTCATCTGCACAGTTCGCCAAAGCTGTAATACTATTCTCAATTACCTCTCGATGCCCGCTCAGTTCTTCCACCTCGTCGGCAATACCATGAATAGAATCGCTTACTTTTCCAATTTCCTGATTTAATAAATTGAAAATGTTCTCTGTGTCCTGAATCTTTTCATTCTGCCGCAAAAATGCTTCTGAAACTTTCTTCGTAATCTCCACACTGACATCTGAGTTGCCCAACAAATTTGCAACCACCTTGCCAATCTGCTCTGTAGATTCCCTCGACTGGTCAGCCAATGCACGAATTTCTTCCGCAACTACAGCAAAACCTTTGCCATGCTCTCCCGCCCTTGCTGCTTCAATACTCGCGTTCAACGCAAGCAGATTTGTCTTGCTGGAGATGCCCGCTATAATCTCCGTCGCTGTACGAATCTGCTGTGCTGACTGGTTTGTCAGTTCCGTCTGTTTTCGCACATCTTCAATCGCCTGGCTGCTCTTATCACTAATATCCACCAGTTCCTTCATGATCTGCTCCACAGAAACATCATATTCCTTCATCAGTTCCGCACTTTTGGTCAGGATTTCCACATTTTGCGTGATTCCCCCGATGGACTCACTGATAGCATCTATCTTATTCTTCATGTCTGTTGTCTGTCCCGCCTGCGAAACAGTATTTGCCGTAATTGAGGAAACCGCATTGCCGCTCTGTTCCACAGCAGATGACATATTACCAAAAATACTTTGTAAATCTCCAGACAGGTTTTCCAATTCATCTGATGCCTGTCTTATCGCAACTACAAGCTGTGCAAAAGATGATACTATCCCCTGCACATAACGAACCATCTCGCCGATCTCATCATTGCGTTCCGCCAGCTTTTTCCCCTTTGACTCAGTCTGTGCAGACGGCTGCTGCCCCCCTACAATCTGCCGGAAAATGTCGAAAATAAATTTAAGTATTATTCCAAAAAAAACTGCAAGCGCCAAAACACCCGCACTAATTAGGAGCATTGCCCAAAACGTACTGATAACACCCTTCTCCAGAAGCTTTAAAACAGCAATCTGCCATACAACAAGCACCAAAAAAGCACTAAGTAATATAGCAACCAATTTTTTTCGACCAGTCTGTCTCTTTGTATCATTCATTTCCTTTCCCTCCGCAAATTTATTTTATCACCGGCTTTTTGTGCCTTTTCTCAGTGACATTTTTATTATTATACCACATTTTTTTCGCCAGGTATATAAAAAATGCATTATTTGCATAAAAAGAACTGCACTTCAGTTACTGTTCAGACACCATATACGCAGTGGAAACTCTAATCAATTTGTGTACAAAATCTATTGCAGCCTACGCTCTCAGTAAACAGCGAGACACCGCCCTCATGGACGGTGTCTCGCTCAATGGAATTTAATGGATTGTCAAACTCAAATTGCCTCATGAAATGTTCTTGAGATAACATCTGCCTGCTGCTCCGGCGTCAGCTTGATAAAGTTGACTGCATAGCCTGAAACTCTGATTGTGAGCTGCGGATAATTCTCCGGGTGCTTCTGTGCATCTAACAATGTATCTCTGTTGAGAACATTTACATTGAGATGATGGCCGCCCTTTGTTGCGTATCCATCCAAAAGATTTACTAAGTTGCTTACCTGTGCGTTATCTGTCATGATAATTCCTCCTTTTATAAAAAAATACCAAATTGTTTTTGTGTTGTGCATTGTGTTTCTTTGTGAGTCTAGTATATTTCATTCCCGGAGAAATTTCTGTAACAATTGTTACACTTTTATTTTTTTTATGTATTTTTATAAAAACAATAAATGCAATGCAAAATAAACATAATTATCAATACAACATTTCTAACGCGTCACGATGTAAAATTTTAATCGTATTCTTGTCCGCCTCAATCAATTGCTCCTGCTGCATTTTCATCAGTTCTCTCGACAGCGAAGGTCTGGTCGTGCCAAGGTAGTCCGCCAGTTCTTCCCTGTTCATGCTAAGCTTTATGGTATCAGAACCGCTGTCCACAGCCTGCTCAATCAGCCACAGGGCAATACGCTCCCGCAGCGTCGTCCCCGACAGGAGATGCAGCTTTCTGGTCATGGTGAAATTCTTCTCAGACTGTATCTCCAGCATATTTTTAGTAATCATGCGATGATGCTCACAGGCATTGCTGCAAAAACAGTAAAAAAAATCCCACGGTATCTCCAGCAGTCTCACTTTTCCCTGCGTGATGGCATCATACCAGTATGTCTTTGTATCTGCAAACAGAAACATTTCCCCAAAGACATCTCCCTGTCCTACCATAAAAAGCACATCGCGCTTTCCCGACGCGAAATCCTTCGAGATCATCACTGTCCCATCCAACACCAGAAACAGGTTTCTGGGTGTCTCTCCCTGGCGAAACACATAGCTTCCATCCCCAAAAGAGCGTTCGACCGTCTTAGAACAGCGGAACATCTTCTCGATCTCTTCCCTGCTGATATCACGAAACAGGTGAATCCTGTCACAGTCTTTGATTTTCTCAATCATATAATCCCCCATGCCATAATATATTCGAGCAGGGACATTCTTCCCTGCCCGGGTGCATAAAAACGGAGAACGCTGCTCCCGCGTTCTCCGTTTATAAAGCTTTAGCGTTTTTTACATCATTCCGCCCATTCCAGGACCGCCTGCTGGCATTGCCGGAGTTTCCTCTTTGATGTTCGCTACAACGGACTCTGTTGTGAGAAGTGTGCTCGCTACAGAACATGCGTTCTGCAATGCACTTCTTGTAACCTTGACAGGATCAAGGATACCAGCCTCAACCATATCTACATACTCTTCCTTTGCAGCGTCAAATCCGACACCTGCCTCTGACTCTCTTACCTTGTTGACGATAACGCTTCCCTCGAGACCTGCGTTTGCCACGATGATATGAAGTGGTGCGTCCAGTGCCTTCAACACGATCTTAGCGCCTGTCTTCTCGTCGCCGTCCAGTGTGTCAACAAGCTCTGCAACCTTCTTGGAAGCATGGATATAAGCAGATCCGCCGCCTGCGATGATGCCTTCCTCCACTGCTGCCCTTGTCGCGTTGAGCGCGTCTTCCATGCGAAGCTTTGCTTCCTTCATCTCTGTCTCTGTCGCTGCGCCGACACGGATTACTGCCACACCGCCTGCGAGTTTTGCAAGTCTCTCCTGCAGCTTCTCCTTGTCAAAGTCAGATGTAGTCTCCTCAACCTGCTTCTTGATCTGTGAGATTCTAGCTTCGATTGCTGCCTTGTCGCCCTCACCGTCAACGATGATTGTATTCTCCTTCTGAACCTTTACAGACTTCGCACGGCCGCACTGATCCAGTGTTGTCTCCTTGAGATCAAGGCCAAGCTCCTCGCTGATTACCTGACCGCCTGTAAGGATCGCGATATCCTCAAGCATAGCCTTTCTTCTGTCGCCGTATCCGGGAGCCTTTACAGCCACTACGTTGAATGTGCCGCGAAGCTTGTTGACGATCAAAGTGGTGAGCGCCTCGCCCTCAACATCCTCAGCGATAATCAAAAGCTTTGCGCCAGACTGCACTACCTGCTCCAATACCGGAAGAATCTCCTGGATATTGGAAATCTTCTTGTCTGTGATTAAGATATACGGATTCTCCAGGTTTGCTTCCATCTTATCCATATCTGTTGCCATGTAAGCAGAGATGTATCCGCGGTCGAACTGCATACCTTCTACTAAGTCAAGCTCTGTCTGCATTGTCTTGGACTCTTCGATCGTGATAACGCCGTCCCCGGAAACCTTCTCCATAGCATCTGCTACCATGCTTCCAACTTCCTCGTCGCCGGAAGATACTGTTGCAACTCTTGCGATATGCTGCTTTCCGTTTACCTTAGAGCTCATCGCTGCGATCGCGTCCACTGCGCAGTTTGTAGCTTTCTTCATACCTTTTCTCAAGATAATCGGATTTGCGCCTGCTGCCAGATTCTTCATTCCCTCGTTGATCATCGCCTGTGCAAGAACCGTCGCTGTCGTCGTACCATCACCAGCCACATCGTTTGTCTTGGTAGCAACCTCTTTTACGAGCTGTGCACCCATGTTCTCGAATGCATCTTCCAACTCGATTTCCTTTGCGATCGTGACACCGTCATTTGTGATCAGCGGTGCGCCGAAGGACTTGTCAAGAACCACATTTCTTCCTTTGGGTCCCAATGTCACGCTCACAGTGTCTGCCAGCTTATTTACACCTGTCTCTAATGTCTTACGAGCCTCTGCTCCGTATTTAATTTCCTTTGCCATGATTCAATCATCCTCCAATTTATAATATTACAATTTTAAATGTGCAGCGAACGCGCCCTATGCAGTCTCCTAACAACATAAAACTCTTCACACAGAGAACGCACCCTCTGCAGCCTCCTAACAACATAAAACCCTTCACACAGAGAACGCGCCCTATGCGTTCTCTTAATAACTTAGAAAATCTTAAGTTGCGTCCTTTGCAACTTTTTAGATTTTCTTAGTTATTTATTTTCTTAGTTATTTGATAACTGCCAGGATATCATTCTGCTTTACGATAATGTACTCTTCCTCGTCAATCTTGACTTCTGTCCCGGAATACTTCGAGAAGATTACGTTATCCCCAACCTTGACTTCCATCTTGACCTCTTTCCCATCAACTACTCCGCCCGGTCCGACAGCGATCACTTCTGCCTGCTGCGGCTTCTCCTTGTTCTGTCCCGGCAATACGATACCAGACTTTGTTGTCTCCTCTGCAACCAACTGCTTCAATACGACTCTGTCTCCTAATGGTACTAATTTCATGTGAAATGCCTCCTTATGATTAAAATAATTATTTACTCTTTCGATTAGCACTCTTGTCTATTGAGTGCTAACAAATCATATAATAGTTTTTTGCTGAGCGTTCTGCAAACGGATTTAGATTTTATTATCTCCTATTTTCTTCCATTTAATCGCATTTTCTCACTTTTTCTTTTGTTTTTAAAGTTTGTAGCACTTAATAATTATTTTAGATTTAGGCATTTTTCAGGCCTTTCTCCAGTCTTTCTTTGTATCCCGGCGCATTCTTGATCGCAAATTTATTCTCCAACATAGCATATTCAGCATCGGAAAGAATATTCTTAAAGCTTTCCTCAACATTTGTCCGCATCACGCACCCCACTGCAACACTCGGAGCAAGCTTCTCATCCTCAAAACTGTCGCACGCCTGCTGTACCGCGTCACAGTAAGCCTTCGCCTCGTCCTCCTCGGCAAGCGGCAGAAGCACGTTAAACACATCGCCCTCCACCCTGCCGATCACGGCATGGTTCAATCCTGCCTCCTCCACCTTCGCCTTGAGAATCTCAGCCACTGTCACAATCAGACGGTCGCTCTCCTCCTCTCCGAAATTGTTGTCGACAAAGCGCCAGTCATTGATATTGGCACAGATCACCGCTGTCGGAACGATCTCACGCTCTGCGAGCTCCTTCATCTGGCTGATAAAATGATTCCTGTTCAGCACACCCGTAAGCGGATCGTTCTGACCAGAATACTGCGCCTGGGCAGCATCCTTTTCCAACTGCTGCTCCAGCTCCTCAATATAGACAGCCTGCTCACTTGCCAGATACGATTTCTGACTATGATTCTCCAAAGTCTCAATATATGCGCCAAGGAATTTGCTCACCGCCTCAAAACACTCCGCCGCAACATGATCATACTTTGCATAGATATGACATACTGTCCTGCCCTTCACGCGGATCTTATTTCCGGGCTTGTTGACCACATCGGGCTTAAAATCCCCAAAATCACCGACTGTCATCAGAACATTCCCGTGTCTGTCTGTCATCAGTGTGTCGAGCCCAAAGCACTCATGGAACTGTGTCAGCATGATTTTTGCTGTCTCCAGATCAAATAAATCCTTGGGAAAATAATTTTTACTGTTCTGCTCGATTCTCTGTGCAAATGCTGTCCTCTTTTCGTTCATCGTTCCTCTTTCTCCTTCCACTATTTCCTATCGATTCGTAATTAGAGTATACCGTTTTACCAGACTGCTGTCTATCCTTTATTTTGCATCATATACCGCATAAGCTCAGGATTCCTGCCGCTTATATTCATATGAATGTCTGTAACCAAAATATAACGGTCTGGTTCCTATAATATAAATTTGTCAATAATCTCCGCAATCCCATCATGATCATTGTCATGCTCCGTAATATAATCCGCGTATTCCTTCACAATCGAACTGCCGTTTACCATACATACCCCGACAGCGGCAGCCTCGATCATCGTGATATCATTTTCCTCATCCCCCGCCGCGACAGAGTTTTTGATATGGACATGCGCCGCACTGCACAGATTCTGAAGCGCGTTCCCCTTTCCTGCCCTTTTATTGTAAAATTCAAGATAACGGGCACTCGAAAACGCACAGGTAATATCCTCTGCAAACGCTGAAGCCTCCACCTCCCTGCGCAGCTCTTCCAGCCGCGACCTGTCATCAATGTCGATCGCAAGCAGTTTAAACGGCGCACGGGTAAGTTCTTTCGCCAAATCTGTTCCGACTCTGTACGGCATTTTGATTGCTTTTTTGTAAAAGGCAAGCTCCCTGTCCTCCGCACAGCTTACAATATGCGTGTCTGTGTAAGTCTGAATATGGATTCCCTTTTTCATGGCCATGTCAAAAATCGCCTGCGCTGTTGATAGCGGGACATCGTACTGCTCTATGACAGAATTGTCTGTGCAGTCATAGAGAACCGCACCATTGTATGCTGCCATATAGATTTTCCCCGCAGAATCCGTCTTCTGTATATCCAGAGTCTCCAGCACATCCAGTATACTGTTCACTGCCCTGCCGCTTGCCAGCACAAAATGATTTCCTTTGGACAGCATTTCCAGAATCTTATTCCTCGTCTTCTCCGATATTGTTTTTTCTGAATTGAGCAGGGTATCATCGAGATCTGTGAACAGTATCCTGGTATTCAGCGCCTTTTTCATATCTGCGAGAAGTCCAGCCGGCACGCGGAGTCTTCCATACCCGACTGCAAGATCCAGCCCCGGTTTGTTCGCACCGTGAAAATCCGAACCGCCGCCCGGCAGCAGATTGTACTTCTCTGCCAGCGCCCGCATCTGTTTTTCCTCCGACGGCGTGTAGGTGCTGTAATAGCACTCGATTCCCATAAGTCCCGCGTCTTTGAGCCGCCTCACCAGCACATCGAGCTGCTCCCGGCCAAGCCTGTACAGCGTAGGATGCGCCAGAATCGGTATCCCTCCCGATCTCAACGTCACCCCGATCACTTCCTCCGGCGTCACCTTCTCGCGATGCACAAAATACGGCGTGTTGTCGCCAAGATATCTCTCAAATGCCTCATTTCTGCTCTTCACATAGCCCTTGTCCAGCAGATACGCGGCATAGTGTGCCCTCGTGACCACCGCACCCGGAAATGCCTCCGCAAGCGCCTCGTAAGTGATATCGATGCCCGCCCCGCGCAGATTCGCGCACAGCTTATAATTTCTGTCTGTCCTCGACTGCTGGAAACGTGTCAGATATTCCAGAAAGACAGGTGCCTTGTGGTCAATAAACAGTCCCACGATGTGCACATCACGGTTATTGTACTCTGTCGAATATTCAATCCCGGGAATCACTTCAATCGGCTTTCCCTTCGCATATTCCATCAGTTCATCCAGACCGTCCACTGTGTCATGGTCTGTGAGCGCCACTGCATCCAGACCCTTTTCGATGGCATAGTCCACCAGCTCTCTGGGCGTGAGCGTTCCGTCAGAACAGCGCGAATGCGCATGCAAATCAACAAATCCCATCTCGAATTTCTCCTTATCTGAAAATACAAAACAGGCAGAGCATACCGCCGTATGCAATCGAGTAGAGGAATGCGCTTCCTCCCTGCCCGCGCGCCGGACACCCGTCAGCTTATGCCGGCATGTTTCCTCTATGTGCCTGTGCGCATGAAAAAAGACAGTCAACCTGTCTCTTTTCATCAATCCATCGCAAGGAACTGTAGGAAAAGAACTGCTCCCGGGCGATTACTCCTCGCCGCTCTCGTCCTCTGCCTCTGCAGTGTACACAGAAGTCCTCTTTCTCGCCATCTCGTCACTTGCAAGGTACTCATCATAAGTCGTAATCTTGTCGATCAGTGTGCCGTCCGGCAAAATCTCCATGATGCGGTTCGCCGTCGTCTCCACAAACTGATGGTCGTGGCACGCGAACATCGCCATGCCGGGGAACTTGATCAGTCCGTTGTTGAGCGCTGTGATGGACTCCATATCCAGATGGTTGGTCGGCTCGTCGAGAATCAGACAGTTTGCTCCGCTGATCATCATCTTGCTCAGCAGACAGCGCACCTTCTCACCGCCGGAGAGCACCTTTACCTTCTTCACGCCGTCCTCACCCGCAAAGAGCATACGCCCTAAAAAACCGCGCACGTACGTGATATCATCCACCGGCGAATAGCCCATCAACCAGTCCGCGATCGTGTAGTCATTGTTAAACTCATTCGTCGGATCCTTCGGAAAATAAGCCTGCGAAGTCGTGACACCCCACTTGTAAGTGCCCTCGTCCGGCTCCATCTCCCCCATCAGGATCTGAAACAGCGTCGTCTTGGCAAGCTCGTTTGCCCCCACAAACGCGACCTTGTCCTCACGTCCCAGGATAAAGGAAATATTGTCAAGCACCTTCTCGCCGTTGATTGTCTTGGAAAGGTTCTCAACCGTGAGCACCTCGTTGCCAATCTCGCGGTCAGGCCGGAAATCAATGTAAGGATATTTGCGGCTGGACGGCTTGATATCGTCCAGCTCAATCTTCTCCAGAGCGCGCTTTCTCGAAGTCGCCTGCTTTGACTTGGAGGCATTGGCGGAGAAACGCGAGATGAACTCCTGCAGTTCCTTAATCTTCTCTTCTTTTTTCTTGTTTGCTTCCTTCATCTGCTTGACAAGCAGCTGGCTTGACTCATACCAGAAATCATAGTTTCCGGCATAGAGCTGAATCTTGCCGTAATCAATATCCGCAATCTGGGTACATACTTTGTTCAGGAAATAGCGGTCATGTGACACGACGATAACCGTATTTTCAAAATTGATCAAAAACTCCTCAAGCCACGCGATCGCGTCCAGATCCAGATGGTTGGTCGGCTCGTCGAGCAGCAGGATATCCGGATTGCCAAAGAGCGCCTTGGCAAGCAGCACCTTCACCTTGTCACTGCCGTTTAAATCCTTCATCAGAGAATAGTGGATCCCTGTGTCGATTCCCAGACCGTTTAACAGCTGCGCCGCGTTGGATTCCGCCTCCCAGCCGTCCATCTCAGCGAACTCGCCCTCCAGCTCGCTGGCGCGGATCCCATCTTCATCCGTGAAATCCTCTTTGGCATAGATGGCATCCTTCTCCTTCATAATCTCATAGAGACGGGCATTTCCCATAATGACGACGTCCATGACAGGATACTCGTCATACTTGAAGTGATCCTGCTCCAGCACGGAAAGTCTCTGCCCCGGCGTGATTGCGATATCGCCTTTCGTTGTCTCAAGCTTTCCGGATAAAATCTTTAAAAAAGTGGATTTTCCCGCTCCGTTTGCACCGATCAGCCCGTAGCAGTTCCCTTCCGTAAACTTGATGTTTACATCCTCGAATAATGCCTTCTTTCCGACTCTATAGGTTACATTGTTTGCACTTATCATGATAAATTCCTCTTAAACTATTTATAAATACTGGTTTTTGTTACACACTCTTTCTATTATACATAAAAGGGAAAATTTATCAACTATTTCTTAAACAGCTTTCCAAAAAGCCCTTTCTTTTCAGAATTATCTTCGGAGCTGTCTTCCAAATCCCGCCCAGCATCATTTTCCGTACCGTTTCCGGATACGGCGTCTCTCCTGAACTTCTCCGCATTTGCCGGGTTCTCTTTCAGGGACAGCAGCGCGTCATACGCCTGCAGCATATTGAATCCGTTGGCCTCGGCAAGCCCCTGCGCTGTAAAGCCCTCGATTGTGAGCATTCCGACCGACGGATACACCCCGTCCCTGACAGCGGAGACAAACTCGACAAAAATGCTGTTCTCGGTGCGAAGCCTTCTGTAATAATATCCTGCTTCCGGAAAGGAAAGGCCGCAGCCCTGTGTCAGATAGATCATCAACTCCTCGCGGAGCGGTTCTGTGCTCTTCCACTGTTTGGATACTTCGCTCATCAGCTTGGTATCCATCATACATAATGTGCCTGGTCCGTCCGTCAGCACCGCGACTTTGCTGGCCTCGCACAATTTATCCATAAACTGCGGATTGTCGATTCCCACCGGCACGAGCCTTCCCTCGCCCTTTCTGCCTGTCTCATAGCGGTTCGTTATGATCAGATATGCGATATTATTTTTGAGGGCGAAATCACCGTTCTCTTCCTGCAAAGTATAGATATATGGTTTCTCACACAATGCCTCTGTCAAAAAGAAGGTAAGCCTGTTCATCAGGCGCACATACTTCTCTATGTTCTCCTCGTCCGACGCCTTTCTTGCCGTGTCAAAGCGCGCAGCGGCCTCGTGCATCATAACCATCATCTCAATGACAGTACAGCCTGTCATATACGCAAATCCCTGGTCATGGTCATTGTCCATATGCGCGATCAGCTCCGCTTTCCGCTCCCCGCTCACAAGATACTCATTGTCCCGATCAGAAAACGGCACGACAGGCATACGGTACTTCTTCTCTCCATCCTCCTCGTGCATGACCTGTGACAGCTCTTTCTCTGGCAGAAACGCTTCCACATCGCGGTCATACCCTGCTATATTCCTGATATATTCCATCTTGCAGCCGATGGCATGCACCGTGTCAAAGTCAAGATTTACACCTGTCACACCAAGCTTTGCAGCGAGCGCAAGCACTGTCTCCAGGCAAAGCAGATTATCCTTGTGGTCCAGCACACCGATCGGAAACGCACTGTCAAATATGGGCAGTGTCATAGGATTCTGCAGCACATAACTGACAGCATCGTCATATTTTTCAAACAAATATATCAAAACATTGTTGTCTGCCTTCATCAGAAAAGGATTTCCGCACGACAGACGATAGTCGCTGTGCAACGGCGACAGCAGGATATAAATCCTGTCCATCTGCGTATATTCCCGGATTCTTGCCTGCACCATCTCCTCATTGTAGCGCGGTATCTCCAAATGCCCCGCAAGGTCAATCGCGGCAGGATCATACTCCAGATAATAGTTTCTGTGCGGCTCTATGATCACCTGCAGCTTTCCCCGGATCAGCTGTGACAGCATGGCAAGCTTGTATTTGTTTACCGGCTTATTGTCCGGATTGAAGTGCATGGCGCTGTCCCTCGTCAAAAATACCTTCAGCGACTCATAATCATACTCGTCCGCTGTGACTTTCCCGCCATCTTTTCTCCGCTTCATTGTCATGAGCTCAAAAACGGGCTTCTCACCCTCCTTGGGCTTCACGCGGAAATCCGGCAGCTGCCCTATGATATAGACACTCTTCGTCCACAGGCGTGCGACGGCCTCCTCCCTGCTGCACCGCTCAATCGCTGCGGTGTAGAGGAAATGATAGCTGTCCGCGGCATCTCTCAATCCAAGAAGCTCCCTTGCCGCAATATATTTCTCATCGGCAAGCTGCTTTCCCGGCGCATTCTCATCTGTGCCGATGTGGAGCACCAGCCCGGGAATATCCTCTTCAAAGATCTGATTGATCACCTCGCCCAGCTTGTCCTCATGATACGCATACTGATGTTCACTGTATCTGGTGGCTCTTGCGACATACACATCATAGTACTCTTTGTCAAAGAACACATGAATCGCATCGTCAAAGACCTCCTCCTCGTCGCGCTGCATGACCATGATGTCCTTGTCAAAACCCTCAAATAATCTTAACTGCCACACTGAAATGTTTGTTTTTCTTTTCACCTTGTCTACCTATCCTTTAGTTTTCACATTTATTCAATTCTCTTATAATTGCGGACATCAAGCCATGCAAAGCCACTTCGTGGCAGCCCGATGTGCTTCAATCACTATGTTTTCCTGTGAACTTTGCAGCGCAGTGCCAAGTTCTGTCATAAATATTACTAACTCTCAACGATCAGATATCTTCCATCCCCGATGTCAAATACCTCCGGCGCATCCGCGATCTCTTCCTTTTCCTGTCCCTCCAGATCGATTCCTTCCTCGTCAAAGTAATTCCACACCTCGTCAAGCGAATCGACGACTACCGCCATGCACTCCTCAAGAAATGCCTCCGCCTCGTCAATATTCTCCGCTACCTTTTCCGGTACTAACTGAAGCTGGTTTTCCAAAAAACAGTTCAGCACCGCCTCATCATACTCGTGCATAATTCATAATCTCCTTTTATTTCTTAATTTTTTTATATACCAATACCACTGTAACAGTATCGATACTATTTTGTAAACCCCTTTTCCGCAATCAGATCAATTGTCTTGCAAAAAGTTCATGCATCAGCCTTGCGACAGGCAGACCCACCACGTTGTTGTAATCCCCGTTGATGCCCTTGATATAGACTGCACACTTTCCTTGAATCGCATATGCGCCCGCCTTGTCCATCGGCTCCCCGGTCGCCACATAGGCCGCAATCTGTTCTGATGTCATCGGATACATATGGACATCTGTCTTTTCATGGAAAGTGATAACTTCCCTCCTCCGCTTTTCCAGCACAATGAGTGTCACTCCTGTGTAGACCTGATGGGTATCCCCCTGCAGCTTTGCAAGCATTGCCGCCGCATCCGCTGCATTTTTCGGTTTTCCCATGATTTCCTTCCCGGATGCCACGATGGTATCCGCGCCGATTATGACAACTGTGTCATTTTTATATTTCTTCTGATACCGCTGCGCCGCCTCATCTGCTTTTTGGTAAGAAAGTTCCTCCACGATCTCTGCCGGAACTTCCTTCGCGGTGATTTCCTCACCCTGCGCCTGGGAGATCTCAAAGCTGATTCCCGCCTGTTCCAAAAGTTCCCGCCGCCTCGGGGAACCCGATGCAAGTATATATTTTATCATCGTATTCCATGCTCCCATAATTCTACTATACGAAAAAACGCTGCCTTAGAAAATCTCATCACACCATCGCCTGATTGTACTCTGGTTTGAAAGTTCGCGCCTGCTGCTCTGCCTTTTGCTTTTTCGCCGCCAGTGACACATACTCCCTGCAGAACAGTTCCTGCGCGTTGACAGCGTTCTTCTCCCTGCTGCCATGGCTGCTGTCAGCCTTGCGGTAGCTTCCGTCAGCCTGTAGGAACTGCGCTTTCTGTGTGTCACTCAGCTGCACTTCCAGGACATGCCACACCTTTTCCTTCAGGTCAGCGTTGAGAACCGGGAAGAGAATCTCCACCCTCCGCTCGAGGTTCCTTGGCATCCAGTCCGCGCTCGCCATATACAGCTCCGGATCCCCTGCATTCTCAAAGTAAAAGATCCGCGCGTGCTCCAGGAAATTGCCCACGATGGAACGCACCTCTATATTGTCTTCAGTGCCTTCCACCCCCGTCCGCAGACAGCAGATTCCCCTGACAATCAACTGAATCTTCACACCTTTTGCCGCTGCCTCGTACAGCGCCTTGATGATATCGGGATCACATAAGGAGTTCATCTTCGCCACGATTCTTGCAGGCCGCTTCTCAACTGCATTCTCCTTCTCCCTGTTGATCAAATACAGAAATCTGTCCTTGAGCCACAACGGCGCCAGTGCCAGCTGATTCCACCCCAGCGGCTCCGAGTAACCGGACAGCATGTTAAAGACTGCCGTGGCATCCTCGCCGATCGCCTCATTGCAGGTAAGGATACCGAGATCGGTATAGAGCTTCGCTGTGGCATCATTGTAGTTGCCCGTGCCGAGATGCACATAGCGCCTGATGCCCTCCTCCTCACGTCTGACCACCAGCGTGATCTTGCAGTGCGTCTTCAGCCCCACCAGTCCATAGATTACATGACAGCCGGCTTTCTCAAGCATCTTCGCCCACACAATATTGTTCTCCTCGTCGAAACGCGCCTTCAGCTCAACCAGCACGGATACCTGCTTGCCGTTCTCCGCCGCCTGCGCAAGCGCCGCGATAATCGGCGAGTTGCCGCTCACGCGGTACAGGGTCTGCTTGATGGCAAGCACCTGCGGGTCCTTCGCCGCCTGCTTGATGAAGTCAACGACAGGGGCAAAAGTCTGATAGGGGTGATGCAGAAGTATATCCTGCTCCCTGATCCACTCAAAAATGTCATCGTCCGCCTCAATCTCAGGAACCGGCTGCGGCGTGTAAGGACTGAATTTGAGATGCTCAAACCCTTCCAGTCCATACATCTTCATCAGGAATGTGAGATCAAGCGGTCCGGGAATACTGTAGATATCCCTCTCATCTATCATCAGCTCCTTCTTGATTATCTCGAGAAGCCGTTTGTCAATTCCTTCCTCAACCTCAAGCCGGATCGCCTGTCCCCACTGCCGCTTTTTGAGCTGTTTCTCAATCTCTTTTAACAAGTCCTCCGTCTCCTCCTCCTCCAGCGAGAAATCCGCATTTCTCATGATTCGGAACGGAAAAGAACACTCTATGTTATAATTCAGAAACAGTTTATCCATATTCCGCTCGATAATCTGCTCCAGCAAAATGACACGCTTTGTCCCATCTTCCGCCTCCGGAAGCTGTATGATACGCGGAAGAACACTCGGAACCTGAACAGTGGCAAACTCCAGCTCTTTCCCCTGAACAGACTTCTTGTTAAACAGATGTCTTCTGCCCTTTATCCCTTTCCTCGATACCAGAGCCCCCAGATTCAGAGACTTGTTCCTGATAAGAGGAAACGGTCTCGAGGAGTCCACCGCCATCGGTGTGAGCACTGGATACACATTGTCCTGAAAATACCGGTCGACAAAGGCGCAGTCCTTTTTCGTGAGATCCTCATGACTCTCCACCACCATCAGCCCGTTCTGGGCAAGCAGCGGAAGCAGCGATCTGTTATAGACAGAATACTGCATATCGACAAGCTCATGCGTCGCCCTGTTAACCACTTCCAACTGTTCGGCCGGCGTCATTCCGGCGATATCCTTCCTGGTGTAGCCTGCATTTACCATGTCTTTGAGCGACGCCACGCGCACCATAAAAAATTCGTCCAGATTAGACGCGGTAATGCTCAAAAACTTGAGCCGTTCAAACAAAGGGATGTCCTTGTCTTTCGCCTCGCCCAGCACGCGGTTGTTAAAGGCTATCCAGCTCAATTCCCTATTATAGTAATATTCTGCTTTGCTGTAATCAATCCTGTTATCTGACTTACTGTTTTTGTCACCCATTTCAATTCCCCCATTACTTTGCAGTATTATATTATATATTACTCTTTTTCTGCCGCAGCACTGGTTTGATATTGTACACCTCTGCAAAAAAAGTAGAATACTTGTCAAATAATCCAAACTCCAGCGTCATGTCTGCATTCGTCTCCACAGTGAGCACCAGCTCATCGTTTTTATTCACGACTTTTAATTTGCTGCATTTACCCCTGTTACTCAGATCCAGCCCATCAGAAAGTCTCATAATGGCTGTCAGCTTCGCAATTTTCAGATATGTCTCTTTGTCGAGTGACGCATTGTTGTCCATAATATGATAATAATCAAATTTTTCTGTAGCATACTTTACAATACTTGCCACAACCTCGCGCTCCACATGGGACAGCCCTATGATTTCCGTCGCAGTGATAATATTGTAGGAGTTCTCGCCTACGCTCGCAAGGCTGATGAACCGGCCGCAGTCGCCCAGGATCGCTGCAAGCTGCAGCAGCAGTCTGTCGCGCCTGGTCAGACCATGAATCTCTTTCATGCTGTCAAAAATCGTGAGCGCGATCATCTCGCGCTCGCGGGTGCGGTACTCCCCGCTGTGATAGCGCCTGTTGATATCCCTCGCACAGTCGAGAATGTCCTGTTCAAAATCGTGCGGCATGCCGTCAGCATCCGACGGCAGCAGACGATTCTGCTCCGCATACTCATATGCGATACCGTCGCACAGAGATACGCCCGGTGCCCACACCATCTCTGCGCCCAGAAGCTTGATCATATACTTGATCATCAGCGCTGAGAGGTATAACAGCGAAATATTCTCCTGCGCCAGCCCCAGTGACATTGCAATCTCCCTCGCCTTTTTCTTCTTGAGGGAATCCACAAACTCCAGGAAATTCTCCGTGCTGACCTGTCCCTTCTTGATGGTCTTGATATAGTTTCTCTGCACAATCAATGACACATAGTCATCTACCAGAATCACATTCTGTATCTTCTTATCCCCCACAAACATCTCGCGGAAACTTTCAAAACTGTCACAGACCATCTCCTCCACGATGTCCTCAAGCTGGTAACTCCGATAGGATACCCGCGCGAGCTCCTCCCGCATGCGAAGCACACCCGGCCGGATATTCTGGGAGGTAACAAGACTGTCCTCATCAAAGAGAGATATCTGGATACTCCCCCCGCCAATGTCAATAAAAGCGGTGCTCTTCTCGATAATACTCTGAAAATCCTTCACTCTCGACGCCACAGATTTGTAATCGAGAAACCGCTGCTCGGAATTGCTCAAAGCCTCGATGCGGATTCCCGTCCACGTCTCAATCTGGTCTAACAGAATCAGTCTGTTCCGGGATTCCCTGATGGCGCTTGTCCCGTATGCCTTATAGTCGTCCACCTTATACGATTTCATGATTGCCATAAATTCATTCAGCATCCTGCACAGCTCGTCAACCCTGTCATTATTGATCTTCCCCATAAAATACGAGTCTGTTCCAAGCTCAATCCGGTGTCTGATATGATCAATCTCCTTGATACCATTTTTGCCCGATATCTCGTATATTTTCATCGCAAGCTCATACGAGCCCACGTCGATTGCCGCAAATGTCCTGTATGCCATAGTTACACCCCTTTATCCACATTCCAATTCAATCAATAATTCCCCAATATTTTCATATTGCGCGTCTCCTCGCGCAGTCCCCTGAGTGCATTCCTCACTGCACTGTCCGTGAGATTTCCCTCAAAATCCAGGAAAAATCTGTATTCCCAGTTTCTTCCCGCGATCGGTCTCGACTCAATCTTCGTCACATTCAATCCATTGTACATCAGGTGCGAAAGCGCATGATACAACGCCCCGCTCTCATGGCTTACCTCAAAACACAGGCTGATCTTGGAAGCTCCCTTTGCAAACACCTTCTGATTCGTGATGACGATAAAGCGCGTCGAGTTGTCCCTGATATCATTGACCCCTCTTTTGAGAATGTCTAACCCATAGATCTTTGCAGCTGTCTCCCCCGCGATAGCCGCCTGCGTCTTATCCCTGTCATCTGCGACCTTCTTTGCCGCAAAGGCATTATTTTTCATGCTGATCTGCTGCCATCCTGCATCGAGCAGATAGTGTGAACTCTGCATCAGCGACTGCGGGTGTGAGTATACCGTCCTGATATCCTCTATTTTCGTGCCTGGCGACGCCATCAGACAGTGCTCGATTTTAATGATCTGTTCCCCGACAATATAATTCTCAAACTCTACCAACAGATCATAGATCTCACTCACAATCCCCGCCGACGAATTTTCGATCGGAAGCACCGCAAAATCCGCACTCCCCTCGTCAATTGCAAGCATCGCGTCGCGGAACGTATTGACATTGAAGCTGTCAACCGCATCCCCGAAATACTCCATCATCGCAGCCTGCGAGTACGCGCCCTCTGCTCCCTGAAATACGACGCGGCACTTCCCATAGTCAATCTCACCCATCTCTATAAAAGAGAGCCTTCCCTCGCCATTGTGTCTCGTTATCATCTGATACTGGAGCTTCCTGCTCATCGCCATGATCTGCTCAAACAAGTCCCTGATACCATGCGCGTTAAATTCATTGTGCGTCATCCCGCTGACCGCCTTGAGCTTCTGCTGCTCTCTCTCCTTGTCAAAAACCCGCTTCCCTGTCTCGATCTTATACGCCGCCACCTGCGCGCACACGTCCATCCGCCTCTCATAAAGTTCGACAATCTGGCGGTCAATGCCGTCGAGCGTGTCCCTGAGCTCTGATAAATCCATATGACTTGTCCTCCTGTATCCCTGCTTTTTCCTTTTGTTGTTATCTAGTATAGCACACCGAATAAAGTTTGTAAAAAAATAATACAGAAATCTTTCATTTTTCTTAGAAATTATTTATAATATTACTATACACTATAAGCTGTGCAGAAATAAATTTCACAGCTGACCACATCACTCACAATATACACAGGGGGAAATGTAATGAAAAAAAAAGTTATCACCATCATCTGCGTCATATGCGCTGTGCTTATCATTGCCGGTCTGGCTGTCTTTAAGTACCTCTCTGACCGGGTTCCGCAGAATCCGGCAGGAACCGTAGGGAACACTGCGGGAAATCTCTATAACAACGGACTCTTCTGCGAGAATGACGGATATGTCTACTTTGCAAACGCCTACGATTCTCATTCGCTCTACCGCATGCGTCCGGACGAATCCGAGATGGAAAAAATTGCGTACACCGAAGTGGCCAGCATCAATGCAGACGGCAAGTATCTGTACTACTATCAGGGAGGCTCCGGCAGCGGTTCCGGACTCGGTTTCGTGCTGAGCACCACCGGCGTCTACCGCGTCAATAAAAACAAAGCCAGCGACGCCTTCTGTCTTGACCGTGTTAACGGCAAGTATGTCCTTCTCGCGGACAACGACGTGTACTACACCTGCTCCTCCGATGATCTGTCCCTGAAAAAGGTATCGACAGACGGAAAAACCAAAGAGACGCTTCTGGAGCTCGATATCCTTCCTGTAAGCGTACAGAACTCTACTTTCTACTACCTGAACAATGAGGAAAACCTGCACCTGATGGCACTTGACCTGCGGACCAACGTCTCGCGCCAGGTGCTCGCCGAAGACGTGTATATGCCAATCATCGAGGGCAATACGGTTTACGGCATTGACATTCACGACAACTACTCACTGATCAGACTCAACATCACCGACGGCAGCAAAACATTGCTCGACACTGGCAGAATCGATCTGATCAATGTGACTGACAGCTATATTTATTATCAGACTTCAGGCAGCACGCCCCAGTTAAAGCGCATCCGCCGTGACGGTTCTGACATGGAAGTCGTCGCTGACGGCTCCTACAGCAATATCAACGCAACCTCGCAGTATGTCTACTTTACACAGTTTGGCAGCGAGACTCCTGTGTACAAGACTCCTGTATCCGGTCCTGTAAATGTCACAATATTCGACAGGGCATCGCAGGCGGCCATCGCGGAAATGAGCAAAAATCTGAAATAAACTGCTGGAATAATCTGCAAAAAGACTGAATAAGGTAAAGGAAATCCGGTTATGCTGATAGCATGAAAAAACCGATATTTCCTTTACCTTATTTTGATTGCTCTGACCACAGGAACAATCTCATTCAAAACTTTATCAAATGCGGCACAACCGGCTGGTGCATGGAAATCACATTTACCGCTCTCGGCGCACTGAGACGGCGGGAACTCCCCCTTGTCGGACAGACTTCCCTGTGGATGTTCCCAATCTATGGCTGCGCAGCTTTTTTCAAACCAGTGTTTTCCCTGTTAAAGCACTGCCGGCTGACCGTGCGCGGCACCGTCTACGCACTCGCGATATTTGGCGCAGAATATGCCAGCGGGCGCTTTCTCGCAGCACATGAGCTGTGTCCCTGGAACTACAACCGCCACCACTGGCATGTAAACGGGGTAATCCGCATCGACTATTTCCCTTTCTGGTTTTTGGCGGGACTCTTATTTGAACGGATTCTGACCAGTCACGAATCCCCAGCCAGCGACTGCGCTCCTTCCGGCAAAAACTGCTGATACAGTGCCACATGATCATAAATGCACAGCCACGAGCTGTTGGCATGCGCCGTAACGCAGATATATTCTTTCCCGTCATTTCCCACGCCCAGACTGGCAGCACAATTTCCGGACTGTGCCACAAATCCGGTCTTGGCGCAGAGCACCTCCCCATGGGTATCCTTGTCCTCTATCCTTCTGAGAAACCAATTGGAAAGGATAATCCCCTCTGGATGCTGTTCTGTGGCAGACGTCGTGTAAATATGCGCATTGAGCACTTCCCTGCAAAAGCTGTTGTCGCAGGCAGCCTTCAACATGACAGCGATGTCATAAACAGTACTGTAATGATTCTCGTCATAGAGACCGACACAGTTTGTAAAATGTGATGTCTGCGACAATCCCAGTTCTTCAATTTTCTCGTTCATCAGCTCGACAAACGCCTCCTGGGAACCTGCGACATAGATTGCAAGCCCCAGCGCTGCATCTGCTCCGGAAGGCAGCACTGTTCCATAGAAAAGATCCCTGACTGTAACCTTCTCCCCAATTTCAAACCCGGCATTGCTGCATTTGTTGACAAAACTGTAATCCGTGATATCCACTGTGATTTCGAATGTATCATCCAAATCTGTGATATGCTCTGCCGCCACCAGAATGGTGAGAATCTTTGTCATGGAAGCCGGGCTGATCCGGGCACCTGCCGCTTCCTGCTCCATGATTCTCCCCGCCGCCACATCGATAAAAATGCTATTCTCACTCCCGATATCCTCGTTCGGCAGTACTGTCGCCTCGTCGGCAACCGCCCTCAGCGGCGGTTCATTGCTCTTACCGCCTATAGTCTGAACAAAAAGTGTGCTGATCTGTGCAATCTCATCATTGATATGGTCGGCAACGGCACTTCCAGGATAGCAGCCTGCGACATTCAGACTGCCATCGTATGCAATGTCTTTATCAGATTTGCCTGTGTCAGAACGGTTTTCATCTATATCGCTATTATCGACAACGCTGCTGCCCGAGTCACTGTTTTCTAAGTCATCATTATCCCGAATAGGCTCACCTGCACTGCTGTTTTTTGAATCACTGCCATTTCCCGTCTCAATCGGCAAAACATCCTGCCGCCCCGCCTGTCTTCTGACCAGACTCCTGATCCCTATTCCAACCAGCGTCACACAGAGTACCAAAACGACAGCACATGGTATCAACAGCCTGCGCATCATTTCCTGCTGCTTTTTCCTGCGTTTCATCTCCTGTATCCGCTGCTGTCTGGTCAGACTGCGCCCGTTTGCTGTCTCTTTTATCTGTTTTTGTTTTACCTCTTTTACTTCTTTTCCGTCTTTTCCGTCTTCGCTGCCGCTATTTTCAGCAGTGTTATTTCCGGCAGCATTTTTCTCCAGATACGTCCCCAGCACTGCGGCAATCTCATCAGCGCTGAGCTGTCTCGTTCCTCCCTCATTTCTGTCAATGTCATTCTCTATGTATTTACTCAACGTCGTCTACCTCAACTGCGCCGATATCAAGTGTATTGAGTGTACGGCGTCTTCTCCTGTCCTCCTCAGACTTCTCCAGGATAAACTGCTTCACTGCCCTGGAATTTTTGATGTGCTGAATCAACAACAGCGGAGATGTGACATCACCAGTGTGACACACAATCGTTCCAAGGCCAGACATTCTTTCTATTAAAGAGCTCTTGAGCGTAACATCCTGCACCTTGTACATATAGCAGTCGTTCTCCTCCCTGTTCAGAAAGCCCGTATTCACGGTAATGACATCCTCTTTGATCGTATATACTGTAAAAGTAAATGGCAGTCCGAAGAACAGCCATCGTTTTCTCTCCCTGAATTCCATCGTTCCTCTCCTTGTAATGATATATTGTTTTAAAAATATTATAACATTCCCCTATTAAAAGGCAAGCCGAAAAAAATTTTATTTTGTTCTTGAAAGCTGTCTGCTGATATGATACGATAGCAAAGGTATAACTTTGCAGATGGAGGGAAATGGTTATGTTGGGTACTTCTTGTACGTTTCAGTTTGGTTTCAGGTGTAGTTTTCATTTCCATTTTCAGACATTTTTTTATATTGATACTTTTTCGTATTAAGAGAATTTATTTCTCTTTTTTTATTCGCCTTAATCACTGTATATTTAGGAGGTTTTTATGAGACATTTAATGAGTCCACTTGATTTTTCCACGGAGGAATTGGACAAGCTCTTTACTCTCGCTGAGGATATCGAGAACAATCCCGCCAGGTACGCACACGCCTGCGAGGGAAAAAAGCTTGCCACCTGTTTCTATGAGCCGAGCACCCGCACCCGATTGAGCTTTGAGTCTGCAATGCTGAGCCTTGGCGGTCAGGTTCTGGGATTTTCCGATGCCAATTCTTCCTCTGCCGCAAAAGGTGAGAGTGTGTCGGACACGATCCGCGTGATCTCCTGCTTCGCCGATATCTGTGCGATGCGCCATCCCAAGGAAGGCGCTCCCATGGTCGCCGCATCGCGCTCTTCTATCCCGGTCATCAACGCCGGCGACGGCGGCCACCAGCATCCCACGCAGACACTCACCGATCTCCTGACCATACGCGCGATCAAGGGACGCCTCGACCATTTTACCATCGGACTCTGCGGTGATCTCAAATTCGGCCGCACCGTGCACTCGCTGATCAACGCGCTCGTGCGCTACGACAACATCAACTTCATATTCATATCCCCCGAGGAACTCACGATACCAGACTATATCATCGAGATGCTCCGCGAGAAAAATATCTCTTTCAGCGAAGTCCGGAAGCTGGAGGAAGTCATACCGACGCTCGATATCTTATACATGACCAGAGTCCAGAAGGAGCGCTTTTTCAACGAGGAGGATTATGTGCGATTAAAGGACTACTATATCCTCGACAAGGAAAAAATGGAACTCGCCAAGTCCGATATGATTGTCCTGCACCCGCTCCCGCGTGTCAATGAGATTTCCGTCGAGGTCGACGACGATCCCCGGGCCGTGTACTTCCGCCAGGTGAAGTACGGCGTATATGTGCGCATGGCGCTGCTCCTGACACTTTTAGAGATAACTGTATAGCACTGGAATAGGAGGTATCAGAATATGTTAAACGTAGGAAAAATCGAGGAGGGTTTCGTCCTTGACCATATCAAGGCAGGCAAGAGCATGAGCATCTATAAGCATCTGGGACTTGACAAACTTGACTGCACTGTGGCAATCATCAAAAACGCGCGGAGCAATAAGATGGGGAAGAAGGATATCTTAAAGGTGGAATGTGACATCAATACGCTCAACCTTGATATCTTAGGCTTTATCGACCACAACATCACTGTCAACGTTGTCAAAAACTGTGAGATCGTGCAGAAACTTCCGCTGTCGCTCCCAAAGGAAATCAAGAATGTGCTGAAATGCAAAAATCCCCGCTGCATCACATCGATCGAGCAGGAGCTTCCGCATATCTTCGTTCTGACGGATGAGAAAAAGGAAATATACCGCTGCAAATACTGCGAAGAGAAGTATGGCAGCAAGGATAATTTTAAGATATAAAATAAAGCAGGCTTACGCCTGCTTTATTTTATGCAAAATTCAATATCTCATCCTTAGGCTTTTTGGCTGGCACGACACTGACTGCGTGGAGCACCGGGCCTTCACCGTTGTAATCCTTCCAGAACTCCCTGTGAACTGTCGCTGTCACTTCCACCCAGTCCTTGTTCGTCAGCTCACTGCACTTGTCATATTTACACGCATACCCCAGAAAAGCCATATCATCCGCACAGCAGGTCATCGCCATCCTTCCCGGCACAAAATACGCATTGTCACTGCCCTCGGGTTTTAACACCATCGCCCTGAACTGAACCGTCTTATCGAGATACCGGTCGAGATTGTCCATGGCATCCAGATAAAAAATACCATAACCGTAATCGTCAAGAATCAATCGCTCACTCTTTAAGTCATACGGCAGATCCTCCTCAAAGATCTGGTTCACTTCACCGTTCTTGTCCTCGAAAATAATCTCAGCCTGCGGGTTCACGGCCTTTACATTTCTCTTAAAGCTGCTCAGCTGGTCAATCAATCCGTCACAGCGGTTAAAGATAATCAATTCCGACTTTCTGATCATCTCCGCCAGCAGTGATCGCATATTGGTATAATAATTCTGAAATGTGGAAGCGTCAATCGTCGTGATCTGCTGCTCCAGACGCCAATGCCACGGCAGCTTGAGGTTCTTAAAGTTCCACATGCCGTTGTACTCAATGATGATACGTTCCGGCTTGCAGCGCTTCTCGATCTCCAACAGATTTGACGCGGTCATCTTGCCTTCCTCATCCACCACTTCCACGACCGTGCGGCTGTTTTTGAGAATATCCTCGTCGTACTCAATTTCGCCCTCCTCACAGAGTATCAGAAGTGTCGTGCCTTTCGTCTGAAAATAGGGCTGTGAGAGCGTGTAGGATATAAACTCTGTCTTGCCGCTCTCCAAAAATCCATTAATAATATATACGGGCTTCATATTTTCTCCAATCCTTGTAAGGAACCGTTATCAACATAACAGTTCGGATATCGCCATCAGATCACTATTTGCTGAACAATGTCTTCAGATTGTCCTCGTTGAGCCGGGCACCGATCACACAGATTTTCCCTGTCACCTCCGCTGCGCCGGCGCGCACGTTACTCTCACCCGGAACATAGTCGAAGTTCAGCCATGTGCCATCTCCAGCCGGAACCATGCCCTTTGCGCGGAGAATCGAACCATACTTCTTCTCGTCCTCAAGCTCCTCCAGAATGTGCTCCAGATCCGCCTTCGTGTAAGCAGCCGGCGTCTCAAATCCCCAGCTTGCGAAGATATCATCCGCATGATGATGGTGATGCTCGTGGTCATGATCATGACAGCCGCAAGTACACTCCTCACCATGGTCATGATGATGCTCGTGGTCATTATGGTCGTGATGACAATGTTCATGTTCATCATGGTCATGCTCATGATGATGGTGCTCATGCTCATCATGATGACAGTGCTCGTGCTCGTCGTGGTCATGATGATGTTCATGTCCGTCATGGTCATGGTCGTGGTGGTGATGATGGTGCTCATGCTCGTCATGAAGCTTTGCGACCTCCGCCATGAGCTCCGCCTCCAAGTCCTTCGCATTCTCTATCGTCTCGAGAATCTTCTTCCCGTCAAGCGCATCCCAAGGTGTCGTGATGACGGTTGCCTTGTCATTGTGCTCACGGATGATCTCCAATGCTGTATTTAATTTACTCTCACTGATATCCGCTGTTCTGCTTAAGATAATCGTGCCGGCATGCTCGATCTGATTCAGAAAGAACTCTCCAAAATTCTTCGCGTACATTTTGCACTTGTTCGCATCGACAACAACCACTGCGCTGTTGAGTTCCACCTCCGCATCGGTATCCACATTCTGCACGGCCTTCATGACGTCAGAGAGCTTTCCCACGCCAGACGGCTCGATCAGGATTCGCTCCGGGTGATATGTCTCGATCACTTCCTTCAGGGAACTGCCGAAATCGCCTACCAGTGAGCAGCAGATGCAGCCGGAATTCATCTCCTTGATCTCAACGCCTGCCTCCTTCAGGAAACCGCCGTCAATACCAATCTCGCCAAACTCATTTTCGATCAGTACCACTTTGGATGCATCGAGCGCCTCCTTCAACAGTTTCTTGATCAGTGTCGTCTTTCCAGCCCCCAAAAAACCTGAAAATATATCTATCTTTGTCATTTTAACAACCTCCTCTATAGTTTGTTACTACTAATTGCTTTTTCTCTAATTTTTTATCTTATCACAATCTCATAAAACATGCCATAGCCTGGATATTAAAATTCAATAAAAATCCATCAGGCGCGGCAAAAAATGATACAGATCCCCATCTACGTCAGATACCACTGAAGCTCCACCGCAGGAATTTCCTCATAATTGTCAGCGCCCTCGCCCTTCCTGAGATATACATTGCGAATCCCGGCCTGTATGATCATACGGGCACACAGCGGGCACGGCTTTGCCTTGTGCACCGACAAATCACCGGGATTGATACCTGCCAGATACAGATCCGCTCCAAGCGTCTGCTCTCTGGAACAGTTTAGCAGGGCGTTTGCCTCCGCGTGAACTGCCCTGCAGATGGCATACCCCTCCCCCTGGTGCATATCCAGCCTGATACGCGGACATTCCCCGATATCACAGCAGTTCTCAAAACCTCTGGGCGAACCGTTATAACCGGTTGAGATCACGGCATCGTCCTTGACAACGACCGCTCCGTATTTTCTTTTGATACAAGTGCTCCGGTACGCAAAGTTCTCCGCGCAGTTCAGATACGCATCTATTTTCGAAATTCGCTTATTTCCCTCTGGTTTAACCACGTTTTCTACCTCGATCCATTGCTTCAGAATCATTTTCCTTCATTGATAATCATTTCATATTCCGCTGCGATCAATGATGACGGAATACTGTACGTAATCTCAGCTTCTCTCATCTCCGCGTCCTCCGGTACTTCTCCGCCGGAAATCATGCCGAGAAAGTGACCGCCCTCGTCAAACACACCGCCGCCGGACATCCCGGCTCTCGAATAGCACTCCGTCACCAGTACTTTTGTGTTAAACAAGGGCACAAACGCCAGTCCCGCAATAACTCCCGACGAAAAGGCGGCAGTGTTTTCATCCATCACCGCTCCCACCTGCAAAACACGTCTACCCGGGTATGCTGCGTCAAACGCTGCCTTTGCCTCCGCTGACTCCGTCTCATAGAAAACAGGCACCGCCTCATAAATGTCGCGCAGGACATTGTCTGTCACTGCCCGCTCCTGTATTCTGACAAATCCAATGTCATACTGCTGGGAATATCCGATCACGTCCGCAATCACAGTCTCCCCATTTCCAAAAACAATCTCTGCAGTCACATCCTTCATAAGCAAATGCCTGTTGGAGACAATCACGATCCCCTCTTCGATCTTCCATATTGTTCCGCTCCCCGCGGCATCTCCCACAATAACTTTCACGATACTCCGCTTCGCCAGCTGATATACAATCTGCATTCTTATATCCCCCGTATCAAATTCCCCTTCTTCTGACACTTTCAATCCGGCTGTCTGTGCCATTTTGACCGCAGCTTGTTCCGATACGCATGATTTGACTGCAAATCCATCTTTTTCCATATTAATCCTGTGTATCATGACACTTAACACTACGATAATACCTGATATTGTCAGTATGCCCCAAAAACACGCAAAGATTTTTTCCTTTTTCATTTATATTCCCAATGACAGACATACAACAATTCCAGCATAGCCGCGAACCATGCTGGAATTCTAAAAATCCAAAAATTACTGCTGCGGAATCTCAACAGGAACCTCTGTCGGAACCTGCGCCGGCTGTGCCAGCGTTCCGTCAGGATTTAACAACCCAGCCTCAATCCAAAGCTGTATCTGCTGTTCCGGTGTCAGTCCAGTATCCGCAGTCTCCCCGGGCTCTGGTATCTCCTCCGTTTTTTCAGGTGTCTCCTGCCTCGGGACAGATGTCTGCCCACCGTAGACGATAACCGGCTCTCCCTTCTCCACATACTCGTAGATTACCTTCGCTTTTTTCGGAGGCAGGTTCACACAGCCATGTGATCCGTTCCTGAGATAAATGTCCTCCCCAAACGAACTTCTCCATGAAGCATCGTGCATCCCCACATTTCCATTAAATGGCATCCAGTAATCTACATGGGAAGTATACGTCGCCCCCCTGAGTGTCGCATTGCGCTCCTTGTATGTGATGCCATACACGCCAACCGGGGTATTGTATCCCTTGCTCACATTGCCTGATACGAAATCCGTGTCCTCCACCAGCTCGCCATCCTTGTAAAGCCACAAATGCTGGCTTGTCAGATCAATCTCCACATAGGTATCACCGATATCATTGTCGCCGTACTGCGCCGCCTCCGCATGATAAACCGGAGTTCTCTCGCCGCTTCTTCCACTTTTGATCTGCTCGATCAGTTCCTGCGTCTCCTCTGCCCGGTTCATCCACCAGCCATATGCTCCCTCTGTAATCGTGATGACTTCGCCGCCTGTCGTCTGGAACTCCCGCTTCCTGCCCCATGTATCATATTTCCGCGCAAGCCCATTTACATATTCCCGCACAAGCTCAGGATCAAGATCGATCGTCCTGTCATCTTTTATCATCCAGTCTTTTATGATACTGCCGTCCAGCACCTCAGATTCTTCTCCAAATGTATATGTAATGGTAACTCCTGTATAACGGTTTCGCTCCTCACACTCCTTCTGCAGCGCACGATCGCCTGATGTGACCTGTGCATTGGTATAACACTCCTTTGCGTCCAGATCAACGGATTCTTCCAGAAGACTGACAGCCTCCTCCACCGCACTGCGAATCTTCTCCCGAACCGGAACAGTCCCTTTGTCCTCCGGGATAATCTGATAACCACTTTCGGTGTAATCGCTCAGATATGCATCCTGCGGCTGTCTGATATTTTCATTCTCGAAAAAACATAATGTATCAATTTTTTTGTCCAGCGCCTCCTGGGAATAAGTCACCAGCGTATCAACATTATATTCTGTCTCCTTAAAAACCGATGCCGGCCACAGAAAGGCCTCCTGCCCTTCCACAATATCTTCAAACTCATGACCAAATTCCACCCGGAGCGCAATATCCGCCGCGGTGATCGTGTCTGTCAGCCCATCCCTTCCGTTGATCGTCAACACATATTGACTGGAAGTATCCAGAAAACCATTCTGCACCGTATTGACAGCACTGACGGAATAGTTCTCACCGTTAATGATGGTATTAAAGAAGAAATGTTTTGTAAAAAACAATGCAAGTCCCAGATAGGTCACTGCAGCCGCAGTAATCACTGTAATTATTATGTATAGTATTCTTCTCTTCATTCTCCGCATATCAGTACCTCTAATCAAACACAATATTTACTTGCATAGTACAATACTCTGGCATCCATAGCCAGAGTACTCCTGTCGGCAACCGCAGCGATAAGCCGGGTTCTGTCGAGAATGATCATCTATCTAGGACTGACGTCACCGTCAGCCTCAAGCGACCTACCTGAGAACAGACCGGGCCAGCCTGTGGTTCTCTGTTTGGTCTTGCTTCGGATGGGGTTTACATGTGCCCTCCGCGTTACCGCGGAGGCGGTGGTCTCTTACACCGCCCTTCCACCCTTACCTCTATGCTTTCGCACAGAGGCGGTATATTTCTGTTGCACTGGCCTTGGAGTCGCCTCCACCGGACGTTATCCGGCATCCTGCCCTGTGAAGCCCGGACTTTCCTCACCTCACCGGAATATTCCGGCAAGCCGCGATCATTTACTACAGTTGCCGCAACCTATCGTAACACATTACATTGCCTTTTTCAAGTACTTCTTTTCGCTTTTAAACCTTAAAACAGCTTCCGCCCACAAACTCCCGCACGATGGAATTTTTTGGAAGCTCCTCTGTGCCCACTCCCAGAAAATAGCTCAAAAACTTCAGAAGCCGCACTGCCTCAAAGTACTCCGGCTCACCCTTCTCGATACTGTAGAGCAGCGGTTCCGCATACGGTTTGAGCACCGCAAGTTCATAGATCAATGCCGAGTTGAACATGGCATCTGCACTCTCCTGAAACGGAAAGATATTCTCTGTCTCCCCGTTTCGCACCGAAGGCCACATCTGAATCGTCCGCTTAGCCGTCGCGCCTCTCGTCCGTGCATCCCGCACCAGACGTCTGAGCAGTCTGCCGTCCGTGGTCGGAATACGGTTATGTTCATCCACATTCAGCGTCGTAAGCGCGCTGATATAGATCTTGTATTTGCTCTCAGCCGGAAGCGCATAGGACATCTTGTCATTTAACCCGTGGATTCCCTCTATGACAAGGATGTCATCGGGACCAAGCTGTTTGAAGTTTCCTTTATACTCCCGCTTGCCTGTCACAAAATTGAAAGTGGGCAGCTCCACCCGCTCGCCGGCCAGCAGCGCGCACATGTCGTCGTTAAACTTCTGTGTGTCGATCGCCTCAAGACACTCAAAATCATAGTCGCCGTTGGGCTGCTTCGGTGTCTTCTCCCTGTCGACAAAGTAATCATCCGCAGCGATCGGATGCGGTGTCAGTCCATGCGTCCGAAGCTGCACAGACAGCCTGTGTGAGAAAGTCGTCTTTCCCGACGAGGAAGGACCTGCGATCATGACAAATTTAATCCCGCCGCGCGACACGATATCCGAAGCAATCTCACTGATCCTGCGCTCCTGCAGCGCCTCCTGCACAAGCACAAGCTCGTTAAATCCGCCCTTGCGTATCTGATCATTCAAGTCGCTCACCGTGTCCACGCCCAGCTTTTCACCCCAATCCGACGCGATTTCCATGGACTTAAAAAGCTTTGGCAGCGGCTGAAACTCCTCCAGAACGGTCGGATTTTTCTTATTCGGCAGTATCAGCACCATGCCATCCTCATATTTCTGCAGGTCAAAATATTTCACATATCCGGTACTCGGAAGCATGAAACCATAGTAATAGTCATAGTATCCATCCAGGTTGTAGACATTGACTGTCGAGCTGCCCCTGTATCGGAACAGACTCACTTTATCTGTCATCTTCTGATTTGCAAAAAGGACATTCGCCTCCTCCAGCGGCATGGACTTTTTGATAATGCAATAGTCCTTATCTATGTATTCCTGCATCTTTGCCCTGATCTGTGCCACAACCTCATCTGTTATCTCGAAATCCCCTTTTTTGGCACAGTAATAACCGCTGCCGATGGCAAATTCCATCTTGATCTTCTCGATCTTATCCATACCGATCACATCATTGATCGCTTTCATGAGGATGATCGTCGCTGTGCGGTTGTATGTCTTGTGTCCCGTGTCATCCGCCATTGTCAGAAACTCTACTTCACAATCCTGGTCAACCTTCTTGAACAGTTCTCTGATCTTTCCATTTCTGACCGCCAGCGCAATCTGGTATGGATAATCCTTCTGATACACTCCGGCAATCTCGCCAAAAGTCACCCCGGCAGGGTATTCTCTGGTCTTTCCATTCACTGTCACCAGAAAACTTTGCTTCTTTTCACTGTTTCTATCCATTGCTCCTTCCCCTTTCTTTTCTACAATCATCTATATCACTACAAAAGGCTCTTTGACCGCGGCCTTGTATATCTGTATCCCGGACAGCTCTCTCCTGATAAACTCCTCCATATAAGGTACGAAAAGCTTCTCAATGCCATAATGCCCAGCATCAATCACCGCAATTCCCTGCGCAACTGCATCAATTCCTTCATGATGATCGACATCCCCTGTTATCATCACATCTGCCCCCGCATTCAGGGCATCACGGATGTAACTGCCGCCGGAGCCGGGCATCACTGCCGCTGTTTCGACAATATCCCCCAAATCGCCAAACACCCTGACATTCGGCACATGAAATTTTTCCTTCACAAATTCTGCAAGCTCCGCCACACGCATACGTTTTTCCAGTTTTCCTACCCTGCCACAGCCTTCCTTGGCGATATCGTCCTCATAAGTGATATTCAATACCTGTCTGTCTCTCAGCAAAAGCTCGTCAGCCGCCGCGTCAGCCATCCCCATCACATCAAAGTTGGTGTGCATGGCATAATAGCTGATGTCATTCCGAATCAGTTCACAGACGCGTCTCCCGATAAAATCGTCCGTGTTAACCCTGCCAAGCTTCCTGAAGATAAGCGGATGATGAGTGAGCAGCAGATCGGCGCCGAGACGCACGGCCTCATCAATCACATCGTCTGTCGCGTCCAGTGCGATGTAAACTGTCCCGACCTCTTTGTCGCGTCTGCCTGCGAGCAGACCGATATTATCCCACTCCTCCGCGAATGCTGTCGGTGAGAGGGCTTCCAGTTTTTCGATGACCTCATAGCATTTCATATGCGTTCTCCATTATCTATGTAATCTCTTATTTGTATTTAAAATAGCAGTACAGACAAAACACGATATCGCTCAGCTTTTCGTCAAGCTCCTCCACACGGCGCTGCTGCCGTTCTGTCAGCTGCTGCTGGCTGAGCAGATTGTTTCTGATATTCTCAAAATTTGCCTTCTGCCACAGCAGATACCGCTTTAAGACTGGATGTGCCATCGCCAGAAGACATGGACCATATGTATCCTGAACCCTTGTGAGCCGCTGCGCCTCTCCCTTTGATACTTCTGAGATGTGAAACGGCTGTCTGCTCGATGGGATTCCATTGATGTATACTCCGCTTTTTTTGCACTTTTGCTCCAGGTTTCCGCTAATCTGCCGTTCCAGCTTACCAAAGGCACCGGGCAGTGCACGCATCATCGGATAGTACTTTCCATCCTCATAGATGATATCCTCCCTGTCAATCAGATAGCCCTTTTTCCTCAGATACCCCCGCACTTCATCCACCTCTGACTGGGGCTGCAATATCACCTGCTTCATCTCTCCGATCAGCCTTTTTCCCTGCTCTAATATGGATATGACCAGCTTTCCTCCCATCCCGGCACAGATCACGCCCTCCGCCTCGCCTTCCCGCAGCGCGCTGACGCCGTCTGACAGTCTGGTCTCTATATAATCCTGCATGTCATAATCAATAATATTACGTTTTGCCCTGTCCAGAGGTCCGCTGTTAATATCCATCGCAATCACATGTCTGCATATGTTGCTTCTGACAAGCTCCATAGCGACATAGCCATGGTCACAGCCGATATCTGCGATACTTTTGCAGGGCTGCACCAGTCCCGCCACAGCCCTCATTCTATCCGATAACAGCATCTGCATTATTCTCCTAATCCAAAAAATCCTTGAGTTTGCGGCTTCTTGAAGGATGACGCAGCTTTCTGAGTGCCTTTGCCTCAATCTGCCGGATGCGCTCTCTTGTGACATTGAACTCCTTGCCGACTTCCTCGAGCGTACGCGCCCTGCCGTCGTCAAGACCAAAACGAAGTCTCAAAACCTTCTGCTCCCTGTCAGTCAGCGTATCGAGCACCTCGACCAGCTGTTCTTTCAGCAGCGTAAACGCCGCGGCGTCAGCCGGCACCGGAACATTATCATCTTGTATAAAATCTCCCAGATGACTGTCCTCCTCCTCACCAATCGGAGTCTCCAGCGACACTGGCTCCTGAGAAATCTTGAGAATTTCGCGCACGCGGTCCTCAGGCATATTCATTTCTTTTGCGATCTCCTCCGGTGTCGGTTCGCGTCCAAGCTCCTGAAGCAGCTGTCTGCTCACGCGGATCAGCTTGTTGATCGTCTCAACCATATGCACAGGAATGCGGATCGTCCTCGCCTGGTCTGCAATCGCCCTTGTGATCGCCTGACGGATCCACCAGGTCGCGTATGTGGAGAATTTGTAACCTTTCCTGTAATCAAACTTTTCCACTGCCTTGATCAGTCCGAGGTTTCCTTCCTGTATCAGATCCAGAAACAGCATCCCGCGTCCGACATACCGCTTGGCAATGCTCACCACGAGACGAAGATTGGCTTCCGCGAGCCTTTTCTTGGCGTCCTCGTCCCCAAGCTCCATCTTCTTGGCAAGCTCAATCTCCTCGTCAGCGCTCAGAAGCGGTACTTTACCGATTTCCTTGAGATACATTCTGACCGGATCCTCGATTCCGACACCGTCTGGTACGGACAGATCGATATTCTCCACATCCATCTCTTCATCATCCACCAGCAGCAGGTCATCATCGGGCAGATCGTCATCGTCGTCAGTAATGCGAAGCACATCTACATTATTCTGTTCGAGCGTCTCCAGAATCCGCTCAAACTGCTCCTCCTCGAGCGGCATATCCTTAAAAAAATCGCTGATTTCCTGATATTCCAGCACATTTTTCTTCTTTTTTGCCATCGACAGGAGCTCTTTTAATTTCGCATCAAATTTTGCTTGTGTGTTTTCATCCATTCTGGTCAATCCTCCATACCATATTATTTTTATCCTTATTTTAGAGAAATATGCGTTTTGTTAAGTTCTTCCAGTGCTTTTTTCCCCTCGACCACTCTGCTCATCGCCAGAATATCTCCGCCGGACCGGCTGTTATAGTACTCGAAGCTGTTCTTCTTCACACTGCGAAGGATATCGTTGAAGGCCTTCTCCCTTGCCTGATCATTCTCCAGCTCCGGAAGTGTTGTCGTAAAAAGCGAGGCCGCCTCACTCTGATCCTTCTCATCCTCAAACATATTGATGATGCCCGCCGGATTGAGCTGGTTCTTCTCGATGTCCTCAAACATGCGTCTCGCAACCCTGCTGTAGAGCTCCACGGTAAAATCCTCCGGGGCGATATAGTTCCTGATCTTTGCGTAGAGCTGCGGGGCATCGGTCAGCCATGTGAGCAGCAGCCGCTGCGATTTCTTCGCATTCTCCTCGGGGGTATTTCTATTTCTGCTCTGTATCCCCGACTTTGGCCGCTCTGCCGGCTGCACTGCGTAACCGCCTGTCTTTGCCGCCATGTTCACAACCAGCTTTCGCAGATTGTCAAATCCGATGTGGTACTTTTCCGCCACCGCTTCGATATAATTCTCGCGCTCCACATCCTCGCCGAAATCGCAGAGCTTCCTCGCGATCTGATTGTGAAAATTGGTCTTTCCCTCCGGATCGTTCAGATCAAACTCGCGCTCCAGCATCCGAATCTCAAACAGAAAAGAATTCTCTGCATGGTCGATTCGCTCCTGAAAAGCCTCCTGTCCCAGATTCTTGATAAATTCATCAGGATCCTTGTAAGGCGACATATTGATGATCCTGCCCGACATCCCCGCATCGCGCAGAATCCGGATCGCGCGAAGCGCCGCCTTCACGCCTGCGCCGTCACTGTCATATGCTAACAGGACGTCTTTTGTATATTTCTTGATCAGTCCCGCCTGCCCGGGGGTAAATGCAGTTCCGAGCGATGCCACCGCCTGCGTAAATCCCGCCTGATGCATGCTGATGACATCCATATAACCCTCACATAGTATTATATTCCCTGTTCTTGCAGTACGCGCATAGTTCATGCCATACAAATTCCTGCTCTTGTCAAAGATTTCCGTCTCCGGCGAGTTCAGATACTTGGGGCCGCTGTCCGCATCGCCCATGATGCGCCCGCCAAAACCAATGACACGGTGATTGATATCCTGTATCGGAAACATCACCCGGTTCCAGAACTGCGTCGTTGTTCCCCGCCGTTCATCGGTCTTTGCCAGTCCCACATCACGAATCAAATCATCCGTAAAACCCTTCTGATGCAGATACGACAACAGCTCCTCTCCCCTCGCCGGCGCATAGCCAAGTCCAAAATTCTTGCGCATCTCGCCGGAGAGCTGACGCTTGTCCAAATATTCTTTTGCCTTCGCCCCCCGCTCATTCCGCAGCATGACGTAATAAAACTTTGCCGCTTCCTTGTTGACCTCCAGCAGTCTTAACCGCCTGCTCTCACGCCGTCTGGCCTCCTCCGAGTACTCCGCCCGCGGAAGCTCCACACCGGCTTTCTCCGCGAGCATCCGCAATGCTTCCGGAAAGGTACAGTTCTCGTATTTCATCACGAAAGTAATCACATTTCCACCCTCGCCGCAGCCAAAACACTTGTAGATCTGCCTTGCGCGGTTCACGGAAAAAGACGGCGTCTTCTCCCCATGAAAAGGGCAGCAGCACATGTAATTGCTGCCCTTTTTCTGCAGCGATATATAACTGGAAATCACATCGACAATATCACTCTTCTGTCTGACTTCCTCAACCAGTTCCTCTGGATAATACATTGATATCCAACTCTCTTTCTCAATTCCTAATATCCCATCCAAAACTTTGGTATATATATTTCTTCATACAGAGAAATCGCAAACCTGTCTGTCATAGAACTTATGTAATCACACACAACTTTCTCGCGCGGCTCCCCCTGCAGTCCCAGCTCCACAAAAAATTTCGGCAGCGCATCGGTATGCTTCATATAATATTCATACAAAGTCTTGACCAACGCTACCGCTTTGTTCTCCTCGCACTTTGCCACGGAATTGCTGTACACCTTATCATACATGAAACGGCGCAGATTGCGCATTCCAAGTTCCACGTCATCCGACATCCGCACGTCATCTGTTCCCTTGCTCTGCGTCACAATGTCATGTATGAAATTGTTGAGCCGTTCCCGCGGACTGTAGCCGATGAGCTCACCAATCTCCCGCGGAATATCCCGCTCTCTCAGGATACCGGCCCTGACCGCATCATCCATGTCATGGTAAGTATACGCAATCTTGTCTGAAAAACGGACTACTTTCCCTTCCAGCGTTGACGGCATACTCGAAGTCTGATGATTTCGCATCCCGTCCCGCACTTCCCATGTCAGATTAAGACCTTCGCCGTCCTTCTCGAGAAGCTCCACAGTGCGCACACTCTGCTCGTTGTGCCTGAATCCATACGGACAGATTTCATTTAGCGCGCGCTCCCCCGCATGTCCGAAGGGAGTGTGCCCCAAATCATGGCCCAATGCGACGGCCTCCACAAGCTCCTCATTTAACTGCAGCGCTCTTGCGATCGTTCTCGCGTTCTGCGCTACTTCGAGCGTGTGTGTGAGTCTCGTCCTATAGTGGTCGCCCTCTGGCGACAAAAAAACCTGTGTCTTGTCCTTGAGACGCCGAAATGACTTGGAATGGAGTATCCTGTCCCTGTCTCGCTGAAACACAGGTCTGATATCACACTGCTCTTCCTCTCTGTCCCTGCCTCTTGATCTGGCGCTGAGTGTGGCATATGGACTTAAATATTCGCTCTCCCACTGTTCAAGATTTTCACGTATTGTCATGTCAATCTCCCGCATCTCACTAACTCCCATGTTACACGCTTCAGCGGGCACTCAGATCCACGCAGAGAATGCCCGTACTGTTTTCTCTAATTTATATATTCCACACAGATTCCGAAATTCCTTTTTTTCTTTTATTTCTACTGATATTTCTACAGATTTTTGTCAAATACTAACTCTACATAATCCCCCATGGCATGTTCTGCTTTGATAAAAAGGACTAAATGATTGTCCCTGATTGCCGAAAATCCCGCCGTAATCATCTCCGGGCTGTCGAAGTCAATATCATAATCGAGCAATGTTATGGCATAGTCTGTCACGGCACCATTGTTTAGGTAGGCCGAAAAATCTGCGGCATCGACGCCTTCATTTATAATCGTGTATCCATCGGCATTCTCCAGACTGCTCACAACCAGGGCTATGTCCGCAAAATCCTTCAGTCTGACATTCTTTCCTGTATTCAGGTCAATGTTCAGTGTTTTGATCACATTGTTGGGATATGCGCTGTTTGCGTAATACTCTGTTCCCCTGAAAATAAAGGAAACAATACCATTCCCCTTTGTAGCTGTTTCGTACCTTAGTTCGTAGGAACTCAGATTGTCAGTCAAAATATTTTCGGCCACTGTTTTTCTAATCTTTTCGTTGATCTCCTGCTGCCTTGCCGCATCAGCCATCCCTGTAAGCTGCGGGTATTCCACGCTCACGGCACCATCCTCATATACTGTCGTTTCTATATTATAGAGGACACCATTGTCACCCGCCACGCGGTCTGCATATGGTACAACCATCTCCGTCTCACTCTCCGCAGAATCCTCAGTCTCCTGTACTGCTGTTTCCGCCTCCGTTGTAACTGGCTCATCGCGCACAATCACCTGTGTCCTGTCATCACGCGTGAGCGCGTCAAAATCCTCCACAATCAGCTCCTCTTCCTTTTTGTCTGCATTCCCTCCGCATCCTGCTGCTAACAGCATGATCACAATGAGAATACAGCTAATTCTTATATTCTTTCTCATAATGTTTCCTTTCATATTTGATGTTCGTATTTAATGTACTTTAATATCTGTAGAATTTGCTGTTACATGGCAGTATCTAATCTGTAGTCTTACGGGCCATTTCGATTTTGTCTGCATAATTTCTTTACAACACTTTGACACCGGAGATTTGACTGACGTTATTCGTCTCACAATTCATTATCCATATATACTCTATTTGCAATGTATCCATACTTATCTTTACTAATTCGGATTACAAACGGAAATTGATTGCATTTTATACACATCCAAAAATCTTCTTCTGGGAAAACATCCTGCCTGTTCTTGTCAAAGAAATGTTGTCCTCCATTGTGCCGAAGTTCTTTCACTCTATTCTGAAAATCTATAAAATCTGTACCTTCCAGGATGCTTTTTATATATTCCGCACATAACTCATCCTCAGGTGCCGGACGTACTCCACCGTTTCCCATACAGACTAATGATACTGTTTCCGGCTGCTTTTCAAATATATAATCAGTTACTGCTTTTGCATTGACTAAGCTCCCTGTAATCATCTCGCCAGCTTTTGTCGCGTTCATGATTCCCTGTGTACCTGCACTGGTTGTATGAATGATACATTTCCCTCTGACATCTTCTGCAGTAATAGAAGACGGCGAATTCCCATAATCAAACCCCTCACATTTTTTGCCATGACGTTCGCCGACAAGTACGCTATTCTGGAATTTATTTTTCAATTGAAATGCATCTTCAATCGTTCCAACAGGCCGAATTTCTTTAACGCCCATATCATATAAATAACACTCCAATGAAAATGCCCTGAACACATCAATAATTACTGTCAGGCCTTCCGCCTGTTTCGCTCCTTCAATAAAATGTAAAATCTTTATCTGCATACGGCTTTTCTCCTGCTTTCTATCTGGAATTTCTTAAAATATATCAATCTGCACCAGACCAAATCCTGTCTCAATTTCATAACTACCATCAACCAATTTTTTTATTCGACTCTAAAAATTCCCATAGGCACCTCTGGTACTTTATTTCTTTAAAATGTTCTCTCGCAGAAAATTTTTAATTCTTAGCTGTAATTATATCATAACGTTGGTTATTCTGCATTAAGATTTTTGTGGTCCAACTCTGATTTCCTCTGCATTGGCATGCGCACAAAAAATGCACGCATAGCATGAATTTATACGCGCATTTAATCTGTAACGAATTTAAATCAGGTAATAACAAAAAATAAGGAAACCCAGTTTTTATCGGGATTTCCTCACTATTAACCAGCTGCGGAAGATGGGACTTGAACCCACACGTCGTTACCGACACAAGATCCTTAGTCTTGCCTGTCTGCCAATTCCAGCACTTCCGCGAACAAAATCTATCTTATCGCATATCTTCTTTTTTGTCAACAGTTTTTTCACGAAAATGTCAAATAAGCGTAACAGTTCAGCAGCCTCCACGCTTTCTCAGGGACTTCGCAGTGCAGTGCGAAGTCCTGGGCTGAACTATAATAAATAAGCATACTCTATATTCTCTCAAAATATTTCGGCTCTACTTTCTTAGTAAGCCACACACCGTTCTCGGACAGATAGAAGGAAACACCGTCTTGGTACATACTGCCGCTGTGTATCCTGAGGACAATCGGCTTTCCATGCCGTTTTCCAACATTGATTGCTGTCTCGACATCCTTCGACAGATGCACATACAGCCGCGACATCGGTTTGAGTCCCTGCTTTTTAATACTTTCATAGAAGCCGGTCGCCGTACCGTGATATAGAAATTCCGGCGGTTCCTGCTCCTTTAATCCGACATCAACAGGAATGCTGTGACCTTGGTTGGCGCGAATCAGTGTCTTATCCTCGTTAAACGAATACCGCTGCTTCTCATCTGTCCTGACAATCTCCTCCAGTATCGTCCTGTTGATTTTTCTTCCGGTTCTTTTTATCCCTGACAGCAGCTGCTCCACGTCCGCCCAGCCATGTTCGTCCAGCTGTATATAGGCTGCTTCCGGATGATGGCGCAGGACAAGGCTGATGAACTTACTCATACTGTCTTTCTTATTGCTCACAGCTATCACTCCTTACTTATTTTTTCTTTTCCACTTTCTCTATCACGCAGCTGTGCGGTTTTTCTGCGTTATCTTTATTGTAGTTGATTCCGACAAGCAATATTTCTCCGGTGTAATTCTCCAGCGCCTGTGTGTACTGTCTGTTCTTAATCTGCTGTATGGCAGAGTTGGCTGTCTTGTCATATTTCAGCTCTACGATCAGCGCTGGTTTCCCTGTGTGGGGAAGCGGCAGAAATGCGATATCTGCATATCCGCGTCCTGTTGGCAGCTCCCTGATGAGCATGTAGTCTTTCCTTGCACTGTAATACGCAAGCCCGATCGCACACCCCAATGAGTTCTCGTCATTGTAAGTCAAAATCGATGATATTTCCGTATGCGCCCTGTCAAGCCCTTCCGCGACACTTTTTTCGTCACATGCCAAAGTATCATCCAGAAGTTTCCCGGACGCCTTTACGACGCGCATGACCTCAGACCAGCCTTTCACACTCATCGCTGTCTCAAACTCCTCAACAATCTCCTTGTTCGGAATAAAGACTTCCTTTGTCACTGCATCATATGCCAGATACCCCAGATGAATCAACAGTGTCAGCACATCGTCCTTCGTCTCTAAATTGCGCATATCATTCCGAAAACTGCGTGTGTTAACCCCCACACGTCCGCCGCCAAGCATTCTTACGATATCCGCGCGCAGTCCGGCAAAATCCATATCGATATAAACTTTCAATGCATCGTAGACTTCTGTGGAAGTCCAGTAATTTGATAGTCGGCGGCAGCACATCGCCTCCACGACCGACCGTGGATTGTAGATATGTTGAAACCTCGTAAACATATATCCGTCATACCAACTGCTCATCTCAGTAAAATCCATATCAAATCGTCCGCAAAGTGCTTTTACTTCGTCCTCTGTAAAACCAGTAAACTCTTCAAACGCTTTCTGGTCTGTCATCGAATACTCGGTAAACATGTTCAACGCCGAGTGTTCCCCGTATTTCTTCACCGGCAAAATTCCTGTCATATAGGCGAGTGCCACATAGGGCTGATCTTTCAGCAGATTTCTCAAGAAGTCAAGATACTGTTTCTGCTGTGTCTCTGATTCCTGCCTCTCGCGCATCACGCAGTCCCACTCATCGACCAGAAAAACAAACTTTCTCTTCGTTTTGGCATATATCCTGCGCAGCGCATAGGCAAGTCCCATATCCTGCCGCCCGGATACATCTCCATATTCTTCTTTAAGCTCCTCGAGCACTTCCTGTTCCAGATACTTTGTCAGATCTGGATTCTCTGATTCAATCAGGAACTGCTGCATATTCAGATAAATCACATCATACCGATTCAGATGCTGCCGGAAGGATTCCTCGTTTTCGATTTTCAGCCCCTGAAACAAATCCGTCGAATCACAGCCGTTGCTGTAGTAAGCGGCAAGCATTTTCAGCGCCATCGACTTTCCGAAACGACGCGGCCTGCTGACACATATAAACCGCTGTTCTGTGTTGAGCAATTCATTTGTACACGCAATCAGCCCTGTCTTGTCCACATATATTTTGGAACGGACTGATATCCAGAAACCATCATTGTCCGGATTTAAGTAAATCCCCATATGCCATGCCTCCAATTCCCATCAGGATGCACAATGCCCGATTCACCGCTCTGCTTTTTCCCGCCCGTTGTCTGCACATGCGTTTTTTATTCTCACGCCTTCACTTCCGCCGGGATTCTCAATACCGAAAAGGAAAATGGCGGTGCCTGGTATTGATTGTTCTCCAACGATACGACGCTTTCCTCCGGCTGTACCAGTTCATTTCCGAGTGTATTGATATCGGAAAGCTGTCTTCCGGTTAACTGAATCACGCGTGCATTCTGATCTGATTTTTCCCAACGATTATCAAAAGCAAACACAACGTTCTGTGCTTTTGATGATGCATTGACAAGCTTGACGATCAGCTCCTTTGCACTCCCGTCATAGCTTACCTGACAAGGCATCTCCCCGCTTTGTGCATCGATTTCCATAGCAACATTATAATCGCCAGGATTCTTTGCAAACATCTGCTGCACAAAATAACTCGGCGTCCTGCACACCTTCTTGTCATCAAACCAGATCAGGTCAGGATTCCACTGCGTATATCCGACGCGCGCCAGGAGCGGTGCATAGCAGGTCATGACCACCACATCGCTGTTCCGCGCCATTCCTGTCATAAATGCCGCCTCCGCGAGCGCCGCTTCCAGCGTATTCCTCTCCGTATCTTTCTCAGGGATAGGCTTAACGGGGTCTGTCGAATGTGCCGCATACTCTCCAAAGAAAACCTTTGTGCCGCGTGACACTTTGTCAAAGTAATCCGTATGCGCAAAGAACCACTCTGGTTTTATATAATAATGCTCATCCACCGCATATGCAAAATTTTCCCTGTCCTCATGTGCATGGTAAAAATCCCACGCCGCCTGAAACCGCGGGGAATCCAACTCCGGCCCCGCTGTGCCGATTAACCGGATCTCAGGATATACCTTGTGAATCTCTCTCTCAAACAGCTGATACCGCTCAAAGAAACGGCTTTCTTCGTCCTCCCACTGCTCATTTCCGACACCGACCATCTCCAGGCCAAAGGGCGCCTCATGTCCCATCTTTGCGCGGACAGAGCCCCATTTTGTGTCCGTTTTGCCGTTTGCAAATTCAATCAGGTCAAGATACTCCTGTATATACTCGTAAATCTCCGGCGATTCCAAATCCACCTTCTCATGCGACTGGTACTGACACGCCAAGCCCACCCCGAGAACCGGAAGCGGCTTTGCACCCAGATATTCACACAGCAGAAAATATTCGTAAAAGCCGATCCCGTACGTCTGTCCATAGTGGGCATAGCGGCTGTGAAAGTTGTTTTCCGCACTGTTCCCGTGTGTTGCCCACCGGTTCCAGTTGTAACGGCGCTCCTCCTTGTCTCCAAGTGTATCCTTAAACCGATAGCGGTTGGCAAGTGTAGACCCCTCCACCACGCATCCGCCAGGGAAACGCAGGAAACCAGGCTGCAGGTCTTTCAGACACTCCGCGAGATCTTTTCGAAAAATTCCGCACACTGCGTCTTCCGGCATCATGGAAAAATGGTCAAACTCCACAGTCCCCTGGTTCTCCAGCAGAACTGCAAACGCTGCATTCTGAACCTCTTTCTCCACAGACAGCTCCAGCGTATATGGAACCCATTTGTTCCAGCCAAAGGCATCTGCCATCTCGACTGCGACACTCTTTTCGCAGACAGTATTTCCGTCTTTTATAATAGCAACTGTTATCTTACCTTCATATTTCACACTCCGCGCATAAAAAGAGACCGTATATCTCACACCGGGGCGCAGATAAATGCCGTCGTACGCCTTGTTGGAAAAACCACACTTTTCCTGTCCGCTCTCCACCCTGAGATAATGCGGACTGTTCATGGATACAGGACTTCCCTGCACAACGGAAAGCTGTACGGGCGCATTTTCAGGGCAGGCTTTCCACGCGTACAGCCCGTCATGCCTGACGTAATAATCCTTTTTGTTCTCACCGCCAAACGCTTCGAGACTTTCAAAATTTCTGTTCTCCAGCAGCTCTGCATACAACCCGCCGTCCACCGCATAATTAATGTCCTCAATAAAAAGCCCCACGAACTCTTTTGGAATGTCTGCACCCTTTTTTCCTGTGATTGTCAGTTTCATATCTGATTTCCTCCTCTGTGTCCCGGACACGATATTTCTTCTCTCAATTATAACAGACTTGCAGACTCTTTCAAGCTCTTTCCTTCAAAACTTTATACCAATAACGCTCCAGCACCTGCGCTCCTGCGTTAAAAATCTCATGCTTCACGCCGCGCACCCGCACGAGCTTCGCCTTCCCTCTCCTGCGCCGGCTCAGTTTTCTCACAAACCGTTCCTGCTCCTTCTTTGAGACGTATGTCTCGCACTCAGCCTGGAAAACCAGCACAGGGCAGGTGATGCCGCGCCATGCCTTCCTTTGCAGATAATAATTCAGCCGCACCGCCTGCCAAAGCCACCCGTAGGATACCGCATTCATCTGAAACAAGGGTTCCCGGCTCCGCTTTTCCTGATAATAATTGTATCTTGCCTCCGACACAGAGGCACTGCCGGCAAATGGTTCTGGTCCGCTATATGCATGGTTCCCCATCACATACTGCTCCCCTTTTCCCGCGGCACAGAAAACCTTTGCAGTCACACAGGCCAATGCCCACGGAACAGGTGCACTGCTTGGCCGAATCATCGGAGAGGACAGGATGAGCCGGACAAAAAATCCTGGCGCCTGCGCTGCCGCTGCCGCCGCCGCCGCAATCCCGCCGCCCATGGAATGTCCATACAAGCTGACCGGCAGGCTGGGAAACGCTGCTGCTGCCATGCGGCTCACATACAACAGGTCATCCACATACCGTGTATAATCCTCCACATGCACAAGCGACAAATCGTTTGTATCGCTGCACATGCGGTAACTGTGCCCATGTCCGCAGTGCTCCGGCATAAAGACATGGTATCCCCCGCGAAGAAAGTAGTATATATTTTCCTTGTATTTCTCGATTGTCTCTGTGTAGCCATGCGAAATAACAACGATACCTTTTGGCTGGTCCGCAAGGCACCGCGCATAAAAAATCCGCTTTCCCGGCTCGCGCTCACAGTATCCTGTCGTCATCCGCTCCGCAAGATACGGCTCGACAACCGTCTCCATCACCTCCGCATATCCTTCTTCCGGCAATATCATATCACGTACTGCGCTCCTGTCCATCTCCATGCCCTCCTACACAATATCCTTGTTAATCCTGCGCTCATTGTAAAAGAGAAATATGACTCCGCCCAGAAAGCAGAAACATGCCGCTCCAAATGCCGCGATGCGGTATCCTGCCCCCGACGTACTCCCGATTGTGGAAACAGCTGTAAACAGCAGCATGGACAGACTCTGGCCAAGTTTAAATGCAAAGGTTCTGGCCGCATAGAACATTCCCTCCCTGTTGCTTCCTGTGCGCCTTGCGTCACTCTGCGCGATGTCGGCAACGACCGCCTGCGGGAGAATCCCAAACACCGCCATCGGCAAAGACGCCACCACCATCAGAATCAATCCTTGGACATTTGCCGGAATCACAGAAATCCTTCCGAGAAATCCTGTATACAGGTAAGATAGCGCAAAGATTACAAACGCCGCCAGTATCAGCTTCTTTTTCCCAAGCTTTGGCGCCAGCTTGTTAATCGGAATATAAAACACCAGCGACAGTGCTGTCATGCCGACAAAGTAAATCGTCGTCATCGTCTCTGGAAGCTTCAAAAGACTTGTCACGAAAAACGGAAGTCCGGTCTGAAACATTGTAATCGCAATCCAGTACAGAATATCCGAGCCGACGAACTTACAAAATTCCCTGTTTTTAAACGTGGAGGCAAGCGAGGAAAACGCTGTATCCTGTGAAGGTACTGTATTGACATACTCCTTTTCCCTGATTGACCAGACTGGTATCTGCATACACACAAAGGCAAACACCGCCATGACAGCGAATGTCACGCGGATTGCATTGACGCGCCCAAACACCGGAATCAGCGTTCCCCAGATTACCGGCGCCAGATAAGCGACCGCCGTTCCCGCAATAAATGTAAAGGAAATCACGGTTGAAATGTTCAGCCGCTCCTGCTGGTTGTGCCCCAACTCTGGTATCAGGGCATTGTAGGGCGTACAGTAAGCCGTAATTGACAAATAATACGCCATCACCATCACAAACAAAAATCCGGCGTTCAGCCAGCTGTTTTGACGGACTGGCGACCAGAACACAAGCACTGTGGAGAGTGCAAGCGGCAGAGAAGCCCATTTTAGAAACGGAATGCGCCTCCCCTGCTGCGAAGTACAACGGTCCGACAAGGACGCAATCCATGGGTCTGTAAATGCGTCAAAGAGCCGCCCAAACGCTGTAATCCCCCCAATCACCGTAAAAATACCCAGAATAACCAACCCCTGTGGAATAAACACAGTCTGCCCCTGCGCAATCGATGCCTCGTCCGGCTGATAGAAATACACCAGCCAGTTTGAAATCAGGCCGGACAATAATGACCAGCCAAACTGTCCCATCGCAAAAAGCCACATTTTTCCTGTCGATAAAGATTTCATACCATACCCTCCAAATTCTCTGAATGTAACCCGCCAAGTCCCCGCAGAATCAAATCTCCCGCAATTTTGATCTGCAGTGCCAGCGCCACCCGCTCGTCCGACAGGAGAATACTGCCATTGTAGGACAGCTTCTGCATCAGACTGAGCAGCATATGCATCACCGAAAAATACACCTCGTCAACTGTGTACGGAAAATTCAGACTCCCATCCGCAAGTCCCTTTTCCAAGGCATCTGTCACATACGATTTCAAGTTCAGGATTCCCTCCTCGTATTCCGCCAGCCGCTCCTTTGAAATCTGGTATTTCCGGACAAAAATATCAAACTCCTGCAGGAATTTCAGAAATGGACACTCCTCCCTGAAAAGATCCTCAAAAATGCGAAAGATGCACTGCAGCTGACCATATCCCCGCTTTCTCTGATAGTTTTCTTCCGACAGCACACCGACATACTTGTCTGAAACCTTCTGCCAGTAGGCAATTCCCGCTGAGATCGCAAGCTCTGCTTTTGTCTCAAAATAACGATAGACTGTGGCTGGTCCCACATCTGCCGCTTTGGCGATTTCCTCGACGGATGTATCCTCAATCCCTCTCTCACAAAAAAGTTCCAGTGCAGCATGAAGAATCTGCTGTGTGCGCTGTTCCATCTGCTGCTTCCGAATCTGAGATTCTCCCACAAACAACACCCCCTTCTACTCACGAATTTTATTTTGTGATAGTAATACTATCACATTTTTAATTGAGCGTCAAGACAAGCAGCTGCGCGAAAAGTAACAGCAGTCTTGTCTTTTGCAGCATGAAAATGATATACTGATTATATAGCAGACACACTATCAAGTTGAAATAAAAGGAGACTACTATGTTACCAGATCGAAACACAGCGGAAAATTTATTAAAAGACGCAGAACAATGCAACCCGGGAGCGTGGGTAAACCACAGCAAAATAACCGCCCGGTGCGCGGAACAGATTGCCGGAGCCTGCGCGGACATGGACAGCGAAAAGGCTTATATATTAGGTCTTTTGCACGATATCGGCAGAAAATTCGGTGTAAAACATATGGGACATATCTATGACGGTTATCACTATATGCGGGAACTCGGCTACGATGAAGCTGCCAGAATCTGCCTGACGCACTCCTTCAGCATCCAAAACATCCACGACTACATAGGTAATTTTGACATTAAAGATGACGAAGTCAGGGAGCTTGAGGAGGCGCTGGCCGCGACAGAATATGATGACTATGACCGCCTGATTCAGCTCTGCGACAGCATGGCGGGAGCTGAGGGCGTCATGACGATGGAGGCGCGCATGTCAGATGTAGCGCGCCGCTATGGAAACTATCCACAGGAAAAATGGGATAAAAATATGGCTTTGAAAGATTATTTCTCCGCGAAGGCCGGAAAAGACATCTACGAAATCGTGGAGTATCAGGAGACGATCCTATAACGTCCTTTTCCATCCTTACACAGACATATCGGTCCCAAAATATATAAAAACCAGACAAATACAGGTCTTTTGTCTGGTTTTTATATAACTGTACCTTGTTGGTCACAGATTCTTCACCTTAAACTCGCGCTCTGTCTCGCGCCGCGCGTCCTTCCTGGCAATGTCGTCACGCTTGTCATACAATTTCTTACCACGCGCAAGTCCGATCTCCACCTTCGCCCTGCCATTGGAAAAATATACCTGGAGCGGCACCAATGTATATCCTTTTTCTTTGATTTTTCCTAACAGCTTATTGATCTCCTGCTTGTGCAGTAACAGTTTCTTAACCCGCAAAGGATCCTTGTTAAAAATATTTCCTTTCTCATAGGGAGAGATATGCATGCCGTACACAAAAACTTCGGCGTTTTCAATGCGGACAAACGCCTCCTTGATGCTGCACTTTCCCATGCGCAGTGACTTGACCTCCGTGCCATGGAGCGCAATGCCGCACTCGTATTTCTCCTCTATAAAATAATCATGATACGCCTTCTTGTTGTTGGCAACCAGCTTCATTGCCTCACTCTTTGCCATTATGCACCCTTCTTTCATAATAATCTCCATTCCGCCGCCTTCCTACGGAATGACAAAATCGATCGTCCTCAATATCTTATCTGTCGCATTGACCCGTACCTTCAGCGTCTGACCAAGCTTGTAGCGGGTATCCGTCGCCTGTCCCACCATCTCGTACGTCTCCTCGTCATAGTAAAAATAGTCCCCCGGCAGCATGGACACATGAATCATGCCTTCGATCGTATTGGGAAGCTCCACATACACGCCCCATGCTGTGATAGAGGAAATAACACCCTCGTATATCTCGCCGATATGTCCTTCCATAAATTCAACTTTCTTGAGCTTGTCCGTCTCGCGCTCCGCCTCGTCCGCGCGCCGTTCCATCTCGGAAGAATGTTTTGCCACCTCCGGCAGAATTTCGTTGTAATGGTCAATGCGCTTCTCATTCAGCTTTCCGCGAATCTGCTCTTTGATGATGCGATGGATCTGCAGGTCCGGATAACGCCTGATCGGCGACGTGAAATGACAGTAATACTGGCACGCCAGCCCAAAGTGCCCTGTACAGTTTATCGTGTATTTCGCCTGCTTCATACTTCTCAGCGTCAGTCTGCTGATCAGCGCCTCCTCCGGCGTATCCTCAATCTTTGCCAGCAGCTTCTGTAATTCCTTGGGATGAATCTCCTCCTGCTTGTTCTTGATGGAGTATCCAAAATTCCGGATAAACGTGCTGAGTTTGCTGATCTTTTCCGGATCCGGATTGTCATGCGTCCGATACACAAACGGCAGCTCCATCCAGTGAAAGTGCTCCGCAACCGTCTCATTGGCAATCAGCATGAAATCCTCTATGATCTTTGTCGCCACATTTCGCTCATAAGGCTTGATCTCGATCGGATGCCCCTGTTTGTCGAGAATGATCCTGCTCTCTGGAAAATCGAAATCAATGGAACCTCTCTTTTTGCGTTTCTCGCGCAGTATCCCCGCAAGTTCCCGCATCAGTCCGAACATCGGCACAAGCTCCTCATACGCTTTGATCTCCGCCTCATCTTTGTCCTCCAGTATTTTTCTGACACTCGTGTAGGACATGCGCCGATCCACTTTGATCACAGACTCAACGATCTCATGGCTCACAACCTCCCCCTTTTTGTCAATTGTCATCAGACAGCTCAACGCCAGACGGTTTTCCCCTGCATTCAGGGAACAGATACCGTTGGAAAGCTTATGCGGAAGCATGGGAATCACCCTGTCCACCAGATAGACACTTGTCCCGCGCTCCCTTGCCTCCCAGTCCAGCGCGGAATTCTCCTGCACATAGTTGGTCACATCCGCGATATGCACACCCAGCTGGTACAATTCGCCGTCTCTGGTCAGGCTGACCGCATCGTCGAGATCCTTCGCATCCTCCCCGTCGATCGTCACCATCTGTACATCGCGCAGGTCACGCCGCCCCGCCATATCCGCCTCGGACACTTCACCTGCCACCCGCTCTGCCTGATGCATGATCTTTTCGGAAAATTCAATCGGCAGCTCATAACCTTTTACAATCGACATGATATCCACGCCGGGATCATTGACATGACCTAAAATCTCTGTGATCCTGCCCTCTGGTTTCCGGTTATTCCTGCCATAGTCTGTTATCTCGCAGACAACTTTATGTCCTGACACGGCCCCCTTGGAGCGCTCCACCGGAACAAAAATATCCTCGCTGATTTTCGTATTATCCGGGATAACAAAGCCATAATTCTTATTGCTCTTGTCATAGATTCCTACGATCTGTCTCATGCCCCTTGCAAGAATCTCTATGACCTGTGCCTCCTGGCGTCTGCCATTGTGTCCCGACAACAGCGATACCTTGACCGTATCCTTGTGGAAAGCCCCGTTCACACAATTCTCAGGGATATACAGATCTTCATCCCTTCCATCGATCTCAACAAATCCGAAGCCCTTTGGATGACTGATAAATGTACCGGTCAGCTCCTTGTCCGAATGCTTCGCCTTGACAAATTTTCCCTTTTTGGTGAGCGAGAGTTTTCCTTCCGCCAGCAGCTCATTTAAGATGCGGTTCAGCTCCCCCCTGTCCTCCTTCGAGACCTGCAGCATGACCGCAAGCTCCTTCTCTTTCATCGGCACATAAAACTCCGACGACACCAGATCCATAATCACCTTTTTTCTCTTATCTGTCATCCTGTCCACCCCTGTCTATATCCCATATCGGGCGGGGACGTGTCTCCCGCCCTCGCCTGGCACTACCGTCATGATTTACAAAACTCTATCTCCCATGCTAAAATCTGTCATACATGATTTCTGCCGCTTCTCAGAGCGCGCGCATACTACGAAAAAACACTCTTAGTACAAGAGTGTTTCGTGGTTTCATCTTAAATATATCATCAGTTAAAAATTGATATTTAAAACGATTGCAAGCAGCATAAATACAATACCCAGAATCTTGGTAAACTTGACAAGCGCCCCCTCCATGGAACGTCCCTTGTTCTTGCCCCAATAGGTCTCAGCCGCACCGCTGATCGCACCAAGCCCTGCAGATTTGCCTTCCTGCATCAAAACAATCACTGTAAAAACGATAGAAACTACTATTAAAATGCACATAAGAACGATTCTTAACGCTGCCATCTTCACACCTCCTCATTGACAACATACAATCTTCTCTACAATCAAAAGTTCACTAAAAAACAGTCTATCATACCTCAATGCATATTTCAACTATTTTTTGCTTGTCAACTTATCACTGCAACCTCTAGACATTCCGGCCATCCTTTTTCTTCAACAGCTGTGAAGTATCCAAGGTCTGCCCAGACTGGTTGGGCTTCTTTTGTTTTTTCTGTCTTTTCTCCTTTTTTGCTGCTTTTGATGTCTGCACTTCTTCCATTTCCAATACCTGCATCATCTGATCCGCCCGCACTGTACTGCCGCCCTGCGTTCCCTGAACCGCGTTCTCATCAGACTGCTGCGCCTTTCTTCCCTTTCCCCCTGCTAATATTGGAATCCGTTTCGGCACATACTGGAACCGCCGCATCGCCACATCGGCGAGAAACAGGCAGACCGCGAGCGCCAGAAGCCAGTTCGTCAGAGGATAGCTCTCCCTCGCCTTTGTGGAAAGCCGTGTCCAGACTGAATCCTGCTCTGTGATTATTCTGCCGTACTGCTCCGCAAAGCGGACATAAGAATCCGCACTCACATCAAACTTGTATTCGTCCGAAAACTGCACTGCCGCCGCGGTGGTCATATAGTTCTGTATCTCCCCGCCTTCTGTTCGGCGTATATTAAAGTGATATAATCCTGTCTGCGGTGTGGACAGCTCCGCTGTGTATTTGCCCGGTGCTGTCGCACGAAGCTTCTCCTCCGTCACATCCCCTTCCGGGTTTATGACTGTCACCAGAATCTCTGTCGCACTGCCATAGTCGCTGGTCTGATAGTCCACCTCTGTCCGCTCACCGACTGTCACCACATTCACACTGTCCTCGCCCATGCCTGCATTTCCAGTGGAATAATCCACGATGCGCTTCCACAGCTGTACATAGTCCTCCTGTCCGGCAAAGCCACCCGTCCACTCGCCGGTGACATCGCTGTTCCATGCAGCAGTCCTGCCCAGTCCATACTGCCATACCGTCAAAATCGGATCACCCTTCTCGCCGGACACAATCACCGGGCTGGAAGCGGTCTTGGGCGTCGCGGAAATATATCCATAAAGCGCCGGCCAGCCATTTGGAAACAGACTGTTCGTCAGCTCATGCCCCTGCTGCGCAGACAAGGAAAAGACACCATTCTGAATATAGCTGTCTCCCCCCAGGAAAACCTCCTGCGCAAAAATCTTCGGAATGTCGCTGGACTCGTCCGAATAATAATATCTGCCGCCGCATTGGTCTGCCAAGTATCCCAGCAGCCTCGTATCTGAACCGTCGCCCACTGCCACAGTGGACAGCGTGATATCACTGTCCGCACAATCGCTGATCACATCCGAAAAATTGTCTGTCTCTCCCATACCATCTGTCAAAAGCACAATGTGCCTGATCGACGCCTCGCTCCCGGCAAGCACCCTGACTGCTTCCTGCAGTGCAGGCTTGATCGTCGTGCCGCCGCCGTCGCTGATTTGCCTGATCTGGTCCTTAATCGCCGCTTTGTCATCTGCCAGCCTGAGCGCAACCTGCCATTTGTACTGGTCATCAAAAGTCAGAATGCCCACATAGTCAGAGTCATTGAGATTGTCCACTGCCACCTCAGACGCCCTGACCGCAATGTCCAGATTGCTGATATGAGAATTCCCCGCACTGCCCGTCATACTGCCAGAGCGGTCGATCACCATGACCATTGCCATCGTCGGCATCTCATTCACACCCCGGAGCTGCATGTCCACAGGCAGCACTGTCTCCAGTACCGTATCCCGGTAACCGCCCAGCGCAAAGCTGTCCTCGCCGCCGCAGCAGACAAAACCGCAGCCGTAATCCTTCACATACGTCTCCAGATTGTCCAGAAACTTCTCCGGTAAATCGTCAATGTACGTATTCACCAGGATAATCGATTTGTAATCCAGCATATCATTGATATTTTCCGGTGCATTCCGCGCAGAGACTACATTGTAATCGCAGCCCGCCGCACGCAGCACAGCGGCAAATTCAGTTACGCTGACATTCCGCCCCGAGATGACCAAAACCTTGGGCGGCGTCTCCACCACAGAGTATGCGCTGAAAAAATCATTCTCCTGACAGGTATCGCCCTGTGCCTGCACCTGCACGCGCAGACTCTCTGTCGCGCCGCTGTCCGTATCGGCATCTACTTGTGCGCTGAACACAAAACGGTTGCTTCCCTTGTTCAGATGCACGCTGTTCGCCGCAGTCTGTCTGCTCCCATTGTAGAGTGCGATCACCGCATCGGTATCGTAATTACTCTCCACCAGCACTGTGACCGAATACTTGTCACCGGGGTGCAGGTACGCCGGAAGCGTGACATTGTCAACATAGGCATCGGGCGTCTCCTCATTTTCGTACAACAATGTCAATAGCTCTGCCTGACCTGCCGTCAGCGCCTGCGCCATATTGCGGATATCGCCCCGCGTCTCCCTGCCGTCTGTGAGTACTACAAGCCGCTTGCTGTACTCCCCCGGAATCAATGTCAGCGCCTTGGAAACAGCCTCCTCAAAGTTCGTCGCCGCCTTGTCCGGAAGTGTCATCAACCCGCCATAGTACCGCTCTGCTGTCAGAAACTGCTCGACAAGCGTATCCTTTCCGAAGGTCACAATACCATACGCATTCCCGGAAGGCATCTCCGCAATCGTCTCCTGCAGATACTTCTCCGCCTCGTCGAGATGCTCCTCATTGCTGTTGGAAAGATCCACCACAAAGACCGTCGCGGTCTTGCCGCTGCCCCTGTAAATCCGTATGCCAAAAAAAGCCAGCAGCACACACAAGAACACAATACCGCGCACAATCAGATAAAATTTCCCCTGATAACGCATCTGACGCACATAGACAATCCACTCAGCCACCAAAAATGCCAATACCAACAGGATAAAAATATTCCTGACGGTCTGTCTCACCTTCTGCTGGTGCACTGCGGCAGAGCTGTTTTCCGGAAGACTTTCCATATCAGCTTGTATTCTTCCGTCGGACTCTGTGGCCGTCTGGAAACGCACCACATAATTTTCCTGATAATCCTCGTTTCCAATCGTGTACAGACCAGCCCTGTCCGGCCGGCTCTCAAACTGGCTCCTGTCAAGCTCCGCCCACGGCTGCAGGGCAATCTCCTCACCCGCATAATAGACATTGGCGGCAAGCCATGAGGTATCCGAGAGATAGATCATGGCGTTTGCCAGAAAGACCGGAAACTCCGCGCGCAGCGGGAAATCGGACTCCCGTATGTCAAACCCGACGACTATCTCCTTCCTGTCATCCAGCTCCCTGTAATATCCGACACACTTTCCGTCGTACTCCAAAAAGCTCTTCGCCCCCTCTGGAAGCGCAAAACAGTACGCAGTATTCACACCGATTGCAAAACCAGACAACCCGGCTGTCAGATCACAGTCCGTCATATCCAGCACCACATTTTCCAGTGTCTCTGTGACATCTCCCCCAGCGCTGCCGAAAACCAGCCGGTTCGTTCCCGCTGTCTGCGGTGTCTGACCCGCGTCATAGATCACGACATTATAGCCCTGCTCCTTGAACGGCGTTCTTGGGTTCAACAATGCCTCTAACGAATCATCCGAATCTGACAATGCGGCCGCATCTGTCTTTGCCTTGACAATGCTCTCCCCTGTGACGGCGAGATACGCTTTCTCGATGAATGTGTTCCCATCCCCGACAAGCAGCCCCCGCATCAGGTTCTCCCGACTTTTCACCGCCGATGAATCGTTGTCGCGTGCAAGGCTGTCCGCCGCTTTGTCGGAAAATGTGATTTTATCGATTCGGGAGGTAAGCGTTCTCCCCCGCCAGTCCACCCCTTCAAAAAAACAAATCCTGCTCTCAGAGGGCGCTAAATTCATCGATGTCAGCGCGATCAGTTTCTTGTCATAGCTCTCATCATCATATAAGCTGACATCAAACGAAACCTCCCCGTCGCTGTAATTTGCGATACTCACCATCACGTCATACAGGCCGTCCTCGCGGCTGGAAAATGCGGTGTATTCGTTCGCAACATTGGAAGTTGCATCCCCTGCCACATACAACTCCTTTTCCGCATTGCTGCGCAGCTCCCCAAACGCAGCTGCACCTGCTCCGTCCGTGTAGACAAGCACATCCGCGGCATTCTCATCATCGGAAGCATCCTGATCTGCAACAGTTCCGGCTACTGTGTCCAATGCCGCCTGCGCCTGTGTGAGACTTCCGCCGCTGTCACTGCACGTTATTCCCTGCAATGTGCGCACCAGACTGTCCGCGTCTGCGATATCAACTGCCAGAAGTTTTGCGCCCGTGGCATCCACTGTCACAACAGAAAAGCGAGTGTCCTGCGCTGTCCGCACATAATCACACGCCTGCTCCACTGCCTCCTCGAGACGGCTCTTTCCCGAATCGCCCACATGCTGCATGCTGGCGCTGGTGTCGATCAGCAATACCTTTCTCCCGCCGCTGCGTCCATTGATCTGAATAAACGGCGACATCAGCGCAACCACCAGCAGCACTATGATCAAAATCTGCAGATACATGAGAATGTTGTGCACAAACTTCTCAAAAAATGTGCGTGACTGTTCGTTTTTCAGCAGCTTTTTCCACAAAAGATTGGAGGAGATCAGATAGTCTGTCCCCTTTGGCTTCAGCAAATATAAGATTATAATAACCGGAACCGCCGCCAGAAAAAACAGCGGCCATAAACTCTCAAATATCATATAACTTTCTCAGCTCCTGAAAAATCAGTTGGTAAATGTCCGTCTCCGTACTGCACACCGCGTAAAACGCCCCCCTTCGGGCACACTCCTGCCGCAGCCGCGACAAGAAATCCTGCACCGCCTGCTCGTACACGCGAATACTCCCGGCATCCAGCGTCAGGCGCAAGGTACTTTTTTCCTCCATGTCAATCAGGTTGCGCGTACCCGTAAGCTCTGCGGAACGCCCTGCGGAGAGCTCCTCCCCCGCCAATATATGCAGAAATGCCGTCTTCTGTCTCCTGTAGTCCAGAAAACGCAGAATCTTCCCTGCCGTCTCCTGCTCCCGGGCAGAATCCACAAAAGACTCCTGCAGAAAGTCACTGATAATCAGGGTCACTCCCGGTCCCTTCATCGGAAGTTGTCTGACAGCTTCACTCACATCTACCGTTCCGTCAAAAGAGCGCTGTGACAGCCAGTCTGTGAGCTTCGGCAAGGCGCGCTTCCCGCCGCCGGCCGCAAAGGGCTGCTGCATCTGCTGCATATCATAGAGCATCACGCGGTCCATATGGTTGAGTCCCATATAGGCAAACGCAGCCGCCAACACACAGGCGCGCTCACTCTTCTTGTGAACTCCATAATCCATGGAAGCGCTGGTATCGATTAATATGGAAACAACTGCTTCCTTCTCCTCCATGTACTCTTTCACATACAGCCTGTCAAGCCGCCCATAGGCATTCCAGTCGATGCGCCGTATGTCGTCACCGGGCATGTACTCCCGAAAATCCGAGAACTCTGTGGAAGATCCCTTCTGTGTCGATTTGCGGTTTCCTGTCAGATTCATGGAAGCCCTGTGCCCCATCGCCAGCCGCAGCCGGGAGAGCCTGTCAAAAAAAGCAGCATCCAGTGTCATCGTCATAATATCGCATTCTCCTCCAGTATCTTCTCAATGACATCATCCTCACTGATTCCCTCGCTGACAGCGTCAAAGCTCAGGATAATACGATGTCTGAGCACAGGAAACGCCGTTTCTTTCACATCCTGAAACGAGACGTTAAACCGTCCCTCCAGAAAAGCCTTCGCCCTTGATGCGCGGATAAGTGCCTGCGCAGCCCGCGGGCTGGCGCCCTCCTTGATATAAGGATTCCCGGCATGAGTGTCCATGACGATATTTAACAGATAGTCCATCACCGCATCAGCAATCGGAATCTGGTTTACCAAAGCCCTCGCCGCCATCAATCCAGCGCTGTCCATCTGCTTTGTAATCACCGGTTCCTGACTTCCCTCTGTCAGTGCAACAATGCCTTTTAGCTCCTCCCTCGACGGAAAGCGAACCAGTATCTTGAACATAAAACGGTCCAGCTGTGCCTCCGGCAGGGGATACGTTCCTTCGTTTTCAATGGGATTCTGCGTGGCAAGCACAAAAAAGGGCTCCACGAGAGCATGGCTGTCATTTCCCACGGTCACTGTGTGCTCCTGCATCGCCTCCAGCAGTGCCGACTGCGTCTTTGGCGTGGCACGGTTGATCTCATCCGCCAGAATCAGGTTTGCAAAAATCGGCCCGCGCTCAAAGGAAAAAGCGCTTCCCTGTTCGTTCTTGATAATAATGTTCGTCCCTGTCACATCGCTTGGCATCAGATCCGGTGTAAACTGAATCCGCTTGAATGACAAGTCAAAGACCTTACTGATCGTGCTGACCAGTCTCGTCTTGCCCAGCCCCGGCATCCCTTCCAGTAACACATTGCCCCCTGTGAGCATGGCAAGCATGACCTGACGAATGATCTCGCGCTGTCCGATAATGCCCTTCTGAATCTCCTGTTCGCAGGCGGCAATCCGCTGCGCCATGTACGCCGGGTCTGGCAGTCCACCATTCACCCATTCACTCATATCCTTCTATCCTCCATAAACTTTTTTCAACAGCTCCTAATTAAAATTCGAGAAATACTCCTTGATAATCTCCTCCATACCGCTGGGATACTTCCCCGCCGCAATTCCCTCATAGGCATTCTGCTCATAGCTCCCGATCACCGCCTCGTAAGACATATGTGTTCCCTCCCAGCTCAGGCCGTTCTGGGCATGAAAATACCCTGAGGCATCGTGGTCCACCGCATTTCCTGTGAGATTGCCGCTGTCGGCGATATCATTCGGAATGCTGACATAGTCATGCGGTGTATCACTGGTTCCGGTTCCCCTGCCGTTTCCAGCTTCGCCGTTCTGACCATTGCCGCCATTTCCATTCGCGCCCGGCTGTCCATCCTGTCCATTTTGCCCGCCACTGCCATCTTGTCCGTTCTGTCCGCTTTGTCCATTGCCGCCGCTATTTCCGTTGCTGCCGGATTGTCCGTTCTGTCCATTTTGACCGTTTTGTCCTTTTCCGCTGTCATTGCCGGACTGCCCTGTATTTCCCCTGGCAAGCTGCGACCCGCTCATCTGCTGCATCTTATCTGACAAGGCCTGCATGGACTCCGCCGTGACAGGCGACACCGCCGCCCCGTTCTGAAGACTCTGTGCGAGGTCTGCCAGCTGACTGCTCATATTCTCATATCTGTAATTCAGCTTTTCCGCCGCTGCCTGCAGCATCTCGTTTGAGAAAGCCTGCTGGTACTCCGACTGGGAAGCCTGCAGACTCTCGATCATCTCCTGCAGCACTGCCTGCTGTTCCGGTGTCAGCTCCTCCTGCCCCAGCTGCTCCAACGCATCCACAAGCTCCTCGATTTCTTCCGTCTTCTCCTTTGCCTCCTCCCTGACACTGTGCAGCTCCCTGGCGTGCTCTTTCATCTCCGAGGGCAGCAGTGCAAGGACGAGCAGCACCGCAAGCAGTCCCATAAGAGAACCAATCTTCTTCCACGGGGGCAGCAATGCAATCCGTATTTTGTCCTGATGCAGCTGCAGCTGTCGTATGGCGTCCGCGCGCTGAAGTTCAACCAGCGCACCTTCTTTTTCCAGATTCCCATAGGCAGTGACAATCCGCTCGTCAAAGCCGAAGCTGTCCATCACAAGCGCGGTCTGCTCCATGCCTGTCCGCGCCACATACGCCGCCGCCAATGCCGTCAGCAGCGCGAGAAACAGCGCCAGAACCGCATAAAGTCCAGCATAGTAAACAGGTATCACAAAAGACGCTGCCTGGAAAACGATTCCCACACCAGCGCCGATACCCAGCGCAGACACCAGCTTTCCCAAAAAGCCTGCCAAATTTAACCTGCGCCTGCAATCCTGTATCACTTTTACAAACTCACTCTGCCCCATACAATTCCCCCACTGTCTCCTGCCTCAGACGTTGTTCTTTTCCGCCTTGGAATTCCTCAGTTTTTTGCGTCCCGAAGTACGTATAGAAGTGGTATTCATGGGATTCACTTTCCACGCTGCCACAATCATAAACAGAAGCGACAATCCCAGAATACACGCCGCCGACAAGAACATCCACACTTTTCCCTGAGAAAGATAATATGTCAAAAAACCGACCTCTCCCCTGCTAAACGTAGAACCCTCTGCCCCAAATACAGATGATCCCGTCATAATCTGCATGAAAAATTCCTCGAAGAACACACCCGGGTTGAACAGCAGAAACAGCGGCGTCTCCCCCACACTGTCCCCTTCTGTCCACAAAAGGTTCAGAATCATGGGAACAAAAGTCAGGATATAGATCACAAAGTAGATTGCAAATGACAAAACCACCGCCGATATGGACCTGCGGCAGAATGAAGAACAAAAAATACCAATACTGCCCGAGAGCACCGACAGCAGGATAATGGTGAGCACAAAGTAAACAAGACTGCTCCACGCCAGACCTCCCACAACAAACGCCAAAGCCATGACCGGCATTCCCGCAGCCACGAAAAAAAGGATACGGATGACCGCAGATATCACCTTTCCCAGCACGATCGAAAAAGGAGACATACAGGTGGTCAGCATAATATCAAAGGTCTGCCGCTCCTTCTCACCTGAAATGGAGGACGCCGTAATAATCGGAACAATCAGCGCCACAATACACACCTGCGCCACGGCAAGCACCGGAAACAGATAGATCAGATAACTGTAAATATTTCTGCTGCTGTAATAGCTGTCACTTTCCGCCTGTATCACTGCCAATGCCAGCAGAAACGCCAGCACAAGCACTGCGTCGTAGGCAAACAGCCCCCAGCTTAAACGCATACTGCGCGCTGTCACCTGCAGATCTTTCTTCACAATCGGATTCCACCTTATTTTCACTGTGCACCACCTCCTGTCAGCTGCATAAACAACGATTCCAGACTGCCTTCCTCCCTGTAAAAACCTGTCAGAACCACCTGATTCTGAATCAACTGCCCGATCAATGCACTCATCCGCTCGTCTGTGTCATTGTTTGTGATGATAACCTCATTCTCCCTGACGGATTCCACCGCCACGCCCGCCTGCTCCATCAAAAAACGGACAGCAGTATCCATACCGGACGCAATCTGAATATGGATACGTTTCCCCCCGGCAACCTGCTTCATAATGTCATCAATGCGCCCTGCCATAATCAGCTGCCCGCGGTTCATAATTCCGATGCTTGTACACATCTCAGAGAGCTCAGAGAGAATGTGGGAACTAATCACAATCGTCTTTCCCATAGAATGCAGATTCTTTAAGAGCTCCTTCATCTCCACCCGTGCTCTCGGATCCAGACCAGAGCTCGGCTCGTCCAATATCAGAAGTTTCGGATTGTGAAGCAGCGCCCTCGCCACGCAGAGGCGCTGCTTCATACCGCGCGAGAGCGCGTCCACATAGAATTCTCTCTTGTCCGAAAGGTTTACGAGCTCCAGAAGATCATCTGTCAGCCTGGCGATATCGCGCGGCCGCATCCCGTACATGGAACCATAGAAATCCATATATTCATGTACTTTTAGATTGTCATAGACTCCAAAAAAATCCGGCACATATCCAATCAGCCGTTTCATCTCTTTACTGCCCATCGGTGCGTTGGTATTTCCGATCTGCACAGAACCGCCGCTCGCCTTGAGCAGTCCGCAGACAATGCGTATTGTCGTTGTCTTGCCTGCGCCGTTCGGCCCCACGAAACCGAACAGATCTCCCTCAGGAATGCGCAGGGACAGATGATTGACTGCTGTGAACGAGCCATAATTTTTCGTCAGATTATAAATACTCAGCATACAAACCTCCCATCACTGAACAGCGTACAGACAACCATAGGCCGTCTCACTGCAGTTATCATCCACCGCCTTATCCCAGTTTTCTGCAACACCGATGATCACTGTACTGCTGAAATCAACCCTAGGAAAAATTGATGACATTCCTGTCCCAAGAGCAGCTATGACATCATAGTCCCTTCTGCCCCTGCGATCATAACCACTCATAAAATCATGCCTATATGCCTCCATCACAGTATCGTAGTGTTTCTGTCTGGAAGTATAGACCGTCTCCTCCAACGTGCGTGTCTCCCCTGCCGGGAGATCTGCATATACATACAAAACATTGTCCTCAATGACTGCAAAATACCTGAAATCCCGGCTCGTGTTATTGGTCACTGTCCCCGTGATTCCCCACTGCGCAGACGTTTCCAGCTCACACGAAATACTGCCGCCTTCTGTTTTCCGGGATGACCCTGCCATAAAGTATCCATCTTCAAATCCACTGTCCGGCTCCATTCCAAAAGAGACTCTGTCCCCTTCTCTGCGCACATGATAATGATACGGGACAGACGTCGTTCCATAAATGTAGTTTCCAATAATCGGCCCCGCATAGCTATATCTCTCCGCCAGCCGCAGTCCCCATTCCCCGTGACCAGCATCATAACAGTGCAGATATGTCATACTGCTGTCGCCAGAATGCGTTTCCGCATCCTGACCAGACAGCTCCTCCACCGTAACAGAGTACACTCTGGTATTCACGACCTCAAATCCACGTCCCGCAAAGTATATCAGCAGGATTCCTGCAATCACCGTCACAGGAACCGCCGCCCAGTACCAGTCCCGCTTTTTCATGGCACGCAGGATCAGATAGAGGACAGGCCCCACAAAAATCACATACACAACCACGATGAACTTCAGCACACTGAAATTCAGACGATCCCCACCATTTCCAAAGCTTCTGAAGATGCCACGGATAATATAATCCATATTATACCGGCCGCCGTAATAGGATATCCGCACATAGTTATTTACATTCTGCAGAAGATCCCACACATAGCTCTCCCAATTCTCAACCACAAAATCCCGCTGCCCCAGATCAGACAGCGCATACGGCACCAGCTCCACTGCTCCGTTTCCCCACGATGACACCATGATCAGACTTTCCGGTTCCTTATAATACCGTCCGGTTGCATCCTTCAATTCCGCCAGCGAAAGCTGCTCCAGACTTATGCCATCCTCCTCGCTGTAGGCGTTTTCTTCCGGCTCGTTTATCCGGATACACTCGATATCCAGAAAATCCAGTCCGCCCAGCGTGTCCTCAGCGTGCTCTCCCGTCCCGACAATCAACATCCCTCCATCATTTACCCACTGCCTGATGTTTTCCAGAGTCTCGTCCGTCAGAACGCTGGTATTATAATTATCGATCACCAGATATGTCAGAAAATCCAGAGAACTGGTCAGATTGTCCTGATTCAGCTCCATCAGCTGAATGGGAAACTCAATTCCACCGTAATATACAGTCTCGCCACCCATATCCAAAAAGGTAAGCGACCTGTAAGAATCACTCAAAATCCCCATGGAAAGCGCATCCGCCCCGTCAAGCAGCAGACGTTTAAAATTCTTCTCCGCAGCCACGCGCTCATTTTTATTCAGAAGAGACACTTTCACCGTCCCGTCCTGCTCCTCGATACTGTTGACTGGTATCCTGACCACGAACTGCTTCGTGCTGCCCTGCGGCAGGGAGATCGCAGTGTCATAGGCACAGCTGAGAGAATCATAAGACATGTCCATCTGCACGCGCACTGTGCCCTCCCAGTCGTCCCCCTGATTATGAATCGTCAGTTGAACATCATATGTCATATCATCTGACGAAAGCATCTGCGCAGCAATATCAAATACCGGATTCTCACTCTGACTGGTATCCTCAGCCGCAAGGCTTGTCCTTCCCATAAGAATCACGCAGAGCAGCATAAAAGCCACCCAGAACCGCCTGCATGTATTTATTTTTTTTCTCATATCCATCTCCGCTCTCTGCAAAAATATTCGTTCTTGTCCATTATCTATAAAAATGCATTTACATGTTCCGGGAATATTATACAAAACTTTCCTGAAAATAGCAATGTAAATAAGATTTATAAAGGCATAAAAAGTGGAGGTTCTCTCCGAACACTCCACTTTTACTATACAAATATATTATTCCCTGTCCCGCTCATTTAGATCCTGACTGCCCCGACTGCCCTGATATTCATCGGATAGACATTGCTGTCACCCACATATTTTGCGATATAGTTCACATAGTTGTCAGCCTCCGCAAGCGGTACGAGACACATAATCACACCTGCAAATCCTCCGCCATGTACACGGCATACACCATCTTTGATTTTTTTCAGGAACAATTCTGTGAGCGCAAGCGTCAGCGTAATCTTCTGCTCCCTGCAGTTCTGCAGCGAATAACAGTTCTGCAGGAGCTCCCATGAGGAAGTGCCTGACTCGTTGACAAGCCTCAGCACGGTGTCAATATCGTCCGCCTCAATCGCTGCTGCCATCTCGTCCACCCTGCGGTTCTCCTCAAAGAAATGAATCGCGCGGAGCACTGCCCTGTCGTTTGGTATGTCGTTCACATGAGCAAGCAGATTGTCGAGGTTTGTCTCACACAAAAGCTCCACACCGAGAACCTTTGCAGCCTCCTTCATCTCATTTGGAATCCCGGAATACTCCTCGCTCAAATCCGCATGTCCTTTTCCGGTGTTTACGATCACAAGACGATATCCCTTTTTCTCAAAAGAGAAAGAAAGCGGTGTGTACTCCGGCTGGCTTCCGTTTGAAAAATCAAAAAGCACCGGTCCGCCGACTGCGCACGCCATCTGGTCCATCATGCCTGACGCCTTATTCCAGTACACATTCTCAGAATACTTTCCAATCTTCGCATAGTCTGCGCAGGTCATTGCACCATCGTTAAAGAAGTGGTTGACAATCGTGCACACAAGCATCTCAAACGACGCTGACGAACTGACACCTGCCGCTGCAATCACGTTTGTGGACACATACGCGTCAAAACCGCCCACCTTGAATCCAAACTTCTGTGCGCCTTCCATCATGCCGGCAAGAAGCGCCTCCGTGCCGCTGACTTTTGCCACACTGTCTAGCTTTGCGATATCCACAACGATTTCCTTGTTGTAGCCCTCACTCGTGATATGTATGACGCTGCTGTTATTTGGCTGCGCTGCACCGATTGTATCCAGGTCGATGCTTCCTGCAATCACCTTGCCGCCATTGTGGTCTGTGTGGTTGCCGATAATCTCCGTTCTTCCGGGCGCAGAGAAAAATTCCGCCTCGTCATGGCCATACTTTTTCTGAAAATTCTCTGCCAGTGCCTGAAAGCGCTCTGCGCTCTTTGCACTCTCTCCGTAAACCTTTTCCAGTCTCTCACTGCTTGGGATATTCATTTTTTAATTCCTCCTTATTCCGCATTTTATCTTTTTTATTATACATCAAAATGTCTCAAAATCCAATCAATTCCTCTTGCAATTCGCACATCTGGCTCCGAAAAGTGTCCGCCCTGATTCCACACAAGAATGCCCTCCACATTTTTCTGGTTTTCGCAGAGCATTGTGTACACCTTTTTCGTATTGCTGCCTACCATTGACATCCGCCTGTTTCTCGTCTTTTCTTCCTTGTCGCCAAGGCTTAAATAAATGTAATTCTTTTCGTCTCTGCCAGACATTTCTACTGCCTTTTGGACATAATCAATCCACCCCTCATACCACAAAGATCCGGAACAGCTGACCGCGCCCGCAAAATCATCACACTCACAGTATACCCACAGACTAAAAAGTCCCGCAAGCGAATATCCGACCAAAAAGCGGGCATTTTTGGACGCATCCGCCTCAATATACGGAATACAGTATTCCATGAGCCACTTTAGCGTATCGTTTGCCTTTCCGCCGAAACCTTCCTTTCCAAAGACAGCAGGAGCTGTCCAGGGCGAAAAATCATCATTCCAGTTTTCGGACTCATAAGCTACCAGAAGGAAATCGGCATCTGGCACTTGCCCTTTTAGACAGGATACTACCGCTTCTACAGACGCCCTCTCTTCCCCGCCTATGCCCCAGTAAAAGACAGGAAGCCGGCGGTTTTCTCCGACACCATTCTCACTGCTGCCGCCATTCCTGTAAATGTGACAGGTTTTATTGTGGATTGTTACTGTTGTTAATTCTTCTATCATACCTTGATTTCCTATTTTTAATATAGTTCCAATTCTCCAAAACTACTGTTGTATATATTGATACAACGCATCTTTTCCGCCTTCTGACTCCCTGTCATATGCCTCATTCAGATATTCATTGGTTTCAAGAAAAAGTCTTGTTTCCGAATCTTGCAAAAGCTGATACAACTCTGTAGTCAAAAGTTTTTTGTACGCATCTTCATAGCCAAGCTCCCGTTTTTCCATTATATGTTTTGTCAACGACACTACACACATTCCTTTTGTCGTTTCTATTTTATTTTCACTCACAAAACTACCTCCAGTCAATTACAACAAAGTTGTTTTAAAATTGTGATACATACTGTTCAATCTCCTCCATCATCTCCTCATTCGTCATACTGTCAAATACATCTGGACATTCCGCGACATAATTTAATATCTCATACTTTTCATCGAGCTCCAAAAAATCCTGTGTAGATATATTGTGTTTTTTACAATAGTTGTTTGTGACCATATACATAAGAAATATTGTATTGTTAAGCCTTTTCTCAGACATGCAGACACCCCTTCTCTATTTTAATACTTATTCGACCGCCTCCAGATCTTCCGCCTCTGTGCCTCTTTGATCAAATCTTCCCTGAAATCGGGATGCGCGATCGAGATGAGTCCCTCCGCCCGCTCCCATGTGGAGCGGCCTTCCATATTGATCACACCGTACTCGGTTGCCAGAAAGTAAATCTGGCTTCTCGGCGACGTAATGATATCTCCGTCAAACTGCGGGCGAATGCGGGAATGGCACACGCCTTCCTTATCCTGATATGTAGAACTCATACAGATAAATGCCTTGCCGCCTCTCGAAGCAGAGGCTCCTATCAGAAAATCAAGCTGCCCGCCTGTGCCGCTGATCTGTCTGGAGCCGGAACTTTCCGCCGCGACCTGACCATATAAATCAACCGAGACACAGCTGTTGATGGACACCATATTGTCAATCTGGGCGATGACACTCGGTCTGTTGACATACTCCAGCGGATACGCTGCGATGCCGTGGTTGTCGTCCACCCACTCGTAAAGCTCAGGGGAGCCAATCGCACATCCATACACGCCCTTCCCCCTGTCTATCTTTTTCTTCCGGTTCGTCAGTTTGCCCGCGTTGTACATGCTCAGATACGCATCGGAGCACAACTCCGTATGCATCCCCAGATCTCTTAAGTCCGACTCCGCGATCAGCTCTCCCACCGCATTGGGCATACTGCCGATGCCAAGCTGCAGTGTTGCGCCGTCAACGATATAGGGCAGAATATTCTGCGCGATTTTCCTGTCCGTTTCGGTTGGTCTGAATGTCTTTAACACTGCCAGCGGTTCATGCGCTCCCTCCACAATATAATCCACGTCAGAAATATGGATACATTCATCATATCCGCCATAGACTTTCGGAAGATTCTCGTTGACCTCGACGATGACAATATCCGCTGTGCGCGTGATCGGTGCCGCAACACCCGTGTTGACAGAAAAATTGAAATATCCATGCTTATCCATCGGCGCAACACTCACCATCACGACATTTACTTTCAAAAAATACTCATAATACGCGGCATTATTATGAAAAACCATCGGAATAAAATAGCAGAGTCCCCTGTCGCAGAGCTTCCGCTCATAGGAAGAACAGTGCCAGCTGTGATACGTAAAATGTTCCTGACTCCCGTCGCACTCTGCCACCTCGATCGGACCTTCTATAATCAGATTTCCGCGTATCTTTACATCATAAAGCTCATCCCGGCGTCTCGCCAGCGCCCTGTCCAAAAGCACGGGCATGCCAAGATTGCTCGTATAATCCACCCAGTCGCCGCTCTTTACCACTTTTACCGCCTCGTCGGGCGTCGTAAGCTTTTTCCTGTATTCTGCTGAAAAATCATGCAGCATTGCACCATACCCCATTTTCTATCTTGATGATTCAAAAAATACTTTTCTTTTTCCCGAATAAAGAATTCAGTGAATTTTCTACTTTCTGGAGAGACTCCACCGCGTCGTTCAGGTTCGCCAGAGTCCTGGAAAGCTCCTCGGTATCCAATCCGCTGATGGCATCGTTCAGCGCTTCAATGTCGACCTCGTTCAACGTCTCCACTGCCTGCTCCATGGTTTCTGCGACCTGCGCCAGATCGACATTTTCCAGCGAAATTCTGACCTGTCTGAGCGTCTCGTTGACATTCTCCACATCCACGGCCGCAGCCTGATCCAGCACAGGCTGCACCTGTACCATAATCACTTTAACCTGTTGAAACAGATATGCGCCTCCGGCAAGCAGCAATATGGTCAACACCGAAGTGACCAGACACATAATTCTGGTAAATACAAGCTCCCTGCGAAGCTTTTTGATAAGCTTCTCGGATTCCGTCTGTTGTTCATTCATCACTATTTTCTCCTCTTGTGCACGATTCCCGTTTCCGGCATTTTTTATATCATATCACAATTTCATGCAAAAATGTAGAAATTTAACAAAAATTTCAAATTAATCAAAATAATAGTTGTTAAATATTCAATCATTATGTAAAATAAAAAAAACAAATACGCTCGTATTTGTTTTACAAAAAAGACAGAGAGGTGCGAAGCAATATGTTTATACAACTATTTAGCAACTATTTGGTCGGACAATCCGTGATAACCACCGAACAGAGAAACTCCTTCCATGAAGAGATAAAAAAAACGCGTGTTAAGCTGGGAACCATTGCTATCGCTGAAGGTCTGCTGACAGAAGAACAGGCTGAGGAAATCAACCATCAGCAGACACAGCAGGACCGCCGTTTTGGAGATATCGCAATCGAGCTGAAATACCTGACCGAGGAACAAGTGTCAGAGCTTCTCAGACGGCAGGGCGATGCGGCAATGAAATTCTTTCAATTACTGGTCAATACCACCGGATTGTCCATGGAGGCAGTTACAGAGCACCTGAGCGATTTTCAGAAAGCGCATGGCTTCACAGACGCAGAGCTTGAGGCAGTTCAAAGAGATGATTTTGAGTCGATTATCCCTCTCTTTGCCACTGTACGGGATACGACCATCACAGACCTCGCCGGTCTTGTCATGCGCAATCTCACAAGATTTGTCACCAATAATTTCTATTTCGGCAAAATGAAAAAAGCTGCCGAATACTCCTACAGCATGCTTGCCGGTCAAAAATCCATTGGTGACACCAACATTTTCCTCGGATTCAGTGCCACCAACGAGTTGGACGGGATCATCAAACTTGCCAAAAACTATGCAAAAACGATCACTATCACGAGCAGCGACGAAGTTTATGATGCCGTCTGTGAATTTGCCAACCTGAACAATGGACTTTTTGACTCTGTTCTCAGTGACGACGACATTTTCACTGAAATGCTTCCACCGGAAGTATACTTAAACCAACAGATATCCGGAAATGTCTACTACATGCCTGTCTACATTGATGATTCGGAATTTGATCTGATTATTTCAACAGACGAAGCATTTGTTCCTGGAGACCGGCCCCACCCCCTGAGCTTAAAAAAGACCAGTCTTCAGATAGATACCTCAAAGTCACTGCCTACAGTCCTTGTCGTGGATGATTCTGCCCTAATCAGAAAAGTACTGATCAAGATGCTCAATGAAAACGGCTATCAGGTTGTGGGCGAAGCGACAAACGGTGAGGAAGGTGTGGAATTGTACAAGAAATTGCGCCCCGAAATCGTAACCCTCGACATAACAATGCCTGTGATGGACGGTGTGACAGCACTGAAACTCATCAAAGAGCATAATCCGGAGGCCATGGTCGCCATGATCTCCGCTGCCGGGCAGAAAGACAAGCTTATGGAGGCTCTCAAGGAAGGCGCTGAGCTGTTCTTTACGAAGCCTTTTAATGAGCAGGAAGTGATATCCAGCCTGCGGAGCTGTTAAGAAACTGGGGAAATATTGAAACATAAAAATACCACCAGGAAATTTCCTTAGTGGTATTTTTATGTAATAGTTTTAGAAGATTTATGAACTAAAGAGTATAGTGTGCCACATCATTGAGGAGCTTCTGCCATGCATCCTCGTGCTCTACATAATAAATCGGACATTTCTTTCCACCACAGTCGTAATGACGCAGAATATCTTTCGGCTCCAAATCATATTTATCTGTCAGCCATGCAAGCATCTCTATCAGAGAATCATATGTCTCCTGCGTGAACGAACCGTCTTCCTCCAGATAACAGCATTCTATTGAGATTGAATCCCCATTTCGCTCCACGACCGCATAAGCTTCCTCGTCCAGCGGTATACACTGCACAATCTCACCCTCATAGCCAATGATGAAATGTGCACTCGCTGCCCGCTCATGAGTTTGTCCAAGATTCTCGAAATAACTCCTGTTCTGTGCCGCCGATGTTCCTTGGTTGGCCGTGTAATGCACAAAAATGTTCTTGACACTGGCAAGCTTTGTCCCTGGCCGGTTATACTCGCTGACAGTGAGAAAATCCTCACGAATCCGCGGCTTTTTTTCAGTGTCTCCCACAACGGGAAGCTCCTCTGAAACAGAAGGTTTTTCTGGCTCGTCCGCCTTCACCACAGGGCTCTTCTGCGCACCCTGATAAAATGCTTTCCCCGTAAAGACAATCGCGACAGACATCGCCAATATCCATATGAAAGCCAGCAATTGATTTATTCGTGCCCGCCTGCCTGGTCTCCTCTTTGGTATCGCCTGTGCTCTTGCTCTTGAATTAGCTGTTCTGACTGGCCGCGCCGCGCCCGACTGCCTGGGATTTCCTGTCCGCACTGTCCCTGCCGATCTTATATTTCCTGTTCTGACTGTACCTGTCGGTCTTACTGTCCCCGTTCGCACTGACGCTGCTGGTCTTGCAGTCCCTGCTCTCCTTGAACCAGCATGACCCCTTCTGACTGTACCTGTCGGTCTCACCGTCCCTGCCACTGCCCTGTTGTAATTTGATACATTTCCCCTTCTCTGCATATCAGACCTGGTCTGTGTGTTGGTTCTTCTTGGTTTTGTCTGTCTGCTTCTCATATTTCCAGACGAACTCACTACCTGCCACAGTTCCAGTTCCTGACTCTGCTGTGCCTGATTCCCCATAAGTACTTCTCCTATCACAATAGCCTTTTTATCTGTTGCAAGATGATTGATTACTCTTTATATATTAGACGTTTTAGAATTCCAAAATGTCGCATAAAATATTATAAAATTTTTATAAAATTTATCTGACCATCTTTTGGACTATATTACCCAAGAAGTATTATATAACATCAGGCTCTAAAATTCATCTAAAAAATGAAAAAATAGCTATTTTTATGATTTTTTTACCTGATACCCTAATTCTTTCACCAATGCCATATCCGTTGCAGCCGTGATGCCAGCTGTCGTGAGCATATCGCCTGATATCGCTGCATTTGCCCCACTGCGGAAACATTTTTCGCCTTTATCTCCCACCAGCCCGCGTCCGCCGGCAAGCCGGATGTCCCCGTCTGGTATCATAAAACGAAATACTGCGACAATACGGCAAAGCTCATCATTCGTGAGGATCCGATTGTTCTCGTAAGGTGTGCCTTTGATAGGATTGAGCAGATTGACGGGAACTGACTTCACGCCCAGTTCCCTCAGGGTCAGCGCCATGTCAATCCTGTCCTCCATCGTCTCGCCCAGTCCCATGATACCGCCAGAACATACACTCATTCCCGCTCTTTGTGCCGCTTTCAGTGTCTCAATCTTCTCGTCATATGTATGTGTCGTGCAGATTTGCGGGAAATAATTTCTGGAAGACTCCAGATTGCAATGGACCCTCGACGCACCAGCTTCCTTGATTTTCTGAAAATGTTCTTCTCCCAGAAGCCCGAACGATACGCAGACCGCAATATCTACCTGTCTGCGGATTTCGCGGATACTTTCACAGACCTGCGCTACTTCCGCATCGCTCAGACGCCTTCCCGATGTGACAATAGAATAGCGAAGCACACCCTGCTCCTTGTTGCGTTTCGCGCCCTTTACCAGCTCCTCAGTTGATAAGAGCGGATACGTATCATGACAATCCGTGTGATAGTGCACACTCTGGGCACAGTACTTGCAGTCCTCTGAGCACCGCCCACATTTCCCGTTGATAATCGTGCACATATCAAACCGGTTTCCGCACATTTTTTGCCTGATCTCGTTGGCCGCTGCCGTCAGGTCCTCCAGTGGTTCTCCTGCAAGAGTGAGCGCCTCGTCTCTTGTTATCTCTGCACCCGCAAATATTTTTTGCTTTAATTCTTCTGTAAAACTCATTTTGACCGCCTCCAATGTTAACTATTTTCATACAATAGGTTAACACTAATGAAGTTAAAAATCAATACCAGGGAATATTTCATTGTTCCATTTATGCTATTCCTTTTTATTTGTCCTGGCTGCTGCATTTTCAATAATCTGTCTATAGGCATCATATTCTGCCACAGTTGTGTCCATGAATGCACACGCCTCTTCCTTTGACATACTCAATTTTTTGATTGCATTTTCAATTGCCTCAACTGTCATCCGGGCCGTTGTTTCATTGGTTGCCTCATCCCATGTTCTTTTTACGGCTGCATTTACCGCCTCGTCAATCTCTGGCTGCATGAGTTCTACTAATGCACTGTACATATCCTTCTCCTCCTTCTTCAAAGTTTCAAATAGTTCTTTGTTTGCCTTTGATACAATCTGCAGCACTGCTTCAACATAGCCTGCCTCAGGCTGATCCATCAATTCCTTTGATTTATTGATTAGATTCTGCGCCTGCTCTCTGTCCATATTGTCGGTCAGTGCTTTCAGCCATATATGGTTCTTCTTATCCAGCTCCCTTGCCACAATGACCTGTGTCCTAAAAAATCCGGCATTTTCAATATAATATACCCCTTTGTACTCCTCGCTGACTCTGCATCCATGCTGCTCAAACCACTGAAAAAGCTTGTACGGCTTTCCCCTGCGCATCATTGTGATTGTAATCTCCTCGGAATCACAGGCAGTACTCCCCTCGCCGATTTTGTATAGACTTGCATATGCATAGACTTTAAAATATGTATTGACACCTTCTTTGTCGTGCGGCGACTTGTACTCAATGATATTGTGATGCTGGAAGATTCTGCCGATCTCATTCTCTATAAGCGCATCGCCATCTTTTTTAATGACCAGCAAATCAATCTGTAATGCCTTTACATTCAAAAGATACTCTGGTATATAGTCCAGAATCTGGCTGTACTCCTTAAACTCAAGCTTCATCGCAGGCGTAACTGCCATATGCCACTGTGTTCTTTTGTTCTTTAGATTGTGATCATCTGCTGTTGTACTTTTCTCTTTTGACATTCATTCCTCTCCTTTAGTATATCAAGTATCGTCCTTTTTTACAATAGCGCCCTTGCAAACATCTGTTCTTTATTAACTCTATCACAATAGCAGATTCCTGTCAATCTTTTTTTAGAAAATATGTTCTATTTTATCATATCATGCCTGCAGCAAAAAACAGCTTTCCAAGAATGCTCTCCTGTAAAGCTGTTTTCTGATTCACATTTATGTTTACATCTGGCGTACCTTCTCCCGCACCTTCAACACCATAGGCGGCGCCACGGACAGTTCGTCGACTCCCATATTGACAAATGCCTGCGTAAGCTCGGTGTCCGCCCCCAGCTCTCCGCAAATTCCTGCCCACTTTCCGCACTTGTGCGCATTGTCAACCACCATCTTAATCATGCGCATGACTGCCTTGTGATGCGGATTGTAGAAATCCTCAAGTCTCTGGTTCTGCCTGTCAATAGCGAGCGTGTACTGCGTCAGGTCGTTCGTGCCGATGCTGAAGAAATCCACCAGCTCCGCCAGTTCATCGCTGACCATCACTGCTGCCGGCGTCTCGATCATAATGCCCTGTTCGGGAATCCGGTACGGAATCTGCGCTGCCTCCAGCTCCTTGCCCACTTCCTTCACAATCGAATAAATCTGATCGACCTCTTCGGCAGAGATAATCATAGGATACATAATCGAAAGATTTCCATAAGCCGCCGCACGCAGAAGCGCCCGCAGCTGTGTCTTGAATATCTCAGGCTGTTTCAGGCAGATGCGGATCGCCCTGTAACCCAGCGCCGGATTGTTCTCCTTGCCAAGTCCGAAGTAATCGGCCTGCTTATCTGCTCCAATATCGAATGTCCTGATAATGACCTTCTTCTGTCCCATCGTCTGCACGACCTGTCTGTACGCCTGAAACTGTTCCTCCTCCGAGGGGAAATCGTTGCGCCCCAGATACAGAAATTCGCTGCGGAAGAGCCCGATGCCGCCGGCATCATTTTCCAGCACATAGCCCACATCACTGACACTGCCAATATTGGCATAAATATTGATCGTCCTGCCGTCACTGGTCTCATTCTTCTTGCCTTTTAACTCGTGCAGCAGACGAAGCTTTTCCTTCTCATCCCTGATCTTTTTCTGTGCCTCACCGCACTGGAACTCTGTCGGCTCAAAGATAACCTCGCCTGCTGTCCCGTCCACAACCGCAGTCATTCCCGTCTGAATCTGGTTTAGGTCCATCTCAACGCCAACCAATGCAGGAATACTCATCATGCGGGCAAGTATCGCCGTGTGGGAGTTGGTCGAACCGTGCACTGTCACAAAAGCCAGTATTTTCTTCTTATCCATCTGTACCGTCTCGCTCGGACTCAGGTCGTCCGCGACGATAATGGAAGGCTCCATCGCAGAAAAATCCACTCCGCCCTGGCCTGACAGATTCCTCACCAGACGCGCAGAGATATCCTTGACGTCCGCCGCGCGCGCCTGCATGTACTCATCTTCCATCCCGGCAAACATCCCCGCGAAATTATCCCCTGTGATCGCCACCGCGTACTCCGCGTTCACCGCCTCCGTCCGTATCACATGGTAGATGGCATCCAGATAATCATCGTCCTCCAGCATCATCTGATGCACCTCGAATATGGCGGCGCTGGACTCGCCAACATCCTTTACAGCCTTGTCATAAAGCGCTGCAAGCTGCTTCTTTGATATATCGAGTGCACTTTGCACCCTGTCAACCTCACGCTCTGTATTCTCGACCTTTGTTCTCCTGATCTGCTCCTGGTCTTTGCGCAGAACCATCACTTTTCCCATTGTGATTCCGTTATAAACTGTTTTCCCTGAAAACTTTTTCCCTAAAAACTTTTTCCCTGCTAATCCTTCCGCCATACATACCCTCCCCTATCTCTATAGGTTCTCCTGTAAAAATGCCTCCAGCGCCCTATCTATAACACATCGGAAATCCATCCTGATGTATCTATATCCTTAGAAACTGTAGATTACACTATTCCGCTTTCCAGAATGTCGAAAATCTGCTCAATCTCCGCTCTCGTCGCCAGCAGCTCGGAAAAAGCGCTCGCGCTTCCCGCCGATATTCCCATGCGGAACGCATAGTCATAGTCCTGTTTCTGTGTCCAGCCTGCTACAAATCCGGCCACCATGGAATCCCCGGCCCCCACCGCATTGACCAGCTTTCCCTTCGGCGCCGCAAGCATGTGTACTACGCCTGTGTCATCCACAAGAACAGCGCCCTGTCCTGACATGGACACCAGCACATTTCTGGCGCCCTTTTCCTGAAGCTTTTTCGCATAGGGAACGACATCTTCCCTCGTGTTCAACGCCACGTCAAAGATTTCTCCCAGCTCATGATTGTTCGGCTTGATCAGAAATGGCTGATACTGCAGTACATTCAGCAGTAAATCTTTTGTCGCATCCACGACAAACAGCACACCCTTTTTCTGAAGCCGCTCCAGAATATCGCTGTAGATGGAATCCGGCAGACTCTTTGGAATGCTGCCTGCAAGGACAAGAACATCGCCCGGTTTGAGCTGTTCCAGCTTTCCAAACAGCGCATTTACATGAACCTGATCGATATCCGGCCCCATGCCGTTGATCTCTGTGCCATCATAATCTTTTAATTTGACATTGATGCGCGAAAAACCGCTTTCAATGCGGATAAAATCCGTGAGCAGCCCCATCTTCTGTACTTCGCGCTCGATCTGGCCGCCCGTAAAGCCCGCCGTAAAGCCAAGCGCCGTATTCTCTATCCCCAGATTGCTCAAAACGATCGATACATTGATCCCCTTGCCGCCGGGAAACATCTGCTCCCCGGTGGTGCGGTTGGTCATGCCCATCTCGAAACCGTTCATGGACACGATGTAATCCAGTGATGGATTAAATGTTACTGTGTAAATCATGCCTGTATCCCTCCAAAATATTTAAACAGCATATCCTCTGCCTCTTTTGAACAAAGTCCTTTGTGACGCCTGCAATATGCGTCCAGCTTCCTGATCAACTTCATAAGTATCCTCTCCTCTCATTTTACCACTTTTTATAACTTCTTCAACGACTACTTGCGTTTCAAAAGTCTGCATTTGACAGAACACAATAAACACTCCTGGTATATGTGAAGGCACCAGAAGCCACTGCCACAACTCAGTAATATAATACTTTAGGTAACAAAATAGGGTATCTAATACTCTGAATCTGCTCAGACCATTAGACACCCTATTTTGAAAATATTTCATTCAAACAGTTTTAAGATTATGTTTTTGGCATATTAGGGTATTGTTAGACATCTCTTATCACTGTTTTCACTCATATTTTGCTGCGCATAATATATATCTGTGAAGTTTTGGAATTTT
>CAMWTP010000021.1 GCA_947177165.1 uncultured Lachnospiraceae bacterium
TCGTGAAATTATCAAGTTTCTTTCCGTTATGCCTGAAATACTTTGAGCTGGCTACCACCAGCCAATGCTCGGTTCTTATCTCCCTGACAGAGGCAAGCTCCCCAATCTTTTCCCTGAGATCGTTTTCCCCGCTGTTAAACATCTGCACGCTGACATCGGGGACATCCGCCAAATCGAAATAATACTCGATACCGCCTGTCACGGCTATGATGTTGTTCACCGCCGCCGCTGCAAACATGGAACACAAAATGACGAACAGCAGCAGAATGATGTTCATGGTCTTTTTGCGTTTCAGATCTTTTTTCAATACCCTCCAGAACATAGTGTATCCCTCTTTTCCTGTGTTTTATTTTGTTCATGTTCTGAATCATATCATAGAAATTCTTAACAAGTCTTTAACTTTTGACGGAACATGAAAAAAGCATAAAGAAATTCCAAGCACAAAACCGTGGTAAAAACGCTCTGGTTCCGCCTCAAAGCTTTTTCCCTGCAGCAGCTCCTCCATCGTCTGCTTGATGCTGTCATTTGACAGCCCCCAAAGTTCATACTATAATGTTTATAGTAATAACCGCAAAATACATATTTCAGCACTATCAACTAAGGAGGTATACCGATTGAATAAACTTCACATGACCAAAAATCCCTGGGCAGCAGCCCAGACCACTGTCCAGTGCCAGCACTGCGGCAGCATATTTGCCGCACAGCGGATCAACTGCATCGACACGCTTTTATGGGCGGAAGGCAGGCAGCTCTTAGACGAAGGCGCTTTCTTCCACCCCGTCTGTGCCCAGTGTCAGACACGAAACGAGATTTGTTATCCCAGCCGCTACATTGACAGGGAATTGGGCATCGCTGCTGTACTGGTGCCGGGTATCGAGAGCCAGGACCCCGGCGAACTTCTCCCGCACATGAACTGCTATATGGACAGACTTGCCGCAGGAGACATGCAGCACAGGGCTGTCGGCAATTTTTACGCAATGGCAGAGCAGATGCGCATTCATCAACACGGACTGAACGACAAGGCAGTACATCTCTTAAAACCGCTTATCATCGGAAGCCTGCAGTCGAAAGGCTTTGAAGTGTGGAACGGCTTCTTTATGGATCTGCTGCACCCGGAAGGCGCGGAACAGATGGACGATACGATCTACATGTCAACACAGGAAAATGTGGAAGAGGCTTATACGGAGGACGTCTATCAATTTTATATCCACCTCACAAACGGAGATATCATTCCCCGCGGAATCAATGACACTGCCTACCAGATCTGCATGAACATTTTGAGAGACAAAGGGATGACAGATGATGACGGACTGTTCCATCTCTATGATTTGTCATGGGCAATCGATATCCATAACAGTCTGTACCCCAATTGAGACAGGAGGCGTCGAACATATGAAATCAAGTATTGTAAAAAAAGCAGAACAACTATATCATACTGGAAATGTACAGGAAGCGCTTCACTACTATGCCTCCTGTCTATGGAACGGCGAGGAGAACAGCACAGATCCCATCGCCGAATGGCTCGGAGACGAAAATCTTGTCGCCAAGGCTGGCGAAGAGGCCGTCTGTGCCTTTATCGCGGCGATTCTGTTCACAATCGACCGCTGCGAAGATCCTCTGCGGGAACATCTGTGGTCACTCTGCCACAATACATTTGACCGCATTACAGCGTGCAGTGCCAGAAACGAAACCTCCGACAGATACGTCGCGGAATGTAATCTCTACCGCCACCAGAATGAGCCGGAAAAGGCGCTGGACATCATCTTAAAAGGACTTGCCCAGGGAGGAACCACATCGAGATACACTTTCGCCGGACTGACTTATCTTGACCTGGAACAGGAGGAGGAAGCGGAAAAATATATTGCGCTGGGACTTGCGTCCGATCCGGACAATGCCGCTGCGTACAATGATCTGGGAGATTATTATTTTAAGAAAAGACGCTGGCAGAAAGCGGGCAAATGTTATTACAAAGTCCTGGAAGCCGGCGATTACAATGACTGCAGCTGGGCGGAACCCTCATGGATTTTCTGCTGCTTCATGGCGGACGCCGATCCCTATGAGCTGGAGCGGCTCGTCGTGTGCGCTGCCGCCGATGTCAATAATGAGCGTGCGCAGGAGCTTTGCCAAAGGGCAGCATTTGAGCAGCTGACGCCCAATGTCGATTATCTGGATTCTAGCTCTGAGAGCATCGTCAACGCGGCGCGCAGCATGCGAAAGAGCGGCAACACATCCGGCGTGGCGAGCTGCACCACAAGCTGTCAGGAATCGGCAAGCGGCATCAACGCGGCGCGCCTTGCCATAGAGCAGATCTGCGGACATCCCTGCACGTTCACCGTTACTGCCAGCAAAGCGCAGACCCCGCCGCTCGACACCCCCCTGGACGATGAGGGACTCGTTTTGTGGCACTATCATGACCTCAACACCCCGGTTCCCGCCGTTAATGCACCGTCCGATTTTGTCAGCAGCCTTGTCGGAAAACTGGCTGCAGCAGATTTTTCCCTGAAAGTATGGTATGAAGCAGCAAAGGACTGTGCCGCAAAGCTTTCACCGGAACAGTATCATGAGCTATACGGTGTCATGGTCTATCCGCCCGCACAGAAGGACAATGAGATTTATGCCGAGGACTGGCTGTCGCGTGTTCAGTTTGCGGCGGTATGCATTCTGGCGCACATATCACTCCGCGAGATTGACAAAATCTGCAAGGGACAGCTCGACTGGCCGATTATCCCAGCGTTTACCCTCGCCGCATGGCTTGCCACACAGGATTCCGCCTATGTACAGTGGGCAGCGGGACTGTTAAGTCTCGTGCAAAGCCGCATATCGCGGAGTAACTACTGCTTTTTTGAATACGCATACACCTGCGCTGCCTATCTGCTGCCAGACCAGACGGAGGAATACTACGCGAAACTGTGGCAGTGGCGCCAGTCGTTGCTAGAATTTTAAAAATAAGGAGTATCAGCTATGTACCAGGCAAAGAAAATCGGCATTTTTATCTCACACATATTTGGTGAGTTCCAGCGCAGTCTGTGTCAGGGAATCATTGACAAGGCAGCAGCGTTTGGCTATATCGTGGAAATCTTCTCCTCCACGGACGGGGAGGATGTCGGCAGCTACAGCTTAGGGGAAAGCAGCATCCTGCGCATTCCGAATTACGACGAATTTTCCGGCGTCTGCCTTGCCTCCGACACATACCTTCTGCCCTCGCTGAGAGAGCGCATCGCACAGACTCTCACGAAAAAGTGCACCTGCCCCATCATAGAAATCACACAGCGCAAGGCTTCTTTCCCAGCCGTCGTGCTGGATAACGACAAAGCTGCCGCCCAGCTGACAGAACATTTGATCATAGAGCACCACCACAGACGAATCTGTTATCTGGGAAACTGCCTGGAAAGCGATTTCTCCGAAAAACGGTTTCAATATTACAAAAGTGTCATGGATAAATACCAGCTGCCCGTATCAGAAAATGACTACTGCAGCTGTGACTATTCCCGCGAGGCCATCTCTGCCGCTGTCGACTGCTTTTTAAGACCAGATGCAAAGCCAGACTCCATCATCTGCTACAACGACCGCATGGCAATGTCCCTGATGGAAGCGCTGTACAACCGCGGCCTGCGTATTCCGCAAGACATTGCCGTTGTGGGTTTTGACAATCTGGAAATCGGCAGAAATGTCACGCCTGCACTGTCAACCGTCGCCTTCCCTATCTATGAGATGGGGCAGACCGCGATGAACCTTCTGCTGGACACCTTCAAGGGAAAGGCACTTCCCGAACGCACCGTCATCACCGCAGAGCCGCTGTACCGCACCTCCTGCGGCTGCGCCAAAAAGAAGGGCACGCTGCCCGGCCTCTACGAAAACCGCCTGATGGAGCGCATAAACACGCTGGAAAACGCCATGCTGAACAATATCAAGATGACCACCACCCTCTGCCGCATCCGTGAATTGGACGAGGGCATGGAGCTTTTGGAAAAGTTTCTTCCGCGAATTGACAACTGTCATGAATTTTACATCTGCCTGTACCAGAATTGGGATTCCATTCCCTCCCATATCCGTGAGATTACCTCCGCACAGGAGGAATACAAGGATCAGGATATTCTGATGATGCCCTTTGCCTACAAGGACGGGAAACTTGCCCACCCATGCAGCTTCACCAAGAAACATACCCTGCCGGACTATATCTACACCGATTCCCAGTCCGCCTACATTTACTCTCCCCTGTATTTTGAGGATCGGGAATTTGGATATGCCGCCCTCTCCTACAAGGATAATATACTCGCTTACCAGTTCAATTTTCTCACATGGATTGTAAATGTGAGCCGAATGCTGCGAAATATCTGCGAATCCAGGCAGACCGACCTGATGGTCAGCCGGTTAGAGGACATTTACATGAAAGATGACCTGACAGGGCTGTACAATCGTCAGGGCATCTACCAGCTCACTGAATCCTTTCTGGAACAGGCAAAAAAGGACAATGCGATTGTGCTTGTCATGGTGTTTGATTTAGATGGTCTAAAGATCATCAACGACAATTTTGGACATATGGAGGGCGATTTTGCCGTTCAAGTGCTGGGACACGCTTTGAGGCACAGCTGCAATGACGAAGAGATGCTTCTGGCACGTGTCGGCGGGGACAAATTCTTTGCACTCTCCGCCAGTATGACCGAAGAAGCTGCCAGGGAAACGACCATGGCAGTCCACAAATATCTGGAGAATTACAACAAGCTCCACACAAAGAAATATAACATCCGTGTCAGCAGCGGCTACGCGTTGGAAGCTGCCCATAGCATCACGGATATTCAGAAACTATTCGATGCCGCCAGCCAGAAAATGTATGCAGAAAAGAAATCAAAAAGGAACTCGAACGTTGAAGCCAGGTAAAGAACATCCTGAAATATGCAGTTCACCGGTCACGGAACTGCATATTTTTTCTGTACTCCGTGGGCGAAACCCCGCACTGGCTCTTGAAGAGTTTCATGAAATGCTTCTCGTTCTCGTAGCCGACTTTCTGGCTGATTTCTATGACGCGCATGTCCGTTTCTTCCAATAGACGCTTCGCCTCGTTCACCCGGAGCTCCTTCAGATAATTCACAAAATTTTTTCCTGTGTATTGTTTGAACACGTACGAAAACAGGGAATAGTTCATGGACACATAGTTGGAAATCACAGCCATGTTCAGGTCCTTGTCAAAATTTTCCTCAATATAAGCAATCGCCTGTTTCATCCTGGACTTATTTCTGTAATCGTCAAACTCTGTATGAATCTTCTCATGAAATCCAATCAGCCAGACAGCCAGCTCCTCCATCAGCTCTTCGAGATTGGCAAACTGGTAAATATTCTGAAACCGCAGCAGCCCCTGCTCCTCCCCCTGTAAAACATTCTGGTATGTGCGGAACATCTCATCCATAAAAATGCCAATGCTCTTCTCCAACACACTCCCCGAATACCGGTCCCGCCTGATTTCACCCAAAAACAGCTCCATAAGTTTCAGCGCGCCGGAAATCTTGTCAGTGCCTGCCATCTGCACAATCTGATGCACCTTCTCTTCATCGACCTTTCCCCGCTCTTCCAACAGTGCCTCTGTGTACTCCACTTCGTGCTTTGCGCGCAGAAACGCCTCCTTCCTCGCCATCCTCGCTTCCGCATAGGCCTCCTTCAACTGTGCGACACCCGAATGCAGCCTGCTGATTCCCACATAAGCGTCCGCAAGCTCATTTTTCAGCAAAAACTCTTTGTTTTCCCGTCCGATGATATACACGCAGTTTCCCTCGATATCGCCAAGGCACAGATAGCTTGCGTTCTCTTCCGTCTCCTCCCCGGAATTTTCGAGGCAGCACACCACATACTCTTTCGACAGCAGCTTCCTCTCAAACCGCTGTGTCACGTTCTGGATTTCCTTCTCCGTGATATGCTCATTCAATATCATATATTTGAGCTGCTGACAGCCGAGTTCCCTCGTCTCTCTGTCGCTCTCGTTATTTTTCTGGATTTCCTCCTCCAGCTTTTTCAGGATTTCTACAATCTGCTCCCGCTCCACAGGCTTTAAGATATATTCCCTCACCCCCATGCGCAAGAGCTGTACCGCATAGGTAAAATCATCATATCCGCTGATTGCGACCGTCAGCGGCTTGTGCTCTAACTTCTGCATTGCCCCGACCAGCTCAATGCCGTCCATTTTGGGCATTCTGATATCCGTGAACATCACATCGATCTTCTGGCTGCCCAGGATCTCCAACGCGATCTGTCCATTGTTGCATTCCATGATATTTTGAACCGGCACGCCGGAACGCTGTATCATCGCCCTGATTCCCTGGCGAATCATCTTCTCATCTTCCACAATCAATACTGTATTCAACTTCACACCTCCATTCCGTCAGCTATTCATGCACCCTTGTACAAAGATCAGCACTGTTTTTCACTGCTGTCTGATCGACGCCGTACCTGTTAACGGAACACGCACCACAATTTTTGTATAACACCCCAGTTTTGACGCGATTTCAATACCGTAAGCATCGCCAAAGCTCATCTTGATCCTGTCCTGTACATTTTTTAAACCGATTCCATTTCCAGAACCGCCAGACGCTTCGATCTCACCCGCTATTTTCCTGTACAGCTGCACGACCTCCTCCTCACTCATACCCTTTCCCGCATCTGTAATCTCGATCATACAGTCTTTCCCGTCTGCAATTCCTTTGATGTAAATATTGGTATCCTCCGCCATCTGCTCAATCCCATGATAAATGGCGTTTTCGACGATCGGCTGCAGGGACATCTTGGGTATCTGCTGCTGATAAACGATATCTGGTATATTCAAGGACAGATAGATCTCATAGTCAAACCGCAAATTAATCAGCTTGAGGTAATTTCTGATATAGTCGACTTCCTGCTCCACCGTCACGTTCCCGGAATTCCAGCGCATACTGTAGCGCAGCAGCTTGCCGAAGGTCGTGATGGCATCTGAGATCTCGTACTTTTCTTCGATCTCAGCCATCATTTTGATGGATTCCAGCACATTGTAGATAAAGTGCGCATTAATCTGATTCTGCAACGCCTTGATCTCGGAGTTTTTTGCAAGCAGCTCCCGCTTGAGATTGTCCTCCATCAGCCGCTTGATCTCGGAGAGCATCTTATTGAACTGGCTGCCAAGCTCCCCCATCTCATCCATTCCACAGTTCTCAATCACGACATCCAGATTGCCCGCCTGCACTTCCTTGATCGCCCCCAGAATCCGGTAAAGCTGCTGCAGCACCGTCTTCACCACGGCGTTAATCCCGAGCACGAGAAGCGGAATCAGCGCGACAGCCAGCAGGACAAACAGGTTTCGCATATGCCTGATTCTGCCCACATTTCCCGAGATATCCTGCACACAGACCAGTGTCCCTGACAGCTCCTTCACAGCAAGACATCCCACTATGACGTCTTTTCTGTTGATTACGGTATGATAATATGTTTCCGCATAAGCATCCTGCGCCATATCCTCCAGCGTCGTCCGCATCAAAAGATTGTCCCTGTCCTGCTCTTCGCCGTAATAAAAGCTTCCCTTCTCATCCATAAAACAGGTAATCATCTCCGCATTCCCGTCATACATTCCTTCAAACATGGTCTCCATGGACATCGCAGCTTCGAGGATTCCAAGCTCCCCATACTCATAATCCTCGATACGAGTCACCAGCGACACAAGCTTATTGTTCTGAGCATTTGCATAGGAGTCAAAAATTGTATCCGCATAATGAAACTTCCATCCGGTTATCACCTCGTCCTGTGCCCACGCCAGACGTTCCATTCTGCTGCGCGAATACAGCACAGGCATCATCTCCTTCAGATTGTCCCCCTCCGCATATACCCGTATCTGATACAGATACAGATTGCTGTTGATCATCCGCTCCATGGACGCAATATCATTGTGGTAAAACGCATTCAATTCCTGTACTGGTATTGTTTTTCCCTGTTTTACCTTCACCAGATATTCCAGCAATGCCTGATTGCTCAGAAAAAACTGTGTGGACATATTGATGGATTCCACATTTTTGCGAATCTGCGCTTTCTGGCGCTCCATCTCGTACTCCAATTTGCTCAGTCCCTCCTGAATCACAGCCTGCTCCATCGTCCAGAACAAAAATCCCGCAAATATTCCAATCGGCACTGCAATAAAAAGAATAATCATCAGTGTAAACCTGACATTAAGCTTCAACGCATCAAACCTCTGCCTGATGCTCCTCAAACTGTTTTGCATCCTGTTGACACCCCGGCTTCCCTGTTACTCCAATCCAAGCTTCTCCTTTGCCCGCTGAAACTGCCGCTCCGCCTCTTCTCCCACCACAGCAAAGCCCATCTCCCCGCGCTGTGTGATATAGTCCGCCAAAATCTGGTCAAATTCCTCCTCGGTCGGCGCCAGCAGCAGCTGCGGCAGCACCTGACTCCAAAGTTTCTTAATCTTCACATAATTGTTGCCCGCTTTTGTACCGGTCTGAAAGGTCACTTCATACTGCCCCATATAATGCGTGTAAGGATAGGTCCACTCCTCGAGCTGTCCAATCGGCGGCTCCAGCTCTCCCCGCCACGGAAGCTGCATGGCAATATTCTGGAGCATCCAGTAAGTATTATCCGCACCGTAGAGCTGATCGTACGCCACGCGGTCTGTGTCCGCAAGCGCCTTTACCTCCTCCCGCACGACCTCCTTTCCGTCTACCACGTCGTACGTGACACCTTCCACGCCAAAATATATCCTTTTCTGTCCTTTCTCACTCATCATATAACTCAGCAGCTCGATTGCACGGTCTGGCCGTTCGCAGTTCTTAGAGATCATCGTCACCGTCCATCCATTGATACCTGCCCCCGGCAGCACCGGGTCGTCACCCTTGGAATTTTTCGGCCCGTCCACAGCGATATAGATACTATCTGGATTTTTGCTGTACAAAAGTTTCTGCTGATCGGCCATATCGGTCCGCTGATACAGCATACAAAAATATCGTCCCTGCGCCATTTTCTCTTCCATCTGCGTGCGCTGGTCGATAAAAATATCCTCTTTCAGGTATCCTCCCGCCCCCAGCTCACGAAAGGCCTTGAGCCAGCGCACATACTCCGGATCGGTATCCCTGTCGTAATACTTCCCGTCCTTTTCAAAAGGAACGGCGAGAAAATTCTGCAGATACTGGTCAAAGGAAGCGCAGCCCGTATCTGTGAACTCGTGGGCTCCGATCGGAATCAGCTCCCTGCCATCGACCTCGGGAAACTCCTGTGCTGCTTTTCTGACAGCTGCCTGAAAGCCTTCCGGCGTTGTCATGTCAGGACTTCCGATTGCCTCATAAATGTCCTTGCGCACCAGAAAGGTCTGATTGGAACCGATTGTATCATAAGTTTCATAGTCTGACGGCATAAAGGAGGAATTCGGATAGCAGTACAGATTGCCGTCCTCCGCTGTATACCAGCTGCGCACAGCCTCCTGCGTAACCGCAAAAAAGTATGTGTCATACGCATCGGCAAGCTCATTCAACGCACAGACCATGCCCTTGTCGATCATCACATTCACCTGTGGCTCCCACCAGCCAAGCGTCACGATATCCGGCAGAGAGTCGGCAGATATCATGGCATTGAGCCGCTCCTTCTCATTTCCCGCCGGCGCAAGGAAACGAATCGAAATCCCTGTGTCCTCTGTTATCTGTCTCGATACCGCATTCTCTCCCCAGGGCACCGTAAACCAGGAATAATTGACGTACCAGTCGAGTGTCACCGCATCCTCCGCATGCTGTTCACACAGTGTCAGATCCGCGTCCGGACTCTTGGCCTCCTCACCTGCAAAATTGTCTGTCCGCCCGCATCCGCACAGCAAAAAAGCCCCTATAATAACATACCACCATTTCTTCATAACAAAATACAACCTTCTTGATTATTCTTCCGCAATTTCTTACGTTTACTATAGCAAATATAGTATCAATAATCAAGAAGGCTTAAAACAGGTCCTGCCCACCCCTATCTGTTTTGGGCTATTTACAACTGCTACTCTTTGACACTGCCCGCGGAAATACCGCTGATAATGTACTTGGAGAAGAAACAGAACGCAATCATAATCGGTACTGCCGAGATTGCCACTGTCACATATGTCGCGCCAATATTGCTCGCAATGTCCTTCACGGAACCAAGGGAAGCCACCATAACCGGCAGTGTCCATTTCTTGGAATTGTTCAGTAAGATCAGCGGCATCAGATAGCTGTTCCACGAACCGATAAATCCGCCGATTGCCATCGTCGCAATGCCAGGCGCCATAATCGGAAGCACAATCCTGTGAAAGATGTAAAACTCGCCCGCCCCGTCAATCCTCGGCGCTTCCAGTATGGATTTGGGCATGACAGACAACAGATACTGCCGCAAGAAAAATACAGTTGCCGGCGATGCGATGGACGGAACAATCAAGGGAATATAGTTGTCAATCAGCCGCATCTTAGTCATTAAGTCATAAAAACCGAGCATTCCCAGCTGGGATGGAATCATCATGAAGATGAGCATTACCGTAAAGATGATATTTCTTCCCTTAAATTTATAAAATGCAAACCCATAGGCCGTCAGCGCGGAAAAGTATGACATCAGCAGTGTACTCAGAATCGCTATGATCAGACTGTTCATAAAACCTCTTCCAATCTCGAGGTTGTCTGTGACAATCTTCCAGTTTGACGGCAGACTGCTTCCCGGAAGCAGTGAAAAGCTTGTCATAATGTCATTTCCGCTCCTTGTCGCGTTGACGATCATGAGCAGGAACGGGAGCAGACAAATGAGCGCCAAAAATCCAAGCAGCAGATACAAAACCGATTTTTTGATCTTAAAAGCCATCAGTCATCCTCCTTCTTCGCATACATTGCAAAATAAATTCCTATAGAACAAATCGCAATGATAAAAAACAGAATAAACGCAATTGCACCCGCATATCCAATCTGTCTGTTCTTAAATGCCATGTTGTACAAATGCATCACAGCCGTATTGACAGAACGTGTCATTTTCTGATTTCCCAACGATACCAGATAAGGGATATCAAATATCTGAAGTCCGCCAATCAGGGAAGTGATCGCCACATAGAGCATAATCGGTCTCAGCAGCGGCAGGGTAATCTTTCCAAAGATCGTCCATCTTCCCGCCCCGTCTATCGCTGCGGCCTCGAAATAGTCCCCGTTGATGCCCTGCACGCCCGCCATCAGCATAATGAAGGAATTGCCAAACCACATCCATGCACCGATCACACCGACTACCGTCCGCAGCAGAACCGGAGTTCCCAGCCAGTCAACTGCCGTATCCGTGATACCCAAACCGGTCAGAATCTGGTTGACAGAACCGAACTTCCAGTCCAGCAGCGTCTTGAACAGAAATGCAACGGAAGTGCACGCGATCAGGTTCGGAAGATAGAAGAGTGCCCTGAAAACACTTAAACCTCTCATTTTGTACTTGATATCGCTGAACACAATCGTCAGCAAAAATGCGACGCCAAGCTGCAAAATAATGTTAATACCCCAAATTTTGATTGTATTGCCAAACGCTTCCCACAGCAGTTTGTCTGTGAACACGCGCTTATAATTCGTCAACCCTGTCCAAGTCGGCTGATTGAATCCGCTGTAATCCGTAAAACTCAGGTACAAAGTACGCAGCACCGGATATATACTGAAGGTCAGGAACACAATCAGAAACGGCGCGATGAACAGCCATCCCATATTATCCCTGTTTTTAATACCCTTTGATTTTTTCTTCTCCACACTCATCACCTATCTTTCCATGCATTTACAAGAACGCCTCCCTCCGGCAGCGTATTTTGCTGCCCCACAGCTCTCCAAGTCCCCAGAAGAACGCCTCCTTCTGGCAGTGTATTTTATTGCCCCTCAGCTCTCCAAGTCCCCAGAAGAACGCCTCCCTTCGGCGTTCTTCCAAAAACTTAGAAACCTCTTAGGCAGCGTATTTTGCTGCCTTAGAGTTTCTTAGTTTTTTACTGTGATTTCTGGGAATGTTGTCTCTACCTGCATATAGAAGTCCTCGATCGCCTCTTCCTTCGTCATCTCGCCCTTCTGGATAGCCTCAATAGAAGCGCCCCAGAAGTTGCCGATAGAGTCGTCATACTTTGTCACTACAGAGTAGTCAATATTGTTTGCTTCTTTCAGGTAAAACTCATAGGTCTTCTGGTTTCCAAACGACGGATTCTCATAATCTTGGTTGGCATCGAGCACTGCCTTGTTGGATACAACATCGCCGTTGGAAGTCTCGAGCCACCACTGTGCTGTGTCCTCGTTCAGTGTACAGAATCTTACGAAATCAGCTGCTGTCTCCTGGTGCTCGCTGTATGTATTCACGCCGATGAATGTGCCGCCGCCAAAGTAAGAGCATGGGCCGGAGCATACGCCGAAGTTTCCTTTGTTGTCGTTTGCATTGTCACGCACTATCAGCGCTCCCCAGGAAGGAAGTGAGTAAGAAAATACCTGTGTCATCTCCGCACCTTCCAGCTCTGCGAGGTCAGACCAGCCTGCGTCCAGCGGCAGCTCGCCCGCCATAGATGCATACCATGCCGCAGACCACTCCGGCGCGAACGCCACCAGCTCATCCTGATACAGCTTTACTGCTGCGTCCATGTAGCCAAGCTTTGCATCGGATACCTGCAATACGCCGTCCACTACCCATGCGCTTCCTGCATTTGCATACCATCTGAGATTTCCTGAATCAGAGAAGATGCGATAGCCTGCAGCTTTCACTTCCTCCGCTGTCTGTAAGATTGTATCAAAATCCTTGAATTTCTTTGACATTTCGTCCGGATCATCTGTTCCAAAGATTTCTTGTGCCAGGTCACGGCGGTAGATGATCGCGCCCGGTGTCACCTGATAGCTCAATGCCCTGAGCACGCCTGCGTCATCCTTTCCAGCCTCATATACATACTCCACGATCTGTTCCTTCGCCTCTGCATCCAGCGCAGACAGATCTGCAAAGAAGCCTGCCTCAAAGAAATTTCCGAGCATCTGCGGCTCTCCTACGATAATGTCAACCTCGCTGGACTTCGCGCCGAGTGCTGATGTCAGTTTTGTCGAGTAATCCGCCGGAGCAACTACGTTGATCTCGATATCGACGCCAGTCTGCTCTGTGTAGCGCGCTGCAAACTGTTTCAGGTCATCTGCCAGCGTCCACACGACAAGCTTTTCTCCAGTAGAAGATGACTGTGTACTACCATCTGATGCTGTACTGTTGTCCGCCGCTGTGCTGCCTGATGACGCATTGCTGTCCGATGCTGCATTGTTGTTTGATGCTGTACTGCTGTCTGCGTTACTGTTTCCGCACCCTGCCATGGAAAGAACCATAACGCCGGCAAGTGCAAGTGCTGTTAACTTTTTCGCTTTCATATAAAATCCTCCTTTTATGAAACAAATAATTTTTAGTGCTGCTTTTTTGGGAACGTTTCTTTTCTCTTGTTCCTCGTTATAAAATTATTATATTGGTTTGCATTTTACAAAAAAATGGTGCATTTTTTAAAAAGGTGTCATTTTTTTACAGCGCTTTCGTGTGCCGCATCCTTTCTTAACTTAACAGCCCCTCTTAACACTGTCAGCGGAGCACAGCGTGAATTTCCTTCACCAGCCCGCCACGGACATCCTCTGCCAGCTTTCCTTTGATCGCAGGCTGGCCTGCACACACGCTGCTGCCATCCTTGTATTCCAGCTCACACTCTGCAATCACATACTCACCCGGGATATAATCTTTCTTTTCCCCGATCTGATATATCACCTTTGTCTCTCCCAAAAATACAGCCTCCACCGTTTTTCCCGCCTCCACGAGGTACTCCGGAAGCGCCGGCTCGAGTCTCAGCACAAGCTCTCCCCCCTGTACCATAAAGGGATTGCGGCCAAACATCATAATCGTCCACATATTCAAAAATTCTACCGTGGAACCGCTCAGCCGCGCGACAAACCCTTTCCCGTGGTATTTCTGATTCGGATTTTTGCTGCTTGCAAGAAAGGATGAGTTTTCATAAATGCTTCTCCCGTAAATCTCCTCATCCAGAAATGGGATTGCCGCCTTGTGGAAGTCCGCAAAAAATTCATCGTACATGCCGGACTTTAACAATTCCAGCAGATACTTGTATTCCATGTGAAGCCAGATCGATTCATTTTCCAGCCATCCCGGCGTAAACGCCCTTGCCCTTCCAAGCTCATAAGACGCGCTTTCGAGGGATGCATTCACCTTGTACATGGACAAGCTGCTGTCATACAAGCCGCTCCTTTTAACCTGCTCATAGAGCATTTTCTTCTTCACTGCTGTATTATCCAGTTTGAGATAGCGCACCGGTCCCTCGAGAAACAGCGGAACAGCCTGCACCTCAAAATCCAAGGGCAGAACACATGTCATTTTGCCGTTGTCATATTCTTCATACCTTGTCACTTCAAAGGTAAAGTAGGTAGGACATATTATGCCCTTGCAGCTGCCCTCACTCCTGTCACAGGCTTTCTTAATCCCCGCGCGCACCACGGTATACCACTCTTCCAGTACACCGACTAAATATGCGGCGGACAGAACTACTGTTTCCCCTGTCAATCCCTCGTAAACCTGGCCGCGGTAGTGCTCCTTTGCATCATTTGCCTTATTCCAGAACGAGAGCACCTTTTCTTCCTTCAGAAGCGCATGCCGCTCCTCCGCCACAATGCGCTCTGTCTGCTGGATAAACCCTGCCAGCTCCTGCGAGAGTTCCACATCGTTCGGATAGCGTTTTAGCGCCTGTATCGTATACTCCAGATTCCGCGCCAGCTCACAGCTCTCTGCAATGGACGATCCAAACAGCCCCGGCAGCCCGTTCAGCGCATCATACCAGCCCGGCTTTCCGCCCTCCATCTCCACACCCATGCCATAGGCATCGAGCGTGGTAAACTTGGTCACGGACAGCAGCAGCAGCTTTTCCATCAATGTGACACAGATCACATCCCCTTTCCCTTGGTCACTGCGCATCAGACTGCCATCCTGCACGTCAATGTGCTCTATGGCATGGTACTGACGGATTCCCTTCCCGGTCTTCACACAGCGTTCCGCGCGCTTTCTCACCTTTGCCTGCGGCATGTAATAGGTGTATTTTTTTCCGTAGAGAAGCGCTTCCTCCTTCTCTGGAAATACACTGAGATAGTTTTCCAACAAATCCAGGTTGTAAGTCCAGTGGTCTGACCAGTAGCCCTCCAGAAATCTGCCGTTCACCACGCCTTCCGCCTCCCGCATGACTCGTCTGAAGAAATCATCCTTCTGCTCCTCCGCGTCCCACATGCTGTCCAGCTCCCGGTACAGTGCTCCCGGCGTAAAAGGCTCAGCCAGCACCCAAACGAGATGTCTTCTCGCCTCATCCGGCACATTCCGAAAGATTTCTTCTGTCTTTTCAGCCTTTAACCGATAAGTCACTTTCTCCACACCGAGCGGATTGTAACCGTCCGGCTGAATCAGGCTGTAAAATGCCCTGATGTTCTCATCGCCGACAAACGGGGCAAAAAACGTATCGCAGCGCCTGTTCTGGTTTATATCACGGAAATTGCCGTTTCCCTGCGAATAAAATTCCGGAAGCATACTGAAAAAATTGTAGTCCCGCTCCAAATCTCCGTGCTTTCTGGAATAGACATAAAATACTTTATCCCCGGCTAGCTGCATCGGATAGCCTCCGCGCAGCACATTGTCCATATAAGTGTATTCACAGTACGCGTCAAAATCCTTGTCAGCTGTTTTCGTCCTGATATGGCGGCATAACTCCTCGACGAGACTTTCCGCCTCCGCCCTTTTTCTGTCATAATAGTCCGCATCGAACTTCCTTCTTGCGAATCTGCGCAGCAATTCCCTGTTTTCCACCTGCCCGATTAACTGATACAAGGTGATTCCTTCCCCTGCCTGCAGCTCTGCCTTTGTGCCGTAAAAACTGCACGGCACGATATTTTCCGTCACCTGCGGAGCTGCCGCAAGCTCCTTAATGCCCCGCTCCATAAATCCAACTGGTCTTCCCAGAGACAGGTCATAGGAAAAAATGACTTCCGGGTCAGTGATTGCCTGCAGCCGCGCACCGTCTGACAGGCTTCCGATTGTGAAATTTCCGCCGCTGACCTCTGATACCGCGGCGGAATCCACGATACTGGCGCGGGCGCGCATAAATGGAATCCCGTTCTCCTGCTCCACCTGCATCCACGCCTTGACAGTCTGTCCCATCATTTTCATGTTTTCCTGGTCTACCCCGTAGGGAATACACGCCGGCATTCCGTCCAAAACTTCCAGATGGACTGTCTTGCTGTCTGTGTTTGTGATGCACACTTTCCGGACAAGTGCGCCGATTTTCTCCCCCGGCAGCGTAAAATAAGCCACGTTCGTGCGGATGCCGCATTCCCTGTTGTCCTCTTCCAGCTCCAACCCGTTCATGGCGATGGACATACGGTGTGCAATCTCCTCATTCTGAAACGCTTCCAGCACCTTCCCATTCTTCTTGATAAAGGTGCGGAAACCAGTTGTTTTCACGTTCTGATACGCCTGGTGCGCCGGATAAAACTCCATGATTGCATGGTCCTTATCTTCCACGCCAAAACTGACAACGCCCTGCCCGCGGTTGACATAGAAGCACCAGATTGGGATACCTTTCACCCCGCTGATGCCGGGCAGAAAGCTCGCAAAAGGTGATTTTTGTCCGTAATTTTCTATTGTGTATGTATTTGAATGCGTGCTCATACATTTCCCTCACTTTCATTAATTCAAATTTCTGATTGTTACTAACCGCCATACTGCCTTAGAAGTATTTTTTACACGAACTCCACTGTCATCTCATGAACCGTATTCTCGTCTAACCGTCTGATTTCCTCCAGAGACACCGATGCGGTCTCCCGCTTTTTCCCGTCCAGCTGTACGCCCGCAATCTGATATTCGCCGCTCTCCCTTGCACCTGTATTGACATATACAATGTGCCATCTTCGCTTTCCGAAATTCAGGTAAATGCCTGCCTTTCCCTCGCGGAACTGTTCTTTTCTGAGCTTTGGCTCCAGGACCAGATCGCCGCAGCTGCCTTTCACGCCAAACATTTCTGTAATCACCGTCAGCATCATCCAGCTTGCAGCTCCTGTCAGATAATGGTACATTCCTCTTCCCCGGTCATTGAAATATTCCGGGATTCCGGGATAAATCCGGCTCACGTCAAAATCCACTGCCTGCTCATACAACGTATGAATCGCGCGATATCCCTCTTTTGTAAATCCGCGACGGTAAAGCGCATTGGCATACATTGTTGTCATGTGGGAAAATACAGCTCCATTTTCCTTATGCCCGTATGCAAACCCGAACATTCTTCCCAAATCCATCTTCAACGCACCAAAATCGGTATTCAGGCGGTAGCCGCCGACTTCTTTCTTATATAAATACTTGTCAGCTGCCTTCACGATTTTTGCGGTCTGCTCCTGTGTCGCCGTCTTTGACATAATCGTAAATACCTGGCCTGTCAGCATCATTCGGACTCCGTTTTCGCCCATTCCCTCACACTGCCGCCCGTGATCGTCATAATAACTGTTGAACCAGCCGCAGTCCTCACCGTCCGCAAGCCATTCTGTCCTGCGGATATGCTCCCGTATCCACTGCGCTTTTTCCAGAAGGCTTTTTTGCACCGTCTCGCTGTCCACACAGACCTTTCTGCCGGAAATATCATGAAAGCAGGCATTGCAGTACTCCGCCAAATGCGCCCTCTTCTGCTCTGCATTTTCATAAAAATCCATCCCCATCTTTAGTAATGGCTTCAGCTCCTCCAAAATCTCTATTGTGCGGACCTGTTCCTTTTCTGCTAACAGCCCTGTCAACCCGGCAAGCACTTCCAGATTGTCCGCGTAGGCAGCCGTGAAAGCCACACTCTCCCCACGCTGGGATGCCATATCCAGCGCATCATTCCAGTCTGCACCGCGCAGCCGCATATGATTATGTTCACCCACTTCATAAAAAACAGTGAGATTCTGTACCAGAATATGCTCCAATATCGTCCCAACATATTCCCTGCCGTCCTCTGTCCTTAATACAGGAGCCTCTTCCACCGTCCACAAATCGTCAGTCCTGGTTCCTCTCGCCTCCTGCCTATCCTTAAAATAAGTATTTTCTTTTAACAAGACAGATAAATCCCCTGTCTGGTCAATGTAGAACTTCGTCGTCATCAGGGGCCACAGGCCATGGTCCATCCAGACGCGCGTGATATTGTTCCTGTCTGCGATGAACTCCCCCTGTCTGTTTCCTATAATCGTCGCATTGCTGCCGTCAATCCGCACTCCGCCGTAATTGTCAATCAGCATCTGTCTGACACCGTCCGGGTTCATAATCAGCAGCGCCAGACAGTCCTGCCACAAATCCCGCCAGCCCCTTCCGCCCTTTCCGTAATCGTGATGCGGGAGGAACGAACAGCCATAAATTCTCCTGAGCATGGGCTGGAAATTCACCCAGTACATAAAATTGTCAAACACGTCATCCGCTGTCTCATAAGTGACATTGATTTTGTCCAGCCAATAACGTTTTGTCTCCTCAAACGCGCTTAACACGCAGATTTCATCCGCATATTTTTGCAGCATTTCGTCTATCACTGCTTTCTTTTCTTCCGCGCCGATAAAAATAGTATAGCTTCTCTTTTCTCCAGGCTGCAGTTTTGCCTGCGCAAACCGCAGCGCACCGATGATTTCATAGCCGTCATACTGTCTGCCATATGCATCATAAGGAAGATTCCCAAGAACGCTCTTTGGCATCTCAAAGCTGCCGCCCTCACCGATATAGTCCTCCACAACAGGCAAAAATCCGACTGGCGCTGCACCGTCCTCCTCCATGCCGCACACATAATACGTTATATGGTTTTTCTGATGTCCTCTCTCATCAAAGGAAAGGGTTGGCGTCACATACACGCCCTTCTCGTCCGTGACTGCTCTGTGCAGCAGCGAAGTCACATGTCTGTGATCCCGCAGGTTATCCGCGCTTCTGCCATACATCGGCACTGCTGCCGTCGGTGTAAAACAGACTTCACGCTCCCCATTGTTTCTGATTTCCACATGCATCAGCTCCACACAGCAGTCCGATACCGGCACGAAGGATAGAATCTTTGCAGAGAGTCCGTACTCCCTTGACTCCCGCTCCATCAAATGCCACATGGGTCCCGCAGTCAGCACACTTTTGTCCTGCTTATCCGTAAATTTGTCCGCCTGCGCCTTTGCGGAAACGCCTGTCGCGGAGAAGCAGGCATTTTCACCGAGATAACACCAGAAATTTCTCGTGGCCTTATTATTGTGCAGATCCTCCGCGCTGACCGGCTGCAGGACAAACGCATTCTGCCCCCGCTTCAAATCACCGCCAAGCGTCGGTGTCACGGCTCCCTTAAGTCCCTGCTCCCCCGCAATCGGAAAATACAGATAGCTCACGTTTTCCGGCTGTTCCAGGCGGAATGTCCCCTGATTGTCTAAGAATGTATACATTATGATTTCTCCCTTCATCAGTATTGCTTTTCTTTTTGTTGACGCCCTGTTTCAATCATCTTATAAAAAAAGACGGGAGAAATCAGTGTGATAATTTTCGTTTTGGTGCTGTTTTTTTAGAATGTCCCTTAGGAACAGTTCCTTACGCACCCATGCACCGCCTTAGCGGCATAGTTCTCTGCATGGGGCTGTGCATTAAAAAAAGCACTTGTCCGAAGATAAGTGCTTTTTGTCATTTAATCAATCTGCAGCAGGTGCGTTTTCCTGCCCATCAGCGCGCAGCTTCTCGCATCAGGCTGTGAACCGCCAATACTGATTTCATACCCTTCTGCAATGTATTCTGCTGCTCCGTCCTCATTAAAGAGCCGAAATGCCTCCGGTAATAATTTCATTGTCAGTGTCTTTTCCTCCCCGGCCTTCAAATCAACCTTCCTGATTCCTTTCAGCTGGGCGTTCGGCGCATTCTCCCGTCTTGCCTTCACATAAGCCTGCACGGTCTCTGTGCCGTCCATTGCACCTGTGTTCTTTACTGTAAAGCGGATTTCCACACCCTGTCTGATGTCCGGTGTTCCTGTAAACGCGACATTGCTATAATCAAAAGTTGTGTATGAGAGACCATACCCAAACGGATAGAGCGCCTCCTGCGTCATGTAGCGGTAGGTGCGTCCCTTCATGGAATAGTCCTCAAAATCCGGCAGCTCCTCCGTTGTCTTGTAAAACGTAACCGGCAGCTTTCCCTGCGGATTTGCCTCCCCAAACAGGATATCCGCAACCGCCTTTCCGCCCTGTGCGCCCGGATACCAGCCCTGCACAATGGCGTCAAGATGCTCCTGCTCCCATGTGAGCGCTGTCGCACTGCCGCAGAGCACCACCAGAATGACCGGCTTTCCGTATTCCTTTGCAATTTTGAGGATATCGTGCTGGATTCCCGGAAGTCTGAGATCGGGCTTATCCCCGCAGCCGTACTCATTGCCGGTGTCTCCCTGCTCCCCTTCGAGCGTGGCGTCCATCCCCATCACAGCGATGATCACGTCGCTCTCCTCACAGATGCCGCGCACCTCTGAACTCCTGTCATTTGCCTCCGCCAGTCTTGTCGTGCGGTCCTTGTACAGATGACAGCCCAGGGAATACATCACGCGCACGTCGTCACCGACATAGTCCTGTATCCCCTCGAGAACCGTCACATAGCGCGACGCAGTTCCCTCATAATTGCCGACAAGCGCATTCCGGCTATCCGCGTTTGGACCGATCACACCGATCGTTTTTAACTTCTTCTTATCGAGCGGCAGTGTGTTGTTCTCATTTTTTAACAGGACGATCGATTTTTCTGAAACCTCGCGGTTGAACGCTCTCATTTCTTTGGAATCCACCACAGAATATGGGATTCTGTCATACGGATTATCCTCCTTATGGTCAAACACACCAAGCTTCATGCGGGAGGTAAACAGATTGACAACCGCCTCATCAATGCGCGACTCCTCCACAAGCCCTTCTCTTACCGCCTGCACCAGATATGTATACAGCGTCCCGCAGTTCAGGTCGCAGCCGTTTGCCATCGCCATCGCAACGGACTCCTGCGCGTTGGAAGTCACCTTGTGTCCTTCGTAAAAATCCCTGATCGCCCAGCAGTCGGAAGTCACATGACCCTCAAATCCCCACTCATCTCTCAATATGTCAATCAGCAGTTCATGGCTGCCGCAGCAGGGCACACCGTTTGTCCTGTTGTAAGCCCCCATAACCGCCTCCACATGCCCCTCCTGCACGCACGCCTGAAATGCCGGAAGATACGTCTCCCTCATATCCTGCTTCGTCACCACCGCGTCAAATTCATGGCGCAGTGACTCCGGTCCGCTGTGCACTGCAAAATGCTTCGCGCAGGCTGCGGCTTTCAGATAATTCTCATCGTGCCCCTGCAGTCCCTGCACATAGCGCACTCCCAGACGGCTTGTCAGGTAAGGATCCTCGCCGAAAGTCTCATGCCCCCTGCCCCATCTCGGGTCGCGGAAAATATTGACATTCGGTGCCCAGAACGTCAGCCCCTTATAGATGTCAGTGTCCTTTCCCCGCTGCTGCATGTTGAATTTTGCGCGCGCCTCCGTCGAGACGGCATCGCCTACCTTCTCAAGCAACTCCTCGTCAAATGTTGCCGCCATTCCGATCGCCTGCGGAAACACGGTCGCCGTGCCTGCCCTCGCCACACCGTGGAGCGCCTCGTTCCACCAGTTGTACGTTTTGACGCCAAGACGCTCGATCGCCGGCGCTCTGTAAAGCGTCTGCTCCACCTTCTCTTCCAGTGTCATCTGTGCGACCAGCGCCTTCGCGCGCTCGCGGTAATCTCTCAGCTTTTCTTTGTTTTCATTCAGTTCCATAAAATCCTCCATACGCTTTTCTGGTTGGGAGATGCTCACTCCCATTTCGTGATCTGTTTTAATTCTGACAGTTTCTCCATTTCGGCTCTTCTAAACAGTTTCTTACACAGATCAGGGAGCCAACAGTATTTACTGCGGGCTCCCTGTAGTTCCCTTCTTCTCAAAACATTCCGTATTGATACCATGACACGCAGATCTTGTCAGATACTTAAGCACATCGTATAAGCAGACCAGATGCATCCCATCAGATTAGATGGTCTCTCCGCATCTCCTAATAAATGTACGTTGTCTGCCTTGATCGCATCGTACAAATCCCTGTTGGAACTATAGCCGACGGATACGATCACGGTGTCGGCCTCCACTGGCTTTACATCCCTATGGATTCCCTGCAGGCTCTGATTGAGCGCTCTGCCTCTGATATTTGGCTCATTATATGTGACTGTCTCAATATAGGCTTTTTTGTCTTCATATTTTACCACCTTGGAATTTTTGAGAATATCAACTTTGTAATATTCCATCAGATCCAACAGACAGTTATAATTCGCGGCAGACAGGCCTTCCACATTCAAAATGGTCGGGCAGGTCTCAACAAGCGTCACTTTTTTATTCTTCCTTGCCAGATCATACGCCAGCTCACATCCGGTCAGGCCGCCTCCGACTATGACAACATTCTGGTCTTTGATATTCTGATTCTGCAGTACATCCACTGCATAACGGACAGCCGGATCATCAAATCCAGGAGTGGACAGTCTTCTTTCCTTTGCTCCGGTCGCGACAAAGATTTCGTCATAACCGTCCTTGTCTTCCGGTTTAAATTCCGTATTTAACAGTACATGGACGCCGGTCTCCTGCATCTGTCTGCGGTACCACTCGATCAGACGGCGGTCGTCATCCTTGAAATCAAAGGCCGCAGCTGCGATAAAGATGCCGCCCAGCACATCATTTTTCTCATACAGATCGACTTCATGGCCGCGCAGTGCGCAGACCCTGGCCGCTTCCATTCCTGCAATTCCGCCGCCGACAACGGCGATCCGCTTTTTCGTGTCTGCCTCTTTTATATTGTAATGATTCTCCATGCCGCATCGCGGGTTCAACGCGCAGGAGATATCTTTTAGGGCCATTTTCTCATAGTCAAACTGAACGATTCTGGCAAGACATCCAAAATGACAGGAAATACATGGACGGATATCATCCAGCCTGTCCTCCTTGAACTTGTTCGCTATATCGGGATCCGCCAGCAACGGTCTGCCCATGCCCATCATATCAATCTTGCCCTCTGCGATAGACCGGTCCGCCAATGCTGGATCATCAAAGCGGCCGGCACAGATTACAGGAATGTCCACTTCCTTCTTAATCAGGGCAACATCCTCCAGATTGAGCGCCTTTGGCATATATACCGGCGGATGCGGCCAATACCATGCATCATAGGTTCCATTGTCGCAGTCCAGCATATCATAACCTGCATCCTGCAGCATTCTGGCTGCTTTCTTGCTCTCCTCGTAATCCCTTCCAAACTCTTCAAACGTCTCTCCCGGAACAGCACCCCGGTTAAAGGCTTTTGTATAGCTCTTTACAGAATAGCGCAGCGAGACAGGAAAGTCTTTTCCGCACTTCGCCTTTATGGCCTGCACGATCTCTGTAGCAAAACGCAGGCGGTTCTCCAGTGATCCCCCGTACTCATCGGTACGTTTATTGAAGGAAGAAATCGCAAACTGATCGAGCAGATATCCCTCATGAACCGCATGGACCTCGACACCGTCAATTCCGGCGTCTTTGGCAGCTTTGGCGCCGATGGCAAACCATTCCACGTACTGATGGATCTCTTCTACGGTCATCTCTCTCTGCACTTTACTCGGATCCCACACATTCGGAAGCGCAGAAGCTGCCGGACTCTCGGGCGTGCCGGATCTACCTGACATCGCAGAGATCATAATAAACACTTTCGAACCGTAGCGGTGAACGCCGTCCGCCAGATATTTTGTATTCTCAATATATGTAGCAGGATTTTCCACAATGGAAGGCAGAAATTCTCCGGGCGGAATCGGAGCCATCCCGGTGATAATCAGACCGGTGCCGCCCTTTGCCCTCTCAATATAGTAGTCTGCGCCATCCTTTGTGTATGAGCCATCTCTGTTCATCATACGGGGAGAGAGTACGCCCATTGGCATCAGCGCAATTCTGTTTGGAATCTCCACATTGCCGATTTTTACAGGTGAAAACAGATGATCGTAAGCCATAAATTACCTTCCTTTCTCTGACTGGTCTGTACAGACGACAACACAGCAGTGATACAAATGACAAGTGCCCGAATTATAAAACGTTATAATATGTTCATTGTACCATGCACATATCACGAATGCAATATGAAATCCGCGGCGGAAAAGGGGACGCAGCACACTCACTTACTGTCTGGAGGGACTGTTTTTTAGTTTAAACTTTGCTACAAGCGTCTTCATAAGCTGTGACTGGCTGGACAGTTCTTCGCTTGCAGCCGCGCTTTCCTCTGCGGTTGCCGAGTTTGTCTGTACAACATCGGAAATCTGATCCATTCCTATCGTGATCTGGGAGATGGAATATGCCTGATCGTTGCTGGCCTCTGAGATCTGTCCGATAATGCCTGTCATTTCATTTACATCATTTACCGCATCAAGCAGAGACTGCGCTGTATCGTCAGCAATCTGCTTTCCGTTTTCCACTACCTTCAATGAATTTTCAATCAAATCAGAGATATTCTTGGATGCCTCTGCACTTTTGTTTGCCAGGCTGCGGACTTCATCTGCTACTACTGCAAACCCTTTTCCGGCAGCGCCTGCGCGGGCGGCTTCTACAGCAGCGTTTAGGGCAAGGATGTTGGTCTGCAGCGCAATATCTTCAATTGTCTTTATGATTTTGCCAATCTCGTTAGAGCTGTCGCTGATATCCTCCATTGCCTGTATCATCTGCTGCATTTTTTCGTTGCTCACGTTCATTTTCGTGCTGACGCTTCCTGCCGTTTCCTCTGCCTGCCGCGCATTGTCTGCATTCTGGTTCACCTTGCCGGAGATTTCATTAATGGTTGCAACGAGTTCCTGCACGGCACTTGCCTGCTCGCTTGTTCCCTGGGCAAGAGCCTGTGCGCCGTCCGATACCTGCTCTGCCCCGCCTGCAACCTGAGCGGAACTTTGGCTAATCTGCCGCATCGTGTCGTTGAGCTTCTCTGCAATCCCTCGGAAAGAAACCAGCAGTGGATGGAAATTGCCTGTATATTCCTCTTCACAGACAGAATCGACTGTAAAATCTCCTTTCGCCATCTTAGCAAGGAATTCATTCTCATCCTCAATAATCACCTGAAGCTTATGGATCAGTCTGCCTACCTGCGCAGCAAGAACCCCCAGTTCATCCTTAGAGGTATAGGAAATCTTCACATCCAGATCTCCCTCTGCCATTTTTAAAGCGGCCTTCTCAATCTCGGATATAGGAGTCTTGATCAACCGTATAATCACAACTGAGAAGAAAACTCCCACAAAAAATATGACAACGATCACTGTTATCATAATCCTTGTAGCCGTTCTGTAAAGGAAATAACTTTCCTCCGCTGCAGCGTCACTGCCTTCTGTATTGTAGGTGATGATATCATTAAAGGTGCCGTTTAAAGAATTGTAGATTTCTACACATTCACCTTCCAGAATAGCGCGTGCATCCTCAGTGCGGCCCTGCCCGGCCAACGCCATCATTTCTTCATCCGCTTCATTGTACTGCGTCCAGAAACTCATTGCGCTATCATAAAACGCTCTCTCTTCTTCATCAATCAATTCTCCATATGCAGCCAGAAGGGTGTTCATATTTTCCTTTTCCTTTTGAAGATACTGGAGACTGGATGCTTCTACGTCATCAGAAATCGCGGTGAGATACCCCAATTCATTGAGACGGATATTCGAAATGGTAGCGCTCATGCTCCTTGCTGTATCAATACTGGGAAGCCAGCTTGTTGTAATGTCACTTGTCATCTCGTTCATCTGCCCCATAAGGTTGAATGACATACCACCGATCGTAAACATGCCAATCAGCGCGACTCCTATAAGAATATAAAGTTTTAATCTGATTTTTAGATTTCGTATAAAGTTGATCATGTTTCTATTCTCCTTTTGTGTTCTAACCTTTTCCACAATATTATGTGATCGCATCAGCCCTGAACGGCATCCTGCAATTCCTTATCTCTGGTAATTTATTATACTAAAATTATTGCTTTTTTTCAAGCAAATCTGAGTTAATGAAGAATAACACATGAATGAACAGTTTCTTAATATAGTAATTTGTTCCCCTTCTCGCAGATCTCATAAATTTCATCATATTTCGCTTCAATTAACGGCGTAAGCTTCTCTGTCTGTCTTTCCACAATCTTTTTGTAGAGAAAATACGGAAAGATCCAGCCCAGAAATCCCGGTATGGCAAGCAGAATGCACAGAATATAGTATGGCGGCTGGGCTGTCACCGCAAATGTAGAGCCAGCCATAAATGCAGTTCCGATCACTCCAAGGAGGATGGCATACGCAGCTGCCACAGACGTTTTTCTCTGTTCCAATGTCTGTATCTCCGCAACACACGCCTCAAAATTCCGCTGCAGTCTGGTAAGCTCTGCCTTATTGAGAATTTTTCGGTCGCGTTTCAGCCGAATCACCGTCTTCTGACCGCTCCCTGTCTTTTCACCTATGCCGCTCCCTGCCCGGCTGTCGTTTACTTCCCATCCAAAATTTTCATACCCGTCCAGAAATAATGAGACCATACTGTTGTCTACTACAAGCTCTTTATATTCATATCCCACATAATTTCTTTCATCCATTTTTTCCTTCCCTCCTTGCCTGCGATTCCGTTCCAGCCACAGGCAGCACCACCAGAAAAGTGCTTCCCTTTCCCTCCTCGCTGGTAATCTGAATCTCCCCATCCATCAGCTCCAGCACCCTTTTTACCAGTGCAAGTCCCAGTCCGTTTCCCTCTGTGGAATGGGACGTGTCCCCCTGATAGAACTTGTCGAAGATATGGTTTATGTGCTCTCTCGCTATGCCGCATCCCGTATCTGTCACTGACACCCTGACATAGCTTTCGTCCGATGTCTGCCGAATCGTGATACAGCCTCCCCGCTCTGTAAACTTCACCGCGTTGGAAAGCAGGTTGTTCCATACCAGCTCCATCAGGCTTGCATCCGCCCTGACCATCGCCACATCCTCTATGTCCGCCTCCATCCCGAGCCCTTTTTCTTCCATCGCATCCTCAAACAGAAACACGCTCTCGCACAACTGCCTGCACACATCGTAAACCGCTGCTTCCGGTGTGATTCTCTGGTGCTCCAGCTTATTTAGCTTCAGGATATTGCTGATCAGGGAAGAAAGTCTTGACGCCGCGTTCTCGATCTCCTTTGCGTACTCCTTTTCCTGTTTCTCCGATGCCTTTCCTGTCTGCAGAAGCTGCGCATAATTTTTGATAATGGAAATGGGGGTTTTCATCTCATGGGACACATTGGAGATGAAATCTGTTTTCAGCGTCTCGATACTCCCGAGCTCCTCCACCATCTTATTGAAATCCAGTATCATGACATCCAGATAGTCCAGCCGGTCTGCAGTATGAACAGTGGGAATATATACAGAAAAATCCCCTTCCGAGACCTTTCTGGTGGCATCCGCCATTTTATGCAGAGGCTCAGCGTAAGAACTTTTTATCCGCTGCCTTGCAAACAGGGTAAGTCCCACCGCCACCATTCCCCAGTATAGAATGGGAACCGTCGACTTGATAAACGCATTCCACTGCAGTTTCTCCATCATTACAATCAGTCCCGAATGAATACCGGACATCAGAAGCAGTGTTCCCCAATAAATCGCCAGAAGAGAAAGCGCAAAGCGCCGTTCTTTGATTTGCCCGTAATAATTTTCCTTCTTCACTTTCATTGCAGTACCGCCTTATATCCTAGTCCTCTCACTGTCACAATCTGAAACCCATCGCACGCGGAGAGCTTATCCCGCAGTTTTGTCACATACACATCCACCGCCCGCAGGCTGGTATCGCTGTCCACGCCCCAGAACTCATCCATCAGCTGTGCCCTGGAAAACGTCTTTTTGGGGTATGACAACAGCTTATAAATAATGTTAAATTCCCTTGTCGTGAGCCGAATATCCTCCCCGTCAATCTCCGCGCTCATGCCGTCCGCGTCCAGCACCAGATTTCCCACAGTAATCTTCCGCTCCATTTCAATGTTCGCCCTGCGGAGCAGCGCCCTGACGCGCAGCAGAAGTTCGTCCAGCTCAACAGGCTTTACCATGTAATCGTCTATCCCCAGCTGGAATCCTTTCTGTTTCGAGGGAAGGTCATCCTTTGCAGACATGAACAGAATCGGAATTGTCCTGTTCACCTGACGGACTGTTCTGGCAAACTCAAACCCGTCAATTTCCGGCATCATAATGTCAGAAATGATCATTTCATAGAGATTGTTGTACATCTCGTCATAGGCTTCCTTTACACCCAGACATCCCTTCGCCTGAAATCCGCTGTCGTTCAGATAGGTGCAGACGATCTGGTTTAATTTTGCGTCATCTTCCACCACAAGGATATTTATCATATCTCACTTCTCCTTTTCCTGTCTGATCTGTTTCAATTGTTTTGTGGAGCGCACGATCATAAAACCTGCCATCCCAAGCACAATCACGCTGATCCCCGCCCCCGTGGAGGCTGTCATGATCTGGCGAAACATCGGGTCATCCGCAGCCCCGAACTGTGTCAGCATGGCTGTTTCCAGCGAAAGCATGGACACAAGCGCCGCTGTCAGGTTGATGACTTTTGCCGCAGACATGACAGGATTTCCATACCTTCTGAATTTAACCACATTCCAGACAGCCGTGATCGCCGCATAAAAAGTATACATCGCCATGACATAGATCAACATGCCGGGATACGCAAAGCCGCTGTTCTGGTGCACCACCAGGATAACGATACCTGCCAGCGCGATATTCATAAACAGTAAAATAATCCCACACAGACGATACCTGCGCCACTCAGAAGCTTTGCTCTTTCCAGCTGCTCTCACATAATGGAGCAGCGATGCGCGCATAACGGCAAGCAGGAAATAATAGAACGCCAGCGTTATAAACCACACAGAACTGTAGAGGATTCCTGAAAACATTTTTATGCCTGCATACAATAGATTGATAAAAAATCCCTGGTACAAAGCTGCCTCCGCCCGGAACAGATCTTCCCTGATATATCTGCTGACCAGCGGGATGCCCATCATCTTCCTCACAAGCGGATGTTCATTGATACCGCGCCGGATAAATCGCACAATCCCCGCTATTCCTGTTATCGTGATAATCAGTGCATAGGCAGATAAAAAATACGAGACATAGGCAGCAGCCGGATTCACATTCTCCCCTGCAAGCGCATAAATGACAAGCCCATAGGACGGAATGGCAATCAGCAGCGTGGGAACAGGCGGCAGAAAGAATATATTCTTCAATAAGCGTTTCATGTTGTGTAAATTCATCAGATACCTCCTGCGTAAAATGGCAGTTCTCGAGAGTCATCTGCCCGCTTCATGCCTTGAATAAGGCTACTGTATCACAGTTTTATTTGCGTTTTGTTTGCAAATTGTGTCCAAATTGTGAACAAACGCACATAAAACAGAGTGTGCAGCGAAATTCTGTCCCCACCGCACACTCCGGATTTCAATTACTTTAATCCCCTTATAAAAGGAATCAGGCACAACAATACTACAATGCCTGCAGTTCCAACGATAATGCCGACGACCATATTGCTCCACACCATTGTCAGACACATGCCGACGCCGAACAACAGCGCTCCCACAATGCCGATCAGCGTTGCTCCGATTGTCTTACCAGATAGTTTGACCGGCGCCTTGTTTTCCATCTTTCTCCACACCAGCACCATAACCAGCAGCACAACGGCCCCGATCACTCCCATAATGACACCTGGTTGAAACGCATTCCACTCTGGTATCAGCGCCATGCACATTCCCAGCGCAAACAAGATTCCTCCAACCGTTCCCAACAGCATCGCTACAAATGTACTTTTTTTCATGACTTCATCCCTGCCTTTCTTTCTGCTTTCTCTCTGGAAGATTTCTCCGCCCTTTCTTTCTGCTCTGCTGCCAGCCGCTCCCTGGCCTCCTCCACAGACTCGCCGTCTTTCGTCAAAAAGTTATCCACGAACTTGTCGGCAATCTTGTTGAATCCTCCCACTGCGCCTTCCTCAATCTTCTTGTAACCGCTGACCACACCTTCCTCAATCTTCTTGTAGCCGCCAACTACACCTTCTGCAATTTTTTCGTTTGCCTCCACCAGTTTTGATTTTGCCATGTCCTTATCTTCCTTTCGTTTTGTTTTGTTTGATGGATATAGTATATTGGGGGATTGTTTTTGTATTGTTTGGGTTTTGTTTACGAAATGTTAATTGTGGGAATTTTTCCTTGAACGCCTGGCGGCTGTCGCGGTGCTCTTCACAAGGAAATACAAGCATTTCCTTGTTCTTCGCTACTCGCGCAAATAAGGATTTATTGAGTTGATTTTTAGAAATTACACCACTTTTACACCAATTTGACGATTGACATCTTTTTCAGGTTCTTCTGCTTCAAATTTACTCATTTCAGATATGAGCGTGTCTTCCGTCACATGACAGTACAGATTCATTGTGATATTGACACTTGAATGTCCTAAGATAACCTGCACTGTTTTAGGGTTCATGCCACGCTCAATGCATCTGGTCGCAAATGTGTGTCTGAGCGTATGCGGTGTTAATGGTTTGAATTTTTCGTGTTCTTTGGCTATCCGGTCTGAAATAACCTTCATGACTAGATCCGTGTCATTCTGACTGACGGGAGCATTCCTTGTAGTAACAAATACCAAGTCTTCAAATCCCTCTGGCGCTTTCTTTCCTTTAGCTTCAATTTGAGCTTTCCAGAGTTTTTGTCTTTTCAGAATCTGATATGCTTTTAAGGTCATCGGGATTTTACGCTTTCCCTTTTCTGTCTTTGGCTCGTGAAATTCATTGATTTTCTTTCCGTACTTCGGACTTGCTTCATCCCTACAGGTAACATAGACCAATGTACGATTTACATAGATTGTCTGGTTTTCAAAATCAATGTCTGACCACTTCAATCCTAAAAGCTCTCCGATACGCATACCAGTTTCAAGAGCAAGGCTGAACGTGTTGAAGTACCTGTAATGCTGTGCCGCTTCTAAGAATACATCCGTTTCCTCAAGCGTCAGCACTCTCGGCTCTTCCAGATTGCTGTCCTTATTCACAACTGTATTAACCTGCATTGGTATGTTCTTCAGTACGAGATCTGCATCTATCGCCTTGTTGTACATATCAATGAGGATACGCCGTGTGTCCTTTCTGGACATATCCGTTTTCAGTTCGTTAAAAGCCTGCTGCATGGTAATCAGGTTGATGTTATTCAGCTTCCGCCATCCAAGACTTTCCCTGATACGGTTATACGAGTGTGTGTAGTTAGCTCTGGTGGTATTCCTGCAATTCTTCTTACAGGTATCCATCCAGACATCAAACCATTCATCCAGCGTCATATCCGAAGAAACAACATTCAGATTCTTTTCATCCTCATACTGCTCATTGCGGAGCTTCTGGCGGATTTCATTCAACGTCTTTGCATAAATAGTCTGTCTCTTCCCGAAACGGTTCGTAAATCTCGCCTGATAACGTCCATCCTTACGCTGCGTTATGCCCTGCCCTAATTCTTTTCCTGCCAATGATTTTCCCATGTTCCACTTCCTTTCCACACAGGAAAGCAAATCATTTATTGAAAAGAATTATCTGATACTGACATTCTACCAAATCGACTGCTTACCTTCAATCAGATTCTGAAAAAATGTTAAACTTTTTACATTCTGCATTATTTTTATCCCTTTAATATATCTGGTTTTTCAGCCAGTTATCAAGGTTTTTTCTGTGTGCGTAAAGACGGTTTCCTATCCTTACGGTAAAACCGTTTGCCGGATCAGCCAAAAGCTCCCTGCATTTTGTCTGTCCAATACTAAGATATACACACATCTCCTTCACGCTCAATAATGCCTTATCCTCAAATGGAATATAATCTGCATTTCTGTTACCCATTCCCTGCTGCATCACTTCATCCCCTTCCACAATCTTTTTAATTTCGCATAATAAATCTGTCAAAGACCTAAGACTGGCATAAGCGGTGTAATTTTCATGTAGGCTTCCATTCGCATCCCATGCTGTCATTACTGACCTTTAGCAACGATTTCTGTTTCAAAATCTGCCTGCGGGCTTCCCCTGCTCGGAATATTCCCACCCTTTCGGAAGTGTCTGCCTGCTCCTCTTTTCTGTAAAAGTATCTTTGCAGGTCTGTTGGCATGAAATACAGCTCATGAATCCGTTTTGACGGATTGTTTTTCAATGTTCTTTTGCTGCTTTCCAAATCTTCTTCTAATTTTTTTAAAATTCGACACATGATTTATCCGCATCATGATATAATTCTTATGAAGCCAGCTTGTCTGCCTGATAGCTTTAAGCGGCTACGTTTTCATGGATTTATGATACCAATATGGAGTGTGGAAAGATATTGACAGAGACTTGACCATACATTGACATAGAAATTTTGAAGGAGAAGATAATTTGAAGAACCGGCTTACCTTTGCACATATAATAAGCATACTGCTTGAGAATAAAAAGAAAACCTATCAGCAGCACCAGCTTGTCCGCAGCTTATTTTCTGCATACCTAAACGATGAACTTCCAAGCGATGAAATATATGCAGAAGACAACACCATGTACAGCCGCTGGTGTACCGGAGCAAGACCGATCCCTATGGAAATTCTACGCATTTATGAGGAAAATAATTTTGAGGTCATGGAGGAAGATTTCCAATGCAAAATCATTCCGAACCTGATCAATGAATCACAGGCACGTTCCCAAATGGAAGAACTGATCAATGACAGCCGGAATACCATTGGCAACAAAACCGCAGATGAAATGCTTGCGATCAATGATAATGCAGCATTTTTTACTATCGCAGTCCGCTATGCCATTCTGTCAGACCACGAACACAGTGGCTTATTTTCGCCGGACTTATCCGATACCATACAAAACAGCCGCCTACCCTCCATTACGGAAGAATTTGTAGGGCGTAAAAATGAACTGAAAGAATGCGGAAAATTGTTACAGGAACGCTCCACACTTTTTATCAGCGACGTGGCAGGGATTGGGAAAAGTGAGTTTGCAAAATATTATGCTGACAAAAACCGTAAGAAATATACAAATATCATTTACCTCTATTATGCAGGAGATTTAAAGAAAAGCATTGCAGGCATGGAATTTGAAGATGATACCAGTGAAATGACTGAAGAGACGCTTTTTGACAGACACTATAAGACATTGAAAAAGCTGCGCCATGACAGCCTTATTATTCTTGATAATTTCAATGTACTCCCAAAGGATGACAGCTTTTTCAGGGAATTTGAGCAGAATGATTTCCAGCTATTGATAACTACCAGATGCCGTCCCACGCAGTACCCCATTATGGAATTAAAAGAGCTGGATACAGATACCGAACTGCCGGAACTGTTTTACCGTCTGTGCCCTTCCGCAAAAAAAGATGCACTGGCAACAAAGCAAATCATACAAACCGTACACAGCCATACGCTGACTGTTGTGTTGTCTGCTTTATCCTTATCCGCAAACGGTATGGAAGCAGAAGAACTGCTATATGAATTACAGACCTGCGGACTGAGTATTTCTTCCGGTGAAGCTGTTGAACTATATAAGGATGGAGATTACACTGACGGACTGATGGCAGAGCATTTAAGGAAACTGTTACAGCTTGGGAAACTGTCTGATCCCTGTCTTGATGTCCTGCGTAATCTTTCCCTGCTCTCTGCCTCCGGCGTATTAAAAAATGCTTTTAAGAACTGGCTGAAACTGCCTTCATTAAATGATGTGAATTATCTTGCCAAATACGGTTTTATTCATGATGACAAAGAAAACCGGAAAATCAGTCTGCACCCACTGATAAGAGAGATTGTTGCACTGGAAACTTTGCCGTCCATATCAAACTGCCATACACTGCTTGACAGTCTGCATTGCATCTGCCTTGTGCATGGACTGGAAGTTAAAAGACCGCAGAATGTGATTGATTCTCTTATCAGTATTACAGAAAATATTTTAGCAGACATACAAGAGGATTATCTGCTGTTCCTGCAAGATATGTTCCCATATCTTGAAAAATATCTTGTAACGGACTATCTGCCTAAACTTGCAGAACGGATAGAGTATGTAATGAAACAGGATACGCATTCCTACTGCGACAGAGCATTGCTTCTTGACTATAAGGCAGAACTGTTTCTTATCAAAAACGATCATAAAAACGCCTTGAAGAAACGGTTAAAAGCCGTCAGTATCTTAGAACCGTACCATACGGAAGATGCTGACCAGCGGACAGCAAATCTGCTTTCAAACCTGTACAACAATCTTTCCAATACATACCTGCTGATGAAAAAAACAAAAGAGGCTGCTGAAATGCTCCATACTGCTTTAACCATCCGGCAGGAATATACACACCTCGGGCTGGCAGAATCACATGATATGCTGCAACAGTTGCTGAACCTTACCAATATGCTGATTCTCTCCAAAAATACAGATATGGCAAAACAGGTTCTTTCCACCTATGAGAATCTCGTTTTGGAAAATGAGGGAACACAAACTTTAGATAACGGAGTCTGCCAGATAATGTATGGCGCGATTGCGCTTTCCGAGGGCAATGCTAAAGAAACCGAACTTCATCTTTTATCTGCGGAGAATATTATTTCGGAAGTCATGGGAACCGATAACGATTATGCCAAAACTGTTTATTTGTACCTGAATAACCTGTATTCCCGATGGCAGAAACCGGAACAGGCTTTAGCGTATAAAAATAAATATCTTGAATGTTCCCATCAACGCTAATAATAATTTTGGGCAACATGAAAGTTAGCGAAAGTTAAAAGAGCTATGAAATCTCCAAAATTACGGAAAGCAATGCCAAAAACCGCATGAAATATCAGGCTTTTGACATTGCTCCTACCGTTGCAGATTACGAATTCATTATTTCGTGAATGTTAGCGAAAGTTAAACAGAATAAAATTTTTGATTTTTGCTGCGCGGCTTATCAGGTATTGTCATTGCAATTCTCCCTTCATCTAATAATGAATTCAGGTAATCGCTTCTGAATGTGGTTCTGTGTTTTATACCAAGAAACTTCATCATTTCATCTCTGTCTCTCGGTTCTTTACAATATTCAAGCAGCGCATTAATCCTTTCTCCCTTTTGAGCAATTTTTTGAGCGGTCTCTTCTTCTTTTTGAGCGGTGCTGCTCAATTTTTAAAATCCTGTGACCTTGAAAGTTATGCATTCAAAAAATTAATGAAATTATACTGTAATATGAACATAGGGTAAATCGTTTTGCGTCATATTCCCTACATATCCTAATTCAATCATTTTATCTGCAAAGTCCACAAGTACTTTTGTCAATTGAATTACCATCTCTTGGTTATAATAATTTTCTTCTTCACTTTCAGAATTAAATACACCTATAACTTTTCCCCCATATTTAATAGGTAATACTACTTCGGATTTAGTTTGAAAAACTGCACAAAAGTACTCAACTTCTTGTTTTACGTTATTAACTAAAATGTCGTTTCCTGTTACATATGATTTTGCCATTAACCCATCCATTACAACTAAACGATATCTTTGCTTATGTTCCACAATATCATCTGCAAAAACCATCAATCCTGTTTTATGGCTATCCGTCTTTATCCCAAGAGCAATTTGATTATAGTCAGTTTTTGTTATACGATGCAATTGTTCAATAGAATTGTGCAATAAAACGTCAAAGCAATCACACTTATTAAAAATATTAGGCTCATATTGAGGATATATCCATTTAATCAGTTCATTAAATTCATTTTCGTATAACTTTTGAAAACTCTTTCCGTTCTCATCTGACAAAAATTGCAAAAACTCACCCATATCTTTTCTATATATCTGTCCAATTATTTGTAGGTCATAAGTCGCCTGCCTTGTTGCCTCATAATCGTCTATTTGCTTCATAACTTCTTCTAATTCTTCATACTGCTTTTTCCAGTATCTCGTATACTCCAACTTCGATATCGTCCCTTTGTATACATTTGCTTCAATTTTTTTCGGTGCGTTCTCACCATAATATTTTCTTTCCTTTTCAGTTAGCACCACAAACAAGAGCCTATCTTGATAATGATGATCCTTAATTATTTCTCCCACTTCATACATGCAGGCTTGTCTTCTTAAATATGTATCACTTACGATCGTTAAAACAAAATCATGATCTTGAATTGTGTCCATAAAAGTTTTAAAACTGTCTTTATATTCTAAGCCAGTATAACGTGATATTTTAACTCTATTTTGTAGCTTTTCAGAAATCTTCTTTTCAATTATATCCACTATTGGAGTATCACATTCTGTATATGAAATAAATAAAGTTGAAGGATTCTCTCTTTTTTCTTGACATACCTCTATGCTATTGTTTTTATAACAATAAAATATGTCATTTATTAATATATTTTTTTCTGCTTTCTCAACTTTAATGGCAAAGATATTCTTTGCCAGCACATTAATATGTCCATATTCAAAAAGAATGTTGCCTTTTAGCTTCTTGGACACATCGTCCATAATCGTCTTCATATCAAATGCAAGCTGAAAACCTATTGCCTTTAACTTACCATTATCTCTTTCAACGCCAATCAGAACATATCCACCTGCTACATTGGCTAATCCGCACATATATTTTGTAATTTCATCGGGACGCATTTCCAACGCTCTACATATTAAATTATCTGTCTTATTATTTTGTATTATATCTGTAACTTCTTTTTCAGTTAGTATCATTTTATTTACATTCCTCTCAATGGTATTCTATTGAGTCCAGTCAGTTTAACAATCTTTCCAAATGTGATTTTCTGTGGTTCGCTCCTTCCATCTTCTACCCAAAGCTCCCAATCCATTGAATAATCCAACACATCTTTCTCTGTTTTATAAAATATCCTAAATTCTTCACCATCAGACGGACGCGCCAATAAATAAATTTGTTTTCCACTTTTCTTTATAATAAAAATTGTATTGGATACCTGCTGAATTCCACTAATATCATATTCTTCTCTCCCATCCAAATACGAAAGAATATTCTTTTTTGATCTCTCCAATATTGTTTTAACATACTCAAATGTATCTGGATCATGCTTTGATGACCTGACATATTTACTTGCAAAATCTGCATTTTTAAATGCGGTGTCTAATTCCTCTTCAGAATCAATTCCTAATTGTAACAATACATCTTGTGTTAATTCAATCTTTTCATCACATTTTTCAACATAATGCATCTGACCTTCGGCAATAAGTTCCTCTAATCTTTCTGGACTGGATACATTAAATTTCTGCATAAGATGCTTTAAAGTGTCCGCATGTTTTATATCATCTATGATTTGTTCATCATCATATAAATAATGTTTATTCCTATACAGATCGGGAAAAATCCCTTTTGCTTTTTCTTCATGATCACGCATCCATATCAACAATTTCTTGAAATTATTTCTGACCCCTTCTTCCTTTGAACTTCTATTATCATTTACATATTGTATAATTGGCAGCGACAAATCTATGTCGTTTTTCCACCGCCTATCCGGTAAGTCCAAATAAATATCTTTTATTAATAAATCCGCCTTAATATCATACCCTGCACTAACAGCTAATTCTTTCAGTGTTTCATCAATTTGATTATCAAGGAATATATCATCCTTAATCATAAAAGTTCCATTTTGATTCGGAAGGATTGGTTTGGTCGATTTATTTATAAGATTGTCATATCCTATCTTTACAATAAATTCTATAAACTCTGCCAAAAGCCTGACAGCTGCATCTTGTGATATTTCCATATATTGAGCAAACACTTGAATACAGCCATATTCACTAATTCGATCCGCCACACAAGTTATTGTATATTTCATGGATTCTTGCAATATCCTATCCGAAACCACTTGCACTTCCACCATTTGATTATCAATTTTCAAAATGCTGTTGGCATAGTGACATATCTGCCTTTGAACACCCACGTTATCGTACTTATTATCACATAGCCATACCATCTGAAACAAAATATCACTTTTTTGCTGTTTATCAGCATCATCTAAGTTATTTTCTATCAGTTTTAATATCTGTTCATCATCATATTCCCCAAACCGAAACCAATCCCTATTTCTAAACTCCAAATTAAGAAGCCATCCTCTGCAATCGTTACCAAGCAGTTTTAATATATCTTTATATTGATCAAAAATTCCTTTATCAAAATACAATTCTTCTACATAACAAAATACAGCATTTTGATTTGGAATAATATTAATTTGTTCAGTTGCAACATACGTTTGAAGATTTCTATTATCCTCTATAAGATCAAAATACTGTGATAGCCAAGAACGCCAATCCTTGTCTTTTATTTCTCTCTGTAATTGCATGGCATTACCAAAATCATTTATTTGTTTTGTAAGTGATTTAAAAGTGTATCTATTACAATCATTCCATAAAGAATGATACCAATTATGAATATCTTTCTTACACGGAATCTTTTCAGGCATTATATAATAAAGCAAATCCCATATTTTTTCGCGCATATCTGCTTTAGAATCTGATATTACATATATCTGTTCTTCATCAAAATAATCCTGTAATTCCATCATAGAATCAACACTAGTATGTATAATTGGTACATGAAGAATTATATTTTTACAATTCTCCACGATATTTTCAATCCACTCCTCATCAATCCACTCTCTTTTTCCATATGATCCAATCCGAGTAATATTATAAATTCCTTCCCATTTCTTTTCCGCTGCATATTGAAGTAGCTTTTTATACAATCTACATGCTGTTTCAATAATGCTACGATTCTGTTCTACTTTATCATCAGCTTTTGATTTACAAGTAAGATAAATACCGTCTCTTGGTTCTGTTGGGTTGAAATCGCTGGCACAAATTAAAACCGGAAAAGGAAAGTCCTCTGTTCCTATCAAAGGAAAATCGCAGAACAACTTTGACTGCTGTCCTGCAAAAGGTAGGATATATGCTCCATGTTCCCTACGTTCCAACGCAATGGACACTGTAGTATTTTCTTCCATTAAGTTTAAAACATATATTTTTTTCGACTCTGCATCAGATTCATATATTATCTCATGAATTAATGAACCATCCAAACCACACGAAACTGGCTGACTATATTTATATTTCTCCTTAGTAGCTTCAAGAGCAATTTCTTCAATATCTCTGAGCATAGATAATACAAAAGGAGCTGATACCCTTAAATTATCTATACCTTGCTGTGCTACCTCAACGCCTCCATTATCTAACTTATATTCAAATACTGTGTTATATTCATCTGAAGTAATTTCACCTTCTGTCAATGGCTGACATGCCTGTAATTGATCTACAGCCTTTTCCATAGCAGTAACTATTTCATTTTTATCATGACCAGTTCTATCCAATGTGATTTGAAACTTTGAAAATTTAACTTTTTCGACCTCTATAATTCCTGATACATTGACTACTTCTGACAATAAATGTGTCGTTATAAATCCTGTTCCAAACTTTCCACTTTCTCTTTCGCTTCCATCATATCTGTCTTTTGATGACGATTGATTAATAAGCGACATCACATTTGCCATAGTAAATGGCCTTCCATTATGTCTAAATATTACATTATTATTGATTTTATCAAAATCAATGCTTATTTTAACTTTGCCAGTATCATTACTCACATCCTTGGCATTTTGGCATAATTCCCAAATCCATCGTTTAACACTATTTTCATTATTACTATAACGCTGTTTATCCAACAACTGCACAATACGATTAGCCGCACCTATTCTTAATGAATCATTATCTGCCTTTTGTATATCTCTTTGAAATTGTTCTTTATCCATATATACCTCGTTTTACACTTATCCTGTCTACCGTCAGTCTCAATTTATGATTTCATCAAACAATTTCTTTTAAATACTTTGCATGATATCATCATATTCCCCTGTTCTGCAGTCTTCTTCTTTAATTGCTTGTCCAAATAGATTTTCGTAATATGCTACAAACCTTCTATCATAAGAAAATCTTTTTTGTATAAGTTCCTTGCTTAATCCAAGATGTATAAGCACTTCTATCCTGAAAAAGACTTCAAAACAATATGTAATCCCCCGCAAATCTGCTTGACTTAATAGCGGAATATTTTTATGTGACGCATGCGTATAAACATCGCGGTCTTTTTTTATATTTGTTATTATATCAGTACAATCGCCATTGTCAGTTCCTGATAGTATCATAAAACAATTATTTGTAATTCTATCCAGACATTCTCTAAATCCTTCCCCATGATCATCGCAATAGTCTGTAATAAATTGTTTATCAGCTGCATCTGCCAACTTCTCCACAATGCTATCTCGAATTTTCTTAAATTCTTTATGGGCTTTTTTTCTATCTCCTACCCGCTCTATCCCTTCCACCATCTGCATAGCTTTTAAAAAGTTATTCACAGTAAAGATTTGTAATTCATCATCCATCATAAGCTGTTGATATGCCTCAAATGCCACTTTATCCTCAGCATACAATTCTCCAAACTGACGAATAACTTCATCAATATCTTGATTAAAATCCGAAAGTTTAAATATTTTTCTCCGCACATAACTGCGTGAGTCAAAATACTCTCTCTCAAAGATATTTAAGCGTTCTTTGGGAATCATTGGTAGTCCCAAATACTTATAAATTTCTTCCTCTTGTCGCACTTCTATATTAGTTACTGATATTCTTTCCCCACATAATATTTCCATAAACAAGATGATCTTATGAATTTTGTCCTCAATATCGCTAATTGATAATGTACACCCCTGTGAACAATTTATTCCGTATTGAATTTCCAATCGTATGTCTGTACCTATGCGTTGTATTTTGGGTGCTACGAAACAAGAAAAACCATCTTTCTTACCAATTTGCTTCATATGTGTATCTATATGTATTGCTGACTGTATGTGGAAGAAAGTATCTTCTGTATCCAATTTTCCATAAGGCGCAAGTCCTATCAATTCTACTCCCTCTGTCACTTGCATAGAAAATTCTTCAAAGCAATTATTATGTACGCTACAATATTGGCCGCCCCAAAAGCTTTTCTTCGCTTCACAAGTAATAGAAAAAACAACATTTTCTACTCCTCTTGTATGTTTGTCAGTAACCCAATACCCAATAATAGTCACATGCTGGTCAACCGTTTTCAAATAGATAACATCATTATCATTGTGTTTCATCTGTTGATACAATTCTCTGGAAAGTTCTTTTGTTTCTATACTTACGCTATAGTTTTCAGATACTCTAATCAATCCCGCTATAGAACATTTTACTTTCCCTATTTGCTCAATTGTGCAACTCTTACAATAATTCAATAACTGTTTCATGAATACCTTTTACTCCCTGCTTCCTTAATTCTCTAAATTATCTGTCCACATTTCACATTGTGCTATGACTGTCTGAATTGCATCTTCCAACCCTTCCGGAGGGTAATCGTGGCTCTTCAGTAATCGTTTGACCATTCTCCTCATTCCGGCTCTTGCAGACTCTTTCAGCTGCCAATCTACAGTCCTTGAACTCCGTAACTTCTCCGTCAATTCTCTCGTAATCGCAATCAATTCATCATTGGAATAAAAGTCTTTTACTGCCTCCGGTCGTGTCAACGCATCATAAAAAGCAAGTTCTTCGTCAGACAATCCCATATCATTACCCTTGTTATGGGCATTGGTTATGTCTTGCGCCATCTTCATTAGTTCAGCAATTACTTCTTCGTTAGTAATCATACCATTCAAATATGATTTAACAATACGGTTAAGCATCTCAGAAAACTGCTGAGACTTTACGAGGTTCGTCCGTTTGTATATACGAACCTGTTCTGCTATCAATTTCTTTAATATTTCGACAGACAAATTCTTTTCTGGCATCTTGGAAACCTCTTCCATAAATGCCGTGTTAAACAGATTAAACTCCTTGTCAACGTCCGTAAAAAGGTTAATTACACCGTCACTTTGGATGCTCTGCTTCAGTAGTTCGTTTACCTGTGCATTTATCTCCCGCAGAGATATTGCCCCTGGTCTTTTTATTTTTACCAATACTGATCGCACAGTTTCAAAATATGCTTCTTCACGTCTCTCCTCTGCCGTTGCAATACTTTTTGATAAGGAAAAAGCCTGCTTCATCAAGTATGCTTCAATGATATAGTTTTCTTTCTGCTTCTCCATTATCGGAGCAGACAAAAAATTCACACCACCCGTGATAAGACTTGCTCTCCTTAAATCACTATCTGTTGTAAGGAACTCCGAAAAATCAAAGCCATACATCAGTCCCCTGCAGACAATGAGTTTTTCTTGAAACTTCTTGTAAGCCGTATCTGAAACATTCATGTTGCCATAGTTTTTTCTATCCTGATCCGTATATTGTTTCATTGCCAACTTTAAAGCAGAAGCTATGCCAATATAATCGACAATCAAACCACCTTCTTTATCTTGGAACACACGGTTGACACGGGCTATCGCCTGCATTAAATTATGCCCCTTCATCGGCTTAAACACATACATGGTTGACATTGAAGGAACATCAAATCCTGTCAGCCACATATCTACTACAATAGCAATTTTAAATTCGCTATCATTATCCTTAAATTCCCGTGCAAGCCCCTCTCTGTATGCTTTATTCCCAGTATATTTCGTTTTCCATTCATCCGGATCCTGATTCCCCCCTGTCATGACGATTTTAATTTTATTTTTCCATTCAGGGCGCAATTCATCAATAATATGTTCATATATTTTTACAGCAATCGGACGTGAATAGGCAACAATCATTGCTTTTCCCGTTTGTTCATACTGCCGGTATTTTTCATAATGATCAATAATATCCACGCATAACGAATTTATAACTTTCGGAGTTCCGAGAACGCTATCCATATGTGCCAGCTCACGTTTGCTCTTTTCGATATCGACCTCATTTGCATTCTCTGTAAGTCTTGCATAAGTCGCATCAATCTTTTCTATAACATCAGAATCTAACTCTAGCTTAACTACGCGGCTTTCATAATAAATCGGACGGGTTGCTCCATCAGCAACCGCTTGTGTCATATCATAGATGTCAATATAATTTCCGAACACCTCTAAAGTATTTCTATCATCCAATTCAATCGGTGTTCCCGTAAATCCTATATATGTAGCATTCGGCAATGCATCTCGTACACGTCGTGCATTTCCGACTGTTATCTTTCCTGTTTTGGCATTGACTTTTTCTTCAAAGCCATACTGACTGCGGTGTGCTTCATCCGCCATAACAACAATATTATGACGAGAATTAAGAGGTTCCTCGCTTTCTTCAAACTTCTGCATAGTGGTAAATATTATACCGTTTGCTTCCCTTCCATCCAGCCAGTCCTTAAGACCAATGAGTTTTGACCCCTTCTCCTTTTCTTCATCCGAAAGTTTTCTCTTGTCTGCCTGCACTGGAGTCTGCCGAAGGAAATCCTTACATTTTGCAAATTGACTAAATAACTGATCATCAAGATCGTTTCTGTCTGTGATAACAACAACCGTTGGGCTACTCATTGTATATTGTAAAAGATGGATGTAAAAAATCATTGACAGGGATTTTCCGCTTCCCTGTGTATGCCAAAAAACACCGCCTCTGCCATCTCCACCATCAGCGGACGCTTTTTTCGTAGATTCAACTGCCTTTTTGACAGCAAAATATTGATGATAGCCTGCGAGAATCTTGGCATCACCATCGGTTTCCTTTGAAAAGCATATGAAGTTACGGATTATGTCGAGAAAGCGTTTTTTCTCAAACATCCCCTTAAAAAGTGTCGTAAAATCAGCAAAGCGAGTTTCCTCGTAATCCCCATCTACCGTCTTCCACTCCATAAAGCGATCATAATTCGCCGTTATTGTTCCTGCCCTTGTATGAGACTGGTCACTAATTACGCAAAAAGCGTTGTAAATGAAAAAGCTCTCTATAGATTTCATATAATTCTTCATCTGCTTATACGCATCTTCAATGGTTACCAAATCTGCTTTTGGCGATTTAAACTCCATTACAACAACTGGCATTCCGTTAAGAAAGATTACAACATCTGGGCGCTTTGTCTCATATTCCTCATATGACCATTGATTTGCCACAATGAAGCTGTTCATTGATGGGTTGCTATAATCAACAATATTAACTAATGCCCCTTTCGTCTCGCCCTTTTCCGTGTATGATACCTGCACACCATTTTGTAGATAATCCATAAAGGTTTCATTCTTTGAGACAAGTGACCCAGCTTCATAGTTTTTCAGCTTATAAATAGCCTCATTTATTGCAGCAGATGGTAGCTTGGGATTAATCATCTCCATCGTACTGCGGAGCTGATCTTCCATCAGAAGGGTATGCGAATCCCGCTGAACATCTGGTCCATACACATAGGTATATCCCAGACCTTCCATCAGTTCTATAACTGAATTTTCATAGCTTGATTCATTGAATCCCAGCATCTATTGATACCTCCTTAATGGTATAACGGTTTAAATAAAAATATCCGAAAGATCAAATTCACCAGACATAAGTTTGGGTAGAAGATTATCACTCAATATTTCTAAATACCTATTCTCAAGATTGTTTTGATGTATCTGATCATATAATTTATGAAGTAGTTCCGTAAACTTAGATTCCGTTTCCTTATCAGCAATCAACATTGGTAACTTGCTTACATTATCGAATCTTATTTGTGGAAAGGTTCCGGACCGCGATTCTGCTTGTAACTGCAACTCATCAATTACATCTTGCGATGTAAGAAAATGATAGAGCCGCAAATAGTCAAACTTTTTTGACCGTATGACCATCAATTTTGTCGAAACAACATAGTCATCGGCAGGAAAGGTTACTAATGCAAAATGCCTATTAACCGGACGAATTTCGCTATAAAGTATATCGTTAGGAACGATGGTTTTTTTGGCTTGTCCAGGCATTTCATTAACTGGCATATAGTCTGAATGGAGAAATCTCCCATTTTCAATATCGCTTGTATTAAGGAAGATTAGTTCATCTTTTTTGAATGTATGCTTTATAGAAACGCTTTGGCAAAGATTGCCAAGTAACTCATAATGCCAACCTTCGGGAATACTACCATACTCTGTAGAAATATATTTCATGGTAGTGCAAAGTGAGAAATTTTTATACCATGATTTATATATTTCTGACATTTGAGTAAATAAAACATTGTTTATCTTCTCATTCAATTCTATCTTTTCATTAATGAGTTCTATAATTCCAGCTATTTTTTTCTGGTCATTTAATGCGGGCAAATCAAACTCTATCTGACGAAAATTCTTTAATGGTTGCGATAAAGCTGGCACTCCTGTCTGATTAGCAAAAGACAGTATCTTATGTTGGCCTTCACGGGTGTGAAAGTAAAACACAAGAAACGGCACATACACCTTGTCCTCATCAAAAGTAACTCTAAATTGTCTTTGTGAACATAGGTATGCCTCATATTCAGAATCATCCGGAATATATGCAATCTGCCCCAAAGTCCCACTTATCGTCACCACCACATCATGACGATGTGCAATTGACCGACTTAACGAATTCGCTTTTTCTTCCGTCACAAATTTAGTTACATTATCTGTAACTTTGTATCCTTTTAGGTTAGCTCCATCTATTATAGGGAAACCACTCTCCACAAAACAAGACACTTTCAAATTTGATCCAAAAGGACCAGCCGCTATATCTTTAATTACATCATCCAAAATTATTTTTAAAGTTTCCATAGCATCTCCATACACAATACAAATTTACCGCATCACATATCGTATCCTATTGTGTGCAATTTGTTCTTTATTTCATTTTGCAGTTCTATTGAACGGTCAAACAATTCAGACAATTCAGATGTGAGTCTTTTCATTTTGTCATCAAAAGGTTCTCCCTCATCATCCTGTTCCTCAATGCCAACATAGCGACCGGGTGTAAGAATATAATCCTGTCTTGCTATATCCTCCGTTTTTACAACAGCACAATATCCCTTTTCATCTTTCAAAGTGCCTGCTACATAAGATTTATACGTCTCAGCAATTTTTTGTATGTCGCCTTTCTCACCGCTTTCATCCTCTTTAAAATCCGTCAGTTCGCGCAGACGCCTCGTAACCATTGTCCCCATATTTCGTGCATCAACGAAAAGAGTGTTTCCCGGACGAGCCTTTTTCTTATTAAGGAACCACAGACATACTGGAATTCCAGTTGTATAAAATAACTGCGTAGGCAGGCTTATGATACAGTCTACAAGATCATCCTCTATTACATTTTTACGAATGTCTCCCTCACCACCGGACTGCGATGACAGCGATCCGTTAGCCAGTACCATACCTATTTTACCCTCCAATGAGAGGTGCCATATCATATGCTGAAGCCATGCAAAATTGGCATTACCTGCAGGCGGCATACCATATTTCCATCGCTGATCTTCCTTCAGCTTGTCAGCACCCCACGGTGTGAGATTAAAGGGTGGATTCGCCATGATGAAATCTGCTTTCATCGTAGGATGTTGGTCATTTAGAAAGGTATCTTCCGGGATTTCTCCAAGGTTTGAATCTATCCCCCTTATAGCAAGATTCATCTTTGCCATTTTCCAAGTAGTTGGATTTGACTCCTGGCCAAACACAGAAATATCGTTTATCTTTCCCTGATGGTTATCTATAAACCGGGCGGACTGTACAAACATTCCCCCGGCTCCACAACACGGATCATAAATTCGTCCGTTGAAGGGCTGTAATATCTCAACAATAGTCCTTACAACACATGAGGGAGTATAGAATTGTCCCGCCTTCTTTCCTTCCTGTTCCGCAAAATTCTTTAAACAGTATTCATATGTACGTCCAAGAAGGTCTTTTTCATCAGTTCCATCATTCATTTGGATATTTGTAAAAAGATCAACCACTTCTCCAAGGCGTCTCTTATCAAGTTCTGGTCTTGCAAAATTTTTAGGCAGAATACCCTTTAATTTTTTATTCTCGTTCTCTATTGCAGACATTGCATCATCAATAACTGTTCCAATTTCCGGCTTATGTGCTGCATCAGCAATATCCTTCCATCTTGCACCCTCCGGGACAAAGAAAATCCCTTTATAGTCATATTCGTCACGGTCCTCTTCGAATCCCTCACCCTCATCAATAAGTTCCTGATAGCGAATCTCGAAGCTATCTGATATATATTTTAAAAAAATCAATCCTAGAATGACATTTTTGTATTCCGAAGCATCCATATTGCCACGCAGTACACACGCTGCATCCCATATTTCTTTCTCAAATCCGATATCCGCAGTGTTCTTATTGTCAGCCATTTTTCTCTCCATCCTTTTCATTGTCTTCTATTAGCTTTATGTAATCCGCCAATTCCTTTTCTGACAGCTTCCCTAACTCCCTGATAAGCGATACCCAGTCAGCATCACCAAAGGTAGCCCATTTCTTTGAATCAATTGCTATTTCCATATACTCCGAATAAGCGAGCAACTTGTGTCCCTTGTATAGCGGGAGTGTTCTTGTTTTCCATACATCCCTCATGTCCTCACCGATCTCGTATATCTTCAATCTTCGACGTAATATATGCGATAGTACCCTATCTTTTATTTTGAAGTAATCAGAATCAAACCTCGGTTGTGGCTTCGATGGAGTTTTCTCCTTCAGAAGTTCATCCTCATCTCCAAAATCACAGTCCTCATCATCAGAATCAAAATTGAGAACAGCATCTTCGTCAATCAGTTCATTAAGATCTGGCATTTCAATACTGCCAAGTTCAAATAACCTATCTATAATTCTGGCGACTTGCTCATAGGACAGCTTATCCAATACAACTCCATCAATTTCCTTTTCCCCGCTTCTTCCAAGTAGCCAATCTATAGAAACATTGTAGGCTTTGGAGATAAGCAGTAAATTCTCTGTTGTAGGTACCTGCTGCCCACTAATCCACTTACTAACATTACCCTGTGTTGTATTTAGCTTCCTTGCGACTACATCCTGCGTGTCACCCTTGAATGTTTCAGATAGGCGATTTTTTAACATATCACTATCCATCTGCCATTACCTCTCAATCTGTAAAGGGCCCCACATCATTGTCCATCATCTTAGCATAATGTTTTTCATTATCCCTCGCTATGGCATGAACTTCTCTCCAATGCTCTTCTTTTGTCGCTTCATCCATACAGACCCAAACCTCATCTTCCTTCCATGTACCAGACCATATTATTTCAGTATCATCAAAAAGAGATAATTTTTCAACAATCCACATCTTTAGGATTTCTTTATCCGCATCAACTAATTTAAACCCTTTTTTAATCAACTCAGTCAGCAATGGATCTTTAACCTCTATCACAAAACTATCATGAGGATTTTTTCTATCCCTTACATCAATTGCATTATGTGCTTTCAAGTCGCAAAATGCCTCTGTAGATAATGCATAAGTCGTCATGCCATCCCCTTTAACAATTCGTTTTCTTTCAGTCAATCCAAGAAGCCAATCTATGGAAACCCTGTATGTCTCCGAAATGTTATACAAAGTATCTAATTCCGGCTGTTGCGGACTTGACAGCCATTTGCTAACATTCCCCTGTGTTGTATGCAATTTTTCAGCAATCATTTTTTGTGTGTCCGTTCCAAATGCTTCTTTCAGGCGCAAACGGAATAATTCCATATCAAGCATAGTAACCCTCAACATTCTTTGTAAGAATTGAAATATTCATATATGCATATCTTCATTCTACCAAGAATATTTACATTTTTGAAGTCCCTAATTCAATTTTTTCTCGCATATCTGTATGAGAACCGCTCGTTATCTTATTCCAGCCAAAAAGTGTATTCTAAAGACAATCCGAAAGGACAGTCCGCTGGCACGACATTAAACTACGCCCCGGCCGATGTGCCTGTTACGCGCGTACATTTCAAGAGACCATCCCCGGTAACAACTTAATAATATGTCGGTGTACTTGAAATCACTGACCGCTAACCAAACGGAGGAAATTCGTATGACTGGTCAGTTATACCCAAAAGACGTCTTCGGCTATCACTTTCCTCCGTTCATAAAAGCCAAAGGAGGAAAAATTTATGGCAAACAGTAACGTCCTAAACCAATTTAATACTACCACAAACCTTACAACTGGGGAGAAAAAGGACCTCCAAAACCGCAAACCTTACGATGACCGTAAAGTAATGCCCGGAGAGGTGCTGGCTCCTATGATGGCTACAGAAACTCGTATCAAACTGCTCGGCGCTAATAGAGCAAATATCTACACTTGGAAAAGCGCCGAATGTGTGTATCAAGTCATGTTCTATCCTGTTCCAAAATCCGCAAAGAAGCTAGCAATGCAGCAATTTGCTTTCGAACTCAATGAACTTCTGGACATCAACCACGATGCCCACTGCCTGATTCCACAAGAAGATGGCTCTACTAAGGTTTGCCCCAAGAAAAACAATCATAATCGCAGTATCTGTGTAGATTGCCCGCATAATGAAAAATACAGGCACGAGGACGAAGCCATTGTTTCACTTGATGCCCTTCTCGAAGTCGGTTTTGAGCCTCCCCCTGTCCCATCAGCAGAAGAGGAATTCATGCTTGGAGAGTTTTTTGCAGAGCTAACATAGGAGTTTCACAATGAATTTCCACACGAAGATTAGGCAATTAACATGAGCCTCTATGGCAAGGACAAAACCATCTTCGACAAGCTAAATCTCGACGAGAGCCAAGACTATAATGTAATTCCTCAGACCATTGCTTTGGTCAAAAAAATTATCCGCTCATAAAGCAGAAAACCGCTGGAGACACTGTGCTGTCCCCAGCGGTCATTTCATTTTCATAATCACCTACTACTACTCAAAAATTTCTCTATATTTTGAGAAGCAGCTTTATATTCCTTGTACTTCTCTTGAAGATAATTTCCACAAGAACGGTACCTCTCTTCCAAGACCTCTTTTTTCAGAACAGCACAAGCAATTTTCACGCTCGACAAAAATTCCTCAAAATTTTTAGAAGTAAAATCCACATCCGGTATATAGTTTTTCTCCATATAGCCCTTCTGCTGATTTGAATCACAGAATATCCAATTGTCATAACAGTATCAATCCAAACACTTCCATATTTTCTTAATCTTCTATACGATTTTCTACATTTATAAACCTTTCTGTATGAACTCCCACCGCAAGCAACAATGGATCGGACTCGTGATAGATTAAAATCATCGTCCCATATTCCTCTGCCTTTTCTGAATATCCTCCTTCACTCCATAATGCTTTTTCCTATAATCATACTCTTTCAGAAATTCATTATAGACTGTCATCTTATATTTCATACTTTTCATTTTACTTTCATCGTATCCCATCCGTTTTTGATACTCTTTCAGTTCTGCCATTTGATCACTTTTCGGCGGCGGAAGCAACTTTGCACGCTCTTCTAATGTAAGCTTTGAAAAATCTACTTTTTCCTCTTTGCTTACTTCTGATTTTTTCTCTGAAACAGCTTCGCTATTCCCCTGCCATTGTTCATTGAACTCCTGAAAAACACTTCCGTAAAAGATTTCTTCATCATTTTCAGATACATCATGATCTGCCTGAAAACGGTCAAAGGCTTCGTAAAATGAATCCCTACCTTTTTTCGCCTCCTCTCGCCAGTCCTCATAATCATCAAGATACTGCTTTGCTTCCTTAATATCCTGCATAGTACGCCTGTATTCCACCTGTTTCTGCTCTTTCTCCTGCATATACTGTCTAATCCCCGCCACTGTAAAACGGTTCCCTAGCTTGCTTCCCCTGACTGCCTGTGCTTTTCCCGCTTTACCCGCATGGTACGGAAGGGCATAACTAATGGTATTCCCCTTTAACCGTATATCCATAAGATATATTTTCTTTAACATCTCCACCACATCCTCAAGCGTTTTTGTTTCAGCGCTGTTCATTGCCAGTCTTACATAAGTCTTGATCTCTTCCTTAAAAGACAGCTTATCATGCTTCTGCATCTGGCATTCCGCAAAACTTTTCCGTTCCTGCGTCCGTTCCTCATTATAGAATGTATTCCTGACCGAATGTGTCAGCCCCCGCTCCCTGCACTGTTCTCCGAAAAACTGTGACATCTCCTTCAATTCCGGCATTCCCCTGCGGAAAGATTTACCGTCCTCCAGATTGCAGTTGCTCACAATTGACTTCTGCCGCTTTTTGTTTCAACTGCCCTGTATGAACCAGATGATAATATCTTTCCGGCTGGTTTTCTTTCATGTACTTTTTCCATAAATCTCCGTACTTTCCCGAAAACACATCCTGCATTGTTTCTGTTTGCTCTTCTCCAATACGGATATTGGGATATAAAATACCGTCTATCTCTGTGTAAGTGCCGCCCATCTGCTCAAATATTGATTTTTCTCTGCTCATTTTCTCATCCTCCGTTTCTGCTATCCAATCTCAAAGTTTCAATCGAGTAGCAGAATGCTCTTCTCTGCTACTCGTGCGCCGCCGATGCGCCACTTCAGTGGCACATTTCCTCTGCATCGGCGTGTGCATATAAAAATGACAGACACTTGTATGCCTGCCACTACATCAGATAATTCTTCTCCATAGATTGTGCTTCCTGTGAACAATAATTTTAAATTGTTTTTTCACACAAATACATCATTACATCAGTCAGATTTGTACACCATTTTTGACACCAATTTTTCTTCAAACTACACCATTCTGCGATAAGTTATGATATTTCTCCTAAAAATCAAAAGTGGCTCAAAGCCTTGCAAAATCGCTATTCTTCAAGATTTCAAGCCATTCCCTTTTTCCTGTTTAACATTTGTTTCTGAAATGTTAATTGTGATTTTTTCTTGAAAAATATGGATTTATTGAGATGATTTTATCTCCGCGCAAAACAAAGGGGTATTCCTACAATCAAATTTTCGATCCTGATAAAAAGACATCCTGTCAATAAATATTTCTTATCAACAGAATGTCCTTATGCTTACAATCCGATTATAAACCAGCGCTCTTACAAAATGTCTCTTCTGAATAATCATCCAAATCAAAGAGAATCCAGCTTTGAGTGGAATATCAGCTCCACACCATATAATCCGTAAGCCTACTAATCCTCTCCGTGATGTCCATGCCCTCCATGATGGTCATCATCTCCGTGATGTCCATGCCCTCCATGGTGGTCCTTGTCTCCGTGGTGTCCATGATGATGTCCATGTTCGCCGTAGCGGTTCCGCCAATCCGCACAGACTGTTTCCAGCAGTGACAGCAGCTGCTGTTTTTCTTCTCCTGAAAGGCAGGAAACATATCTTCGTGCCGTTTCCTGCGCTGTGTCAAAGCTTCTGCGGCAAGTTCCCTGCCGCTGTCTGTCAGACAGACATCTATTGTCCTGCGGTCGGTTTCATTCTGGGGGCGGCAAATCCATCCTGCGCTTTCCATTTTGGAAAGAATTTCGCTTGCTGAGCCAGGCTGGATTCCCAGGCGCTCTGTCAAATCCCTCTGTGTGATCGTTTCCAACTCATTCAGGATGACCAAAATGCGCTTCTGGCTGGCTTTCCCATCATTTAATGAGAGCATCATATGCGCCTTTTATGAATCCGCGTGCAAAAAACGGTTTATCCAAGATATTTCTGCAAATCCGCATTCATGTCAGCCAGTGTTATTGATCGTAATTCCTGTTCCATTGCCGCCTGAATCCTAAGCAGCTTATCATCCAGTACGCGATGGATGTTTTTTCCAACCGGACAGTCCGGGTTCGGATTTTCATGGAAATGAAATAATGTATTCTCCTCTATACAGTCTACTGACTGATATACATCAAAAAACGTTATCTCATTGAGCGGTTTTGCAATGACCGCTCCGCCTGGTCCCCGCTTCACCTCAATTAATCCTGCATCCTTTAACTGCGACAAAATTTTCCGAATGATGACTGGATTGACATTGATGCTGGAAGCCAGAAAATCGCTGGTAATCTTGTACTCCTCTTTAAATACATCCATACACGCCAGCATGTGAATGGCTATCGTAAATCTGCTTGAAATCTGCATAAGCGTTTCATCTCCTTCCAGCTTTTATTCTATATCTGTCAAAATGTAATGTCAAGAGTTACATCGCATTGCCTATTCCAGTATAGTACAAGACTTTTTATTGCTACTATGAGACCGTCGATCATCCGCGAAAACTAAAACACCCACGGGCATCACATCCGATACCAAATCAAAACCGAATTGTCACATTAAAAGCGTTGTCCGGGTCGGATGCCATCTGAATCGCTTCCGCGATTTTCTCCAGCGGATACTCCTGTGTGATAATCGATTCCAGGTCCCACTTGCCACTTGCCATCATCGACATCACGTCGCGAACATCCTCTGGAAAATATCCACCGGAACCAATGATGCTTTTCTGTGCGTAAGTCATGTGCAGCAGATCAAGCTGGCGCGGTTTGTTATTCACCGCCACTGCGACAAACCGGCTGATAATCTTGCCCTGCTGCATGTAAGTATCCAGAATGCTCTCCGCACCGGCGGCATCAATCCAGCAGTCGATGTCCGGTGCCTTGCCTGTCAGGGAGGGCGCCGTTCCAAAATAGTCCGCTGCTCTCTCAACGAAATTTTCCTTTTCTGTATTGCAGACCGTAAATCCGAGACGCGCTGCGATGTTCAGGCGGAAATCCGATACGTCGCAGAGCATGACCTTGTCCATTCCAAAGTACTGCAAGGCCACTGCTGCAGCGAGACCAATCGTCCCGCAGCCAAACACGACAGCATTTTCGCCCTTTTGCGGCTGTCCCCGGCGGGCAGCGCGGCATCCTACTGTAAACGGCTCAATCAGACATGCAAGTCTGTCCGTAATTTCCTCCGGAACAGCATAGAGCGAGTGGCCGCGCTTTGCCTGCGGCACAAGGATATATTCCGAGAAGCCGCCAATCGTTCCTGCCCGTCTGGTATCGTTCTTTGCGTGGAGCGGATAGGGATAGACGCGCTCACCAACCTTAAATTCCGTGACATTCTTACCCACTTCTACAATGCGGGAAACGGTTTCATGTCCAAACTCCCCGCCTACTGTGACGCGATGTCCGGTGTTTGGCCCTTTTGTGTAGACTGCCACGTCTGTACCACAAATACTGGAATAAATATTTTTGATAATGACATCGTCATCTCCGCAAACAGGGTCAGGCAGTTCCCGGACTGCTACATTTTCCTGTCCCAAATAGACTGCTGCTTTCATGTACTGTACCTCCTGATAAACAGTGTAACTATATCACAAAAAGGTAACGCGCGCAACTTTTGTTTCAATTTTCTCTATCGTCACACAGCTCAGCACTCAGAACTGTTCACGCCCTTCGCTTTCCACCAAAAGAGAAGCCCCTGTTGCAGGTTACTCTTTGCCTTGCAATAGGGGCTTCTAATAATAATTGTAACATCCAGCACGCTCTCGAAACGCACTATTCTGCAATCGACAATGCACTCTCAAGATCTGAAAGCATAATTCCAAAGGAAGTGATTCCGCCCTCCGCAGTGTACCAGATTCCCGGATGCTCCAGGATTACCAAATTGCCGTTTTTGTATGCGTCTGTACTCATGATAAGCTCATTTTCCATGACTTCCTTCGCCAGCTGCGCACCGTTTGTGCCGATTGCCGCATCGCGGTCCATGACAAAGATATAATCCGGCGCAAGAGACACGATCAGTTCAAAGGAAGACTCCGTTCCGTGATTGCTGCTGTTGCTTCCGCTTTCTTTTTCGCTGCTCTCACTATCGGTGCTGTCACTGCTGCCATGTCCGCCGCTGTTTCCAGATGAGGAGATGTCATTGCAAAGATTTTCAAATCCAACCTCAACACCGATGACAGAACAGCGTCCGCTGTCACCTACCACATTAAAGCTGCCGCTGGTGCACATGCCGACAACCGCAGTCTTGCCCGCAGCCACTTCCCGCAGCGCCGTGATGCGATCATCAAAGTCCGCAAACTTTGCGTCCACCTCATCCTCTTTGCCAAATATGGAAGCAATCGTTCCCGCATTTTGGCGGGTACTCTCCAAAACGCCCAGCTCCGTGTCTGCTGTCAGACGGATCACCGGCGCAATCTCACAAAATGCGTCATAACTGTCAGACATACGTCCGCCCATAAAGATGATTTCCGGCTCACACTCCATCAGCGCCTCCATGTCTGCCTCCTTGATACTGCCAAGATTTACGATGGAATCGTCCGTCACATAGCTCTGCAGATAGTCAAGCGCTGTCGTGGAAGAACCGACCACGCGATCTCCAAGTCCCAGGTTGTCGATGATATCGAGCATAGCCATATCGACAACCGCAATGCGCTGCGGGTCGTACGGAACCTCAACCTGCACCGTCTCACCGGCTCCATTCAGACATGTTACCGTGATGGTTTCCGGTTTCTCGGCTTCGCTGCTGCTACCGGAAATCTCACTTTCAGAAGTCTCACTTTCGGAAATCTCACTCCCAGAACTGCTGACAATTTCGTCCACAGCATTATTTGCAGCGCTGCTGTTATTGGAAACACTGCCGCACGCGGTAAGCGCAGACACCATAACCGCAGTCAGTATAATCGAATTCAATTTTTTCATGATAAATACTCCTTCATTCTATTGATTGTATTTGATATGTTCTTCTATCTTTTATTTTCTATTTTAAACGGAGCGTCAATAATAGATGGACAGCGGCTTTCCCTCTATTTCCATAATCTCAAAATCCACATCGTAGATTTCGGACAGGTTTTCTTTTGTCATCACCTCCCGCACTGTCCCATATTTTATGATTTTTCCGTTCTTAAAAGCGCAGATATAATCGGAATAGAATGCCGCATAGTTAATTTCATGCAGCACCAGTATCACCGTCTTGTTCAGCTCATCGCAGAGTCTGCGCACGATTTTCATCATATTCGTCGCATGATAAATATCCAGATTATTGGTAGGTTCATCCAGCAGCACATACTCCGTATCCTGTGCAATGACCATAGCGATATAAGCCCTCTGTCTCTGCCCGCCGGACAGTTCGTCGATAAACCGGTCACGGAACGGCTCCAGCTCCATATACGCTATGGCGCGCTCTATGATCGCTCTGTCCTCACTGGTGATCCGCCCTCCCGAATAGGGAAAACGCCCGAAAGCCACCAGTTCCTCCACCGTCAGTTTCATCTGAATGTTGTTGCTCTGTGTCAGTATGGCCAGCCGTTTCGAGAGTTCCTTGCTTTTCCACTTGGAGATATCCGAACCCTCAAAGTCCACACTGCCTCCATCTCTGGCAATCAGCCGCGATATCATACCCATGACTGTGGATTTTCCCGCACCGTTTGGACCAATCAGGGACAGGACCTTTCCCTTTGGTATCTCAAAGCTCACTTCATCCACCACGGGCTTTCCGTCATATTTTTTCAGTAATCGATTGATTTTCAATTGTCATCCCCTCCCACTTTTCAACAGCAGATATAAGAAGTAAATTCCGCCTCCCACGGATATAAACACACTGATCGGAACGGAATAAACAAAAATGCGTTCCACAATGCACTGTCCGCCAATCAGGACAATCATGCCAAACAGTGTCGCGCCAAGCACAAGCTGGGTATGTCTGTATGTCTTTAAAAGCTGCCTTGACAAGTTCGCGATAATCAGCCCTAAAAAGGAAATCGGGCCAACCATCGCTGTCGCGACTGCAATACAGATCGTCACACCGAGAAGCAGGCGCCGGATGCTCCCATCGTAATCCACGCCCAGATTGGTCGCCTGGTCTTTGCCGAGTGTCAGAACGTCCAGCAGTGCCAGATCTTTGCGCAGTACAAACATCAGAACCGCAAGTATGACCACCGAGAGCACAATGATCTCCGTGTTGATATTACTGAAACTTGCAACCAGCGTGCTGAGCAGTGTGTCGTATTCATTCGGGTCCATAATCCGCGTCAGCGTCGTCTGAATACTGGAAAAAAACGAAGTCAGCACAGTGCCGATCAGCAGCACATACAGCACATTATGGTTCGTTTTCTTGAAGAGATAACTGTAGATAAACGTTGCCGTCACTCCCATCAGCAGAAGGTCCATCAGAAATGACGCGTTCGCATTCACCGCAAAAATGCTGGCAGATCCCGCAAAAAAATATACAACCGTGTGTATCAGTGTGTAGAGCGCATTCATCCCCAAAAGGCAGGGTGTCACAATTGTGTTGTTGATGATGGACTGAAACACAATCGATGCGCCGCCTATGGCAAACGCGGTGATCAGCATCACAATTAATTTGGGTGTCCGTATTTTCATGGCATACCGAAACAGCTTCGGGTTTCCAAATTTGACAGAGACAAACATATATGCCGCGGCGCAGATCAGAACAAGCACCGCCATGACAATCAGTTTGAATCTGTTTGAACAGCGTCGGGAATTTGTCTTCATCGCTCACCTCCGGCGGCATCCGCGGCAATACTACAGCTGCTGTTTCCGGCTGCGCCAAGCCTGACCGCCCTGCGGCCGTGCTTCAGTCGGTATATCAGCAGTCCGATAAACACAATACTGCCTATAATGCCTATGATCAATTCAATCGGCAGCTCATACGGCGCGATCACGATACGTCCGATCATGTCACACGCCAGGACAAAAATCGCGCCAAATAAAGCCGTATCGACGAGTGTCCCGCGGATTTTATCGCCTTTGAACATCGCCACCACATTCGGAACAATCAACCCGATATAAGAAATCGAGCCGACCACGACCACTACAGAAGCCGTAATCATGGCAGCAATGCTGAGTCCCATAAACAGAATCACATTGTAGGGGACACCGAGATTCGTAGAGAAATCCTTTCCCATGCCCACGATATTAAAGTGATTGGCAAACACAAATGCCAGCGCTACCAGGGGGACAACCAGATACACAATCTCATAGCGCCCCCGGAGCACCAGAGAAAAATGCCCCACCAGCCACGAGGACAACGCTTGTGTCATGTCATATTTATAGGCGAGATAATTTGTGATTCCTCCTATCACATTGCCGAACATAATTCCCACGAGCGGCACCATTATGATGTCTTTGAACGGAATGCGCTGGATAAACCACACGAAAATCCAAGTTCCCAGAACCGCAAAGATAAACGCGAAAATCGCGCGCCCCCACAGGGTTGAAGCCGGCATAAAGAGCAGTGCCAGCAAGATGCCAAACTGTGCCGACGAGATTGTGGCGCCCGTTGTGGGAGACACAAACTTGTTCATACAGAGCTGCTGCATGATGAGCCCGGCAACACTCATCCCGACGCCGGTGCACAAGATTGCAAGCAGGCGCGGCAGACGGGAAATCAGAAAAATTTCCCACTGTTCTGTGTCACCGCCTGCCAGACCTGACACATTCACGTCCAAAACACCGATAAACAGAGACACAAATGACAAAGCAAGCAAAACTACCGCCAGGACAGCGGTAAGCAGATTTCTTTTCATAGTAATCCTTCCTTACATTTGTTAGTTAACTCTAACTACGAAGAAGATTATAGCGAACTTCTGTCAGCTGCTCCACTCCAAACATTCTCTTTCCTGCTCCAAAATGATATTTTGCTCTGTGATACGCTGTCTGTATTCCGTCGGCGACACTCCCATCACGTCCCTGAATGCCTTCGAGAACTTGCTGCTGTTGTCATATCCAAAAGCCCCGGCAATCTCCGCGATCGTCTGGTGCGACGTATTCAGGCAATGCGCCGCCGACCGCATTTTATATGCCCGGATATATGCATAGATCGATTCCCCGTACACACTGTAGAAACATTTTCGCAGCTGCGCCGGTGACACAAAAAACTGCGCCGCCAGCTGCTCAATGGTCATGCGGGTATCCATATGGCTGCTGATCCACTGGCACACATGCTTGGCAAGCTCCACCTGTGCCTGGGAACACGAGCGCTGCTCTGTCTGGGAAAGTGCTGCATCCAGGCTGTTTAAGAACATCAAAAGCTCTAATATTTTCACTTTAAAGTAGCCTTTCTGCATGTCCTCTGGAACAGAATACAGCTCGGAAAAAATATGTTCCAGCCTGGCGGTTGAGCGCATGACAAAGTACTGGTCTCCTTTGCAGAACTTGTTCAAAAGCCTTGCCGGACTGACATTGACATCCTCCAAAAAACACGACAGACAGGGAGGTGCACATGCGGGGTCAATGATAATGGATACGCCGTGATAATGCCTGGTAGGGCAGTACACGACTGCTCCGCCCTCTCTGCTTTTGCACACGGCAATGTCTCCGCCTGACAGATAGAAAAAGTGCTCCCCTGTGTCATACTCAAACCGTCCTTCCCGGCAGTGGGTGATTTCCAGCATACCTGACGGATAAGAGGACGGATAGGCAAAGCTCTGAATATGCGCATCCTTATAGCACAGCCATATGCCGGAAAATACCTGATACTCCTTGATTGCAAGTTCTCCCTCCCCATTTTGAATCTGATACGCAGTGCAGTTCTCATTTTTATATAAAATCCTGGCATCTTTGTCTGTTGTGCCGTCACATAAATTCACTCTCATATAGTTTCCTTTCGTTAATATGATTTCGTTATTATACAACTTTTATAAGTTAGTAAAAACTAACTTAATATTTTAATAGTAGCGGCTACTTTATGTTAGCAGCCGCTATCTTCTTTAAACAGTATAACCTTTATCCCGCGCTTTTGTCAACTCTGCATTCTCATCAACTCTCTTTTTCAGCCAGCAAACGCTTTAACTCTGCAATCTCTGCGTCCTTATCCGCCAATTTTGCATCCTTATCCGCCAATTTTGCATCCCTATCCGCCAATTTTGCATCCCTATCCGCCAATTCTGTCCTACTCTCCGCAAGGAGCCGCTTCACTTCCCCCAGCTCCGGCAGAATCATTTCCTTTAATTCTTCACTCATTCGCTCACCTCCACTGACAATCTGTATAAACACTGCATTATTTATGTCCGATACCAGATTAATAACTACACTTGCCTTTGCGCGATCCCCGTCATCCTGCAGCCTGCCGTAATTCTCTAAAAGTTCCTCAGCCTGTGCGACATCCATGCTGCGTGTGAGCGATTTCAGCCAGACATGCAGTGCTCTGTCAAGTTCTCTGGTCACAACAATCTGCATGGGAAAAAGCATCCCGTCAATACGGTAGATCCCTTTTCCACTCTGTACCACCTGATATTTTTCACACAGCTGCTGCAGCAGTTTTACAGGTTTCTGCTCACGTATCAGCGAAATTGTGATATCCGTGTCAAGAATCTCGTCCACTGCACCTGTGTCCGCCTTATAGAGACAGGCGTAAGACAGCACTTTGTAAAACGTGTCAATATTTACCTTGTCGTCTGGCGACTTGTACTCTATAATATTGTGTCCCAGAAAAAAGGCTCCTATCTCATTCTTGATAACTTCATCAGGATTCTTCTTAATCACCAGCAGGTCAATCCGTAATGGTTCGCTGCTTAAATTGTGCTCCCTGTCATACATCAATCCGGCCTTATTCTCACTCAGCTCCAACTCCATGATGGAGCAGAAAGCCGGATGCCATTGTGTCTTATTCCCAATTTCCAAATCCGTATCCTTTCTATAATAATATTATATCAATATCGCGTGACAGAATCAATCGATCGTTTGTTCCAAAAGCATTCTATCATGCCGTTGAAGTTCTGTCAATATTTTTTTAGAAAGTATGTTCTATTTATTACTGTAATTTGACCCATACTTTGCACCGCGGCGTTTCTGATCCGCGCGGCATACGTCAAATGACTGCTGCTCATCTGCGCGACTCTTTGCTCACAGCAATAAAGAGATAACTGCCGCTCAACACTACCGCATGCACTGCCAATATCACAAGATGAATCCATAATCTATCCGTCTGTCCGCCCAGCAAATCCATCAGCCCGTAGAACGAAGCACTGGAAGGCAGCAGATAGGACAGCAGACAGACCACATGATCTTCTGGAATGAGCAGATAAAATAAAATCGGCGGCGCAAGGAACAGAATCATGACGATCTTGATATAGACGATTCCGACCATCAGCCCCGACGAGAAACGCCCGACAAACAGTCCGATCAGCGACGCGATATAGGCTGACAAAACAACCAGCGCGCACAAAGGCACAATCTGCGCAGGACCAGCCTCTATGCAGAGAAACGCCGTGACCACTGCAGAGACCGTCCCACCGAGAAAACCCAGAGCCAGTTTCTGCAGAATATACATCCGCGCACGCATCGGCAGGATCTGGTTGACCAGCGCGACACCATCCTCCTTCTCGCCGATGATATTCATGGCGTTGAACGTACATCCCATAAACAAAGCCGTAACCAGCGTAATTGCGATCAACAGGGCTCTTAACCCATCATAGTCTGCCGAGACTGGAATAACTGTTTCCTCAAAAATAGTGCCGTCTGTCCGTTTTTCATAAAGCTGTGGCAGCGTCTTTCCCATCGTCTCATACAATTCCAGTTCATCACCCGATAACACAGTGCGGATACCCTCTGCACAACGCAGGACACCAATCATCTGTGTTGACGGATTCTCCACCGCTTCCTTCAGTTCCTCCGCCGTCCCGTATTCCGTGAGGCTTCCAATGCCCTGCAGCCATATGACAGCTTCCTCTGGCAAATCGTTCTGCACGCTTCCAAATACCGCCTCACCGAGCGTCCCGAAATCCACGGAAGGCAGTATATTGATTATCAGTCCTACGAGAATAGGCAGAAGAAACGTCACAATACACAGCTTGTCCCCCCGTATATTTTTGATCTGATACCCTAATTGACATCTGAACTGATGCACATTCATCCCTCCTTTGCCATCTCGCGCGCCAGTATACGGTACGCAGCATAAAAAAGCAAAACGATTGACCCTATACAGACAAAATAATACAGAACCGAAAACGTCCTCACGCCAAAGTATGCCGATTTCATCGCTGCAAACAAATGATATATTGGGTGAAAGACAATCCAATCCCTCGCGACGCCGGTCTGTCCGGCAAGAAACACCGGCGTTGTGACAAAAACTGCGAGAATCAGGTAAAACAGCGAGAACTGCTTAAAATCGGGCAGCCATACCGCGCATAAAAATCCGGTTAGCGCCATAACCAGCGACAATATCCCTGCCTGAACGAGTATCGCGGGCAAAATCATAAAGCTGTCCGCAATTCCGACATTAAGCCATGTCAATAACACCGCAAAAATCAGGTCCGATACAAAAAATACACTCAGCTTGGACAGAATAAATGCGGCCTTATGAACCGGCAGTACGCTATGTACACGGATAACGCCCATCTGTTTTTCCTTGAATACTATAGAAGCCAGTCCCAGAAATCCGACGGCTGATAACTCAAAAAACAGAAATTCCGCAGTTATCTCGCGGCGGCTCTTTTGCTCTTTGTCGTATGCGCCAACAATCTCTGTCTCCTCCTCCGCTTCTAATCCTGTCAACACCGCTCTCCCCCATAATCCCCGGTAATGATCTGCTGTCGCTGTCCCCGAGGAAAGCAGGTAGATTTCAGGCGCATCACCCGAAACATCGATACCAACAGAAACGCCATCCGAACAGAAGTTTTCCAATTCCTGCCTGCTGTTCACTGTCATGATAAACGCGGACTGCCCAGTATACATCTTCTGCGGATCGTAAAGGTACACGCGGTAAGTGCCCTGGTCCAGATTCACATACACCAGATTGATATAACAGGAATACAAAATCAGCGACAAGAGCGCCAGCAGGAAAAACTTCCCCGACACCATCAATCCAATGTCCTTTTTCAATAAATGCGCAAAACCTTTCCACATCAGGACAACCCCCTCCCCGTATACTGGATAAACATATCTTCCAGAGTCGGCTCCTGTGAATGAATACTGATGATCCCCTCATGCGCAAAGCCCAGACCGCCTTCCAGTTCTGCCGCCTCAATCGTCCGTTCCACCCTTTTGCCGTCACGCAGATAGACAACCACCACCTGATGACTGCTGTTTTTTTCTTTCAGCCTCCCTGGTGTATCCAGGGCAGCGATTGCCCCATTTGAGATAAAAGCTACGCGGTCGCAGAGCAAATCTGCGTCCGCCATGTTGTGCGTTGTCAGAAAAACGGTCGTCCCCTTCCTGCGCTCCTCCTCAATGATTCTGCGAAACAGCACCGCCCCCGACGGGTCCAGCCCGCTGGTCGGCTCATCCAGAAAAAGCAGCTTCGGGTTGTTGATCAGGGCGCGCGCCATACTGACACGCTGGCGCATCCCCTTTGAGTAGGAGGACACCGGCTTTCTCAAAAAATCTTTCTTAAATTCCAGCTGCTCTAACAGCTCCAACGCATCGCGAACCTGCCCCGACGGGTAAAAGGACGCAAAATACTTTAAATTATCAATCGCACTCAGGTTCGTATACAAGTAAGGAAATTCAAACAAAACACCTATCTTCTGAAAAAAATCCTGCGTGTGGACGGATGCAATTTCCTGTCCAAAAAGCGAGACAAAACCGCCGTGTCCTTTTAAGATACCCGTCAGGATCTTCTGCGTAGTCGATTTCCCCGATCCGTTCGGCCCCAGAAATCCAAAGATTTCCCCGTCACCGACCGTGAAATTCAGCCCGTGCAAAGCCTGCTTCTTTCTGCCGTAGGAGAAGGTCAGACCGCTCACTTCTATCATTCCTCATCACCCCATTTCCCACGCTGACGCTCATTCTTTTCCTGCTGGCGCCTGCTCCACCACTTCACAAACCGGATTTTAAGCGGAACCAAAATCCCAACCGCCGCGGCAGTTGCAATCCACCAATACCACGCAATTCCCATAAACATATGCTCTCCTCCTTTATATTAGTGCAGCAGAAATTCGCAAAATGCGCGCTCTGCTGTATCTGATGTCATGAGAATAAAAAAACGCGGTGAAATCAAAGTGTGCTTACTGTGAAATCGGTGTGAAAAAAAATCGAGCAGGGGAATGCTCTTCTCCCCTACTCGCATGCCGGACACCCAAAGGAACTATGTTCCATCAGAATCGGAATCGAAAAGAAAAACACAACCCCGTCCGATACATTTTTTACGCCGTACTCATAATTCTGCATAGACAGAACCTGCGCGACAATGGCAAGCCCCAGTCCAGAACCGCCATATTGTACATCGTTATCGCGGTAAAACTTTTCCCATATCTTAGACAGCTTTTCCGGCGGTATCTGCCTGCCCTGGTTAAAAATGGAAAAATGCAGCCTGCCATCTTCCTCGATCAGCGACAATTTGAGGATGCCACCAGGCGACACATTCTTTTTCGCATTGACAATCAGATTGTTTAATACCTGCTCCATACGTGACTTGTCGGTATCGACATAAACTTTGTGTTCCGGAAGCTCATACTGCAGCTCAAAATCCGCATCGGGCAGGTCTGTCAGCAAACGTCCTGCTATCGTCTCCAGAAATTCCACGAAGTCAAACTGCTCCGGAACCAGTGCCGCCGCCCCCTTTTCCAGGGCGGACAAATCTAAGAGCGCCGTGATCAGCGCACTCATCCGTTCCGTCTCCGATATGATAATTTCAGCGTATTTCTGTCTCTTTTCCTCGTCGTTTTCGTCCTGTATCCCCTCGGCATACGCCCGGATCACGCCCAACGGCGTCTTCATTTCGTGGGACAGACGGTCTGTCAATTCCTTTCGCTCCTCCAGAAGCCGTCTCTCCCGCTCCACATCTTTCCCAAGCTGGACATTTGCCTGTTCCAGTTTTTCGAGTGTATGCTGCAGACTTCCGGACATGATATTGAGATTTTTTGCAAGTTCGCCAAATTCGTCCTTTGCGTCCACTTTGCAGGGAGAAGAGAAATCAAGCTGCGCGATCTGTTCCGCCGTCTTGCAGATCCCGGAAACTGGATCGGAGATAAACCGTCCTAACAGATAATCCACCGCCAGTATCAGCAGACAGACAAAGACAATCCAAAGCAAAAAAGCCATATCCTGCTGCAGGGGCAGCCGGGTGAAAATGACATAGAATACAATTAAAATACTGCCGGCAATCTTTGAAATCACCACGATCTTTCTGCGCACAGTGCGGAGTGAGAACCATTCCTTCATTTTGCCACCTCAAATTTATATCCGGAGCGAATCAGCGTCACGATATGCTTTCCCTCGGTGCCCAATTTCTGCCGCAGGGTTTTGATATGCGTATCCACCGTCCGCGTGTTTCCCTCGAAATCATATCCCCAGATACGATTGAGCAGCTGCTCGCGTGTGAATATCTGTTCCTGATTCGTCATAAAGAAATGCAGCAGCTCATATTCCTTATGCGTCAAAGCGATTTCCTGACCGTCCAAAAACACCTTATGCGCCGCCGGCAGCATCGTAATCTTCCCCGCGCTGAGCGTGTCCGCGGGATTCGCCAAAAGACGGCGCAGCAGCGCATTGGTCTTCGCAAGCAGTACTCTTGGACTAAACGGCTTGGTCATATAGTCGTCAGCGCCATATTCATAACCTTTTAATTTGTCCTCCTCATCACTTTTGGCCGTCAGCATAATAATCGGCAGATTACTCATCTCCCGCGCTATCCGGCACACGGAAAAACCGTCGAGCTGCGGCATCATAATGTCCAGTATCATCAAATCCATCGGATTGTTCTTCAATAACATCAGCGCGTCAACGCCATCATCTGCCGCAAAACAGGTATGCCCACCCTTTTGCAGATACTCCACAATGATGTCCTGCATCTTTTTTTCATCTTCAACTACCAGAATATTCGCCATAAAATGATTTTGCCCCCTCTTCCGTTTGCTCTCTCCAGAAAAAGCCGGAAGGGATTCTCTTTAACATTGCTGTCTGTCATGGTCTGCAGCAGTCATTCAATTTTTTACGCATGATTCCCTGTTTCCCAGCACCACAGGGCAATCTTTTGAATCAAATCCGTATCAACGCTCCCATATGGAATGCGTATCGTCCCTTTATCCACGCTGTATTTTTTCAGTTCTTCTCTAAATTCCGTTACTGCTGCGGGGCCAGGATAAAGGCCAATATGCTTTTTTGACGCGGCAAAATGAAGAATATTGTGATTCCTCCAATATGTTGGCATGCTCCATGAAATGCGCTCCTCCGCCTCCGGCAATGCCTGCTGCAGAGCCTGTCTCACAAGAAACAGATCTGCTTGTTTTTCCTCATCCTGACACATAATATACGCTTCAATTGTTTTAGGCTTCTCCCCGCAAAAATGATTTTGATTTGTTTTCTGAAATTCTTTCCCACACTTTGGACATTTCCACATAATATATCTCTCCATTTTATCATTCTGATATCTACGGTTTATTGAATATGATTGTCTGCAGTACGTTGACTGTTTTTCTCGGTTTTATTACATGTATTTATTCCATTATACATCGATTTTCTGCTCTGTCCAGTTATACATACGACAAAAGTGATATCCCGTCGCGTCAACGCCATGACTATTTGGTTTACAGCACAATGCAGCAAGGCGGATATAGTATAAGCGGTCAAAGTCAGTACAAAATAAAGAATTTTATCAGGAAGACGAATGATACGAAAGGATTCCTGAAAAGAATTATGGATAACCCAATAATAACACGATATTGAAAATTAATCATGCGGCTTCAACATTTGCTCAAGTTTGTTTTGCAAATAGATCACAAATGAAAAAGTTTTATTTTCCAACTCATTCCATTCATCAGCATATTCTCCCCGATAACCTTTTACCGCAAGTTCCACAAGTGGTATAAACTGATCCGGCAGCTTAGGAATCACCCATTCGGCAGCGATATCTTTAGGGCATATATCCCCCGTTTCCAATGTGAACCACATTCTGGATAAGGTCAATATTACATTTCTTTCATCACCTTTTATATTGGATATCAGCCCCGGCAAAGAATTTTGAATCGCTTTTCGTACTTCACTCCTCGAAACAGGAGGTATAACCGTATCAGCGCTCTTTCCCTGCAATAATACATTGTGTGCTCTCGCCTGCCATAATAGAATTATTATATCATCATCATAACACGGTTGAGGAATTTTTCCTGCTTCTATTTCTTCCCGCAGCCATTCCCCATACATGTAATCACATTTAGGTGCAACCTTACCCAAAATAATATTTTCCTGATCAATTATTGTCACTTCTAACGGACGTTTTTCATTACAGCCAACTGTTCCCGAACATAGCAAAAGTTGATTTGTCAATTCTTCTCTTACATTATCTGACATCTTCTCCTTGGTAATAACCAGAATATCTATATCGCTATTTGAACGAAGTCCTCCGAGAACATAGGAACCATATAAATACATTCCAACTATCTGATTTCTGAACAATTCCGAGGTTATCGAAATAATCTGGAGCACCTGCTTTGGGAGATTTTCACTTCTTAGCAAATGTGATTTTTTCATTATTTTTTCTTTAATTATTGACACCGTTTCTTCAATGGATAAGTTTGTCGTATCTATAACATTGGATTCATAACGTCCCAAATCATTGAATTGCTCCCACATTGTTTCCACTAATTCAATATTTGTTTGTCTATCCAATTTTGTACGTTCAATCGCACGCTTCATTGTCTGGTCTTTGCCGGCTCTCAAAACAATATAGTGCACCTCATAGCCATCATGAACCGTTCGTAACCATGGTTCCAAAAACCATACACCGATAATCCCGTCAACAACTACATCATATCCTCCGCGAACATAACACTTTGCAGCTTCTAAAAAAGCCTCAATCACTATCAAGTTTTGTTCATTCGATTCTGGTAAATGAGGCGGTATCGCACCTTTCCTAAGGTAATGGTAGAAATCATCTGTATGCATATGTACAGATTTTTCCATACTGGATTCTTTGGCAACTCTTGCCGATGTTGTGGTTTTTCCAGTTCCCGGCGGGCCAGTTATTACAACAATTCTTCCTTGTTTCATTGATATTTGTCCTTTCAACTTACACTTATGGTTCTGATTATAACACTTTCATTCCCCATTTACCACAAAACTGATTCAAGACATCCAAGGCAGGAATGGATAGACGGTTACTATTGAAGGGTCAGGAATGAGGGGCAAAGGCATTGCCCTTTATGCCTTTGCCCCCCTACGCCTGCGACTATCTTCTTTGCAGATGAACATTTATACGCTGTCAAATTATACTCACGACAGCCGCAGCCGCGAAGCGGCATATTTCCTTATGCGGCTGTGTGCATAACTTTATACTGAGCGGTCAGTCTTTTCGACCGCCAGTATAACAAGTTATTTATTAACAGTTCCTGATCATTTTCCTCATAAGTAGTATGATCAAAAAATAAACTGCACATACTACAATCCCCGTGACGCAACTCCTTAACGCCAATACATACCATAGATTTTTTATTCTTTCGATTTGATAAGCGGCTATCTCTCCGCGTTCGAGAACAGCAAGCCCTAACATGGCAATCGGATAACACGCGCCCAAAACAAAAGCTATAACTGCCCCCAGAACAGTCAGCGCTTTTTGGTAAAACTTCACTTTTTTTAATGGATTGGTTTTTAGTTCAGCATTTGTAGCATGAACATCTATTTGCATTTTCATAGCATCCATCTTTTTTTTACAATCTTCGCATTCGTTAAAATGTTCCTCTATATCCTTTTTCGTCTGTTCCGATAATATATCATCTTGATATAGCGGTAACAAATCCGAAATAATATAACATGGAAGTCCTCTATTCATCTTTCATAATCTCCTTTACAATTTTTTGTTTTCCTCTAAAAAAAGTGACTCTTGTCCAATTTTCTGTTTTGCCAATTATCTCACCTATCTCAGCAAAAGATAAGTTGCTAATCAGTCTTAAGTACATTACTTCACGTACAGGCTCATTCATATCATGTATCAACTGTAATATTTCTTTTTGTTCCCATTGAACACTGATCTCTTTTTCACCCTCAATTTCCAGGATACTCTCCTCCACGGATAAAATTTCCTGATGCTTTCTTAAATATTTCAACCAGACATTCTTAGCGATTCCACACAACCAAGTCAAAACGGAGCTGTTTCCCTTAAACTGGTCAATACACTGAACAGCCTGAAAAAATGTCTCTTGGGTAAGTTCTTCTGCAAGATGTTCATTATTTGTCTTGCTCAATAAAAACAAAAATACTTTTTTTGAATACATCTCATATATCTCTTCAATCAATTGCACTTTTAACCTCCTTTCTACTCGTTAGTACCAATTTCTTCTGTTTCGTTACAATCACATTTATAAAAATGAAATAATCATGGGGCGATGTTATAGAATCGCCCCATGTACAATCCAGTTTTTTACTGATTATTATACGTGTTCTTTGTTTGTATTACCTATATTTGTTTACGTTCTGTATCACTACACGCCTATTTTTACTTCAATTACATCATTTATTGCGTCGTGCTGATTTTTGCTGCCAAAATGCTGCCATGCACACATTATAGCAAATCCGTGTCAATTAACAAACTATTTTCAAACAGCATGCCCGATGCGGATAATCTATTGACTTCGTTTTATCAGTTGGACAATGACGCAGAAAAGGAAGTCGTGAAAACGATACAATTCAAGTTACAATATCACAAAGACAAAGGACAGGCAAAACAGGTAAAACAATTATTCAAGCCCGTCTAAAACATAACTCGCTTAAAACACATGATTGTCTGCTTATAAGCGATATATCCACCTCAAATAACATTTGAACAAATCTTGAGTAACCTTGAGTAAATTTACTCAAGATTACTCAAGATTTACCCAAGCTATCGCTTCAATACCCAATACAAATGCTGCTGATTCATTGAATCTGTATCATTAAAATGATTTTTTATTGCCAGATTATTCTGTGTCCCATATTTCACGATATGAATTAATCTGATATGCTATCATTTCCGGATAAATACCAAAATAATGTCTGCATATATCCTTAAATAATCCTAAAACCGCATCATCACCACAAAAATCAAGCATCCTATCCAATGTATAATCAACTTCACTTAATGATGCTACTCTACTGCACAAGTCAGATGCGATAGGCTTATATTGATTATAGGCAATCTCATTTATTTTTCTCAGTTGTAATGCCATTTCCTGTATTGCATCAACCACATTGTCCATTTTCACCAAAATCTTCCTTTATTCCTGTGCTTCACAAACCAACAGTTTTCTCAAATCATCCACATCCGGCAAAGCTTTTTTCATTTCATCAGACATATCTTTATATGTTTTATAAGTTGCAACTCCCAGCGGCTTCTCATAATCCCTTATTACATAATCCACGAATGCTTTGTTCATATCCTTACACAATATTAACCCTACCGAGGAATTTTCATGTTCCTTCCTTACCTTGTCATCTAAAATTGTCAGATAAGTATTTAATTGACCTAAATATGACGGTTTGAATTTACCCGTTTTCAGTTCCACCGCAACAAGGCAATTCAGTTCTCTATTAAAGAATAAAAGATCAATGAACATTTCTTCACCTGCTACTTCAATTCTATATTGATTGCCCATAAAAATAAAGTCTGTTCCAAATCTGACAATAAATTCTTTAATATTGTTTACAATCTGATTCTCAATTATTCGCTCATCAATGTCCTCACTTGCTTCGCCAAGATTTTCTGTATTTATGAAATCCAACAAATAGTTATCCTTGAACGCTTTTGTTGCCTTTACAGCAAACTTTGCATCGTTAAGTGTAGCAGAAAAGTTATTCGGCAGATTTCCCTGTTTGTGATACAACCCTGACCTAATATATTCTCTCAAAGTATACTTATCCCAAGCTCTAACCGCACATTCATGGATATAAAATAAACGTTCAGAAATATCCTTCGTTTTTGACAATATTTCCATATGATGCGTAAACCCCAGTGATATAAATTCATTCCAATCTATATCGCCAGCCAGCGGCTGGCGAATTGCTATCAGCAAGCCTTCACCATTCACATCCAAATCGTCAGCCATTGGCTGGCGATTTACGTAAGGACTCCACTCATCATAAAATAAACGCATATTTTTAATATTGCTCTCTGAAAAGCCTCTAATTCCCATCAATTCCGACTTTAATCTGCCCGAAATGGTCTTAATCGCATCTGTTCCCCAAGCACCATTTCTTGTATTTTCCGAAACATACTTTCCTATTCCATAGTAAAGAGAGAGTAGTTCCGCATTACCTACTTTCGCAGCCCTATATCTACTCTTTTCAACAGCTTGCTTTATGGCAACTACTGCATATTCATACTGATTTTTTAAATCCATTCTTTTCACCTACTTTCCATGCCCATCATTGACTACAGCATAACGATATAATATATATTAATCACTTATATCTGCCTAACTATACTCACCTTAACTAATTCTTGTTTAAATTACATTTTAGACATAACATCATTAAACATCAATAATACCTTGTTTTCTCAGCGTTACCAATTCTACTGTTCATACTTACCCACTACCTTCTCAAAATCTATATCTCTCCATTGCTTTTTCCATTCTTGTAAATATTCTATATCATTTGAATCCGGCTCAGGACTACATTGCTCAATCTTCACAAGCGATGGCATAATTATTGAATCTCCAATTATTATCGCATGACCGCTCCCCAAGGATGGTAACGAATTTGTCACATTCCCTATATTGTCAGGCAACAAACGCTGCACATAATTCTGATCTTGCGGATTAGTAAGTCTCATGACAACAAAATTGCTACATTGCGAGAAAATAGTTTCTGATATTTCGGAAGGTCTTTGGCTTACAATTGCCAAGGTTATCCCATATTTTCTTCCTTCCTTGGCAATTCTTTCTATTGCAATTCTTGAAGAGTTATATTTTGCATCTTTCATTTTAGGCACATACTTATGTGCTTCCTCGTATACCAACAATAACGGAGCAAAACAATCTTTTCCATTGATTTGCTTTAAATAATAACTACATTCAAAAAGCATTCTTGAAATAAGAGATACCGTAATACTCAATACCTCGAACGGAACCCCACTCAAATCAATTATTGTTACATTACTTTCGTTCTTAGTTGTATATCCAATCAAACTTGTTAAAATTGCTTCTAAGCTACTATCAACTGATTTATCCCCAAATAAAAAATCAAATCTTTTATCCATTATCTTATTCCGAATCCTAGATATAAACTTTTCTAATGAACCATCATTATATATCCCTTTACTAACTGAACTATTTTTCTGTTCATCATACTGAAATATGTCAGAAAAATATTCATCAAATTTATCATCGTCCGTCTTATATGTTTTAGGATTATCTTTTATCCTTATTTTATCAGGCTCCTTATAATCTCTTGTTTCTTTGCTCAAGTTGATAATTGCATTTAAAACCTCTTTAATTGAAAATCTTACTGGAGTATCAAATGAAATATCTTCATCATTTGCATTTTTTATTTGCTTATTTCTTGTTATCAATCTTCTAAGCAAATTGATTTGATTATACGCTTGATTTTCTCCTGTCTCAACAAATATTTCCTCCAATTCTTCCCCATTCATTAGCCAATATGGAAGTTTTAGGTTAGAAACATCCATATAGTTACTGTTTGGAAAGGCATTTTTATATTCTGAATGAATATCAAAAATAACAATATGAGAATTATTTAACCCCTTGTAGTTTCCACTACGCATTTGTGTTGCTTCTTGCAAAATTTTAGCAACTGTATGTGATTTACCTGAGCCAGTAGAACCTACTATGGCAAAATGCTTATTAAAAAATCGATCACCATCTACAGGTACTTCAATCTTTGTATCCTGTAACAATTTTGAAAAGCAGAATCTTTTATCCACATCAATTTGATGAAATATCGCTTGTATCTCATTGCTGTGCGCAGGTTCTGCACCAGAAGGCGGAATCGCTATATTATTTCCACCCCTCAAAAATTTTTTGTCATTGTCCAAGAATCCAATAGGAACTGCCTCAAGAATATATTTTCTATCGCCTTCTCCTATTTGCTCTATTGAAAAATTTTCTACCATTGCAATTATGGCACAATCTTCTAAATCTGAAACTCTAATGTAAGATCCAACCGAAAATTTTTCTCCAGTATCATTAAAATCCTCTATATCCTTTACTTGTACTCTGATTTTATCCGGCATTACGGATACTACTTCACCCTTTTCTGACATTTTTGTTCCTCCCAATCTATGATATTAATACCTTTATCTCGTCTAAGTTCTCTACCTGTATTTTAATTTTATATATATCTTCAAATATTGTTGTTTGAGAACTTAAATAAAAATCATATACTTCTTTAAATTTCACTTTTAAGTTTTCAACATTCTCCTCTGATACAAACTTAATGGTAACATTCTTGTCATTCACCAACTTATCACTTCTAAAAATGTCACCGTCAAAATATGTTCCATCCGAAAATACTTGTTCATCATCAACCATTCCAATTTTTACTTCATTTAGGACTTTCTTATTCAAGCCCCTAAAACAAATATATGGTGCTGGTGATTTTCCTGCCCTATAATATTTGGTTTTCAAAGCATCTATGATATACCGTACAATAGTACCATCCTCTATTTCATTACATTCAATCATAAATAACCTTTCAAATCTATTAATGTTAGGTTTATTAAATGTGAAATATTTTCTTTTGATAGTTTTCAGGAATTTATCTCTTCCAACTATATTTCTATATTTACTTTCAAAAGTAATTGTTTTACATTTATCCACATATTTCTTGATTTCCTCATATGTAATACAACGCTTATCATCTTCACTCTCCAATGCCACCTTAAATAATTTGTCACATATAATTGCATGGTAAATCCATGCTTCATCCTTCTCTACTTTCATTTTTTCACAAATCATTTTAAGGACGTCTTCAAATTGTTTCTCATAATTTTCAGCAAATTGTAGCGTGAAATTCTTAATAAATGATTCCATTTGTTCGTTTGTATATTTGCCCTGCAAATTTTCGGTTTTTTCCTTATCCCTATACTTCAATATATCTTTTAGTTCTTGAACAGTTTTAAATTTTATACTATGCGGTTTTTGATTTCTAAAATAAGCATATAAACAGAACTTCTTTGACATATCATACACAAATGTATCAAGCAATTTTATAATTGGTTCCCTTATTTTTGATGCCGAATAATCTGCTGCTTCCTTATGCTTAACTTGAAGAACATAGTTCTCACAATCTATATCCTGAATCCGTTCTATATATACCGGTACTCCTTCATTTCTCGACAATATTTCTAAAATAGCCTTATCATACTGATACAAAAACCCTTTTATTGCATAATAACCGCCTTCTTCCTGGCACATATCCATCCCCCTATCTCGTACTTACAAGTTCCACATATTTCTCATAATATGCCATCAGCCTGTCAATAACCCTTTTCTTCTTCTCTGCCCTGTTACCTCCACCAAAGCGAGATACCGCAGGCATAATAACATCAATATCTGTTCCTGTTGTTTTCAACACACCATCCCGAAACGAATTGTCTATAAATTTATGTGTTTCTTCTACCTTTAGCTTTTCTTCATTGATAATAACAGCAAGCTCATTCTCTCTTTGCTCATCCACGAAATTCTTCCAGTCCCCATCTACCTCGGTCTGCGCATTAATTCTTGACAGAAAATTCCTGATTAATTCCATTTTACTGCGCAGATTCATACTGGAATTAACCGCCTTTTCAATCGTTACAACAATCTCTTTATTCTGGTTACCCTCCTGCTGATACTTCTTAACAAGCATAAGAATATAGTCAATATTTATTTCCACCTGTTTCACAAGCTCAATTTCAAACACCACATCATCATTGATATTTTCTTTCTTTTCATTTGATTTTGATTTATATTTCTGATAAAGGTCAATATACTCGCTCTGGTAATCCTGAAAATTCCTTTCAGACAAAATTTCCTTTCCCTCAAAATTATCAAAGGTGGAAAGAATATTCTTCATTCTGAGAATTGCTCCATAAAGCATAATAAACTCTTTCTCTGCCTTTTCCCCTTCAAACGATACTCCCAATGGAAAAAGAGTATTTAGCTTGTCTATTAATTCCACATAACCGTCAAAATGCTTTCCATTCTCATCATATCCATTATAGTAGCTCTCAAAATTCTTTAAAAGGACGACACTCCCAGCCTCTTTATCCCCAAAAAGTGCAATCGCATTATTTGTTTCTTCCTCCAGATTACGGAAACATACGATATTGCCAAATGTCTTTACAGAATTAAGAATACGGTTTGTCCGCGAAAATGCCTGTAGCAATCCATGATATTTCAAATTCTTGTCCACCCACAATGTATTCAAAGTCGTTGCATCAAATCCTGTAAGAAACATATTGACTACAATCAAAATATCAATTTCCCTGTTTTTCATCCTAAGAGAAACATCTTTATAATAATTTTGGAATTTATCGCTTGATGTATCATAATTGGTTTTGAAAATCTTGTTATAATCATCAATCGCCATTTCAAGAAAATCTCTGGAACTTTTATCAAGTCCGTCTGTATTTTCTGAATTTTCATCTTCTACAAAATCATCATTTTCTGATTCATTAACCCCATAGTTATATATCGTTGCCACTCTCAATTTATGCGGTTGTCCTGCAGGTGCAGCTTGTGTCAGCTTATCCATCTGCCTCTTAAATTCTGTGTAATATGATTTTGCTGCATCTATAGAACTCACTGCGAATATGGAATTAAAGCCCTTCATGCGGACAGACTCTTTTATTTCTTCTACCTTGTCCCTATTCTTTGCCTGACTGCTTGCTACCTCCTGCACGTTCATCAATTTAGAAAAGTCAAAACTTTCCCTATTTCTCTTTGTCTTTTGGTCAAAATGTTCTAAAATATATGTTACAATCTTGGCAATTCGCTTTGGCTCTAAAAGTGCCTTCTCTGTGTCAATAGCTGATACCTGCTTATCGTGTCCTTTTTCCTTATGATGCGAAGCTTCATTTTCCTTAATTGTCTTAATATAATCAATACGAAACGGCAATACATTTTCATCATTGATTGCATCTACAATTGTATATGTATGAAGTTTATCGCCAAATGCCTGTGGTGTCGTGCGTAAATCAGCATTCTTTCCACTTCCAGCATTATCAGCAAAGATTGGTGTTCCTGTAAAACCAAAAATATGATAGTTCTTAAAATTCTTGGTAATGGCAGTATGCATATCTCCAAACTGAGAACGATGACACTCATCAAATACTAGGACAATATGCCTGCCAAATACCTCGTGTCCTTTATTTTTTCTGATAAAGTGATCCAGTTTTTGAATTGTGGTAATGATAATTTTGGCGTCATCATCCTCTAATTGTTTCTTCAAAATGGCTGTTGATGTGTTACTGTTGGCAGCACCTTTTTGAAAACGGTCATATTCTTTCATGGTCTGATAATCAAGGTCTTTGCGGTCAACAACAAAAAGCACTTTGTCCACAAAGTCAAGCTGACTTGCCAACTGCGCGGTCTTAAACGATGTTAAAGTTTTACCACTTCCGGTTGTATGCCAAATATATCCGCCCGCCTCAAGCGTTCCCAATTTCTTATAATTCGTCGCAATTTCAATACGATTCAATATTTTCTCTGTAGCAGCAATCTGATACGGGCGCATAACAAGCAGTAATTCCTCCGAAGTAAATACACAATATTTTGTCAATACATTTAGAATTGTATGTTTTGACAAAAAAGTTTTTGTAAAGTCTACAAGGTCAGAAATGATTCTATTATTTGCATCCGCCCAAAAAGAAGTGAACTCAAAACTATTGCTGGTCTTTTTGCCTCTATTTGTGTTCTTTTCCTGCTCTCTAATATGGGCAGAACGAGTAGTATTGGAATAGTACTTTGTGTGTGTTCCGTTTGAAATAACAAATATTTGCACATATTCATATAGTCCGCTTCCTGCCCAAAAACTATCACGCTGGTAACGGTTAATCTGGTTGAACGCTTCACGAATTGCAACACCCCTGCGCTTCAGTTCTACATGAATGAGTGGAAAACCATTTACAAGAATTGTCACATCGTACCGATTATTGAACCTTGCCTGCCTATCCGCAGGATAGGCATCATCTTTCTGTGACGCTTCATATTGATTAATCACCTGCAGGCGGTTGTTGTGGATATTCTTCTTGTCTATAAGTGTGATGTTCTTCGTACTTCCATCGTCACGCTCCATATTCTTTACCGCATCCTCCTGAATGGTGCGTGTCTTTTCTACAATTCCTTCATTGGCGTTGGCTATGTATTTATGAAAAAAGCGTTCCCATTCTGTATCTGTAAAGTTGTAGGAATTAAGCTGTTCTATCTTTTTACGAAGATTCACAATCAGATCTGCCTCTGTATGGATTTGCAGATATTCATACCCTTGTTCTACAAGCATACGAATAAACTCTTTCTCCAAATCTGCTTCACTCTGATAACTGTCAAAACGTCTGCTTTCCGGTATATATTCAGATACTACTGTACTTTCATTCATGGAAGCAACCATGTTAAATGTACTCATTACCCCAACTCCTTAAAAGTTAATAACATGTCACGATAATATTCGTATTGTTTTTGTCTTGCTTCGATTTCTGCCGGAAGTCCATTGGAAAGATCGTTAAACAAAAAATCAAAACGATCTAAGACTGATACAATGTGTTCTTGTTCTTCCCTGCTTGGTAACGGAACAATAATATCATTCAACTTATCCGGTGTAACCTCAATCACTTTTGTTCCATGCGCTAATTTTTTCTTTTGTTTTATGAAATCTTGAGCGTGAAAATAATATGCTAAAAACTTTGGATTTTGTTCATGATGTATAATAGCCGTATGTCCACTAACTGCAATCTGGTGCTCTCCCAGCCATGCAACACATTTACACACATCGTCTATATTTTCACTTGTAACTGCCATAATAATATCATTTTTCACTGCTTTTTTTGACTTCCCCGCTGCATCTTCTGATATGTTCGTGATGGTCTTATCCGCATAAATACCATAGCTTGTATATATTTGCCCGTAATGAATGCATGGAAAACCATTGGTAACAAAATCTCTCTTCTGAAAATTGCCACCTCTTGTGATTGTTGCTATATCTCCAAGCCTAACATACACAATGCCAAACACATACTGCAAAAGTTTAATTAATGTCTGTCTGTCTGTCTGTCTGTCTGTCTGTAAAATTGTGTTGCCTCGTTCAACAAATGTCAATAACAAATCTCGATAATACTCATATTGTTTTTGTCTTGCTTCAATTTCAGCCGGCAAACCAATATTAAGGTCTATACAAACCGCATCAAAATTATCCAAAACATTTACTAATCTATTTTGTGCATCCAAATCAGGTAATGGTATCTCAATTTCCTCAATAGCAGGTACACTGGAATGTACCACTTTACTTTTAATTTTTCCCTTACTCTTTTGTTGTTGTGCATTGCGCGTAGAAAGAACATAAGACAAATATTTAGGATTTTGTTTGTGTTTCAGTACAACAATATCACCGCCTGCTAAGCATTTATCATTCCCCATATAGGCAGTAGATTTTGCTATATCTTCCACACTTTCGCCTGTTATTGCAAACAGTATGTCTCCATACTCAAAATATTTCGGATTTGCAACATTCTCTATTTTTGTGTGAGATATACACTCATCAAACCAAATATTATATGTTGTGTATATCTCTCCATAGCGCACACAGGGAATTCCATCCTCCGTCACTTGCTCTCTTGTAATCCCTGAACCTCTGTAAATATCAGTTGCAATGTCCTTTAGCTTTACTTTGGGTATAGATATATCAAATTTAAGTAGATTATCCCTATAATATTCATATTGCTTCCTACGACTTATCATTTCTCCTTCAAGTTCTTTTTTAAGATTTTCTGTAGCTTCTGTAAAATCATCTAAAATTTGGACTATTTCACTCTGTATCTCTAATGGAGGCACTGGAACAGGATATTTCTCCAACATCGGTTTTCTAATGGAGGTTACTGATGAATTAACTGCATTCATTTCTATGTAAGATAAAAAAGTAGCTTTCATATAATGTAACAGAAACCTTATCAATAATTTACTTGATGTAACATGAATTCTGTATGCTCTTTGATGTAATGCATATTTGCCTTCTACATAATGAAATACTTTTCCTACTCCAACTCCATCCCCTGCTATTATAATAGAATTTTCATCAAAATCATATGTATTCAATCTCCTCGGAATTTGAGATCTAACAAAAAAAGGATATTTACCTTCATTCAATTCTTCATTTGTATTATGACTACCAGTTCCCACCTCTGCTAAATTTATTAAAGATATATACTCCACTCCATTCGGACAAAGCTTCTTTATCAGTTCATCTATCTTACTCATTTCTTCATCCTCTCCTGTGCAAACACTTCTATCATTAATGATAAATCATGTTCTTGCTTATATATTCTTTCCTCCACAGACTCAACTCTAATATTTTTAATTCCTTGCTCAGTTAAAGCATAATTACCATGTTCTTCTCCGTCCAAAGTTAATATTGTGTTACATCCGGACAATTCTATTGGTTCAAAAGCTGAAGAATAGCGAATTCCATTCTCATTATTATGAAGTATCAAACGCCCTATTTTATTCGTAACATCATAAAGATTTTTAATCAATCGGTCAATATAAAAAACAGATAAATAATCATTAAATATTTCCTGTATGCTTATTTTATCTTCTCCAATATGATATTTTTGTATAGTAATACGCTCGTTTTCTGTCAGATTTTCCGTTTTCACAGCCATAACAACCCGATGTAAAATTGTATTTACCATACTATGCCTACAAAATAATGTACCTACAGAAAAATCTTTCTCACATTTGTATCTCGCCAAATAATATTTATCTCCATCTTTGAGTCCTATTTCTCGTCCGCATAGATATTCGTCAGACGCTACATACAAAATAGGCTTATACTCTTCATTTAACCGACCTTGCTTTACATATTTGTTAGGAGGCATTGTCCATTGTTTAGAATCATAAAAATTTGTTTTTCCATCTTCTTTTCGTGCTCTATATAAAAAACTTCCTGCTTTTATAGTCATAGATTCATCAAAAATACTCAACCGTTCATTGATTCCATATCCAAAGAACATAGTCAAAAATTCATTTAGTGATTTGCATCTAAATAATTTATTTTCATTTTCTCTATCCAAAATCTATTCCTCAATCTTCGCAATAATCTTATCAATCTCCGCCCGCAATTTTTCTTCCCTCGCTACAATCTCCTTAATCTCAGCATTCAATTTCACAATATCTATCTTTTCTCTTGTATCTTCCTGCTCCACATAGGACGAAACTGAAAGATTATAGCTATTCTCCGCAATATTATCATTTTCCACTACTGCTGCATAATATTGTTTGTTCTCTCTTTTCTCATATGCCGCCAAAATATTTTGAATGTTTTCCTCAGTCAGCTTATTATTATTTGTAATTTTCACACATTCCTTAGAAGCATCAATGAATAATGTACTGTTTTCCACCTTGTTCTTTTTCAACACCATAATACAGGTAGCAATGCTTGTCCCAAAGAAAAGATTATCTGGAAGCTGTATCACACATTCCACATAGTTATTGTCTATCAAATATTTACGGATTTTCTGCTCCGCACCGCCACGATACATGACACCGGGAAAACATACGATAGCTGCTGTTCCATTTGTCGCAAGCCATGACAAGGAATGCATAATAAACGCTAAGTCCGCTTTTGATTTCGGCGCAAGCACACCAGCGGGTGAAAAACGCTCGTCATTAATAAGAATAGGGTTATCATCGCTCTCCCATTTGATAGAATATGGTGGATTGGAAACGATTGCCTCAAACGGCTCATCATCCCAATGCAAAGGCTCTGTCAAAGTATCTCCATGTCCAATACTGAATTTCTCATACCCTATATCATGCAGAAACATATTGATACGACAAAGATTATATGTAGTAATATTGATTTCCTGTCCAAAAAATCCCTGACGCACATTTTCTTTTCCCAAAACTTTTGCAAATTTCAGCAAAAGCGATCCACTTCCACAAGCCGGATCATAAACTTTATTTACTTCTTTCTTTCCCAATACAGTGATTCTTGTCAGAAGTTCTGAAACTTCCTGTGGCGTATAATACTCTCCGCCACTCTTTCCTGCATTAGAAGCATACATTCCCATCAAAAACTCATAAGCATCGCCAAATGCATCAATGGTATTATCCTGATAATCCCCTAACTTCATATCCGCAACACCATTCAGAAGCTTAACCAGTTTCTCATTTCTCTTAGCTACAGTGCCACCCAATTTATTACTATTTACATCAATATCATCAAATAATCCCTTGAAGTCGTCCTCACTATCATGTCCCTGTGCAGAACCTTCTATATTCCTAAACACGCTTTCCAGCGTTTCATTCAGATTTTCATTGTTTGGTGCTTTCTCTTTTACATTACAAAATAATTGACTGGGCAAAATAAAATATCCCTTTGACTGCACCAAGTCCTCCCTTGCTTCCTCTGCCTCTTCGTCATCTAACTTTACATAATCAAAATCTCCATTGCCTGCTTCAAATTCTCCTGCATTTACAAATTTAACAAAATTCTCAGAAATATATCTATAAAACAACATACCCAACACATACTGTTTGAAATCCCAACCGTCTACGCTGCCTCTAAGGTCATTTGCCATATTCCATATGGTACGGTGAAGCTCATCTCTCTCTTGTTCCTTCTTGTTGTCAATCATCGGATAACCTCCTTGCATATTTTTCCAAATTAATTTTACTACAAAATATCCAAATTGTCATTTAGATTCATCTTAAATTTGCATAAAACTAACAAGTTATTACTGCCTATTCTTTTCCGAAAATGCTTGATACTGTGTTTTTCTCTGACGGCTGTGTTCTATATCCTTTCCCTGCATATCTCTTCCTTTTCTGAAAAATACTCACGCTTTGCTATAAGTTCCTCCTGCTTATCTTTAAGACAGGAATTGAAACTTGTGCTCACAATCCAAATCCTGTTCGTATGAAGAAACTGTATCACATTTTTCAGCCAAAATAACAGTTCTCTTACAAGAACTGCTACATTTAAAATCTTCCTATGAACAAGCAAGGGAATATACCCAATCCGTATTTATTGAACCATATACCGACAACGCTTCTATACAAAGCACTGCTTCGGCAGCATTATACCATTCATACTGTAAAATGCTGAATAAGTCTGATTTTTATATGGACGTTTTTGATTTTCCAATTAGTGAGGATTATCTAAAAAATATTTTTGATAATGACACCCCTGCATGGAGTTCTTATTTTGAATTTTTTTCAAAAATACTACTGGATACAGATACGCAGGATTATCATATCACATCGTTTGCACAATTCCTTCATATTGGACTGTCTATTATGATGTCAGGTGAAATGGTGATTAGGAAATGTAAATTATGTAATGGATATTTTCAGGCAAAACACTCCTCTGATCAGATGTATTGCAGCCGTATTTATAAAAATACCTCCGCAACCTGCAGTGAAGTCGGTGTAAGAAAAACTTATAAAGAAAAACTGTTCCAACACGCAATCTATCAGGAATTTACGAAGTCCTATAATAAACTCTATGGACGCCTCCGGCGAGGCAAGGTTCCAAATGATACTCCTTTAATGGAACAATTAAAGAAGCTACATGATGATTATACCGAAAAATATGAGAACACACATAAAAAAGTGTCTTCGACACATCAACTCCCCCAGCCCCTCAATCTTGAGGGG
>CAMWTP010000022.1 GCA_947177165.1 uncultured Lachnospiraceae bacterium
GCAATAATTCGGCTTTTATGAACATATCGGCATTAAAAAAATGTCGGCATAAGGGGCATTGAAACTTCATTCCGCAAGCTCAAATACACGATTGGCCTGAGTAACTTCCACGCATATAAACCAGAATACATCAAACAGGAGATATGGGCGAAACTTATTGCTTATAACATAACAGAAACCCTGGTCAGCCATACAGTAGTTTCCCAAAAGGAGACAGAACATGAGTATAAACATGAATATAAAGTAAACTTTAGTGTTGCCGCGCATATATGCAGGGTCTTTCTCCGGCCAGAAAAAGACCCCATAGATGTGATGTCCCTGCTTCAGAAAGAATTGATACCAATACGGAATGAACGGCAGTACCCACGGCTGGCTACAGCCCATTTCCGAAAGCCGCGGTATTTTATTTACCGGGCATCATAAAAACAGGTACACCTTTCATTATACAGTTTTTCAGGCAGATGTAAATCTGCTTTTTTGGCATGTCTAAAATTCTTTTTGACTTTGCGAGTCATTAATAGGGGCTTTTGTTGTTATTCCATCTGGCATTTGGGGGATGATATTTTGTACTATTGTGTCAAGGTGCACTGTTCTCTTTCGGCTTAACTTAATGACATTGATACCTGATCTGCATCAAACCATGCATAATCCACAAGTGGCCTGCATGCTTCCATCAATTCCTTGTTCTTCCCATAATTTATGTTAATCATCCGCACACGTACCTGTATATCTGGTTCCACATCCATAAACCGTCCATCCTTAAGGACTAAACGGAGGGAGGCGGAATTATAAAATAACGCGCAACTGGCAATTGCTTTTTAGCACTTACTAAATTCTTTATTCTTATTGCCATATACCTTATAATGCTAATAAGGAGGGCGATTTTTATGAATATGAATATTATATCGAAATACTTACAGTTTCTGCGTAAAAGCAACAACTTAACACAAGATGATTTGGCAAAAGAATTAGGTATATCAAGGCAGGCAATATCAAAATGGGAAACAGGAACGACTATTCCCGACTTAGAAATTTTATTGAAAATTTCTAAATTATATGATATCACGATAAATGACATATTAGAACCAAAGATACCGCCGCAGAAGATAACGGATTTTGAGCAGATTTCAACAATTTCTGAAAAGGAACTGAAAGAAGTGTTAGAACAGTTTGACACTAATTTGCTTGTAACAGCTTTAATGGGGGCATCTCCCGAAACCAATAGTTTTTGTGAAAGATTGTTTCCCGATATAGATTTTGAAATGACAAGAAAATATATAGGCAGAATTAGAATAGAAACTGTCGAGGATATGCAGAATCAAATAGTTGCTATGGTAAACTTGCAAGCGGTTGACAAGGAAATTTAACGTATGAAAAATTCATATGAATTTCATTGTAAATACAGGGCTTTTTTTGTATAATTGAAGTGTGGCAGGAGTAGGTTATATTATATCTTGTGCCACGGATTTTAAGAAATTGAGGTGTGAAAGTGCAGAACGATACAAAACAGCTAGAGGAAGTCAATGTGACACGTCACACGGCAAAGCGTACCGCAAAAAACAGCGTATTCCTTGACCTTTTTCAAAACAAGAGTTATCTGCTAAAGCTGTATAAAACGCTCCACCCAGAGGACACCACAGCGACAGAGGATTCCCTAACTGATGTAACAATAGAAAATGTACTGACCGACAATCTGTATAATAACTTAGGCTTTATTGTTAATAATAAGCTGATGATTCTCATAGAAGCACAGTCTACATGGACAATGAATATTTTAGTAAGAGTTTTGCTGTATTTGGCGCAAAGTTATCACGAATATTTGTGGCGTACCAGCCAAAACTATTACAAAAGCAAGAAGGTGAAAATGCCGAAGCCCGAACTCTATGTGATTTTTACAGGAAACAAAGGACGGAAACCCGATAAAATATTTTTATCAAAAGAATTTTTTGAAGGTGCGGATATTGACATCGAAGTAAAAGCAAAGGTTATCTATGAAAGCGAAACAGATGATATCATCAATCAGTACATCATTTTCTGTAAAGTTTTTAACGAACAGACAAAACAGTATGGAATGACACAAAAGGCGGTTACTGAAACAATTCGCATATGCAAGGACAGGAATGTTTTAAAAGAATATTTGCTTGACAGGGAAAAGGAGGTTGTGACGATTATGATGAGTTTATTTGATGAAGCACAGATAATGAAATCGTTTATCAAGAGTGAACGTGCAGACGAAGCAAGGGAAAATGCAAAGATAATGCTAAAAAATGGGAGAATTTCGGTAGAAGAAATACCAAGTTTTTTTCCAAAATTAACATTGGAAGACGCAAAAGAACTTGAAGCCGAGATTATGCAGTTAGCATAATTAACAAAACAGCGTAAAGACGCATGGAAGGGTAAATTATAAACCATGCGTCTTTTTTTGCGCCCAAAAGAAGGAAACATGGCAGTTTTTCTCTTTGCCCTCCCTCCACGGACAGCTTGCGGATTTACCAAAAGGGAGAGAAGATTTCTTTCTAATCCCCCTTTGTGAGGATAACCCTCTGACCACACATCATAACCGGGTATTGCTTGTAGGTGTCTATGAAATAAGTGTCTGACGTACAGAATGGATAAAACTTTTCTTCCGTAAGGTATTCAAAAGATATTTCCCTTTGCCGCCGCTTATCCCTGTCACGCCATGCGTTGATAGCCGCATAGCGTATGACTGCTCTGCAAAAGGCATTAAATGTATATTCGATATGCTCCTTGTATACTTCTGTGCAAATCATAGAAAATTCCCCCTCTCTCCCATATAGGACAGTGCATGGTTTACTGTTACAATTTTTTATTCATTGATTTGTCTATTTCCAAAATATCCTGTCATTATGAGAAGTAACGAACTACAAGAAAATATTCCGTCCATAATTCCTGCTGGTAGCATAAATATCATCAACACCATTGTTGTAATGCAATTTATTACAGAAATGACGAATCCCCACATTCTATTTTTGCACAATCCTACTGCGCCAACTAACCGGACACTTCCGTAAATCATACCCAAAATACTCATTAGATGAATATTTTCTTGTAAATAGGGAACAATAAACACAAAATATTGCTCCATAGCAGACGTGTCAAAATCTGAAAGCCAAAGGGGAATAAAGCCTAAACCAGCACATATTTCTACAAAACCATGTATAAAAATAAGTATTGCTGCAATTTTATATCTTTTCATTGCGCCCTTCACCTTTTTCTGATTCGATGGCTCTTTTGGCTGCCCTAGTCATCATTTTTCCAATGAAAAGGGGATGTCTGTAGCAAAACTTCATTTGCACTGTCTGGATTGTAGAGTGGCAAATCACAAATCTTTTTAACCATATGCGGTTAGCCAGCCCATATCCAACTTCTTTCGCCTTTGCCATAAATTCTTTTGGAACTGAAATTCCCGATGCTGATTTTGTATCTGTCAATGGCGGATGAAACAAATGAAAGGTAATCCCGTATTCCTCATTTTCTATTTGCAGACATTTAGCCAATGATTCTATTGCTCCTTTTGAAGCGGCATACGGAGAAATGTTTGCAAGTCCAGTAACGCCTACCCCCGAACTTGTAAATATAATACGTCCCTTTTTGGCTTTGCGCATATGTGGAAGAACTGATTTTGTTAATCTCAACGCCCCAAAATAATTTATGTCCATTACATTTTGATAGATTTCATAGTCTGTGTCACGCTCACTTTCAAAAGTGCATAGACAGGCATTGTGTATTGCAATGTCAATATCTCCAAATTTTTGGATTGCCTGTAACACACCATTTTCAATACCAGAAAGGTTGCGTGCGTCTGCTATGATTGGCAGGAGTGTCTTTTGATACTTTTCTTTTAATATCTCAATCGCATGAATCTGAATATCCAACACCGTTACTGTATTTTCCAATTCCAGTAATCTTTCTACAAGATAATAACCAATCCCTTGATTAGCACCGACGACTAATACATTCGCCATATTATATGCCCTCCATTTCCTTGAAAAAATTATTGATATGCTCATACGCATTTCCCCGAAAAAACTGTTTATGTTCATCTGTCAATGTTCCGCAAAAAAGCCACTGCTGCGCAAAAAGATAAATCGGTGCATAAAATTTTACCGCTAGATATTTGCTGTCTGCTGTTTTGATAATTCCTATTGATATTAACAGAGAAAATACCTTTGTTTGAAAATTTAATGGTTTATCAAATATCCAGTAATTATATATTTTTTGCATTTCATAATTACTTAAACGTTCAATCGAAAGCAATCTCATAATTTTGTTGCAATATTCGTCCATTAGATACTTTTCAAAAAAGCAATCACAAGTTTGTTCAAATAAATTTTCCTCAATCGTTTTTTGTGTAATCGTTAATGCCTGCTCTAATTGGTTCATTAAACCAGTTGCTATTGATTCAAAATGTTGCAACAGTTCATCTAGTATCGCCTGTTTATTTTTAAAATGGTAGTAAACAGAGCTTTCCTTGATATCTACTACCTTACAAATGTCTCTGATTGAAACCGCAGAAAACCCATTTTGAGAAAATAAATCTAATGCGACATCTAATATTTTTTGTTTTGTTTCATTCATTTTCCGCCCTCCCTAACAGTCGTTAGATAATATTATACCTAACAACCGTTAGATTGTCAATCTATTTATTCCATGCCTTTCTATTTTTTACCAGAAAACATAAGATATAGCGTGCTGACTTTGATAATAAAATATATTATATAAAGTCTTTAAATACTTTTCATCGTGTCCCTGCAGTCCCATGATATAGCGCACACCGAGCCTGCCTGTGAGATACGGGGCCTCGCCGAACGTCTCATGCCCGCGCCCCATCTCGGATCGCGGAAGATATTGACATTGGGCTCCCATAATGTAAGTCCCTTGTAGATATCCTCGTCGTCTCCCTCCTGATGCAAGCAAATACTGCCTACCGTTTGCGCGAAAATACCCATATCTTGCGTTTCTGAACGCATCCGCCCTGCCGTCTGACCAATAATTTCCTATATTACTTACTCCTCCACAAACCGCCAGCTCATCTGTTTTTGATATATCCTGAGCCAAAGCCCTGTCTGAATGCCTTAATGTGCCGTGGCATAATCAGCATTGACAGCCCCTCGTAAAACCGATACAATAAAAGCAAAACCAGCGTGGCATGAGTGCCTTACCCCGGAAAGGAGAGCACACAAAAATGTTCATCAACTCAGCATACCTGAACAACTCCTTAATCGATTTCATGGACAAGAGCAAACCGCTCATCGTGGGCAGCTGCGGCACCTATCATCTGTATCAGCACCCACGCCTGCCCACCTACCGCCCCAAGGGACGGTTAGATTTCCAGATTCTGTACGTGGCTTCCGGCAAAGCACACTTTTATTTCGGCGACAAGGGCGTTGACACTGTCGTTCCCGCCGGAAATATGGTTGTCTACCGCCCAAAGGAACCGCAGAAATACGAATATTTTGGAGTTGACCAGACCGAAGTATACTGGGTTCATTTCACAGGAAAAGACGTCAAGAATGTCCTCCGCAGCTACGGCATTGCCGATGACATGCATGTCATAAATACCGGAACTTCCTTAGAGTACACAAGGATTTTCAAACAGATGATCATAGAACTGCAGCGCCGCAAGCCGGACTATCAGGAGATGCTGGCACTTTTGCTGCGCCAGCTTTTCATCTCCATTCACCGCCAGCTGACCACAGAAAAAAAGATTAAAAATGTTTATCTGGATGCAGAAATGGAAACGGCCATGCAGTATTTTAACGACAACTACAACACAGAGATCAACGTTGAGGAGTATGCCGCATCGAGGGGCATGAGCGTGAGCTGGTTCATCCGGAACTTCAAGCAGTATGCCGACACCACACCTATGCAGTACATTGTATCCATACGCATCACCAACGCGCAGATGCTCCTCGAGACGACAGACTACAATGTGACAGAAATCGGAAACATCGTCGGATATGACAATCCGCTGTATTTCAGCCGCATTTTTAAGAAGCAAAAAGGCGTATCCCCCTCGGAATACCGGACACTGTCCAAGAGTATGGATACACCTTCTTAGCCGGAAAGGTTCTCTTTCGCGATATCAGGTCTTATTCAGGAAACATTTCTGATACACCTTCTTAAACGCAGTTGGAAGTGCGATGTCATTTTCCAGCTGCTCCGCTGTCACCCATGTCATCTCATTATCGCTCCCCGCATATTCACAAGTGACAATCCAGCACGTCATATGCCATTCGATGTGGGTAAAAACATGCTTTAACTGCTTACCGCCACGCGCAGGTGCTTTGACTGCTTTCACCACAAACGCGCGCTCTGAGAGCCAGTGCACCACCTGCTGTTCGCTTAATATGCCATTGATATTCGGAAGCTCCCACATCCCCGCCAGAACGCCCTTGTCCCCGCGCTTTCGCAGTGCAATCTTATCCTGAAACTGCAAAATCAGTACCGTCTTCTGCTCTATTTTGCGATCCGCTTTCTTTTTCTTTGCCGGATATTGAAGCTGTGTCCCGCTGCTGTAAGCGCCGCACAGACTGCGCAGCGGACACTCCCCACATTTCGGCTCTCCGTTCGGCACGCACACTACCGCACCAAGCTCCATGAGGCTCTGCGTAAACGCTCCCCGCCCCTCTGCCGGATAAATCGTTTCCAAATCCGCTGTGACCTGACTGCGGAATTTCGCGTCCGTGATGTCGTGACTGTCCTGCGTCAGTCTCGTAACCACACGCAGCACATTGCCGTCAACCGCCGCCTTCGCCTGCTCAAAAGCAATCGACGATATCGCTCCCGCCGTGTATGCGCCAATTCCCGGAAGCGCAAGAATCTCCTCATATCCAGCCGGAAACTGCCCTTCATACCGCTCACAGATCACCTGTGCAGCCTTCTTGAGATTCCGCGCACGCGAATAATATCCCAATCCTTCCCACAGCTTAAAAAGCTCCTCGTCCTCACACGCCGCGAGTGATGCAATTGTGGGAAAACGCTCCATAAAACGCTCATAATACGGAATCACCGCCTCCACGCGCGTCTGCTGCAGCATGATCTCAGACACCCACACACGGTATGGTTCCGTGTTCTCCCTCCATGGCAGATTTCTTCTGTTCTCATGATACCAGTCCAGCAAAGGTGCTACGATTTTTGCTAATTGATTACGCTTCATGACTCTTCTCCATTCTTTTTTGTTTCTATCATTTCCTGTCCTGTTTTGTGATAACAAAAAGAGGACTTGCAGTCCCCTTTTTGTTACAAATATTTCTTGAGCAGCTGTGTCAGCCGGTTCACGTCTATCGGTTTTGCCACATGTTCGTTCATGCCGCATTCCAGACAATGCTGGATATCATCCGAGAACGCATCCGCGGTCATGGCAATGATTGGCAGGTTTGCATCCTCGCGCGGCAGGGCACGAATCGCCTTCGCCGCATCATACCCGTTCATCACAGGCATACGGATATCCATCAGTACCACATCGTAGAATCCAATCTGTGACTGCTCAAACTTTTCGACACAGATCTTACCGTTCTCCGCACGCTCCAACTCAAATCCTGCTTCCGACAACAGATCCTCCGCAATCTCCCAGTTCAAGTCATTGTCCTCAGCCAAAAGGATTTTCTTGCCGACAAATTTCTGCACTTTCGCATCTTCATGTGTCTCCTCATGAGCAGTATCCATCATATAGCGCTTCAACCCCAGATACAGATTGGACTTAAACAGCGGTTTGGAAATAAATCCCTGAATACCGGCCTCCTTCGCCTCATCCTCAATATCACTCCAGTCATATGCGGATATAATCAGAATCGGAACCTTCTGCCCTAAGAGCTTTCTCATCTCACGTGCAGTATGTAAACCATCCATATCGGGCATCTTCCAGTCCAGAAGAACCACTTCATAATCCTCGGCCTCCTCATGGCACTTCCTTACCATCTCCAGCGCCTTTTTCCCATTTGTAGCCCAGTGTGCACTAATCCCGATTTCTTTCAGCGAAGAGACAGCACTCAGGCAGAGATCCTCATTGTTGTCAACCACGAGCACTCTCCACGCAGGAAGCATCATGTCAGCCTCTCTAGTGTCTGCCTTCTCCAGATCAAGCGTAATATGAAATTCGCTGCCCTCGCCCGGCGCACTCTGCAGACTGATTGTTCCCTTCATCGCCGTCACGATCGCTTTCGTGATCGCCATGCCAAGACCTGTTCCTTCAATCTTATTGACCTGCACCTGCTCTGCTCTGGTAAATGTATCAAAAATCTTTTCCTGAAACTCTTTTGTCATACCAATGCCGTTATCCTTCACCCGGAAATGGCACCGCACATAACTTTCCCCGACCGACGATGCTTCCTGCTCCAGAAAAACCTTTACAGAACCGCCCTCCGGCGTAAATTTCAGCGCGTTGGATAACAGATTGATCAGCACCTGATTCAGGCGGACACTGTCACAGTGCACCTCTTCCGTAATAATATTCTGGATAAGGATATCAAAGTGCTGCTGCCTCGACTTCACCTGCGGCTGGACGATATTGACAATACTGTCCATCGTTTCGCGCAGTGAAATCTGACTCATATTCAAGGTCAGTTTGCCGCTCTCAATCTTGGACATATCAAGCACATCGTTGATCAGTCCCAGCAAATGTTTGCTGGACAACGTTATCTTTGCCAGGCAGTCTTTCACACGTTCCGTATTGTCAATATTCGCAATCGCAATCGATGTCATGCCCACGATTCCGTTCATCGGCGTGCGGATATCATGACTCATGCTGGAGAGAAACTCGCTCTTTGCCTTGTTCGCCTTCGTGGCCTCTTTCCTGGCCCGGTCCAACTCCTCCATCTGCTGCTGTGACAATCTGTAATACAGGATAAAGATAACCAGCACGCCTGCAAGGATAAAGAGGCACATAATCAGCGTGATAAACTGACGCTCATCGCTCAAATTTTCCAAAATCCTGTCAAGCGTTCCGTGCGGCATCACAGAGATCAGATACCATTCCGAATTCGTCAGGTGGGTGCACAGCAGATACTTATTTTCGCCATCCTCCTGAAACAACGTGGAATATTCAGCATTCTCACGCATCGCACTGCTCAGTTCCTCCACGTAATCCTCCGCTGTCTTTCCATTGTAGTCAGAAAAATTTTGTCTGATATAGTTAAAATAATCCTCTTCCTTCCGGTTTCTCACCACATATGTGCCGTCAGGACGAATGATGAAGGAATACATCATCCCATCCCCATCATCCAGTGCAAGTACGCTCTCCAGCTGCCCCATAGGTGCCGCGGCTACGATTGCGGAACTGGTTTTTCCATTTTTCATGGGATACTCGGCATTGACCAGCATGCAGATTACTTTCCCCTTATCTGCACTCATGCCGGAAAACACGCGCAGGCTGCTGTCACCCAGTACATTCCGAAAAGTAATCTCACTGTCATACTCCACATCGGAGCCGTAGATCGTCTCGCTCTCACCGTCCTCTGTGTAAAGTCCCAGATAGACAAAATTGCGCACCTGAGCACTCAATGCAAGCTGGTCAAACATGTCCTGGTCATACTCCACGGACTCGGGCGGATGTCTCTCGATAATGCCCTTTAACTCTGAAATCTGCATATCCACCACTACGTCAAACTTCTCCTGCATCTGTTTCACCATTGCAGACATATAGATCGAACCAATCTGATTGATTGCAACATTGCTCTTTCCAGCTATGATTGACGATAAAAAACCGACCATCACCATACATGCGATCGCCAACAGCGAAAAACCTATCAGCAAAAATTTTTTTATATTCCTTTTCATTGCACTTCCTCTTTTTGTGAGCACTTTCAAATCTCTTAATGTTCCCTATTCTCACTTATAAATTAGAACTTTAATTAAAATTATACAATATATTCAAACAAAGTCAACAGCAGAATATTAACAGGAAGCCTTATAAAAGCTTTTCCATACCAATTTTCTGTGGGGTCAGTCCACAGCTCTCATAGAACCGCCTTGCTCCCTCATTGCATGCCCACACGTTCAGCGTTACATTGTAGCAGCCCTGTCTTTTTGCGAAATCCAGCACGTACTCATACAGCGCTTTCCCCACATGCTGCCCCCTCTTTCGCTCATCGACACACAAGTCGTCAATGTATAAGGTCCTGATGTCTGTCAGGATATTGTCGTCTGTATGCTGCAAAAATACACAGAACACATAGCCCAGCACTGTCCCCTGCGCATCGACCCCCACAAAAATTGGTCTCGCGTCATCGCAAATCAGTGTCCGAAGTTCCTCGTCCGTGTACTTTTTCGTATCCCCCTTAAACAAATCGGGTCTGCCCTTGTGATGTACCATCAGCACCTGCCGGAGCAGACTGTTGATTCCGTCCATATCCTTCTCCTGTGCACGTCTTATATTCATTGTATCTTTCACCTTTCCAATTGATTATAAAATATCACAGCATCCACCAGGGAACTGTTGACAAATGGGTGCATAGTTATCATTATATTTCATTTTCCGGGAAATGACAATAAGAACGCAAGAAACTCTTTCTCGCACCGGCTCTGTCCCCGTTTTGCATCGTACAGTACACAGACAGATCTTGCCTCCATCTCCTCATACACGGGAATGCGGTATACACCGCCTGCCTCCAGCTCCGGCTCTGCCAGCTGTTCCGGCACATAGCCGATGCCCATATTATTCTGTATCATTGGCACCATCAGGTCAGACGTCGCAACCTCGATATCCGGCTTTAGCACCACACCGTTCCTCAGAAAAAAATCGCTTGTCATGTCATAGGTCACTGTATTTTTGCCGAGGCACACCCACGGATAGCCGGACAGTTCCGTCAGGTGCCTTTTATTGCGCGTCAGATCAGTATAAGCACTCCCACAGATCAGCACGTCCTTAAATTCCAGTATTTTTTCGCTTCTGATAGGTTTCCGGATATAAAACGGACTGGTCACAACACTGATGTCAATCGCGCCTCTCATAAGCTCACTGACAGCATCTTTGGTGCTGTAATTGTAGATCTTAAAGCACACTTTGGGATTTTCCCGCTTAAATTCCTTCAATTTCTGAAACAGAATCAGGTGCAGCGCCGTCTCCGTCGTCCCAAGTATGATCGTTCCCTCAACCAGCTTCCCGCCGCGGTTCAGCTCCTCCTCCGCAGCCTGTATCTGAAAGAAGGCCGCAGATATACGCTCATATAAATGTTCGCCCTTCTCGGTGAGTGTGATTCCCTTATTGCTCCGCAGCAGAAGCTGGCATCCAAGCGCACTCTCCAACAGCTTCATCACACGCGTCACATTGGGCTGATTGCTTCCCAATGCCTGCGCAGCTTTCGTGATATTGCGATACCTGGCTACATAGTAAAATACCTTGTAATACTCGTAATTAATATTCATTGCGCACCTTCCATATATATTTTATATTGCCAATATACAAAATATATATTTTTCATATTGTTTTTTTCTAATTATAATAGGTTAGGATCCATTCGTAAACAGCTTTGTAAGTATTTTTATGTAATATATTTTTAGAAAGGACTGATCACTTCCATGAACAAAAATAGGAACAAGAATATGACCAAAACCTTAAACAAGGATTTGACCGTGGGAAATCCGCAGACCGTCCTGTGGAAATTCTGTCTACCAATGTTTGGCAGCATCATCTTCCAGCAGCTCTACAATATCGCGGACAGCCTTGTCGCCGGCAGATTTATCGGCGAAAATGCCCTCGCCGCCGTCGGAAACAGCTACAATGTGACGCTCATCTTTCTCGCGTTTGCCTTCGGCTGTAATATCGGCTGTTCTGTCATCGTGTCCCAGTTTTTCGGAGCCAAAGATTACAGCCGGATGAAAACTGCTGTCTACACAACCCTGATTTCGAGCGCTGTATTATGTGCAGTTCTGATGCTTCTGGGATTCCTGTTCTGCGATCCCCTGCTGGCACAGATGAAGACACAGCCGGAAATCATGGCGGATTCCGCCCTCTACATGGACATTTACATACTGGGGCTTCCGTTCCTTTTCTTCTATAATATAGCGACCGGAATCTTCTCTGCACTCGGGGACTCCAAGACACCGTTTTACTTCCTTGCCGCCTCGTCAACCTCCAACATTGTGGTTGACATCCTCTTTGTCAAATGCTTTCACATGGGCATCGCCGGCGTCGCGTGGGCGACCTTTCTGTGTCAGGGGATCAGCTGCATCCTTTCTGTCATATTGGTTTTAAAAAGGCTTGCCGCGATCCAGACTGCCTGCGCGTCGGGCGTCCGTCAGCCCGCTGACACATCTCCTCTGGACGGCCGTGTGCATGAAAAAGCAGAGCTGTTCTCCCCAGCCCTGCTCAAAAAGCTTGCAGTGATCGCCATACCAAGTATCCTGCAGCAGTCCTTTATCTCTGTCGGAAATATCTTTATCCAGAGTGTCATCAACAGCTTCGGCATCAGTGTCACTGCCGGATACTCCGCCGCTGTAAAGCTCAACAACTTAGTGATCACATCCTTCACCACACTCGGAAACGGTGTCTCAAACTTTACAGCGCAAAATATAGGAGCCGGCATTCCCGACAGAGTAAAGAGCGGTCTGCGCGCCGGACGCAAACTGGTCTGGTGCATCAGTGTCCCAATCGTGCTCTTATATATCTGCTTCGGACAATACCTGCTCCTGTTGTTTATGGATTCATCCTCCGCCGAGGCGCTGCTGACCGGAAAACAGTTCCTGTGGATTCTGTCTCCCTTCTACTTCGTCGTGTCCGCAAAGCTTGTGACAGACGGGGTACTCCGGGGCGCCGGCGCCATGAAAGCGTTTATGGCTGCCACCTTCACAGACCTGATTCTGCGCGTCATACTTGCCTTTGTTTTCTCGAGCCTGTTCGGCGCCGTCGGTATCTGGTGTGCATGGCCGATCGGATGGACCATCGCGACCGGTATGTCTGTGTATTTCTACAAACGGATGAAATATTAGCGTCTCAATGACACCCTTTGCACTTGCTGCAGTCGCCGCCGCACTGCAGCGATTTTCCGCTCTTTTTGTCGCGAACCATGCTGCGCACAGCCAGACCGACTACTGCGAGCAGTATCGCCAGCGTAATCGCTGTTCCCATATAGAATCCCCCTTTCAGGTTATGAAGACCCTGCGAGTTGAAGCAAGCGCTCCAATCCGCAGGGTGTATCTATTTCTATTTACAGTTTATAATGACTCATGTTACTTGGCAAGCATTTTTCCGCCGCCATTGAATCTGAGTGTCGAGCTCTCCTTGTACGGTCTGACAAGCAGATAGATAAAGGCGAGCACAAATATAAATGCGATTACTGTGCCGAGCCCAAATGCGCCTGTCGTAACCAGCGTGCCGATCTGGTAAATACACATGGAAACAATATACGCCAGACCACACTGATAACCGATGGCAAACCAGAACCACTTCGCATTGTTCATCTCTCTCTTAATAGCGCCCATCGCTGCAAAGCAGGGTGCACACAGCAGATTAAATACCAGGAATCCGTACGCTGCTACCGGCGTCATCACCGCTGCGAGATTTCCCCAGATTTCCGCTCCGTCCTCTGCAACCTCTGCAAAGCCAAACAACATACCAAATGTCGCCACGACATTCTCCTTCGCAATCAGACCTGTGACAGCTGCGACAGCCATCTTCCAGCCTTCGCCGCCCTGTGTCCAGCCAAGCGGTGCAAAAATCCATGCAATACCGCTGCCGATCTTAGCAAGAATACTCTCGTTGAGCTCCTCAATCATGCCAAATCCTTCGTCCACCCAGCCAAAGCTCATCAGGAACCACAATACGATTGTTGACAACAGAATAATTGTGCCAGCCTTCCTGATAAAGGACCAGCCGCGCTCCCACATGCTTCTGAGCACATTGCCCACTGTCGGCATATGGTATGCAGGAAGCTCCATGACAAACGGTGCCGGATCTCCCGCAAACATCTTTGTCTTCTTTAAGATAATACCGGAACAGATAATTGCTGCAATGCCCACAAAATAAGCACTCCATGACACCCAGCCCGCGTTGTCAAAGAACGCGCCGGCTATCAGCGCGATGATCGGCAGCTTCGCACCGCAGGGAACAAACGTTGTCGTCATGATTGTCATCTTGCGGTCCCTGTCATTCTCGATCGTTCTCGACGCCATGACACCCGGAACACCGCATCCGGAACCGATCAGCATCGGGATAAATGATTTTCCAGAAAGACCAAACTTGCGGAAAATCCTGTCCATGATAAATGCCACGCGCGCCATATAACCGCAAGCCTCCAGAAATGCGAGGAATATGAACAGCACTAACATCTGCGGCACAAAACCAAGCACAGCGCCGACACCGGCCACAATACCGTCAAGAATCAGTCCTGACAGCCAGTCTGCACAACCGATCGCCTCAAGTCCGCTCTCGATTGCAGGCGGTATGATTTCTCCGAACAGCACATCGTTTGTCCAGTCTGTCACAAATGCCCCCACCGTCGTCACTGATATATAGTATACAAGAAACATTACCACTGCAAAAATAGGAAGCGCGAGCCATCTGTTCGTGACAATCTGGTCAATCTTATCCGATACGGTCATCTTATTCTTGTTCTTTTTCGTGATGCAGTCATTGATGATGCCCGAAATGTACACATACCGCTCATTTGTGATGATGCTCTCCGTGTCGTCGTCAAACGCCTCCTCCAGTTCCTTGATTTCACTGGTGACATCAGGAATATCGCGCATCAGGTTTGCAATCTTGTCATCCTTCTCCAGAAGTTTGACTGCAAAGAACCGTCTCTGCTCCTGCGGAATCTCTGATCCAAGCTTCTCCTCAACGGCGCTGATGATATCCTCCGCCTTCTCGCCAAATGTGTGAACTATTGGAAGCGCAGCCTTTCTCTTTGCCGCCGCAACGGCTTTTCTGACTGCCTCATCCACTCCTGTTCCTTTCAATGCGGAGATCTCCACTGCCTCGCAGCCAAGCTTCTTAGAGAGCTTATCAATATGTACCTTATCCCCGTTTTTCTCCAGAATATCCGCCATGTTGACCGCCATGACAACCGGGATGCCAAGCTCCATCAGCTGTGTCGACAGATAGAGATTTCTCTCGATATTCGTGCCGTCCACTATGTTTAAGATCGCGTCCGGTCTCTCGCCGATTAAATAATTTCTGGCAACAACCTCCTCGAGTGTGTAGGGGGACAGCGAATAAATGCCTGGAAGGTCCATGATGACCACTTCCTTGTCTCCCTTCCACCTGCCCTCCTTTTTCTCGACTGTCACACCGGGCCAGTTTCCCACAAACTGGTTGGAACCAGTCAGCACGTTAAACAGTGTTGTCTTTCCGCAGTTTGGATTACCTGCTAGTGCTATTTTAACTGACATACCTTACTCCTTTCACCTGTATTCTTTTTTGTTTGCTATTCCTATTTAATATTTTTATATACTTATTTTTATTAGTTTTCACTAACTGTGCATCAAAAAAATTATTCTACAACGATCATTTCCGCGTCCGCTTTCCTGAGCGACAGCTCATAACCTCTGACAGTCACTTCCACCGGATCGCCCAGCGGAGCCACTTTGCGCACAAAGACCTCCACGCCCTTCGTGATTCCCATGTCCATAATTCTTCTCTTGACAGGTCCCTCACCGCCAATCTTAGACACTTTTACGGTCTGCCCGCACTGCACTTCCTTTAGTGTTCTCATTTTCATCCTCCTCATTTCCTCATTGTCTATGTGAATAGCCGCAGTGCAGCTAAACAACAATCTTGTTCGCCATATCCCTTCCAATGGCAACACGGGAATCCTTTACATTGACAATCATACTGCCGTTGATATCGGAAACCACTGTAATGATTCCGCCAACCACAAAGCCGAGCTTCTCCAGAAACTGTCTCGTCTCCTCTTTTCCGCCGACTTTCTTGATCTCCAACGCCTCACCAACATTTGCCATGCTAAGCGGCATACGCTCATCTCCTCTTTTTTGTGTGCACTTGTGTATCCATCGATATACAAATCTGTTTCACTTCTGATACTTATATTACCATATCCTTATATTCGTTAGTATATGCTAACTTTTATTTGTTGTCAATACCTTATTGCCATTTTTTCAAAGTTGCTGTCCCCCTATTTTTATCCAAAGAGAATCAAACTTTTCCCTGCCCGCGCGCCAGACACCCGTCACATACTTCCTTTGGGTTCCCGTGTGCACAAAAAAAGCACATCTTGCAAATTTTCTTCACAAAATATGCCTTTCTTAGAAACTGTTCAGAGATTACCTGTGACATGTCATTGTCATGAGTAATTTCTGAACAGTTCTTTAATTTACACTACAGATCAAGCCCCTTGATCACCGACGTGAGCGTATCCGCTGACTGTCTCAGTTTCGCCTGCTCCTCCTCATTTAAGGAAATCGGCACTCTCGTCTGCACACCGTCCTCACCCAGCACAGCCGGCATACTCAGCGCGATTCCCTCGATGCCGTACTCGCCATGTATCATGCGCGATATCGGCAGAATAGAACGCTCATTCCGCACAATCGCCTCACAGATCCGCCTTACCGACATCGCGATACCATAGTAGGTCGCTCTCTTTTTGGAGATAATCTCATAAGCGCAGTTCTTGACCTCCGCCGCAATCCGCTCCATGGATTCCTCATGCTGGTAATGCCCTCTCAGCTCACAGAAATCGTTCAGCGGCACACCGGACACGTTCGCACTGCTCCACGCGGCAATCTCACTGTCCCCATGCTCGCCGATGATAAACGCGTGAACACTCTTGCTGTCCACATCGAGATGCTCACCAAGCTTATATTTGAGCCGCGCGCTGTCAAGCACTGTACCAGAGCCAATCACCCTGTCCTCCGGCATGTTGCTGAGCCTGCAGGCCGCATAAGTCAGGATATCTACCGGATTGGACACGATCAGCAGGATTCCCTGATAATTTCTGCTCGCAATTTCCGGGATGATACTCTTGAAAATCCCTACATTCTTGTGCACCAGATCAAGTCTTGTCTCGTCCGGCTTCTGGTTTGCACCCGCTGTGATAATGACTATCGACGCATCCACAATGTCATCATAACCGCCCGCATAGATATCCACATGGCCGATAAACGGAATCCCGTGTGCGATGTCAAGCGCCTCGCCTTCCGCCCTGTCGTGGTCTGCATCGATCAGTACCATCTCCGAAAACAGCCCGCTCTGCATCAGGCAGAATGCTGTCGCCGAACCCACAAAACCGCAGCCCACGATCGCTACCTTTCTTTTGTCGATCACTATATCTTTCATTCTCTTAGCCTCCTTACCTGTCAGCCGTTCAGCGTTTCCATCGCCGCAGGTACTCAGCCCTGTCCTGAACAGCCGCTCTTATTTAATTATATATTTCCCATTCCTTACGATTTGATACACCGCTTTCACAAACACAGCACATGCCATATTTTATACAAATCCGCGCATTCACACTGCAAAGCCGTTGGAAGTCATATGCGCCACCTGGTTTCCGAGCTCGTCACAGATCATTATCTCATAATAGCATGTCTTTCTTCCTTCTTTTATTTTGTGTGCCTCCGCGATCAGCCTGCCCCCTTTTGCCTTTCCCAGAAAGCTGATCGAGGCATTGAGCGACACCTGTGGATTTTTATTCCAGTTGGAAGCCACCGCAAATGCAAAATCTGCCAGCGTAAAAATCGCACCGCCCATGACAGCTCCCAGAGCATTGCGGTGCGTGTCGTTTAATTCCATGGAACATTTCGCATAGCCCTCCCCAATCGCATCGATCACGGCTCCGTTTGCCGTTGCGAACCGGTCATGCGAAAAACGCTCCCGCACTTCATCAAGTGTCACTGTCGTATCGCCCGTTGTCTCCTGCATATTTTCCTCCCTTGTCTTCTATCGGACATGATGTCTCCCATCCCGCCGATGTATCTACAGGACAAAAGCATGGCGCGAACAGAAATCTTTATTTTATTATCATGCCCAGCGTTCCCATTATGTATGCAATCTCTCTGTCCACAGTCTCCGCTGTCACACCAGTTGTCTGTGCCGACACCCTGAGTCCTTCCAGTGTATACAGAATGTTGCGCGCTGCCTCGGATGCGTCCTCACAGACCATCCACTCCTGTCTGACACCCTCCGTGATCAGCCGCTCCAACGCCGCCGCGGACTTGTCAAACTGCTTTTTTACCGGATTATTTTTTCCGGACGCCTTATTTTCAAACAAGTACTCATAGGTCGCTGCCGTGAGATTGTCCTTTTTCTTTAAAATTGCCCTCTTCTGCCCGTCAAGATACATCAGCATCCTCTCTCCCGGTGTGGAATCCTGATTGCCGGCTTCCTCCAGCACCGTATCAACGTCCGCGTGTTCCTCCTCAAGCACTGCCTCGAAAAGCTCTTTTGTATTGGTAAAATACAGATAAAGACCGCCCCGGCTGATCTCACAGGCTTCCACAATGTCCTTCATCGTGACTGCCCTGTAGCCATTCTTATAAAAAACACCCCGCGCCTTCTCCACGATGTACTTTCTTTTCTGTAGTGATTTGTCTCCCATGCCAACGCTCCTTGATCTCAGGTATTAATATTCCAACGGCCTGCTGATTTCCATCAACTCTTTCATCTTGAGCAGAAGCGCAAGGTACACACCGTTCTGGACACCTTCCGCCCAGACAGCACCCTTCACCTCGCCGCGGAGCACATATTTTGACAAAATATCTCCCAGAACCGTTATCTCCTGCAGAGAGCAGGCACTGATCACACGGAGCTCGTCCGCCGCCGTCCTGATGCGGTACCGCGAAAAAGTATACACATAATTCCGGTTGATAAAATCCGTCTTCTTTGCCTCCTTGATAAAACTGAGCAGCGTTGAATCATAGGTCGGAACCGCCATGGAACTCTTGTCAATCCCCTCGCCGCTGTATATACCGGTTGCATTCGTGCCGCTCTTCTCCTGAAGCCATGACAGATACCGCATCAGCTGCGCCACGTCATCCCTGTAACATATGATAATCTCATCCCTCGAAAGTCTCAAACTGTCCTGCATATGCGTTCCTCCCCTGCATCTTAATTCTATATTTTATTCTAACATAAAACCAAAAAAAGTACAGTCATTCTTTCCAAATTTTGTTTTTCGATAAAATTCACAAAAAATTTCTTGCCTGCCCATGCTCCTTCCGGTTATGATAGAACTATCTTTTTTTCAGGAGAATCATCATGACAATGAATAAATTTATCAAAGCACTGCTGCGTTTCATCCTAAAACCATTGTCCTTTGTCCCGGCCCTGCTGATGATGTACATTATCTTTTCCTTTTCGGCACAGGACGGCGCCACCAGTGCGAATCTGAGCTACAAGGTATCCTACAAGGCCGTGTCCATCGCTGACCGGGCACTCGATCTGGAATTGACAGACAGGCAGGTATCGCGCTGTATCCGCAAAATACACTATTATGTGCGAAAGCTTGCACATTTCACAGAATACTTTCTGCTTGCCATCACTGTAGCGTTTCCTCTGTATGTGTACGGCATACGCGGAATCTGGCTGGTGATTGCCGGTGGAATCCTCTGCGTCGGCTTTGCGGCGCTCGACGAGCTTCACCAGTACTTTGTCAGCGGCCGCAGCTGCTCAGCGCGCGACGTGATGATCGATGGCTGCGGCTCTCTGCTCGGAATCGTGATTGTGCGCATTTTCGGCTACATCGGAAGAAAGACCATCTTTGAACCGCTGAGCACGCACCGCTCATAGCTGATGCTTCCGTCAGGCCATATCCCTGCTTCCACAGGAAAAAGCCGTTATATTTCAGCTAATATATTGTTATATTTTTACAATATAGTTATAGATAAAAGGCTTGTTTCATTGTATAGTTATATTATGTTTAGCAGAGATGTTAGACTTGCTAATTAGCAATTCCGGAAGAATTCCCCTTTTACACAACAGGAAGCCTGAGCAATCAGGCTTCTTTGTTTTCTAACGACAATCAACAATCTGTAAATAGTAAAATGCAGAACGCCGAAAATCTCTTCCAGATTTTCGGCGTTCTGCATCCTATAATTATAATTTCACAAAATTATGTTTCAGCCAGCTTTTGCACAAGTCAATCCACTGCTCACACTGCGGTTCGATCTCCACACCGTCCTTCATCGCAGTCTCCCTGGTCGCAAGCGCGTATCCATGCCCGCCATGCGGAAATACGTGGTACTCGAAATTGACGCCAGCCTTCCGGAGTGCGGCCGCAAACATCAGTGAATTTTCCAGCGGCACTGTGCCATCCTCAAACGTGTGCCACATAAATACCGGCGGCACTTTGTCTGTCACCTGGTTTTCCAGGCTCAGCCCGCTCTCCAGCTCCCCGCACGCCTTTTCCCCCATCAGGTTCTCAAAGCTTCCCCTGTGCGCAAACGCCCCGGATGTGATGACTGGATAAGCGAGTATCATGCCGTCAGGCCGATAGTTCGCTGCCGGCATCTGCATCTCCTTCTCAAGCCACTCCTTGTCCCAGAAACAGCCAAGACTCGCCGCAAGGTGCCCGCCAGCCGAAAAGCCAGCTACCAATATCTTGTCCGGATCAACCGCATACTGCTCAGCGTGCTCTCTGATGTATGCCACAGACCATGCCAGCTCCTTAATCTCCTGCGGGTGCCTGACGCCCTGCTTCGAGATATCGTACCAGAGCACCGCCGCATGACACCCCGCTGTCAGGAAATGGAAAGCAACCGGCTCCCCCTCCCTGACAGATACATGCTCATACCCGCCGCCCGGACAGATCAAAATCATCGGGCGCTTGCGCTCTCCATAGGTATCTGGATAATCCTCCTGTATGTATAGTGACAATGACGCCTGCACTGTACCGCCCACCGCCACCGGAATCTTCTCATATCTCATAACATCCCAATCCTTTCTGTTATTGAAAGACCACTGGTCTTCCTGTCTGTGCCACTGCAATATAGGTCTTGCCCTCGTTCAGCTGAATCTCATTTCCGAGATCGTCATAATATATGGTCGGTGTGTAATCGCCCGCCTTCTGCCATGTGACATGAATACATTTTCCTTTCGTGAAATAGTATCCGTCCTCCGTGTTGTCAATATTCTGGAAGTACAGATATCCCTTGTCGTCAAGCCTGCACCACTTTGTATTCTGCACGATCACATTCGCAAACTTGAGCTGCTGCCCGTTCAGCCCGTCTGTCTGTGCTTTTCCGTGAATTGATTTGTAGTACAGACCATCTTCCGGATTGTACACAAATGAACTCTTCGTGTAAGTAAAAACATGCGACAGATCTATCGTGTTCGCTGTCGCTGCTGCCGGTCCGTACTGTTCCAGCGTATTGACTCCGTCAGCAAATGTAAAGTGTTTTGCATTGTAAAAGCCCTCCCTGATATTCAGTGAATACCCGAGCTCTGCACAGGCATTGATGATACCGGAGGCACTGGTGTATGCGTTGTGCGGCGCTTTTCTGTCCGATGTTCTGAAAAACGCACCCGCGCCGGGAGCACCTCCCCCCACGCCATACTGGTTTGTCCCCGAAATATTGTTGATATCCGCTGCCGTGATCCGGTCCTTCATGTAGAACACACCGCCAAAATGAACCAAGATGGGATCCCACTCTGTCGCCTCCGGGATATAGTAAGCTCTGCAGCTTCTGACATTTCCAATCTTCGAGAGGCCTGTCCAATTGCTGATCACTGCCATCTGGCGTGAGATTTCTCCCTCCTCCATAATTTCATACAGGATATCTGCATTGCTGATACCGTAGGACGGCTGCGCTGTCTTGTCTGTCGGCATCATCACCGCGATCGGTCTGACCACTGACTGTTCCGCCGGAATCCATTCGTTGGTGTATACGCTTCTGACATATCCCGGAAGTGCCTCATCCGCCTTTACCTCCAACATTGGCATCAGGTCACCTGCCGGCATTACTGCCAGTGCTGCCGTCGCAAGCACGACAGATACCGCTTTCTTCATAAACCCCTTTAAGCTTGTCTTTCTCATTTTCCTAACCACACCTTTCCTTTTCTTTATTCTGCCTGTTCGTATTCTTCATTCTCTTTTTTCGCCTGATACAGATCAACCATCCTCTGCACGCGCTGCCGGACTACTTCCTCCTGAAACGGCTTCTGTATATAGTCTGCGACATCATAATCGTATGCCCTGTGAATATTTTTGTCATCCACATTGGAGCTTATGAGTATCACCGGCACTGTGCGGAGTGCCGTCTCTTTCATGTACTTCAACACTGCAAAACCATCACATACTGGCATGACGATATCAAGCAGCACTGCTGCCACCTCGTCGCGCTTTTCCTCCAGAATCTCTATAGCCCCCCTGCCGTCCTGGCACTCTGCAATCTCATAATCTTCCTCAAAGATACTTTTCAAAACATATCTGTTAACCGCCTTATCATCAACAATTAACATTTGCGGTTTCTGAATCTGTGGTTCCTCTTTCCTCTTCATCTGTAAATCACATCCTCAAATTCCTATTACTCTGGTTTACTTTTTATCTACCGCATTTCCCAGGAACTGTTACGTTTTTCCTAAACAGTTCCTCAGCTTCGCCTTCAATCGCTGCAGTGCATTGTCCGTGGATTTGGCATCTCTCGACAACACTCTTGCAATCTGTGAATAGCTCATCCCTGTAATATACAGGTCCAGCACCTGCTTCTCAAAGCTGCTCAGCTCCTTCTCAATGATCGCCTCGATATCCGCCACATTCTCCCTGTCGATCATGAGCTGCTCCGGATTTGTCTCCACAGCCGACGCGATCACATTGACAAGCTCTGTGCTGTTCCCGTCACTCTCCGCCTCCGTCATGTCAGCATAGAGTGAAATATACGTGTTGAGCGGGATGTGCTTCTCCCTGCGCGACGCCTGCACTGCATTGTACATCTGACGCGATATGCACAGGTCGGCAAACGTGTAAAAACTGGCATCACGCCCGGAATCATAGTCCCGCACCGCCTTAAAGAGCCCGATCATGCCCTCCTGTATCAGATCATCGTTGTCCGCGCCGAGAATATACATGGATTTTGCCTTGTTCCGGACCAGATTCTTGTACTTATCCATGATATAGTCCGTGATCCCGCGCTCACCGCTCCTCAGCCGGTCAATCAGCTCTTCGTCTGTAAATCCTTCGTACACTTCTGACATTTTCACCCCCGTGCCAGCTGCCGTCATAACAGCACCGCCAATCTACAAAGAACGCTGTCTGACAATCTCATACGCAAGCACGCCCGCCGCGACGGACGCATTCAGGGAATCAATATCCCCCTTCATCGGAATCGATGCAGCCAGATCGCATTTCTCCCTGACAAGCCTGCCCACGCCGTCCCCCTCGCTTCCGATGACAAGTCCGACCGGTCCTGTGAGGTCGAGCTGATACATCGTCGTGCCGTCCATGTCCGCACAGACAAACCACAGCCCTTGCTTTTTGAGCTCCTCCATAGTCTTTCCCAGATTCGTAACCCTTGCAACCGGCGTATAGTTCAACGCCCCCGCCGATGTCCTGGCAACCGTGGCTGTGAGCCCTGCCGCCCGGTTCTTAGGAATGATGACGCCGTGCGCCCCCGCAAGGTTGGCTGTCCTGATAATGGCTCCCAGATTGTGCGGATCTTCGATATTGTCCAGCAAAATAATAAATGGCGGCTCATTCTTTGCGCGGGCTGCTGCAAGAATATCCTCCACTTCCGCATACTCATACGCCGCCGCGTACGCGATCACGCCCTGATGTTTCCCGGTTTCGCTGAGCTGGTCAAGCCGTTCTCTGGTCACAAACCGGGTCATGGTGCCATGCTTTTTTGCCTCGCGCCTGATCGTCTGGATTGGCCCGTCCTGCGCACCGTCCAGTATAAAAAGCTTGTCGATCGGCTTTCCTGCGCGGAATGCCTCTATCACAGCATTTCTCCCCTCTATTATCATTTCCCCTGCAGACTCTGTCAGCGGTTCCCGCTCTAATCTCCCGTCTCTCATGTAAATCGCAGCTCCTTTGCCCTTCCATACTCTTTGTTGTAAATTTTTCTCACAGCTCCACCTGTGCCGCTTCGACCGCCTGTCTGACAAGCTGCGTTATCCTCACCGTGTCGTCTCTCAGAAAAAGATATCCACAGAGCGCCTCAAAGCCTGTCGCTTTGCGGTAATCTGCAAGACTTGCATTCTTTGCCGTCGAGTGGAGCTTCGTGTTCTTCCCGCGCCTGTAGATGTCCTGCTCCTCCTGCGTGAGATGCCCGTACACCGCATCTATCAGCTTTGCCTGCGTCTGTGCACAGACAATCTTTGTCGTGTGCTTATGCAGCGTGTTGGCAGCCCGCTGCCCTTTTTCAACGATCAGCGTCCTGATGATAAGCTCAAACACCGCATCGCCGATATAAGCCAGCGTGAGCGGCGAGTATGTCCGAATGTCAACTTCCCCGCCGCCAAACATCCCATGTATCTGCGAGAGCAGACTGAGTCCGCCTATTTCTTCTGCCGCTGCCTCATTTTCTATACCGCTTCTGTTTATGACTGCTGTCTCTATGCTTTCTTCCATTTCACACCCTCGCGCGTATCCTCCAGCACAATGCCCTTCTCCAACAGCTCATTGCGGATTGCGTCAGCCTTTGCAAAGTCTTTTGCCTTCTTGGCCGCCTTTCTCTCCTCAATCCTGGCAAGCACATAGCGCTCCAGCTCCGCGTCCACCCCGCTGCCGGCTTCCCGCGTGGCATGTGCTGTCGTCAGATTCAGAGAGAGCACCTCGTCAAAGCTCTCCGCCAGCGCATACTTGGTCGCATCTGACATATCGTCCTTGAGCACATCGTACAGAACCGTGACCGCCATCGATGAATTCAGGTCATCGCACAGCGCAGCCTCAAACTTTTCCCTGTAGGAAGCAAACTTTGTCCTGTCGACCTCTCCGCTCCTGTCAAGCGTCCCGATCTTCTTTACAAGCTTATCATACGCGGCCCCCATATTGTCGAGCACCTCGTAGGAAAATTCGAGCGGTTTGCGGTAGTGCGACTGCAGGCAGAAAAAGCGGTACACAATCGGATCATAGCCTTTGGATTCCAGCAGGGACACTGTCAGGAAATCACCCTTTGACTTGCTCATCTTCCCTGACTTGTCGTTCAGGTGATGCACGTGAAACCAGTAGTTACACCACTTGTGCCCTAAGTACGCCTCACTCTGCGCAATCTCGTTCGTGTGATGCGGGAAAATATTGTCCACACCGCCGCAGTGGATATCCATGCGCTCACCGAGATGTTTCATGCTGATGCAGGAGCACTCGATATGCCAGCCCGGATACCCGACGCCCCACGGACTGTCCCACTTCAGTTCCTGGTCGTCGAACTTGGACTTGGTAAACCACAGCACAAAGTCGCTCTTGTTCCGCTTGTTTGCATCCTCATCCACATCGTCGCGCACGCCGACTAACAGCTCCTTCTCGCTCTGGCTGGAAAATACGTAGTACTCGTCAAGCTTTGCGGTGTCGAAATAAATGTTTCCGCCGCTCTCATACGCATAACCTTTTTGGAGCAGCGTGCCGATCATATGGATAAACTCCGGGATGCAGTTCGTTGCCGGCTCCACCACATCAGGCGTCTTGATATTTAATTTGCCGCAGTCGCTGAAAAAGGCATCCGTGTAGAACCTGGCGATCTCCATCACCGTCTTATGCTCCCTCTTTGCGCCCTTGAGCATCTTATCCTCACCCGTGTCGGCATCGCTCGAGAGATGTCCCACATCCGTGATATTCATGACGCGCCTGACATCGTATCCCACATAGCGGAGCGCTTTTTCCAGCAAATCCTCCATGATGTAGCTCCGCAGATTCCCGATGTGTGCATAGTGGTACACAGTCGGTCCGCAGGTGTACATCGCCACTTTGCCGTCCTCATTGGGAATAAAGGGCTCCACCTTCCGCGTCAGTGTATTGTAAAAGGACACTTTGTTTTCCATTTTTCCATAACCTCCAGATCTATGTATATTGATAACAGTTCCATACCTTTGTTGCACAGGCGTACAGCCATCCCGTCCTATCTCACATCTTTGATGTCTTCTCCTGTATCCATACCCTTTCTAAGCTGCCTGAGCTGTCGCTCCAGCTCCAGGATGCGGTTTGTCATCTCGCTGTTTGCATACTGCAGATTCCGGATATCCTCGTTTACAGGATCGGGAAGATCCACCTGATTCAGCTCCTCGCGCACAAGCTTCTGGTTGTTGCGCCGCACTACCCTGCCGGGCACACCGACCACTGTACAGTTTGGAGGAACCTCCTCGATCACAACACTGCCCGCCCCGATCTTGGAATTCTCGCCCACCTTAAAAGAGCCGATAATCTTGGCACCGGCGCTGATCATCACATTGTCGCCGATCGTGGGGTGACGCTTTCCATGCTCCTTGCCTGTACCGCCAAGCGTCACTCCCTGATACAGCGTGACGTTATTGCCGACCACCGCCGTCTCACCGATAATCACACCGTTTCCATGGTCTATAAAAAAATTTTCACCAATCTCCGCACCGGGATGAATCTCGATACCAGTCTTTCTGACTGCGCGCTGGGAGATCCACCTGGCAAGGAAATAATGTCCGCCCTTGTACAGCCTATGCGCCACCCGGTAGTGCATCATTACTTTAAAGCTCGGGTACAGAAAGACCTCCATGTTCGAGTGAATCGCCGGATCGCGCTCCCTTATGACTCTTATCTCATTCCTAACATTTTTTATAAATCCCATCTTGTGCCTCCGTTGAGACTGTTCCACTTATTTTAAATTATGTCATGACTGCGATTTGCTTACTCGTTTCAGGAAACAGTTTCGACCGCCACGGCTGTGTTGAGCGCAATTTCCATCATCTGTGTGAAAGAATTCTGGCGCTCCTCGGCTGTCGTCGCCTCGCCTGTCACCAGACTGTCCGAGACTGTAAACATCGCGAGCGCGTTCTTTCCGCACCTTGCCGCATTCATGTACAGGGCTGCAGCCTCCATCTCCACACAGAGTACACCCATCTTCTGCCAGCCCTCGTTGGCGGCATCATTGTCATTGTAAAACACATCCGATGACAAAATATTTCCCACATGATAGTGCGCGCCCGCCTGTTCCGCCTGCGCGATCGCCTCCTTCAACAATGTATAGCTTGCAATCGGGGCAAATGTGCCGCCCAGTCCATACTGGCCTGCATAGTTGGAATTTGTGCACGCTCCCATGCCAAATACGATATCGCGAATCTTTACCTTTTCCTGCATCGCGCCAGTCGAGCCGATCCGCATAATATTCTCCACATCAAAGAAATGAAAAAGCTCATACGAATAAATCCCGATCGTCGGCATTCCCATACCGCTCGCCATTACGCTGATCTTCGTCCCCTTATAAGTCCCTGTGTATCCCTGAATACCCCTGATATTGTTGACGAGAACCGCATTCTCCAGAAAATTCTCAGCGATAAACTTTGAGCGAAGCGGATCGCCGGGCATCAGCACGGTCTTTCCAAACGCATCCTTCTCCGCATTGATATGTGGTGTTGTGACAAGTGACATACTGCATCCCTCCTGTATTTTTCCTGTTCATTAAAATATCTCATTTACAAACGCCGGACCTGCCAGATATATACTATCAAATTTCGCATTTTGTTTCAACTTCGTATACGCAAAAAGAAATGCGGTAAACGCGCCGATCGTGGTCGTGACCTCCGGGCGCATGGAAGAATCCGGAGAATCGCTTTCCTTCCCAGTCTCCGGCTCTTCCACGCGTTCCATGCGGCTTCCCTGCTCATCAATGTACCATATGAAAAGTCCGTCGTTCTCCGCAATCACCGGATCGCTGAGCCGGATCGCAATCGTTATCTTTCCATTTCCCGCGACGTGGCGCAGCATTTCCGGCATATTTACAATCCTTGCCATGACAGCCGGACTTTTCCCCTTCTCCGTCAGGAGATAACATTCCCTGTCAAAAGCCTGATCAAACACAACCTCTCCGGTGCTGCCCGCCGCAGTGTCTGTACATATAAAATACCCTTTCCGTATCCCGCTCTCCATAATCTGAAACAGATTACCGCCGCTGCGCAGCAGTCTTTCCTGCAGCTGCTCATAGTACGCCGCTCTTCTGATCACAAAAAATCCATACTGCCTGCAGAGCCTCGCATTGACAAAATGCGCAAGGGAGAGCATATCCTCCTGCGTGACCGCCTGCAGCGTCATGTCGGGAATATCCAGGGAGACGCTCTCTCCCCTCGATGCCCGCGCTAACATTTCCAGTGTTATCGTTTCTGTGTTCAAAGTGTAACGCGGTCTGTCATAAATGTACTCAAATCCGAACTTTCCGAAAAAGTCTGCGCCTTCCACAAGACAGACCGGAACCTGCATCTGATTCTGATATGCAAGCGCGCTCGATATCAGTTTTTCCGCCATATCCTCGTTGCGGTGTTCCTCTTTCGCGGGTACGGCGCTGATCAGATTTGTCTCCACCCGCTCAATATCCGCCATACAGGGCAGACGTCCCGCACTGGCAGCAGGCGGATTTCTGTGCATTGCCGCAACACAGGATGCAAGTTCCAGCACAGAGAATGTCCCGTTATCCTGCGTTGAAAAAATAATCCGGTTCTCGGACTCCTCATGCAAAACAGCAATATCATATTCCCTTTTGATCTTTTCGATAACATTTTTGCGGGATTCCCGTTCCCCGATGATTTGATCCATATCTCAGTCCAACCGTCTTTTTTATTGATATCGGCGCATGAAAACGCCCAAACTGTACATTGTCCTAATTCAGTGCGTCAGAGCACTGCACCCGGGACAGCTTTCGCAGGAACGCGCACCCGCTTCCATCGTCGCCATCTCCCTCGGACTCGTGAGCATACAGACTGCCTGCGCGGAGATTCCCTTTCCCTCGCCCGTAAATCCAAGCCCTTCCTCCGTCGTCGCCTTGACATTGACCTGATCTGCGCTGATTCCCAGCGCTTTTGCGATATTCCCGCGCATCTGGTCAATGTAAGGACGCATCTTGGGTGCCTGCGCAATGATCGTCGCGTCGATATTCTCGACAAAGAACATATTTTCCTCCAGCAGTTTCCCGACCTTTTCCAGCAGTATCATGCTCGAAATTCCTTTGTAGGCGGGATCTGTATCCGGAAAATGCTTTCCGATATCGCCGAGCGCCGCCGCGCCCAGCAGCGCATCCGCCACCGCGTGCAGCAGCACATCCGCATCGGAATGCCCCAACAGTCCCAACTCATATGGTATCGTCACACCGCCCATGACAAGCGGACGCCCCTCCACGAGGCGGTGCACGTCATATCCCATTCCTATTCTCATTCCAGTCTCCTATTATCATGTTTTCATGCAACCCTGTATATTTCCTAGCGGGCCGGTACTGCCATCCTGTCATACCCGTCGAGGAGCTCCAGCACGATATCAAAGAGTTTATCACAGTCGCCCTCCCTGACGCCTTCAATATTGAGCGGCATCTGCGGATCGTGCAGCGACATGCGCAACAGCAGCCAGCCTTTCACCTCGTCAGTGTCAAAAGTGATACGGATACCCTCATAGGAATTCGGCGCAATGTGATATCCCCTCTCTTTTGCCCTCTCCTCAAAGGTATTCAGAGCCTCTTTGCCGTACGACTTGAAATCCTCCCCCTGTATCCGGAAGCGGTACTCCCTCTCCTCAAATCCCTTCTCCAAATTCTCTATGAAGGAAGCGAGCGCCTTGTTCTCCTTTGCCGCCTTCGCGAGCGCGATCAACAGCTTCACTGCCATATAAGCGCCGTCATCAAGGAAATAATTCTCGCTGAGCGCCCCGTGCCCGGAAGTCTCGATCGCAAGCGGCGACACCACGCCCTCGCTGTTCAGACGGATTGACTCGTTGATGACATTCTTGTATCCTCTCATATACCTGTGATGCTTCATGCCGATACCCTCGATAAAGCGTGTCAGCCTGTCGCTGGTAACAGAGTCCGTGACGATGGTTCCGCCAGGGTAATCCTCCGCAACGATCGCAGTCATCATCGCAATGATCGCATCCCGGTTCACCTCGTCGCCGTTTGGAAGCACCGCTGACATCCTGTCCACGTCCGTGTCAAATATGATACCCAGATCCGCCTTGTTTTTCAGCACCGCCTGCCGGATGGCCTCCATCGCCTCTTTATTCTCGGGGTTTGGGATATGATTCGGAAAATGCCCGTCGGGCTCCAGAAACTGGCTTCCCGTCGTGTCCGCGCCGAGCGGATTCAATACCTTCTCCACGAAAAAGCCGCCGGCACCGTTCCCTGTGTCAACCACGATATGCAGCCCCGTGAGCGGTCTGTCGTAATTTTCGGCATTTTTGTCGCCATTAAGGCTCTTTCTTATCTTCTCCTGCAAAAATTCACAATATACAGAAATGGAATCAACTTTTTCCACACTGGACAGATCCGCGTCCGCTGCCGCCAGACCCGACGCCGTCTCGAGCACCTTCGTGATGTCGTCGTGCTCCAGACCGCCGTCCCTGTCAAAAAACTTGTAACCGTTTCTGTTAAACGGAAGGTGGCTTGCCGTGATCATGATTGCCCCGTCAAACGCAAACTCCTCAAACACCGTTGTCATGAACATCGAAGGCGTCGACACAAGACCGCAGTCGTATACCTTTGCCCCTGCTGCCACAATTCCCTTCGCTGCCGCCGCAAACAGACTGTCAGCCGTAATCCTCGAATCGTGACCAATGCCGATCCGAAGTTCACTGATCTTCTTTCCCTTCTTGTCCGCAAGCCATCTGACGAAGCCGCCGCCAATCAGATTACCCGCATCCTCCGTGAGATTCACATTCTCCCCTGCAATCCCCTCACACGCAATCCCGCGTATATCGCTTCCATTTTGAAGCTTCATAATATCAGCCATCTCGTACCCTCCGTGTTATCCAGTCCTGAATCAGAACTATTTACTAAGAAACCGTTAACAAATTACCCACAGCGTCCTGTCACAGGCAGCTTCTGAACAGTTCCTCGCCGTGTTACATATTTATCATAATATCATAACTTTTGTTAAAAAGGAATATCCATTCGCGCGCTTTCATTTGTGAAATTTTTCACGAATGAATCCGTACTTTTGGGGATACTATTGTATGACAGGCATGGCTGCAATTTTTTGGATTTGCGGCTGAATCTGCTGTCGGGAGGTCTCTGACTGCATCATGAGAGAAAAAACAATTCGTCCATTTGACTACTATGCACTGCTTTTCTTTGCCACAGCCTTCGCCGGGTGGCTGTGGGAAGCACTGCTCTATCTGGCAACAGCCCACACTTTTGTGAACAGAGGTGTGTACAGAGGTCCCTATCTGCCCATCTACGGTGTCGGCTGTGTTCTTCTGATTCTGCTGTTCCACAGGCTGCGCAGGCACCCTGTGATCGTTTTTGTGCTGTCCTGCCTTCTGTGCACAACTCTCGAATATTTCTCCGGCGTGTGGCTTCTGTGGAAATGGGGCGTCCGCTGGTGGGATTACAGCGGTCATATCTGCAATATAGACGGACACATCTGCCTGACAAGCTCTGTCGGATTCGGTCTTGGCGGCGCGCTGCTCATCTGTCTCTTTCAGCCTGTGTTCAACAAGTATTACCACCGCATGACCATCGCCGTGCGGGTGACGCTGTGCATCGTGTTCACGCTGATTTTTATCGCAGATGCCGCCTATTCCGCCATTCTGCCAAATACCGGGGAGCATATCAGCACTTTTTGTCCTTGCAATTGTGCCTCAAATCCCTTAATATGAAAGCAAAGACTGACAACTCCGGCTCCTCACTCATTTTCGTGACCGGAAAAATAAGGTATTGTTATGAATAGGAAGGAAAGACAAATCATGGAAAACATGGAAATTGAGAAAAAATACACGATCAAAAAGCTGCCCGAAAACCTTGAAAGCTACCCCTGCAAAATCATTGAGCAGGCTTATCTGAACACGTCCCCTGTCGTCCGCGTCCGCCAGTCCAACGACTCTTACTATCTGACCTACAAGGGAAGCGGTCTGATGGCGCGGGAGGAATACAATCTTCCCCTCGACGAAGCGTCCTACCGTCACCTGCTCGCAAAAGCCGACGGAAATGTCATATCCAAGAAGAGATATGTCATTCCCATCGAAAATCCGCAGTTCGACGACAGCTGCCGCCCTCTGACCGCACCAGAACTCTCGATTGAACTTGATGTCTTTGCGCCGCCTTTTGCGCCCTTGATCATGGCGGAAGTGGAGTTTTCCAGCGTGGAGATGGCGGATGCCTTTATCCCGCCCGCATGGTTTGACGAGGATGTGACCAACGATCCTGCATACCACAACTCTGTCATGAGCCGGAAGAAGTTTGATTAGCTGATCGTTTTACCTGAAAGGTTTCCATCCAGATTTTTTATTTTCGGGATTGCATTTTTACCCACATAGTGTTAATATATACATACCTACAAAACGTCGATATAAAAAGGAGAACTTTATGGCACAGCAGATTTCCGAGTCGGAACTGATATTGATGAAAATCATTTGGAGACATGGCGGGACCGCCCTCTTCTCATCCATCATGGAAGAACTGGAAAAAGACAAAAATGAATGGAAGAACAACACCGTACTCACCCTGCTTTCCCGGCTGGTGGAAAAAAAGTTCTTGAAAATCAAGAAAATCGGCAGACGGAATGAGTACGTAGCTGCAGTGACGGAAGCAGAATACCAGACGATGCAGACCCACAGCTTTCTCGATAAAATCTACGGGGGAAACGTGAAAAATCTAGTGTCTACATTGCTGCGGCAGGACATTCTCTCAGCAGATGAATTGAGAGAGATTGAATCATTCTGGAGAAAAGAAAATGAGTGAGCTGATGAAAACGGTACTGTCACTGTCCTGTTCCGGCACACTGCTCATGCTGCTCATTCTGGGCCTGAAACAGCTTTACAGAAATAAGTGCAGCAGACGTTGGCAGTATTATATCTGGCTCATCGCCGCACTGCGCTTCCTGATTCCCTTTACGCCTGACACTACGATCGTCGGAAGCCTGTTTGAAATGTTTGAGCCATCCGCGATAACAAACGAAACACCCACCGATCCCAATATACCTGCCAATGCCGGTACAGATAACGCAGACTCCATTGAAGTTGAAGATAAACAGGCACAGGAAAGCAACACGATAACTGCTGCCACTGCACATACGCCGCTCGGCATATATCCTTGTCTGTTTATTGCATGGACGGCCGCGGCACTGATTCTTTTCATCCGCAGGATAACACTTTACCAGGGATTTATCCGACATATCAGAGCGGACAGTACAGCGGTATCCGATATCAAAATCCTGAATCTGCTGTCCGATTGCGAAGAAAAACTGCACATCAGGACAAGAGCAGAACTGTATCATAACGCGCTGATCACCTCGCCTATGATGACTGGTTTCTTTCGCCCATGTATCGTGCTGCCTGTCAGGGAATGGGAAGAACAGGACTTATCGCACGTCTTTATGCATGAGCTGGTCCACTACAGGCAGCGGGATATGTTTTACAAATGGCTGGTCCAGATTGTCGTCTGCATTCACTGGTTCAATCCATTTGTGTATCTGCTGGAAAAAGAGAGCAATCAATCCTGTGAGCTGTCCTGTGACGAAACGGTTATATCCATGCTCGACGATACCGCAAGGCGCGCGTACGGCGACATGTTGATCTCTTTTATGAAATCAGACCATTTATGCAGGAACGCTTCGGCCTCCATCACGCTGACAGAGGGTGCAGAACAATTAAAAGAAAGGTTAGGTGCCATCATGAAATATGAAAAGAAATCAAAATCAGTTATCGCTTTCACAGCCATTCTCACCGCCGCAGTCTGCTTCTTCTTTTTCGCGGCGGGTGCATATGCTGCGCCTTCCACTGACAGCGGGACAGAAAATCTCGTGCCGGTCACTGCCAGAACGATGGAAAGCGGCAGCACATATACCTATGTTCACCGTTCGTTCTACTCCGATTCCTACATCATCGGAATGGGCTGGAATCTTAATGATACCATCATGAGCAAAGAACACTATACAGACGGCAGAGAGATAACGTTAGCGGACAATTCCACGATATCAGTTTACTTTGGAGAGTTGTTTTTCGGCGATGCGGACGGAAATGCGACCGAATATCTGGACGACAGCAACGCTGTCAGGGCAATCGGGAATCTGATTTCTTCTCTGAAAAGCAACAATCTCCCTAATTATCCACCGATAGAAACGCCTTTGGTGACCAACATTACCTATGTCGGCGAAGACTTACCCGCGCTTGCGGAGCAATACTTCGAGAGCAGCGATGCAACGGCATTCTCTGCAATTTTTCCTGTATTAGCTCCCCGACTCCAGACAGAATACTGTAAAAGGATCTATGATGCCGATAAAATTGCACTGTTTTCAGCAGTTATACCATACATCGACAGAGAGTTCATGATGCTGTATGCGGAGCAGGCAGACCAGGACATGAAATCGAATTTCTTTTACGCTGTCGTTCCCTACATGACATCAGATGAACTGAACCAGTATGCAGAAAAATATTACGAAACAAATGATCTTTCCCGCTTTGCAGCAATCGCTTTTTATCTGACAGAGCTCCAAAAACAGGACTGGCTGCTCAAGGCCCAGACAGACAATAAGAACACTTTTTCTGCGTTTTTGTCTGCGAATCTGCTCAAGTAAAAGAATCCCGATCCCCCTGCACATCAAAAGGCAGTCACCTAAACCGTGACTGCCCTTTTTAATCTCAATGATAATTTATTCAGAGTCATCGCGCCTTATCTGCCTAAATCCCACGACTCCCACAACAACCATGCCGACACCTGCCGCGCAACCCAATGCAATCAGAAGGATTCTGCCCACCCCTGATTTTTCCAGGGCGGAATCGGTATCCTCTGCCGGCAGAACCACGAGATCCATGGCATTTTCACCCGTTGACAGCACAATGTGCACTTCCTCCTGCTCTGCGTCCGGCGCAATCACCCCGGCCGCATCATTTCCCTGCTCAGAAGAAATCACGCCCGCACTGCCATCTGCCGATATGTCGCCAATGATATTCGTGCCGGAAGCTGACGACGCCCCAACAGGATTGGACGGTGCTGCCGGAGTTGCTGCGGACGCGGGCGGCGCTGCAGATGCCTGGTCTGTCACAGCGGCACTGCCGGTCCCCTGCGGTAATACCACAACCGGCGCGTTGCTTGTATTTGAATTGCCATTTGCACCGCTTCCTGTATTGTTGCTGGAGGCAGACACGTTGGCAGAGGCGTTCCCGGTACTGCCTGACGACTGTCCGCCAGAGGACTCACTCTGAGCAGTCGCGCTGCTCTGCTGCGTCCCTGACGAAGGTTTCTCCTGTGTGGACGGCGCTGTCTCCTGCTTCGGCTTGTCCTGCGCAAACACAACGTCCAGAATATTGCCCTCGCCACGCAGATCATCGTATTTGACAGTATACTTCATCGATTTATTGTCAGACACACTCCGTGCTTCCCCATTCAGGTAAAGCCCGCTGATCACATAGCCATCCTTTGCCTTTATCACAATCGTCCGCTTCTGTCCTTTTTCTGTCATTTTGCACATTCTGGCATTTTGATCTTCCTGAAACTCCACATACCCGCCTGCGTTATTCATGACAAGCAGCTTCTGCGCAATCGCCGCATCAACATCAGTCACTACCCCGTCTTTCTCCTTCAATGCGACAACCGCAAACGGACTGAACGAATAGCAGGTGACCATCAGGCCTTTATCAGTCACAATGCAGTCAAGCTCCTCCACACCTGTGATATTACCACTCTTGTCTTTCAGAAAGTGATACGCCTTATAGCTCACGCCCGCATTCTCAGGGCCATAGCCTTCCGGAAAACCGATATGTAGTCTGACACTCTGTCCCGTCTGTATAATGTTCTGATTGCAGGTCATCAGGTTAAGATTGTAGGTAGCGCTCTTTTCTATTGTATACCCGCCCGGCAGTTTGTCCTTGATCATGTTCATCATCTGATTCGACTGCCCTGCTTTCAGCTCGCCCTCCACGATCTCCGGCTTGGACGCTGTCAGAACGATATTCTTCACATCTTTCAGTTTCTCTCCGTACTCATTCACCCAGTCGCCGCAGAAAATATCGGTGGGCTCCAGCAGCTGCGGCTTCGCGCCCAGATTCAGATAGATTCCCTGCGAACGGTATGCGCAGATCGATATCTTTCTCTTTGCACTGTAGAGAAAACTGGCCGGCGGTTTCAGGCTTCCTTTGCCCTGCAGGCCTGTAACCTGAAACGAATAATGGGCGTAATTGTCCGACAGCATATCACTCGGCGTAAAGTCAAACTCCACCGTGCGGTCATTATCCCATTTAAAATCTTCAATTTTGCTGTTCTGCTCCCCACTCCAGCCATCCCTGACAGTGACCTCTATGCCTGCGCTCTCCCCGTCGATCAGCACAAGCTGTTCATTGAACACTGCTGTCACATGGTATTTCTTTCCGCAGGTAATATACCCTGTATTGCCCGGCGTGACCGTCTTTGCAAAGGGTGCTGGAATAAATGTTCCTTTCGGATTATCCAGCTTTCCCGTGGACACGATAAAATCAGCTTCCGTTCCCTGAAAATTCCAGTTTTTCTCCAGCTCGTCCGTGCTCAGGCCCTCCCCGTACAGCGGACCCGCGGGCGCCTTTTTCGTGATGGCAAACTCGATATATCTGCTGTTTCCGTTGGCAATGACCAATGCATCCTCCAGCTGCGGCATCGTGAAGGGCTTTGGATCAGAATACCCCCACTTTCCGACCTCGTAATCGCCAAGTCCTGGCAGATACTGATAAAAGCGCGTGAGCATATAGACACCTTCGCTGTCGACGGCTTCCTGGTACCCCATGCCTTTGTAGCTGACTTTGAATACACCGACCTCCCCTTCCTCTTCAGTGCCATCCCTGTACTGCACCACCAGCCCTTCCTTGTCAAAGAGCGTTTTGTATCCGCTGCTGTCCGTATTTCCCTCGTCCGGGGTCTGTTCGCCGGTTCCGGAGTCTTTGTCCGCACCTGCAAGCTGCGGATAAGTAAACCGAAAACCGCTGCCTGACATGACGCCGTCCGGCTTGTAATTTGCCTCCATCACTGTCTTGTCCGCCAGCAGGTACTTATCCTTCTCGACAGTGCCCTTCATGCCATCCCCTGCCGTGGCATCCAGGCCATACCATTTTCCGTCAATCTGTACATAATTCCACATATGAAGATTGTCGCTGCCGTCCGGTGCCCGATAATTTCCCTGCACCAGAACGCTTTTGATTCCCATGGCATCCAGAACGGTCTTGACTGCCCTGGCGTAACCCTCACACAGACTCTGCCCCTTGACAAGTGCGCCGTAGGACGTCCGCACATGTCCCGCGTTGCCTGGATCACAGTTCGTATCCAGCCTGTATTCCGTGCTCTCTATGATGGCATTATACACATAGGCCACCTGTTCACGGACTGACGCAGACTGATTTTTCGCCCCCTGCACAATCCCGTTTACCTTGGCATCGTGCTCCTTGACCGCGCTCTCCACCTGCTGCTGGCTCGTAAAGCCCTCCACATAATAGGTACTGCTCCTGCCGATTCCCATGGAAACCCCGTTCACAGCATCCGTGTCATCACTTTGGGACACCGAGATCGACAGGCTGGAAAAATCCACGTAAAAAAGATCCGGATAATCCGCATAAAAAGCATCCCGCGCCGCACCAAACAGGCTCAGGATCTCCTCCTTCTTACCGACAAGCTGCCCTTCTGTGATATGACCATTTTCAACCAGATCATATTCCTGGGTTCCCGTCTTAAAGATTCCCTGCACATACATCTCGTACATGGCATCGTAAAATGGTTTCGCATCCTCCCCGAGCTGACTGTAATAATACCGGCTGACATTTGTGTTCGCCGCACTGACGCTGCTGCCCGCTCCCGCCATGCCATACGGCAGCACCAGCAGCAGCGCAAGCATGGCAGCAATAATTCTCATTCGTCTCATCATTCCACTCCCCTTTATCATAAGTTTTTAAAAAATCTTATCAGTTTTGCCGTATCTTGTCAAGAAATGGAATGGATATCGCTAAATCATAATCCCGTTCGCCCGGTACTGCCTGATTTTATCCTGAATTTCCTGCGTCCGCTTTTTGCTGAGATCCTGCTTCTCGTTGAGGTCATCGAGCAGCAGATCGATATTTTTCTGCATCACGGTGATCGTGTGTCCCATATTTTTCATGATATCGGCGGCATTGCGGGGATTGTTCCTGATAAAGTCCTCCATAAATTCCTTCGTGATCCGCATGAGCAGAACATCATCGTAGGCAACCACAGTGCAGGTGCTGGGCTGTTCCGACAGCACACTCATCTCGCCGAAACAACGCCCCCTGGAATAAATTCCTATCAGGTGCTCATCCTCCTCCCCGTAGCGCACATAGACCGCCACGGAGCCCGACAATATCTTGTACAACGCATCGCAGACCTCCCCCTCCCGCACGATGATCTCATCCGCGCAAAATGTCCGCATTCTCTGTTTATCCATGTTTTCCTGCTTCAGCATATCCATACTTTATACCTCCTTGCATGCTTTGGCACACATACCTGTGCCCATCATATCGTCTTCCTGATCCGCAGTATATTCTGCCCGTCCTTATATTCATAGGTAATCTCGTCCATACTCTTCTTCACCATATAGATGCCCAACCCGCCAATCTCCCGCTCATCGGCAGACAGCGTGGTATCCGGGTCCTCCCTGGCAAGCGGATCGTACTGCACACCATTGTCGATAAAAGTTATGACCACCGCGAGCGGATTTTCCATCACTTCCACGCGCACAGTCGCCGGTCCGACGTCCGGATTGTAGGCATAGTGCGCGATATTCCCAAAAAGTTCGTCGATTGCAACCGCAATCTGCATCTGCGCTCTCATTGGACAACCCAGTGTTTCCAGCTCCCCCTCCACAAAGGAAGTCACCGCTACAATATTTTCGACAGTCGCATCAATCGTCAGTTCCTTCATGCTCATCCCCCCTGCTCTCTATAACTTTAGGGCTGTGCCCCTCTGTATTCCAGGCACAGCATTGTGATATCGTCAAACTGCGGCGCATCTTTTACAAACATATCAATGTCCGCCTTGATTTTCAGCAACAGCTCCGACGGGGCGAGGGAAGCATTCTCACAGAGCACAGCCCTCAGACGCTCCATGCCGTAGAGCTCATTTGCCTTGTTGGTCGCCTCAGTGACGCCGTCCGTGTATTGGAAAATCCGGTCTCCCGGCTCCAGCTGCATGGAACCGCACCGATAGTGGATACCCTCCATCCCCGCAAGGACAAACCCCGCCTTGATCTTGTGCGGCTCAAACTCTCCGCCCTTCCTGCACAAAAATGGTATCTCGTGTCCTGCATTGACATAGCAGAACTCCCCTGTCACAAGATCGAGCACGCCCTCGAAGGCGGTGATAAACAGCCCTTCGCTGTTGGACTCGCACAGCAGGTTATTCACCTCCGTAAAAACCTCGCCCAGATTTCTCCCCGGCTGTGTGTGATCCTTGATGAGCGTCTTTCCGATCACCATAAAGAGCGCCGCGGGAACCCCTTTGCCGGAGACGTCCGCAACCACGACGGCAAGGTGGCTGTCGTCCACCATAAAAAAATCATAGAAATCGCCGCCAACCTCTTTTGCCGGGTCCATCGTCGCAAAGACATCGAATTCCTCGCGCTCGGGAAACGCCGGAAAGATACAGGGAAGCATGGATTTCTGGATATTGGTTGCGACGTTTAACTCCGCTGTCGTCTTCATCGTCCTGGCACTCTGGTCAATCGAGTAAAAAATCATCCAGAACTCAACGACAAAGATCACACATACCGTCAGATACAGTGGAAAAAACCAAAAGCTGTCCGGGTAGATGCCGACACTGTTTGACACAAGGTTGATAATGTAAAACCCGATCACCGATATCACAAGTGCCGGTATAAAGACCAGCATTTTCCCGCTCACAGCCTCGATGGTGCGGTGCAGCGTCCTCCTCAGAAAGCGCATATACAGAACGGAAAGCCCTGCGTACACCACAAGCTTGATGGCTATGAAAAAGATCAGATTCGCCGTCTCATACGGACTCTCCTGAATCAGGCCAAGACGCATCCCAAGCAGCGTGTCGGTCGTTCCGCACAGCATAAACGTACTGACGTTCGCAATCAGACATGCCATCAGCGCGATCGCCAGCTTTGTTGACCAGCTGTCCCGGTACAGAAACTGCGAAAAAATGCACACAAGCGCGGATAGACCAAGGATTCCCACCGCATCATTGTACAGATTGACGCTGTAGCTGACAAACGCCATGCAGTAACCGAGCACCGCCCCCGCTGTCCATGCGGCGGCCCTGACCGCGCCCCTATATCTGGGCGTAAGCGTAATCCCTGTGAGCAGTCCTGCAAACACAGACGCAAGAAAAACTGCAAAGCTCCAAAGTGCAATGGTTGCCATCGCAACACCTCCACATCAAAAATAACCCATTCCGTCCAGAGCGGACAGATATTTGTTGATATACTCCTCCGTAACTGTACTCCAGCCTTCCGACAATTCTTTCAGATACTGGTCTGTATACTCCTGCACTACCGGAATCTCGCTGTATGTCCCCGCTGACTCCTTCGTGAACAGTCCTTCCATCTGCGCCCTGCCCTCACCTGTCTGTTTCAGCTTCTGCAAGAGTGCATCAAACTGCTCGTCCGGCAGTACTGCGGTTCTGTATCCAAGCCGCTCCATTCCCCGAAACAAATCTGCGTAACGCACCTCATCGGGCGGATAGACATGGAACGCCGCTGCTTTTGGAACAGCCGCGAGCGAGACAATATTGTGCGCCGTCTCATCAACCGGCGAAAAATTGACACCCGCCTCATAGACCGACTGCGGCACCGCCCCGATCTTGACGTAGGAGGCGAACTGGCGCGTGAATGCGTTGGAGTGCATGTTCATCTGAAACTCCCCGTCACTGATGCGCCCCTGCAGATTTCCGACACGCATCAGCCTGATGGCAAGTCCCTCGTCCACAGCCGCACGCAGAAGCGCGTACTCCGCCATATATTTCGAGTAGATATACTTGTTGTGTATCTCCTGACCAATGTAAAAATCCGACTCGCTGAAAAATTCCTTCTGTGCGCCTCCCTGCGTCATGCCTGCAACGCTGATGGTGGAAATCTGACAGAGCAGCGCGTCCTCCTGCAGGGCATAGCGAATCAGATTCTTTACCCCGTCTGTATTGATCGCCTCCAACACATTTCCGTAAGAAAAATGGGCGACATTTGCCGCAGAGTTGATTATCGTATTAATCTTATGAAAATCCGTGTGCTCCTGTAAAAACAAACCGGGCTGTGTGATGTCCCCCTCGACAACCTCCCACTTGTCCCCGTAACACTGCGAAAAATCCTCCTCCGCATAGTAAAACAGCGCCGACCGCACGCGCTTTTCCGCGCTGAGTGTCTTTTTTGCACGCGCCAGACAGATTACTTTCCCGCACAATCCCGGACGTCTTAGCAGGTCCACCAGAATGTGCGCTCCGAGATATCCCGTCGCCCCCGTCAGGAGTACATTGCCCAGATATCCGCAGCTGGCTTTATTTCCAGTGTGCGCACTGAGGTATTCGGGAATGCCCCGGTAATCGAGTATGCTGATATCATATGCCTTGTCGCTCTCTGTCTTTTTGTATAGCTTGTCCAGCAAAAGCGCCGGCGTCGGATATTGATAGATATCGCCGAATTCCAGCTGGTTTCTCTCAAGCCCGAGTGCCTCCTCCATGTGAAGCACCAGCGTGACCGCACTGAGCGAATCGCCGCCCAGCTCAAAAAAGTTGTCGTCAAGCCCTGCCTGCGGCAGCTCCAGCGTCCTCTCAAAAGCGCTGCACACAAGCTTTTCCCTCGCCGTCACCGGCTCGCGGTATGCGCGCTGATACGCAACCGGCTCCGTCATCAGCGCCTTCTGGTCAGTCTTTCCGTTGGGTGTCTGCGGCATGGCGTCAAGCTCTTTTAAGACATCCGGCACCATATAAGAAGTCAGGTGTGATCTCATGTGTGCCCTCAGCGCTTCGGCATCGACCGTTTCCCGCTCTGAGACGGTATAAAAACCCACCAAATGATCTGTCCTGTCAATCTTGCGCACAATACAGCTGCACGCCGCAACTCCCGGAAACGCCCCCATGACATTCTCAATCTCCGAAAGCTCAATCCGAAGACCGCGCAGCTTGACCTGCCTGTCATTTCTTCCGCAGTAAATCAGTCTGCCATCCTCCAGCCAATACCCGAAATCACCCGTGCGGTACAGCCGCATGCCGTTCCATGTGATGAACTTTGCCGCCGTCTCCTCCGGCCTGGCATGATAGCCAATCCCCACGCCGTTCCCATAGACACAGATCTCACCGACCGCCCCATACGGAACTGGTCTGCACGCGCCATTCAACAGGACAACTCCTGTGTTTGCGATCGGTCTGCCGATACTCAGTTCATCGCCGGCCTCCGTGATGGTCGCACCGATCGTTGTCTCCGTCGGTCCATATCCGTTATAGATGCGGATGCCATAAGCGCTGTTCAGCCGCTTCACCAGACTGCCCGGCAGCACTTCCCCGGCTGCAAGCACAGCCCTGATGCGCCCCAGCGCCTCCGCAAAGGAAGCGTTGGCAAGATATGCCGTGATGCGCGACGGCGTACAGTGCAGCACGTCCGCGCCGTGGCGCAGGATCGCAGCCGCCAGCTCCCCGGCGTCTACCATCGCCTTCTCGCTGCCAAGCTCGACAAACAATCCGTTCATCAGCGGGACAAAAAGCTCAAAAAGCGAGATGTCAAAACAGATCGAGCCGATTGCCACAATACCATGGCAGTTCTGCGTAATGTCCCTGTTAAACGGGTTGTTGTCGGGGTGGACAATATTTGCGATTCCCTTATGGGACAGCATCACGCCCTTGGGTCTGCCCGTCGTCCCCGAGGTGTAGATCATGTATGCAGGCTGTTCCTGACGGATTTTGGGCAGCAGTTCCCGCGCTGTCTCCTGCCGCATCAGCGAATCCACGTCCACATAATCGTAGTTTTCTGCAATCGCAATCTCAGGCGAGGAGATCAGGCAGGACGCACTGCTGTTCTCAATAATATATGATATACGATCGGCCGGATACGCCGGATCGACTGGTATGAAAGCCGCCCCAGACTTGGATATGCCAAGTATCGTCGGAATCAGCCGGATATCCCGCTTTAGCATGAACGCTGCGCAGTCTCCCTCCTTCACGCCTCTGCGGATAAGCGCGCAGGCAATTCTGTCACTGAGCATGTCAAGCTGCGCAAAAGTGAGCACATTGTCTCCCGCATACACCGCTGGTCTGTCCCTGTAGCGGTTTGCAACCATGCGGAATAAGGAGGGAATCGTCAGGTCACTCCTGATAGCAATCGAATTTCCGGTCATCGAAATAATCTTCTGATATTCCGCCTCCCCGATTGTGCATGACAGCGCGTTTTCCTGCACACCCTGGCGCAGAATCACACAGAGGGCATCCGCAAGACACTCTGCCCTCTCACTCGTATAAAACTGAAGGTGATAGTCAAACTGCATGTTCAGTCCGCCATCCCTGTCATAAAACAGACTGAATGTCATGTGATTACTCATATCACCTGCCACGCTAAACCGGACACAGTAGTCCAGATCTGTCTGAAATTGAAAACGGTAAAAATTGAAAACATACTCTGATAATGACTCAGATATCGTACCATCCTCGCGCAAAACGGCGAGAATCCTGTCAAATCCCGTCTGCTTATGTGCCGAAGCTTCCCGCGATGCCTGTTGTGCTGCCCGGCACAATGCCGCAAAGGAGCCTGCGTTTTCTGTCTTAATGCGAACCGGGACAAGAAGCGTAAAGCAGCCGAGCGTATCTCTCTGTCCGGGCGCACGCCCCAGACGCGGCATCAGAAAGACAGCTTCCGCTTTTCCCGCAGCCTGCGCGAGATAGAACGCATACGCAGCAGCCGCAATATACGGCACAGTGACTTTTTCCCGTCTGCCAAATTCCTCTATGTCACGCATGAGTGCATCCGGCACACGGCGCGTGATACTGCCAAAGCTTGTCTGTGTCTCTGATTTTTTACGTGACTGGAGCTGTGTCTGTGATGCACTGTGCGGCTCTGCCTTTGCTCTCGTCATTATCTCGCGGAAAACGGACGGTTCGAAATCAGCGTCCCTGAAATAGTCCCGCCAAAAGCTGTGTTCTGCGCCCGCACCTTCCTTTGAAGGGGTCGCGGGAACGGACTCTGCAAAAACAGATTCCGCGATCTCTTTCCCGCCAAGCACATCCAGGACTTTCTGCACAAAGAGGCACATGCCATACCCGTCAATGATGACATGATGAAAGCGCACATACAGATAAACGCCGCCTCCTAAGAGCGGCATCACAACCGCATGGTACAGCTGCTTCTCCATATCCATGGGAATCCTGTCCAGCGCTGCCATCTGATTTTCGACCTGTTCTATCGTGTATGCCTCCCATACACTGCACGCGTACAGTTTGCTGTCCCCGTATACCATCTGCCATTCCTGACCGCTGCGCCGCAGGGAGGCTGCAAAGATATCGGCGCTGTCAAGCACCTTATCCACTGCCTCTTTCACCGCCTGCGGTACACTGTCGGGCAAACAGAGTTTCAAAGAAATCGTGTTCTGGGCGCTCTGGGGCCGAACCTGCTGTGCCATCGCGATTTCTTTTTGGGAGAGGTTCAGCACCCTGCTTTTTTGTCCTTCTGCCGTCATAACTATACCACCGTCAAAATGTCCGAAAAACCTGTGACTTCAAAGATTTCCATGATCGTATCGTTTACGTTTGCAACATTCATGCTTCCCTGCCTGTTCATCGTCTTCTGTGCACCCAGCAGAATGCGCAGTCCCGCCGATGACAGATAGTCAAGCGCTGCCATATCGATCGTAAGCTCCGACACCCCGTCAAGGGAATTTTTGAGCACTGTCTCAAGCTCTGGCGCAGTGTTCGTGTCCAACCGCCCCTCCAATGCCAATGTCAGGTTGCTTCCGTTTTGTGTTTTTGTGATTTTCATTGTTCTTTTTCCTTCCTTTCCATACTTCTATCGTTTTTTCAATGTCTTTTCACCACTTTTTCGGCGTATCATCAGTTCACCCGGCGCGTTTCGGCAGATAGACCGCCGCGAGCGCTGCCACCAGCACACCCCCCTTCACTGCCGGAAGGATGTAGTACGGAACCGAGCACAGTGTCAGCCCGTTTTCCAGTATGACGATCAGGCCTGCTCCAAGCACCGTCCCCAGTGCAGTAGGCTTCTCCCTGCCGCCGACAGACCTTCCCACAAACACCGCCGCCAGTGACGGCATCAGATAGTTGTCGCAGCCGCACAGCTGCGCCGCAGTGTTTCTCGAGCACACGACCATCGCCCCGACCGCGATGAACACAGCGGTGATCATACCTGCCAGAAAACGGTAACGCCCGACAGGAATCCCCGACAGGGACGCCGCCGTTTTGTTGGAACCGATCGCATATAAAAATGTCCCCTGCTTCGTGTGCTGCAAAAAAATATGCGCCAGCAGGACACACGCAAACATGATCAGAATAATCCACGGCGCCTGACCGATCGATACAAAATCTGTTTCAAAGGATGTTCTTTTTGGCATGGCACCGCCCGGAAGCCGCATTCCCGCAGAGATTGCGCCTCCGCCAGTAAACCACTGCCCCAGCCCCTGATGAATGAACATCAGCGCACAGGTCGCAAGCATATCCGGAATCCGGCAGACAAGAATCAGAAACAGTGTCAGCAGATACGCCGTCATCGTGAATACCACACAGATCACCGCTGACAACAGCAGACTCAATCCATACCACAGATAGCACGCCATAAACACATACCCCGAACAGCTCGCCAGCGTGCATGCGGACATGTCGAAGCCATCACAGGCAATCGTGACTGTCATAGCGACTGCCAGAATCGTCGTGATCGACATTGCGCGCAGAATATTCGTCAGATTTGCAGGTGAGAGAAAAGAAGCGTTTGTATAAAAAGCAAAAAACACACTGCTCAAAATCACGGCGATCACTGCCGACCAGTCCAGCAGAAAACCGCCCACTCCCTTTCCCTGAATCTTACGCATCGCTATCCTCCGTTATTTCTACATAATCATTTACGATATAGTACATCAATTCTTTCTCGTCTGTCTCCCGCGTGTCAAGCTCCGCAGTGATCCTGCCGTCATAAAGCGTGTAGATCCGGTCTGTCACCGCCAGAAGCTCTGATACCTCGCATGAGGCGTAGAGCACAGCCGCCCCTCTCTCCGCCAGTTCCCGGATCAGCGCAAACAGCTCCTGCTTCGCCCCCACATCGACGCCCTGCATCGGCTCGTCAAACAGGTAGATGTCACTCTCCGCCGCAATCCATTTCCCTATGACCACCTTCTGCTGGTTTCCGCCAGACAAAAGCCTCACCGGCTGGCTGGCGTCCCGACACACAACACCCAGCTTTTTGATCAGACCGGACGCGTGCGACGTTATCTTAGCCCGGTTTACAAGCGAAAATCTGCAGAACGTTTCCAGACTTGCCGCACTGAGATGAAACGCGATATTCTCCGCCGCAAATATCCCTTCTCTGCGGCGCTCCTCTGGCACCAGCGCAATCCCATGCCTGACTGCGTCCGCCGGACTTTTCAGCTCGACGCTGGCTCCGTCTATCCGTATGGTGCCGCCGCCTTTCCTGCGCGCACCGAACACTGTCTTGCAGATTTCAGTCTTCCCTGCACCGACAAGTCCTGCCAGCCCTACAATCTCTCCTCTTTTGATATAAAACGAAACCTGTTTTACCTTCTGCTCCCTGTCGCAGAGTCCGTCCACCTTCAACAACACCGTCTGACACGCGCAGGCATGGGAATGCTTCCCGGCGCCGCCCCTGTCGTTTCCCGAAGCGTTTCCGCCGAGCATTTTTTCCACGATCGCTTTTGTCCCTGTATCCTTTGTGATTGGGAAGGTGTCTGTGACCCTGCCATTGCACAGAACGGTGCAGCTGCCGCAGATCTCCAGAATCTCCGCAATCCTGTGTGAGATAAAGATGACCGCTGTCGTTTTTCGCGCTGCAAGCTGCCTGACCAGCTGAAACAGTTTCTCCGTCTCCGCCCTGCCAAGCGCCGCGGTGGGCTCATCCAGGATCAGAAGTCTGCATTCCCTGTGAATTTCCTTTGCGATCAGCAAAAGCTGCTTCTGCGCAAGCGTCAGCGTCCTCACCGGCGCTCTCAGGTTAAGCCGGATATCCAGCTCCGCCAGAATATCCGCCGCGCGCCGCATCAGTTCCTTCCGGTTGTATCTCAGATCGACGCTGCTCCCGGACACGATGTCATCCATCAATAGATTCTCATAGACTGCAAAATCCGGGAAAAGCGCCGTATCGACCTCCTGATGTACCGTTCTGATGCCAAGCCTGCCCGCCTCCGCGGGTGTGTTCAGGACACATCTTTTTTGATTGCAGGATATCTCACCGCGGTAGCCAGGACACACACCGGAGAATATCTTCATGAGGGTTGACTTCCCGGCACCGTTCGTCCCGACCACAGCCCGGATCTCGCCGGACCTGATCTCAAAATCAACATGCTCCAGCGCCCGCACTCCCGGAAAATCCATACAGATATCCTTCGCTGCAAATGTAAACTGCTCCATATCCCTAATACCCGATACATTCCTTCAGCCAGTCATTCGTGACATAGTTCTCCACAGCACCGTACTCCTCAGGAGCAACGTTATATATATTTTCAATCGTTGTATCCTCCCTGAGCATGTCCTGCGTGATCAGTGATGCCGGCATCTCGATATAATTTGTCTGTTCCCCTGTCTTTGGATCGGTGATGTCCTTGTATTCATTGTTCAATTCCAGTGCCAGAATGCGCATTCCCTGTTCGCCGTTTGCCTTGAAATCCGTGCAGGCACAGGCTTTCCACTGCGAATCGGCCTCCAGCATATACTGGATATCCATGTTGCAGATATCAACCGATACAAGCGGGATATTGCGCTGCGACTCCCGCAATGCCTGATAACATCCCTGGGCATAGGCATCATACGCCACCCACACCGCATCTATGTCTCCCGCCTCGTACTTCATCAGTGTCGCACTCATCACGTCATGCATGGACGCTGTGGCGTTGTTGTAATCCGTTGGTCCGATCACCTCCAGTGTATTGATCTTCCCGCTCTCCTCATAAGCCCGATACCCGGTCTCCCGCCTGTCAAAAGCGGCAATATAATTGGGTCCGACCCACACCTTCAGCAGATTCACCTGATCTTTTGAGGGATACAGCTCCTCACAGACATAATCCAGCAGGCTTGCCGCAAATCCCGCGTCGTCCTGGAAGAACTGTGTGACTCCTTCTATTTCCTGTATCTGTCCCGACGCGTCGCGAAACTGTGTGTCAAATGTCACGATTTTTAACTCCGGGTACTCTGCAAGCAATGAGCTTAGAAACGTGTACGAATAGTCCTGCCCGCCATGTGACAGATACATCCCGTCATACCCGCCCGCCGCACAAGTGCTGATATAATTCTGAAATGCAGTGTCATCCCCGTTGGAGAAAAACACGTCACACTCCATCCCCAGCTTCTTTGCCGTCTCCTCGCACTGATTCGCGCACAACTGAAAAATTTCGCTCGACGACATATTCAGGATATACGCAACTTTCTTTCCCGCAACCGGCGAGGCCTGTGCGTTTCCCGCTGTCCCCGCCTGATCCGCACACCCCGCAAGTCCGAGTACCAGCGCCAATGCTGCTCCTGATACCACACCCGCTGCCTTAAAATGTCTCCCCACTTTCATGCCTCCGTCCCAACAATGTTGCAGCCCGGCGCTGCCAGACTATCGCTCAAAAATTACTGCCATTCCAGCCCCACTTGTCAATCTCTTCATACTTGACATAGACGTGGTCTTTCCGAATCTGCAGATCCTGTTCATAAATTTCACAGATCGCACCTGTCAGCTCGTCCAGGCAGTTCTCCGGGATCGTGCCGAACACCTTCACCTCGACAAAGGCGGACGGCTGTGCCTTCTTCCCCTGAAAATACAGATCGCATCCGTCGGCAAGCTCGAGCATCAGCCATTCTTCCGACTTTCCCGGAATGATGGAAATCGCCCTGCCCAGCTTCTCCTTCACAGACACCCGCTGTGCTGCTGTCATCGCCGTGCTCACTCTCGAATTGATATATGGCACCGTTCATTCCTCCCTGTCCATATTGCCAGTTTAGTCTCCAATGTCCGTGTGTCCCTGCTCAAACTCCCACTGCAGACCATACTTGTCGATAAAATAAAAATATTTGGTGTTTCCCAGAATATCAGCGGCCGCCTGCTTTGCCTGCGCATCGTTCTCCTTCGCCTCGTCAAAGTAATAAAAATCCGACGGCTCCGTCTTGCTGATCTGGTATACTCTATATGCGTCCGTCGTGTTGATGAGTGTGACGTCCGGCTGCGCCTTGATGTACGCAAAAGCCTCCTCAATGTTTGTCACCTTCAGCGCGACATGGCGCGCGCCGCTGATATCGTTCGCCTTGAAAATCACCGGCTCTTTGCGCCCCTCCGGCTTGTGATAGCACATCAGCTCGATCGTAAACTTCGTGCCCGGCACATCCATGAATCCGATGGAGACCTCCGCATCCTTCGCCTCCTCGATAAATCCACCCGCCTGGAAAAATCCCTCATTTTTCCAATGCGGAATGTGCTGGTTCGGCACTGCCCCCAGAATCCGCTCATAGTATGCAAACGCGTCACTGACATCGTCCACAAAAATACAGACATGTGATAATCCAGTAAAAATCGGTTTTTCCATCCTCAAATCCCCCTATAATAATATTCCTCTGTCGCGGCACAGCGCCTCTATGCTTCTGTCGTAGGTTGCCTCCGCCTCCGGAGAGAAAAAGCACCCAGGCACTCCCTCATCGTTGTCTCTGTGATGCGCCACGCACTCACAGCATTTGCCATGTCTCGGGCAGCGGTATGTACACGGACATGGTCTGTTGTTGCTGCAGTTTGCCATAATGGTATACTCCTTTTCTGTTGTGTATTGTTAATATGTTTATGTCGCTTTTTGTATGATAGCACACCTTGAGAGCGATTGGGGCGTTTAGGCACCATTCGCACTTTTTTTGGTATCGATTGCAGTACCTGGTGACAAAAATGGAGAGCAGCGCAGGAAGCCAGCACTGACAGCTCTGGAAGATCTCATAGCCATGAAATCCAAGCGCAGCAAGATAGACGATTCTCAGCTTCACACGACCTCATTTCCGCGCAGACATACCGCCGCGCAGTACCGCCCAAAGCGGTACTCCCCAAACGCGTATGCCGCTGTATCGACATTCTGACAGACTGCGGCGCTTTCATTCGCCGAAATCTCAATCTCAAACGCACTCAGAGGCAGCGTAAGCCCCACCCCTGCCGCTTTCACAAAACTCTCCTTCAAGGTCCACAGACGATAAAATGCCTCATCCTGCTGCCTTTCATCAGAAAATCCTGCAAGGTACTGATACTCCTTCTTCGAAAAAAATTTCTCAGCGAGCGCCATGTCCGCACGCTCCACCAGCTCGATATCACATCCGACCGCAGCGTCCGCAAACACTGCAATCGCCATCCCGCCGGAGTGCGACAAATTAAAGTGAATGTCCGGATATTCCGCCAGACAGGGTTTTCCGTGCACCCCATACGCCAGCACCGCTTCCCTCTCATCGATTCCGCGCGCCGCCAACCCCTGCCGCAGCAAAAGCCCTGCCCCCAGCGACAGTTTTTTGTCCTTCCTGTACAGGAAGGAATCAACCTTTTCCCGCCGGACGCGCGACAGGGACCAGTACGCACGGGCATACAGTGTCTCATCCTCCAGCTGCCCTGTATCCATCCAGTACAGTTCCACTGCGCTGTCGCCGACTGCGAGCGGAACCATCCCCGACATTCCATTGTCTTTGTCCATCTCAATCATTTCCTCTTAGCGGACATCCGCATTGCAAATACTCATCCCACGTTTTCCCTATCAATCACCAGCCCGATTACTGTATTATTCATATTTAGCACGCGTGTGTACTGAAAATCCGACATGATTTTGCGGATCAGCGCGATCCCGCCTACCACCGGTCCCTCCCCGGACACCTTCTGTTCCAATGGATTGAACGGCACGCCGTCGTCGCGGATTCGCAGGATATAGCTGCCATCCTGTATCGTAAAGCTGATATCAATATAGTTCTTCTGCCCGCTCCGATAACCGTACTTGACAATGTTTGCCGTCATCTCCTCCAGCGCCAGCGCCAGAAAACGCGCATCTTTTTCCCCGATACCGTTGTCTGCGCAGAAGTCCAGCAGCTGATCCCGGAGTGCCGCCACATCCTCCAGCTGGTTTTTCATGGAAAAGTCCAGACTCACTTCATCTGTAATCTGCGGGAGCATATACCGCCCGCCTGCCGGAAATCGCCCTGTCTGCTGTCCGCGCACGCGGTACAGTGTACTGCACAGAATGGTCAGTATCTCTCCTGCCACTGCGGCAGCGCAGACACCGGAAAACCCAATCCAGAACATTCCAGCGAGCGTGAGCGGCACGATCACCACAAACCCCTGCAGAACCGTGATGACCGTGGAAAGCTTCGGCTGCAAAATCGTCTGATAATATGACATCAGGAATTTATTATAGACATAAAACGGAAACGAGCACGCAAAGATGCGCAGTGCCATCTTACACAGCGCGAGCATCTCCCCGTCCGCAATGCCAAACAGCCCCGCGATCGCCTGCGGAAACGCGAGAAAGACAGCCAGCAGCACTGCAATGGCAAGATAGCTGTATGTAAGTACCCTTTTGCAAAGAGCACGAATCCCATAATAGTCCCGCTCTCCATAGAGAATCCCCGCAATGTTCGGCACAAGCCCGATGATGCCGCCCACGCACAGCTCCGCAATCAGCACCGCGTTGGCACAGACAGAGTACACCGCCATCGGGTCATTGCCCAGGACGCGCACGACCGCGGAGTTGATTATGACCGATTTCAGCGCTGACATCAGCGTGAAGGCAGCACTCGGTATCCCTGCCGCTGCCGCTGTTTTGACAGCGTTTGCCAGACTGCCCTCCGGCTTTGTGAGCCTGAGCATTCTGTGTTCAGAGCGCGCATAAAACAAAACTGTCACCATCCCCGTCAGATAACCGATCACCGTCGAGAGCGCACTCCCCGCCATTCCAAGGGCAAACACCTTCAAAAACACGAAATCCAGCACCAGATTGACCACATTGGCAATGATAAACAGCGCGCTACCCAGCTGAGGATGATTGTCTGTATTCATAAAATAACAGCAGATGATCGCCGCCGTCAGAACCGGGATTCCGCCAAAATTCACTGCGATATACGGCTTTACCAGAGCCGCCATCTGCTCATTTCCGGCGAGCGCCCGCGCCAGATACCCCGGAAGCACCGGAGCCATCAGCGCAAAGACAAGTGTCACGCCGACGCCGGCCAGGAGCGAAGCAGTAAAAATACCGCCCGCCTGTGCTGTCTCCCGCCTGCCGAGCAGCACTGCCGCCTCGGCAGCGCCCCCCATCGCAAGCATCATCGCCGGCATCTGCAGCAGCAGCAGGACTGGCATGGACAGCTCGATTGCCGCCATCGCCTCCGGCCCCAGCAGATTGCCCACGATCATACCGTCAACCACATTCCCCAGCTGCATGGCAACCGTCATCAACACCCCCGGCAAAATATATTGATGAATCTTCTTGTTGATCAAAAATGCATTTCTCTCCATCTTTTTCCCCTATTTTTTAGCCCATTTTACCATCAAAAAATCCCAGTGCGGACAGCGCCTTTAACGCATTGCGCAATCGGAACCGATGGAACCTCATCGACATGCGTCACATTCATTGTCTTGACTCCTTTGCTGTCCATTTTCCTTTACAAGAGTTTAACAGAATTTCTCCGAAATTGAGTGCACTTTGGAACAGATTGCACTTTTTAAGGTACAACCTGCTGTCAGACAGTTATCCTTACCAATGAAGAACCTGCCGCCATTGAAAACGGACACCTCAATCCAGAGAAAACGGACACCTCAATCCAGACACAGAGGACAGAGGCACTGTTCAAGTTCCGTTTTGATGAACAGGAAATATAAAAATCTCTTATAAAAAATTTCTTATAAAAAATTTCTTTTACTTTGCTTGAAAAAGAGATATAATACTATAATAAAGAAAGCAAAAAAAATCAGGATATGCGGAGGTAGAAATGGAGTTTTCAAAATATGATTTGAAAGAAGCTAAACGACAAATTGATTCAACTTTGCACAAGCTAAGGGAAACAATAAAGACATTTGAATCTAAAGAAAATGCAGAAAAATACAAGTCACAAATTACCTTGGCAAAAAGACGAGTAAAGGCTTTTGAAATTGCAAACTCGTTTATCGAAAATGAACTTGAAAAATAAACATACTTTGTAAGGTAATTCTTATTCTTACTAAATTCTTTTCTTACTAAATTCTTTTCTTACTAAATTCTTTTCTTAATTGAAATATTCCTGATATAACAAAAGTTGATGATAACAGTATCAACAAAACCCCATTTCCAATTGAGATATCTACAGAATTAGAATCTATCATTTGTTGAAACAGATTATCAGAGAATGTAAACCAAAAATAAGCCGAAAAATCAAATATTCCATGCAGCAGCATACATGAAATCAGGTTTTTAGAACGATAATATATAACACAAAACAGAAAGCCAACAAATGTTGCATATATTACCTGACATACTGTTGATATTATTAGAGAAGGAGACCATATAAGGTTCGTCAGATGCATGATTCCAAATACTAACGATGAAAGAATCGCTGATAAATATATTCCTTTTTTGGTGTCTCCAAAATAAGTTTCAAATGAATTAAATAATAAACCTCTGCACAACAGTTCCTCATATATCCCAATTGCAAGTGTTACTATGAAAAAATAAACAATCATAGGTAATGCTTCTACTATATTTTTTTCTGGTGGCTGATAATTGCCAGCAAATTGAAAGAAAATTGCAATAATTAAAATTAATCCATACCATAAAAATCCTTTTATAAATTTCGCTTTCTTTATTTTAATACGAATATTAAAAAGTTTATCTATTGATATCCACAAAATTATTGATAATACTAATCTTGCAGCAGCTTGTATTATGCCTGCTGCTAAGAAGCTTGATTTATTTTTAATTAATGGTGATATGCATACGTTAACAAAAAACGCATAAACAAGGATTGTTATTACAGCAATAAAAATAGATAAGAATAATTTCTTTTTATTTCTCATTTATTAACTCCTCACGATAAACTCCGATTTTTCGTTGACTCTATTATATTACAATGTCTTTTCAGATGGAATACGATTTCACAAAAATTCTCAATAAAATGTCAAAAAATGTCAATATCTGTCGATTATCCTGTTCCCATATCTGCTTTTGGCTCGTCCTGCTGTTACGATTACATGAACAGCATAGCCAAGGATCGCTTTTCCAAGCTATGCAGCACGAAATGCAGCACAAACAAAAAGAACGCCCATTTAAAGCGTTCTTTGACTGCGGATAACAGGACTTGAACCTGCACGGTCTCCCACCAGAACCTAAATCTGGCGCGTCTGCCAATTCCGCCATATCCGCATCCCGCATCTTATCAGATATGCTTTTACATTCTATCAAATACAGATACAAAAGTCAACCACTTCGTGACGGATTCCAGCGCAAATTCAGATATTGCTGGCGTTGACTATTATTCTGAAACAGATAAAGAATTATATCCAAATAACACTTGTTTCTACTATAATGATTGTGCTATTATAGTAATAATAACAAACTTTTCCACTTCTTTATGCTGACTTTTGTGAATACTGTGGCAGTTTCAAAAACAGCAGATTGACGTTCTGATAAATATATCAAAACAAAACATACTGTCTGCCGATTACCAGTTCACAATGCACATAAAAATGTGGTAAGGAAATTCTGATAAAAGAGGTGTATACTGACTATGCATATAGCAATTTGTGACGATAATGTAGCAGACCGCAAGCACCTGGAGCGTCTGCTCTCGAGAGAGTCTGACAAGCGTGCCGGCACGCCAAACATTCTGTATGTAGACTCCTACGGCGAAAAGATGCACTTTCTCGCCAATCCCTTGAAATACAACCTGATTTTCATGGACATGAGCTCTGAACCGGGCATTGTGGAGTTTATCCTGGAACATTTGAACGCGATGGGATATCACGCCCCGCTGGTACTGTACTCGGACAAGATCGACTATACCCAGATCCCCAATCTCCCGGACTATGTTGTGCACGCAACAAAACCGTATATCCCAGACCCGCTTCCGGAATTTCTGGCGCTGGGCGATGCCAACGTCAAGGGACATGTGATCACTGTGGCAGTGCACACGGACTCCATCATCAACCACGTCCCCAAATACACGATCCTCTATGCCATTGAGGACAATAACACCTGCAAACTGCATCTGACGGACGGGACGTCAATCAAAGTCGATGAGAAAATTGACGAGCTCCGCCAGCTATTCGAGCCCTTCGAGGAATTTGCACGCGTGAACAACAACAGCATTGCCAACTTTAAGTACGTATCTGCTGTTATACCAGGTACAGTTGTCATGCAGGATTACAAAGAACTGAAGATCCCGCTCCTGCGCTATCGGGAGTACAAAGGACTAAAACAGAAAATGGATGAACTTGATTAGATCGTCACAATCACGCCGCCTTCATTGGCGTACATGCTGCTCACACCAGCTGTATCCAGGATCAGTGACTCCTTAAAACGCAGTTTTTGCTCAATATGCCTGCGCACACACTCCGCCGCTTTGGGATTGTTGCAGTGTGTGATCATCAGCCGCTTATTTTCAGAATCAACTGCCTCCTCAATCGCCGTATCCGCCATTCTTGTCAGCGCCTTTTTCATGCCGATGCCCTGTCCGAGCTGAACGATGCTGCCGTCGTCGGCTCCCATCACCGGCTTGATGTTGAGTGTGGACGCCACAAGCGCCTTGACCCCGGAGAGACGGCCGTTTTTGCGGAGCGTATCCAGATTCTCCAGCACAAAATAGGTGTTCATCTCCCTGACAAACTGCTCAATCCGCTCTGTAATCTCTGAGAAGGGCAGTCCCTGCTCCTCCAGATCCATGATTTTATATACAATCTGTGTCTCACCGCAGGATGCTGACCTGGAGTCAACCACATAGATCTCTTTCTCACCATATTTCTCGTGGTACAGGTTCTTACCGAGAACTGCACTGTTGTGACTTCCGCTGAGCTTTGAGGACAGCGTGACCACATACACATGCTCCGCTGCGGTCTCATACGCTTTCCGGTATCGCTCCGGCGATGGGCAGGCTGATTTCGGACACTCCGGACAGCCAGCCACGGCGTCGAGAAACTCCCGCTGGTTAAAATCCCTGTTATCCTCCTTTTCATACCTGTCACCCACTATCAGCATCAACGGTACAATCTCAAACCGATCATCCTCTCTGAGCTCCTGCGGAAGTTCGCAGCAGCTGTCAACCACTATTTTATATCTCATCAGTCTCTACCTTTCAAATTCTTTCACACCATTTTATATAGTTTCGATAACCATGTACCATAATATCACATAACACGTCATTTGAAAAGGACTTTTTACAAATACTTGAAGTTTCCGGCAAATACCATTATAATAAAGGAACTATTCAGAAACGGATCAGACGGGACGAACAGGTCATGCTGGATAGTTCCGCAACCTTATGAAAAAAGGAGACGCCTATGATTGCATTAGAAATAAAGGGAAACAAGAACATTATGAACGCTCTGCTTCTGTCCGGGCAGTTCGACTCATTTCTGGTGGAGGAAGCGGTCATCACGACCTTCAATACCTTTCACATTGACGGACATCTCGTAAAAGATTTTTACAGCAGGGAGGAATTAGAGACACTTGAAGAGAATCAGCAGTCAACTGTCTTTTCCTACTGGAGTGATATCCGCCCAGTCTGCTTTCAGCTCATCAAAGGAAAGAAAACACCTGTTTCTTTTAAAGTTGTGCTTCACGCCGCACCGCAGCTGATTGAAAAAACAGCTGCAAATCCTGAATGCGGAGTTGCAGCCAGCCTGATTCGTTCCCTCGTCCTCAATATCCGCTATGACAACGGCAAAGTGGTCTGTATCACCGGCAGCGCCCTCACCACCTTTGTCATGGACAAAAGCGTAGATCGTTTATGGGATGCATATGTGTGTCAGCTTCTGTCCGGTTTTGGATTGGAGTTCGAGGAGATTTAGGTTCGTTACAGACCATTACGCCCTGGTCACTTTGGAATGGAACACAAGGCTTGCCAGGTAGCCGAAAATCAGCGCAGCACTGCACCCCACGGCACCGTTTGTAAAGCCGCCCTTGAACAGTCCGATAAACCCATCCTTGTCGACCGCCTCTTTCACACCTTTCATAAGGATATTCCCATATCCCAGAAGCGGCACATTGGCACCCGCGCCCGCATACTCTGCAAAGGGTTCATACCACCCAAAAAAGCTGATCACCGCTCCGGTGCAGACCAGAAGCACCATCACGCGCCCCGGAAGCATCTTCGTGCGATCCAGAAATATCTGCGCGAGAGCGCAGATTATCCCCCCCACCCAGAATGCATTGACATAATCCATCATAAAAACCACATACCTTTCCTAATATATTATCAAGATTAGTATGTGGCTTTTTCGTATTTTTATGATTCGATTCCGGCTTTTTCTATTTTAACCGTTTCGACAACTCTGTAACGATCTCGCGAATATTTTTATTCTCGCACTCTACTGTGATATTCGCATATTTTTCGTACAGCGGAATCCGCTCGTCGTAGAGCTCACGAAGCGTCCCACCCTCCCGCAGCACGACGCCCCGCTGCGTCAGATCGCCGAGACGCTCCTCTATTCCCTCATAGGGGAGCTTCAGATAGCAGACCATCGCAATACTTCTCAGATGTTCCATGGCCAGATCGCTGTATACGGCACTTCCGCCCGTCGCAATCACTGCAGTTCTGGGATTCAGGGATGCATTCACCCGCGCTTCGATTTCCAGAAAGCCGTCCAGTCCATGCTCCTCGATCAGCTCATGAAGTTTTTTCCCCTCCTGCTCCTGTATCACCAGATCCGAATCCAGAAAGGACATCCCCATATTTTTTGCAAGAACGACGCCGACCGTGCTCTTCCCGACACCGGGCATGCCGATCAGCACTACATTTTTCACTCTCAAGGCTCTCAACTCCCCTGCATCCCTTTATTTTCCAAGATATGCGATGACCTCCACTTCGCAGAGCACGCCCTTTGGCAGATCCTTCACCGCCACACAGCTTCTCGCAGGATTCTGCGTAAAATACCTGGCATACACCTCGTTAAATGCCGCGAAATCGGCGATGTCCGCCAGAAAACAGTTTGTCTTCACCACATTGTCATAGGCCGCGCCTGCCGCCTTCAATATCTCTCCCACATTGACCATGGACTGCTCCGCCTGTGCTGTGATTCCCTCAGCCTCCACAGTTCCTGTCGCCGGATTGATGGGAATCTGCCCTGACGCATACAGGAAATCTCCCGCAATAACAGCCTGTGAATATGGTCCGATTGCCGCTGGTGCCTTGTCTGTACTGATTTTTTTCATGATAATCTCTCCTCCTTATCTGCATTTTCCATTCGCGAAGAACACTGCCCTTTGCGTTCTTCCTGATCTGTGTCCTTGACAGGCCTGGAAATTCTATTCCCGCTTCATACTTCCTGCTCGTCAAACTCCACAGTGACATAATAGCCTCTCGTATTCTCCTCCACGGAAACTACCGTTCCGCTTTTCGACTGCAGCCTGTCACGAAACGGAATATTCCCTGACATGGCTACGGCCGGATTGATGGTATAGTAATAGTTACTTGGCAGAACCCCCTCCGTGACAGTGACTATATCTCCCTCTTTCACCTGTCCAGGGCGTTCCATCTTAAAATCCATCTTGCGCATGCATACCACTTCCTCCCATTTCATCTTGTGCCAGTATGTCCGAAAAGTCAAGGAAAAAATCGCCACCCGACAGTGACGATTCCAAAATAATAATATTTTGACTTTATAAAACGATATCCACCCTTGTATTCATCGGCTTTGCAGGCTGCTTTGAGTTGACCATAAACACAGTGCGTGCACTGTTACGGTAAACGGCCGCATCGCTTACGCTGCGTGTCAGATCCGATATTTTCTGCGCCAACTGCACGCAGCTGTTCTTGGTGATGGCCGTATTTCCGCCATTCAGACGATTTAATTCATTGGTGAGCTTCTCGATCTCGTTGTTAAAATTCAGTCTGTCCGAGATGGAAAAATGTCCATTGATGACCTGACTCGAGAGTCCTTCCATCTTCTTCATCATGTCCTCAATCTCTGCCTCGCCCGTGAATTCTTCCTCGCCGTTCTCTTCCTCATCTGTCTCCTTCTCTGCCTGTTTTTCCAACTGCAGACTTCTCTTGAGACCAGCTGCCGATATGGAAATCATAACCGACTGTTCCTCGAGCTCCTGATTCTCCTCAGAGACAGCGCTGCTCACCTTCATCGCATGCTGCTGTTCCTTTCCATTCGAACCGGAGTTGTCGATTGCCGCCGCTGCCCTGTTTGTCAAAGCAATGTTTGCACTTCTTACCTCCATAGATGCTCCTTTCCCTTATATATCCTGCGGGAACCCCTTTCTCCCGCACAGATTTTCTAAGATAATCATTAAGTCTGTCATTTATGATACTTACTTATGGTATTTATTTATGGTATTTACTTATGGCACTTACCTATGTTAACTACCTTACATAGTATATCGTACCAATTGCGGGAAAAACTTAGTCTATTTTCTGATTTTTTTGAACAAATTGAGCTATTTGCGGATTTTTCTGTTTTTTAACAGCTTTTATTCTTTTTTTCTGACTATTTATTATTCAGATTAGCAGTTGACTATAAATCAATTGCCTCGATTACTACTCCGTGTGCAATTCCCGGCACATTCTGTCCCTCATTGAACGACGTTTTGTTGAGCAGTGCCCCCGTCGGAACAAATAGCACGCGTTTCCACTCTCCTTTTGCTAACCGGGGCAGTATATGGGCAGACAGCACAACCGCAGAGCAGCCGCAGCCGCTTCCTCCCGCGTGCACATCCTGTCTCTCCGTGTCATAGATCAGCAGTCCGCAGTCATAATGCCTGTCACTAATATCTGTTTTCTCCTGCGACAGCAATTCAAACAGCGCCTGTTGTCCGACGCTTCCGAGATCCCCGGTGAAGATGGCATCGTAATCCTGTGGTTTTCTGCCAAAATCTTTCAGGTTTGCAGCGATCGTCCACGCCGCAGCCGGTGCCATCGCACAGCCCATATTGAAGGAATCCTTGATGCCAAAATCCTCGATCCGCCCTACCGTAACACCCGTTATGCCTATCTTTTTCTGGTATTTGCCCTCATATTCATTTTTGATGGTTTTCCCAGATACGGACTTGCACGATGCATTGATGCCCTGCATCAGGAAAGCAGCGCTGCCTGTCACAGTCCATGAAGCGTACAGCGGTCTCTGCCCGCCGTATTCGAGCGGATAGCGGAATTCTTTCTGTGCACTCGCAAAATGGCTCGATGTCAGACTTACAACGCGGTCCGCATAGCCTGCCGCCACGCTCATGCTTCCCAGACACAGCGATTCCCCGCAGGTGGAGCATGCACCGTACAGCCCGAACAGCGGAATATTGTAATCCACCAGCCCAAACGAGCTTGCTATATTCTGTCCCAGAAGATCCCCGGCATACAGAAACCGGATATCCCCTGTCTCAGCACACGTTTTTGACAATGTAAGCGCCACTGCCTCCTTCTGAAGCGCACTCTCGGCCTTTTCCCACGAATCTTCGCCAAACATATCGTTCTTGTCATCGCTCACTTTGTCAAAGCTTCCAGCAAGCGGTCCTTCATCCTCCATCTGCCCCACGATCGATCCGCTTCCCATAATCAGAACCGGACTTCCATATGCAATGCTCGATGTGCCGAGCGCTTTATTTTTTGATGTATTATTTTCCATCTGTTCGCCTCCTGTTTATTCGTTTTAACGTTCTTCAGACGTTCTCCTGCATTCTCTATTCAATTTCTTATCACATATTTTTTCTTGGAACGCGCAAAATTATGTATCAAAAAGCAATTAGAATACCTTTCGGACCGTTATTTTTACGCCCGGCTTTTCCATGCCCGTGTGCGCGAAAAAAAGACCTTGCCGAATATTCAGCAAGGTCTTCCTATCTATCCCGGACTCTATGAAATTAACAGGAAGATGATCCCTTATACTTCTCGCTCTGCGCCCTGATCAATTCCATATCCTCAAAATAATCAATCTTCATGGCACGCTTTACTTCCGAGAGCGTCTGTGCTGCCACTTCCCGCGCAGCGTCCGAACCTTTCCTGAGGATATTGTAAATCTCCGGAATATCCTTTTCATACTCAGCGCGTCTCTTTCTGATGGGCTCGAGCTCCTCCTGCACAATATTGTTCAGAAGCTTCTTGACCTTCACGTCGCCCAGACCGCCTTTTGTGTAATGCGCTTTCATCTCGTCGAGATTCGCGTAATCCGGACAATACCGCTCAAAATGCTCGTCGCGCGCGAACGCGTCCAGATAGGTAAACACAGTATTACCCTCAAGATGTCCGGGATCACTGACCTGCAGATGCAATGGATCCGTATACATACTCATAATCTTGGTCCGCACCTCGTCTGCACTGTCTGCGAGATAGATGCAGTTTCCGAGCGACTTGCTCATCTTCGCCTTTCCGTCCGTTCCCGGAAGCCGCTTGCACGCCTCCGCCTCCGGCACCAGCGCCTTAGGCTCCACAAGCACTGGATTATCCGGCGCATACACGGCGTTAAACTTATGCACGATCTCCTTCGTCTGCTCGAGCATTGGAAGCTGATCCTCCCCCACAGGAACCACATTTGCCTTGCAGAACGTAATATCCGCCGCCTGACTGATCGGATATGTAAAGAACCCGACAGGTATGCTCGCCTCAAAATTTCTGAGCTGTATCTCGCTCTTTACTGTCGGATTCCTCTGCAGCCTGGAAACCGTGACAAGGTTCATATAGTAAAATGTGAGCTCTGTAAGCTCTGATATCTGCGATTGTATAAAGAGCGTAGATTTTGCCGGATCCAGCCCTGCCGATACATAATCCAGCGCTACCTCGATAATGTTCTGCCGAACCTTATCCGGATTGTCAAAATTATCCGTAAGCGCCTGCGCATCTGCGATCATAATATAAATCTTGTCGTATTCTCCGGAATTTTGCAGTGCCACTCTCTGCCGCAGCGAACCTACATAATGACCAATGTGAAGTCTCCCGGTAGGTCTGTCACCCGTTAAAATTGTCTTGCCCATTCTTTCCTATCCTCCAAGTTTGTTTTTTATTTCATTTTCGCAATATTCGCTGTTTCCAGATCCTGATATCCATAAAAACGGACTGTATTTTCCATAATCTCACGCGCCACATTTCTGCCTTCCTGCGCGTGCGCCACGATATACCGCCCGTACATCTCCAGCATCCTGTCGGAATAAGTGCCCAGTTCTCCCCTCAGGTACGTCTCATAAGACGTGTCGTACGGCAAATCCTCCGATGTGTGTATCTTGCGGGCATCGTCCGCCAGATTGGGATACTCCGCCGCAAATTCCTCCATCCACTTCACCTGAAGTCCGATCACCTGCTCCATGATTGCCCGTTTCTCCTCCGTGATGGGCGGAAGCTGGTCTGCAAATCCAGCGTACTCAAGCGGCGCCGTCGACTCCATCATGCGGGCATACTTCTCTTCTATCATATTCCTGCCATTTGCAAAATTTGTCTTGAACTCATACAAATATTGCAGCAGCATATCCTCCGTCCATGTCATATACTGACTCATGCGCATGATCTTGAACGTCGGCCAGTTGTTCTGGCAGCTTGCCCGGCCGCCCTCGTTCTGCACCTTGTCAAACGCCTCAAACTCAGCCTTGGCTATGGACAGTGAAAGCGCCGTTATAACCGGCGTGTTCGCGACAATTGCCGTCAGGAGCGCATCGCTCTTTGCCGTGAGCTCCTTTGTGCAGTCATCGAGGTACAGGTCACACTTCCCTACCATATCTCTCTTCTCGAGTTCATTCGCGAAAATCACAGCGAGTGATTCAATCGCTGTCGTAAGCGCTGTCTCATGTTCCCTGTCTACCGGGAGGAGACTGATTCTCTCTACCAGTTCCGCTGCTCCCAACTGCTCCATGCCTTCCTCACGAATTGTCATCTGCGGATTTTCCGGCATCCCTTTAAACAGCCACTTGTCGTGCGGCGCATACTTTCTGTTCAGCAGATAATACAGCTTCATGGCCTGCTTTGCGCACTCCGCCTTCGCAAGCTCTGCCGCCACAATCTGTCCGCGCATGCGCATGCGCGGCAGATTGTACTGTCCGTTTTGGGAAAACAGCGCGCAGGTCTGTGCGATCTTTCGATACCAGACAGCCTTGGGATAATACTCCATCAGCATATTCCGGTACTTTGTAAAGATGCCCTCATCATCGCGGAACACCTCACCGTTGACTGCCGCCGCGAGCGCATAATCGTGCACTGCAAGCCAGCTCTTGATGGTTTCCATAGACTCCTTACCGGACACACTTCCTCCATTGTTGCGATCGAGCAATCCCACCAGATTATAGCCCAAAAGATTTTTGTAAAAATCTTCGATCACCATGACACCGCAGCGGTCCCTTCCGTGGAATGTCTCGATTCGGTCAACTCCCATAAAACTCGCTGGCAGACTTTCATAAGCCTCCTGAAGCTCCTCGCCAATCTCCTCGTATACTTTCTTCGTAACCCACATCACAAAGCGCGGTCCGTAGTCATGATCCTGCGACAAAGTGTCATCGAACCCAAAGCAGTCAGACCCTTTTCCAACAAGCCCCACCGCGATGACAGACTCATAGGCGCGAAATTTCTCTGCAATCATCGGTCTGCCGTACTCCTCATAATAGAGACGACACAGCTCCAGCCCTGGGATTGACAGCGTGTAATCCTCCGCGGGACTCTCCTTTTCACTTACCTCTTCTGTCTGTGCAGATTCTTCGTCTGAAAATTCCTCGTCCACAAACGCTTCAAATGAAAATTTCTTAATTGCACTCTCCTCGATAAAAACATCACGCTCCACAGCCTCTTCGGGCGCGGATTCTTCTGCTTCCGTTTCTTCCGACGCCAAATCTTCCAGTGTAAAATCCTCTGCTGTAAAATCTTCTGTTGTCATATCTTCCGTTTCCAGGTCGTCTATCGTAAGCTCTTCTGCTCCGCTATCCTCCGTCGTGGACTCCTCAGCGGCGGATTCCTCCACTGCATCGGCCACGCCTGCTGCCTCTGATACCGTTTCCCGGCTCCCGGCTTCATCGATTGCGGGCTCCTCCGGCAATGTCACATCCCCCTCATCCGCTGCCGCCTGTGCGCTCGCTTCCTCCATCTTATTTCTGATAATCTCAATGTTGTCACTAAGTCTCTGATACTGGATATTGTCTGTCCCCAGATACTTTGCCACACACTCTCTGCTCTTCTCCATGACACTCAGCGCGTCCGGGTAGTCCTTGTCCATATAATACAAGCTTCCAAGCGCCGACAACGCCGCGCTGTAGTGTGCATCGTCCACGCCAATCTCCTCAAAAATGCGGATTGCCTCCTCCGCTCTCGCCTTCGCCTCCTCATCCTGCTCAAGCTCTATACAGGTGTTGGCAAGGTTTGCCTGTGTGACCGCCACCTCAAACTGCTTATCCGGCTTGTGCGTCACAATATACAGCGCATTCACAAGCTGTTCTTTCGCTGACGCAAAATCATTCATCTCCTGATACAGTAAGCTGAGATTGTTATAAAAATTGGCGAAATACATGTCATCCTCATCAAGCTGCGCCACATAGATCGGCCTCACTCTGTTGTACAGCTCCAGTGATTCCTGCAGCATTCCCGCCGCGCGGTGTGCGTTTGCGGCATTTAACAGCGTGGTGGCATAGGGAATCGTATCCTGTATCCCCATATCATCCATAAGCGCAATCGCCTTGTGGCAGTTTTCGATGGAGCGCTCATACTGACCTGTCTCCCTGTAAAATCCGATAATTTCGTTGTAAAGAGTCAGCAGTACATCCTTTGCCCCTTCCCCGATGGCCTGCGCAATATGTGACTCCAAAAACTGCGGTATCTCGTCTATTCTCTCCTGTGCAAAAAGGGCGTCAAGCTCCTCTGTTACCTGATTTATGTCCATATTGTCCTCCTCACTTTTTCTTTATAATTTTCACACTTCCAGTCATGTCGGCGCAACCGACACAAACAATCCGTGAAGAACGCTGCCCCTGCGTTCTTCAGTGTGAAGCTTTAGATTTTCTTAGCGGGCGTCTTTTGGCCGCTTAGAAAATCTCTTCACACTTCACACTTCACTTTCCTCAATATATCTGTCGTATGCGCACCTGCCCCGATCAGATCAGCCCGCTCGCAGACTGCCATCTGATAACGGACAAACACCTCAAATTCTTCCTCGCTGAGCTGATTTAGAAAAGGTCTGATATAATTTGCCGGCCCGTCCGGAGAGATTATCCTGATCCGCTCCAGCCCTTCCGCTTCATTCAAAGCATCAATATCCTCGATGCGCATATAATCATATAACGTGTCCGGCGACGATATTGTCCTGAAATCCTCCGCGAAGCGTCCCTGCTGCATACACTCAAGCACATGTCTCTCCTTAAAACCGTATGTGATGACACCATACTCATTCATACAGTATGCCACAAGGATGACACCGCCGGGCTTTGTGACACGCTTTGCCTCGCGAAGCGCCTTTCTCTTATCCTCGAAACCAAACAGGTGATACATTGGTCCGAACAACAGTGTCACGTCAAAGCTGTCGCTCTCCAGCTTTTTCAGATTCATCGCGTTTCCCTGCATCGCCTTGACACGGATTGTCTTCTTTTTCAGGATACCCAGATTGTACCGGACAAGCTCCACCGCTGTGACATCGTATCCTTCCTCCGCAAGCGCCACACTGTACCGCCCGGTACCGGCCCCGATATCAAGCACTTTAATCTGCCCCCTGACTGTATCTGCATCAATCTCCCGCTCTAAGGCAGCCGCACCGGCAATCCTCGCCGCCGCCTCATCAAGGTACATGTGGATATATTTCATGGAGACGCGATACTCAACCTGTCCATGCCGTGAATCGAGGCGCTTCTCCTCATTGAATTTATTATAATATTCCTCAAGCTGTGTCATTTATACGATCAGAACCTCCAATTTCCGCTGCACCCATGTGATAATCGGTCCTAAGAAAAATGCAACCAGAATCGTGACGATGCCGACATCACCGCCGAGCAGAAAACCTGCCGCCATAAAACTGATATCCCACATCATACGTATGACTTTGAAAGAAACCTTTTTCACACGTCCCGATATGATAAACGGAAGCGCATCATACGGGGAAGACCCCAGCCCTGCACACATGTAGGCGGCTGCCCCCAGCAAAAAGACGGCAAGCGACGGTATCAGCAGTATGTATCTGTTCACCGCAGCATCAAAAAATCCCACCGGAAGCAGCAGCGACCAGATCCATCGGAAAAAATCGGAGATATAGCCCAAAAAGCACATGTTTCCAATTGTTCCGAAGCCGATCATGCCAAGGTCATACCTGATCACAAACACAAAAGTCACCAGATGGCACAGCAGCTGACAGGTTCCAAAGCTTAGCGGAACAAAATTGGTAACGCCCTGTGTCAGACAGGAACAGGGATCTGTGCCTAAATTGATGGCCCGCAAAAGCGACAGCCCCATTCCCTGCGCCGTCACGCCGCACAGCATCATAATCATCCGGTTGCGAAACTTCGGCGGACGCGCAAAGCATTTCATATTAGAACTCATAAAAATTGTGCTCCTCCACTTTTTTGGGTTCATCACCCGCCGAATCCTCGCCCGCTGCTGCCTGTTCTCTCTCCGGTGTATCTACAGACGCATTGGCGGCCTGTCTTGTGTGCACGTTGTCTGTGCGTATATCGATCACCGGACCACCTGTTCCATTAATATAGTCGCCGGTGATCGTCACCTCTCCTATATTGTCATCCTTTGGTATCTCATACATGATATCGAGCATGAACTCCTCGATAATCGCGCGGAGTGCGCGTGCGCCAGTGTCCCGCTCCATCGCCTTCTTAGCAATCGCCTCCAGCGCGCTGTCGTCAAAGTTGAGCTTTACTTCATCCAGCTCGAGAAGCTTCTGATACTGCTTTAAGATCGCATTCTTGGGTTCCTTTAAGATCTTGATATAACTCTCCTCCGTGAGACTGTCCATCGGACAGATAATCGGAAGACGCCCGATAAACTCCGGTATCATGCCAAATTTCTTGATATCCTCGACCGTCACTTTCTTCAGGATATTTTTCTCTTTGTCAAAGGCATCTTTCAGCTCCGCATTAAACCCGATCGAAGACTGTTTTGTGAGTCTTTGCTTGATAATCTCCTCGAGGTCCGGAAACGCTCCTCCGCAGATGAACAGAATGTTTCTCGTGTTGATCGTCGTCAGCGGCACCATGGCGTTTTTGCTGTTTGCCCCCACAGGAACCTCCACGTCAGAGCCCTCCAGGAGCTTTAACATTCCCTGCTGAACAGACTCGCCGCTCACATCGCGCGATGTCGTGTTCTTCTTCTTGGCAATCTTATCAATCTCATCGATAAATACGATTCCCTGCTCCGCCTTCTCCACATCGTTTTCCGCAGCTGCCAGGAGCTTGGAAATCACGGATTCGATATCATCTCCGATATATCCCGCCTCCGTCAGCGAAGTTGCGTCCGCGATGGCCAGGGGCACATCAAGCAACCGTGCAAGCGTCTTTACCATATAAGTCTTGCCACATCCGGTCGGTCCTAACAGCAGAATATTGGATTTCTCAATCTCAATTTCGTCCATCGTGCCGGTAGTCACACGCTTATAGTGATTGTACACCGCTACCGATATCACTTTCTTGGCATAATCCTGCCCCACGACAAAATCGTCCAGCTGTGCCTTGATCCTATGAGGTGCCGGCAGATCATTGATGTTGAATACCGCTTTCTCCTTCTTTTCCTTTGTTTTCTTCTTCTTGAGCTTCTGCCTGTTTGGTATTCCGCCGTCCCCCTGCAGATCTGCAATATTGACGAAGCTAATGTTCGGAAAACGCTTCTTCCCCTCCCTGGGGTTATCCTTATCAAAATTGAGATTTGTGTTGTTCAGCATTCCCTGATAGTCAAACTGGCTGACAGTGTCCATCGTCTTGTGCATACAGTCCGAACATACAGAGATGTGATTTGGAAGCTTAAACATTTTTCCGGTCTTGCTCTCCGGCCGCCTGCAGATAAAGCACACATCCTCGTACTCGCTTTCCTTCTCCTCGTACTCGTCCTCAGACTCTTTCCTGTCCTCCACTTTCTCGTCGCCCGTGTGTGACTCGTCCTCTGTCATATTCACAATCTCGATCTCTTCGTGGTTGTCAAAGTTGTTATCTAACATTATGCCCTCCGTTTTTTCATCCTAATATTATTCGCAGTTATTCTTTATCTCCAAGCATCACATTGACAGTCCGCTCCTTATACTCGCCGTTGCTCTGCCGCATCAGTACGACTTCAACCTCTGTACCCGCAGCATAGTAGTCCAGCAGTTCCTGCAGCTCTTCCATGCGCCTGATCTTCTCACCGTCTATGTATATGATAATGTCGCCCTTTAAGATCCCTGCCTCGTCAGCGGCCGTATCTTCCAGCACATTGCTCACATACACTCCTTCCGGCATCTCGTACCGCGCAGTCGCCTCCTCGATGACATCCGTACCCGCAATTCCGAGAAAAGCGCGCTCCTCCTCCGGAACCTTTCTCCTCGTCTCCTTCTGCATCAGATCCTCGATGATCGGCTTCGCTGTAGAGATTGGAATGGCATAGCCCATTCCCTCGATCACATAATCGGCGATTTTGCTCGAATTGATACCAACCACTTCCCCCTTTACATTCAGGAGCGCACCTCCCGAGTTGCCGGGATTGATCGCCGCATCTGTCTGTATCAGGTAGCCCGGAATGGTGTCCGGATCATCGGCAAACACATTTCTGTTCAGTGCGCTTATGACACCTGTCGTGACAGACTGTCCGTACCCGAGCGAATTGCCGATTGCGATCGCCGGCTCCCCCACCTGGAGACTGTCAGAATCCCCAAGCGCTGCAATCGCGATACTCCTGAGTGTCTTGTCTGACATCTCCTCCAGAAAGACAGATACAATCGCCAGATCATTCTCCGGTGAAGTACCTTTCACATAAGCGACCGCTTCCTCATCGTCAGTAAACTGTACGTACAGATTATTGCTATCCTCAACCACATGGTAATTGGTGACAATCAGAAGTTCCTCGTCGCTCTGCGCGACGACAATTCCGGAACCGTTTACCTGCTCATCATATTCCTCATCATACCAGTAATCATATGCCGTATACTCATTCGTGATGGACACAACACAGGGCATCGCGGTCTTTACCACGGCAGTCACATCCGCCATGACTGCAGGCGCCTGATCGTCCTGCTCTATAACCTGTACCTGTCTGACCTCGACAAAATCGCGATTTCCTTTGTCAGTGTCTCTCCCTGACTCTTTGTCTGGTTCCTCATCCTCTTCCTGACTGGTCTTTTTGTCTTCGCGCTTGTTCCTGGCTTTCCCGGACTGCTCGCGGCCTGTCTCAGACTCAGACTCCGATTCCAGCTCAGTCTCTGTCACGGATTCCGTCTCCGATTCCAGCTCAGTCTCCGTTTCCGATTCCAGCTCAGTCTCTGTCTCCTGCTCCTTCTCGTCAAATCTGGGCTTCTGCGGAGCATTCCCGGAGTTAAACTGGTCGCTGCCATTTCCATTTCCATTTCCATTTCCATTTCCATTTTCATTTCCGTTCAGATTCTGTCCCTCCGGGGCATTGTCAACGTCTCCCGCGCTGGCCAGCTCCGGCATCACACTGCCTGAGACAGAACCTTCCACAACAGCATGATCCGAAGCCCTCTCATCGACATGAATTTCCACCCGCTCCAGCCATGCGGGTCTCATGCCGTCCTCACCAGACAGAAAAGTGGTGATCACGTATCCGCCGCCAAGTGCATACACTCCTGCAAACGCAGTGCATCCCAGCGTTACCATAATATTCTTAAATACTGAACTCTTCTTTCCCATGCCCACATGCCTCCTCTCTACTCCACGGTCACAGACTTTGCAAGATTCCTTGGTTTATCAACATCGCATCCCTTTCCGACCGCCACATAATACCCAAACAACTGCAGAGGTATAATCGCCAGAGAATTGGTAAAATACTGGTTTGTTCTCGGAATATAGATTACATAGTCGGCTGCCTTTTCGATATCAGTATTCCCCTCGTTCGTAACTGCAAGTACAAATGCCCCCCTTGCCTTCACCTCAACCATATTGCTGAGCTCTTTTTTGAAGAGTGCATCCTGCGTTGCCACCGCAGCAACCAGAGTTCCTTCCTCAATCAGGGAGATCGTTCCGTGCTTTAGCTCCCCCGCCGCATAAGCCTCGGAGTGAATGTATGAGATCTCTTTCAGTTTCAGGGAACCTTCCATGGAGATCGCATAGTCAACACCCCTGCCGATGAAAAACACATCCTTTGCCCCGATATAGCGGTTTGCAAAGCGTTGTATCCTCTGTTTGTTGGACAAAAGCATCTCGATCTGCGCCGGAAGCCGCTTCAAATCCTCGAGCATATCGTGAAAAACAGCGTCATCCAGCCTCCCGCGCGCCCTTCCAAACTTTATCGCAAGCAGATACAGTGCGATCAGCTGTGCACTGTAAGCCTTTGTGGTCGCCACTGCAATCTCGGGACCTGCCCACGTATACATCACATTGTCGGCCTCCCGCGCAATCGAGCTACCCACCACGTTCACGATGCCAAGCACTTTGTGTCCAAGCTTCTGGGACTCCCTGAGCGCTGCAAGCGTATCCGCCGTCTCACCCGACTGGCTGATCACGATCACCATGGTTCCCTCCTCCAGGATCGGATTGCGGTATCGGAATTCACTTGCCACATCGACCTCCACCGGTATCCTCGCAATCCCCTCAATGACATATTTTCCCGTCATTCCCGCATGGTACGCAGAGCCGCACGCCACAATAAAAATCTTGTTGACCGCCTGTATTTCCCCGTCGGACATTCCCAGCTCTTCAATGACAATGTCATTGTCCTTGATTCTGGGTCCCAGTGTGTCTGTCACCGTCTTGGGCTGCTCATACATCTCCTTTAACATAAAATGCTCATAGCCGCCCTTTTCCGCCGCGTTGGCATCCCACTCGATCGTGACAGGCTCCTTGGTCAGCTCCTCCTCGTCGACGGTATAAAAGTGCATATGATCGGCTCGAAGGCGCACTACCTCCTGATTTTCGATAAAATAAACCTTTCTGGTATATTTCAGGATCGCAGGCACATCAGATGCGATAAAACAGCCGTCCTCATTCTGTCCGACGATCAAAGGGCTGTCCTTTCTGACTGCAAAAATCTGGTCAGGATGATCTGCAAACAAAATTCCAAGCGCATAGGAACCCTGCACGCGATGCATAACTTTTGTGATGGCTTCCAGCGGATTTCCCTTGTAGTAGTAATCAATCAGGTGCGCCAGGACCTCTGTATCCGTATCGGAGACAAAGTTGTACCCTTTTGAGACCATCTTTTCTTTTAACGGCAGATAATTCTCAATAATTCCGTTGTGGACGACCGCGATCGTCTCCCCGGCGTTGTAATGCGGATGCGAGTTGGCATCACTCGGCGCTCCGTGCGTCGCCCATCTCGTATGTCCGATTCCGATATTACCTGGCATCGTCGCTCCGCCATGCGTCAACTCCTCGAGCACCTTGAGACGTCCCACCGACTTTTTGATCTGAATCTGCTCTCCGTCATACACTGCCATGCCGGCCGAGTCATATCCTCTGTATTCCAATTTTGAAAGTCCCTCAAGTATCACCGGCGCAGCCGCGTGCTTTCCGATATATCCAACAATTCCACACATGATTACTGTCCTCCATATTCACATTCCTAATTCCAATATGTCTTGCTCGCACTGCACCACTTGACCATCCCCCTGGGCAGACTCCGATAGTGCTTCCCCAGCTGGTACCCAATCAGCTTACACCCGCTTGATACGATCAGATACGGTATCTGCAGCCACTTTTTTGTCTTTTCCAAATGCCTGATCGTCCCCTTGACAAGTTTCATCCCCTCATTCTCCGATGATACTACTCCAAACACCTCCGGATGCTCCGCCTGCGACACCCCCAGATCAAAATTTCTGTGAAACTGCTGCATGCAGGTGTAGTTGTGGGAGTGGCGGACCATCGCATCCGCAGCATAGGCAATGCGGTACCCCGCAGTGACTGCATGCCCCGCATACACCATATCCTCGTTGAAGATCGCTTTCTTGACGAATCCGCCGATCGTCTCATAGATCTCCCTGTTGTACGCCGCACATACATTCGAGCAAAAAAATGTCTTGATTCCAAGCCGGTCTACATCTGCCGCCGACTTTACCGACGACTGGTCGGGATAGTTGAAACCTCTTGTATATTTCTCAATCTCGCGGCAGTCAGGCAGCGGAAGCTGCCTCGCATATGCCGCGGCAATCTTCTCCTGCCCGGTCAGTGCCTCCACCAGATTTTGTATCAGACCGCCGTCCACCGGCATCGCATCCTGTGTCATGCACACAAAAATGTCGGATTTGGAGTACTGTACTGCCTTCGCCCTCGTCCTGCCATGATCAAACTCCTTTTCCGAGAGATGATGAATCTCGACATTCTTATATTTTTCCAGAAATCCTGTCCCATAGAAAAGATTGTAAAAATACCGCTCTTCCGTGTTCATGATAATAATCTTCCGTATGGGATATCTCTGCTCTTCCAAAGCCTTGATCAATTCCATCACCTGCTTCTCAGGCTTGTAGGTCAGCAGGATGACATCTACACTGTACTGCATTTTTATCGCTCCCCGTATGCCAAAAAGGAACCGGTTTCGGTTCCTCATCGGCTCCTCTATTCTCCATTATAACTTACTCCCGTATCCGATGCAATCTTCTGACTGCACTTTTTCACGGTATCTGTCGGCGTGTAATCCGTCTCATCAAACAGAAATTCATGTAACAATTCCACATTCTTGGTGAGGTCAATCGGCACTACGACACTGGCATCCCCTACAAAACCGTTCGGCTTGACATAGTCATTGAACGGAAAACCTGCTGTCTCGCCAATCTGATAGCTTGTGATATCTGAGAGCAGTGACAGGATCTCTGACATGTCAAGCGATGTGGAAATCTCGCTGAACACTGCGTCCGCGATCTTATTGATCGTCGCCGGATTCAGGGTCATCGCCTTCTGGGCAATCTTGGTGAGAACTGTCCTCTGCCGCTCTGCCCTCGCCAGATCCCCGCCGCTGGTGTAGCGGATTCTGGAATAAGCCGTCGCCTGCAGGCCGTTGAGCGTCTGCAGGCCTGCATGTTTGACAGGAGTGTACTCCACACCCTCAATCGCCTCATACATGTCCTCGCCCTTCTCATTCTTACCCACAACGCGTCCTACCATTGATATCTGATAGCTGTTGAGATGCGCGATCTCGTCCTCCTGCACATCAATCTCAATACCGCCGACCGCATCGACAACGTCGATCACCGCCTCAAATCCCACCGTGACAAAATCCGTGATGTCAAGATCAAGGTTCATATTGAGCATGCCAATCGCCTGCTTTGCCCCGCCCGTTGCGTAAGCGGCGTTTGCCTTGCTGTACTTATCATTCGTCATATTGAGCCATGTGTCGCGGTATACAGACACGAGCCGCACTTCCTTTGTATCCTGATTGATGGATGCAACCATGATAACGTCGGTCCGGGTATTCTTGTCGAGCTGCTGATCGCGCGAATCCACACCGAACAGCGCGATGTTCCTGTAGCCCTTCATGGTGGTTGTACCCTGCTCAATCTCATTCCGCACCGTTTCATTGATGTGCACATCCTCCGGTTTAATCTCGACGTGCTGGATCTGCTTTGCCTTGTTCGCCGTCCACAGCGCAGCCACCAGGATCAACAGCAAAAAAATCTCAGCCACAAACAATAGGATCTTTATTCTCTTTTTCTTTGCCGTCTGCTGAGGTGCCACTTTTTTCGGATTCTTGCGCGGTTTGCCGTTCGCAGCACCCTGCGGTTTCCCGTTTGGTCTCGGCTGAGTGTTTGGTTTCGCCTGACCATTCGGTCTCACCCTGCCAGCCGGCGCTGGTTTCCGCGGCTGTCCCTCTGGCGCCGGTCTTCTCGCCTGACCATTCGGTTTCGCCTGACCAGCCGGCGCTGGTCTTCTCACCTGACCGTTCGGTCTTGCCTGGCCATTGTCCGGTGCCTGCCGCCTTGGCTGACCGTTCGGTCTTGCCTGACCGTCCGGCATCTGCCGCCTTGGCTGACCGTTTGGTCTTGCCTGACTGTCCGGTGTCTGCCGTCTTGGCTGGCCGCTCGACCTCGGTGCCCCTGACGGCCTTGTCTGAGCGTTTGACCTTGACGCCTGTCTGCCCTCACTCCCCGGCATCCTCCTGATATTACTGTTGTTACTGTTGTTATCATGATCCTGCATTTTTTAACCTCCATGCTGCCATCAGCCCAAACTTTTGGCGTCAGCACAAATTTTCTAATAGGCATTTTTGTTGATAAAACCCTTAAAAAAGGTAAGAAATAGAATCTTGAAGTCAAATGCCATCGACCAGTTTTCAATGTAGTAGAGATCGTACTCTATCCGTTTTTTGATCGAGGTATCGCCTCTGTACCCGTTTACCTGCGCCCAACCTGTGATTCCCGGCCGGACTTGATGTTTTATCATATACCTTGGTATTTCCTCTTTAAATTTTTCGACGAAAAGAGGTCTCTCTGGACGTGGACCAATCAGGCTCATATCCCCCTTTAGCACATTAAAAAGTTGTGGGAGTTCATCGATACTCGTACTTCGCAGTATTCTGCCCACTTTTGTGACTCTCGGATCATTTTTGGTCGTCCAGCCCTTTTTCTCATCAGCTTCGTTTTGAACCTCCATGCTCCGAAATTTATACATTTGAAAGGGCTTATTGTGAAGCCCTACTCTCTCCTGTTTAAAGATCAGCGGTCCCCTGCTCGTCACCTTCACTCCAATCACTGCTGCCAGCATAAACGGAGAGGACAACACAATCGCAGCCAGCGCGCCGACAATATCCACGAGCCGCTTCATCAGCATATTTGCCACATTGTTCAGCGGCACACGCCTGATATTCACAACCGCAAGACCATCCAGATCCTCCAGATAAGGCCTGCTCGGTATCACGCTGTTGTAATCCGGTATAAACTTTGTGTGTACACCTGTTTTCTCACAGGTCTTTACGATATTTTCCAATCTGTCATAATCTGACAGAGAAAGCGTAATCCCGATTTCATCCAGCCGGTTCTCCGACAAGATCGCATGCAGAGAATCAATCTCTCCCGTCACTTTGACCCCCTTGTATACAGCCCCAATCGGAACATGGTCGTCAAGGATGCCGCACACCTCATATCCCCACTCGGGATTTGCCTTGATCTTGTTGATGTACTCCTCACCTGCGCGCGAATATCCAACCAGCAGAATGTGCTTGACATTGTAGCCCTTCTTTCGCATTCTGCGGAGACAATACCGGACAGACTTTCGCATCAAGGACTCGGCCACAATATTGATTCCATAGAATACGCCAACCATTCCTCGTGAGAAATCCGGTATATTGATGGCAAAAAGCACTACCATGACCGCCAGAAGCCCTATCGTATTTGCCTTTATAATATTGAAGATCTCATAGACTGTCTTCGCTGTCCGTTTTGAGGAGTATAAGTCAAACGAATTGTACAGGATCAGATATTCCGGTACCATAGCCAGAAAAGCGATCAAATAAACCTGAACTGACAAAATACCGGTATCAGGATCATTCTCCTTCACATACCCACTGAGCCACAGAAACCAGGAAAACCAGTAAGCGGCTGTGAACACCAGTGCATCGAGCAGAACCAGCAGTCTGTTAAAATACTTCTGATTATCTCTTATCAATTTTCTCACCCTTATTCCAATGGAAAGAATTTAGCTCATTTCATTCTACAATATTTGAGCCAAAAGTACAACTTATTTTTTCTTCACACAAAAAGTCTGGCCAAATTCCTCCAAAGTTCCATCTGTATCGACACGTAATTTCTTAATCTGCCCTTGTCAAATTTTTGTCTGTGCGCTTTTCCAGCCGGACTCATCGAAAGCTTCACGCCGTTCATCAGCCCTGACACATAATCCTTTCCCATTCCTTTTCTGACAAAAAACAGTGTCTTTATCAAAAACCCCATGATCAGAAGCGGCAGATTCAGCGCAACCTGCATCGCCGGCATATTTTTGTAAATGAGATAGATACTATTTCTTGACGCCAGCCCGGTCTTAAAGGCATTGTACCTCGAACCGCTTGTCGCGCTTCCTGCATGGTATACTATAGAGTTTGCCGCAAATCTGTTTCTATATCCATAAATTTTTGCCCTGTAACCGATATCAATGTCCTCAAAATAAGCAAAATGTTCCTCGTCAAACAGCCCCACCTGACTTTCTTCCAGCAATTCCCTGCGATAAATCGCTGCACCTGCACAGGCTGCAAATATGTCGCAGTCTCTCGTGTACCTGTCAGCGTTTTTCCCTTTTCCCCTGGCAAACGCCCACCCCAGCGCACAGTAGTAATCCCCCGCATCGTCTATCCTGTCCTTGTCATACAGCGAGAGCATCTTCGCGGAGGCAGAAAATATTTTTTTGTCATGGTCGCTGTCCATAACCTTCTCAAGCTCATGCACAAATGAAAGATCCGCCTGCGTGTCATTGTTGAGCAGGATGACGTACGGAGTCGTGCCTGCCCTGATTCCCTGGTTCACCGCGTGGCTGAATCCTGTGTTCTTCTGATTGACGATCAGCTGAACCTGCGGAAACCGCTCCCGCACAAGCTCCATACTGCCGTCTGTCGAGGCGTTGTCCACCACGATGACCTTAAACTCCTTCGCCGTCCCGCTATACAGACTTTCCAGGCACGCCTGAATATATTTGATACCGTTGTAATTCGGTATCACAATCGTTGATTTTATCATAATTTACCGTTTCCTTATACAAACCGGGTCGAGCAGCAGTCTTGCCCCGTCCGCCGTCAGACTTTTGCAGAGCCTTGCGCCGAGCTCCATCAGTTTTTCTTCCCCTCCTGCCGACCGCTCCATGTCCTGTATCCACTGCGGCAGTTCCCTGTTTTCCGCATAAAATGTGCTCACATAGGGCTGCCCTGTGACCTCCTCATAAACGCTCTGGTATGCCTTATTGACAGCCATATTTCTAATGTCGAGCAGATCTGTATTTTGGTACAAATCCATCCGGTTCATATACCCTGCATACAGCAATGGCCGGCCTTTATAAGTGCCCGACACCACCCTGCCATGTTTTGCGACAAAGCCTCCCACTGCCGCCAAATCCGGCCTGTGTGTCAGCACACTGTCCCCATACTCAATGCGGTAGAAACCCAGATGCTTATTATGGCGCACATCCACCTTCCAGCCCATGCGCGATGCAAAGTCAACCAGAGCCTTTTTGCCCGCCTCGTAGGCGTACATCTTGCTCTGCGGATTGTCCGCAGTGGAATTTTCGTGGCAGCGCCAGTGGTAGAGCACCTTCGGGACATGCACAATAGCCTTCTCCACCGGCTCGGCTTCCTTGTTTTCCTTCTCCTTTAACAGCAGACTGCCCACTACCCGTAGAATGATATCGTAGTCCTGTGATCCGTCATACTCTTTCCGGATCTGTATTTTTTTCAGGATATCGGACCGCACAACCATGAAGTGACAGACATAATTATTGGTCAGAAGCAAATCCAGGTTAAAGTCAAGCTTAAAATGCGGATCATAGAAATGCCGTCCGGATTCGTCGCATTTGTCCTCGTCGGAATACGCAAGAATCGGTCTGCTATCCTGTATGGCCCGTGCCATCTCGTACAGGGCATCTGCCGTCAGCAGATCATCGTGGTCCAGCAGACCGTAATAATCCCCTGTGGCAAGCTCAATCGCCCGGTTTGTATTCTCCGCAATGCCATCATTTCTCCCGAGTCTGACATACCGGATACGCGCGTCCTGATACCCGTCCACTGTCTCCTTTACGATATCGCTTGCGCTCCCATCCGCGATGACAAGCTCCCAGTTCTCATATGTTTGTCCGATACAGCTGTCGATCAGCGCACTCATATAGACGCTCTGCGTCTCATAGGCCGGTACAAGGATCGAGAACTTCAAATCCGATACATTCTGATCCGCCCGCTGCCGTTCCAGCGTATCCTGATCAGGCGCACGGTAATCATAATCCGCATAGTACTTTGCTGTCACCCGCTCCCACGCTGCGACTACTGCCTCCCCATAACCATTTTTCTTACTATAATTGATTGTCTTCTTAATATTCTGTGCCAGCGACATTTTATCTTCTCAGCCTCCGCGCTCTACGATTTTTTTTCCAAAAATATCTTTCTGGTGACAAAGTTGTAAACCATCACGATCGCTGTCGCAATCACCTTCGCACCGGTGTAAGCCAGGTCGTAATTCAATATATTCTGAAGAAATGCGACATTGCCGTAGACTGGTCCCACGCAGAGCCAGATGATCAGCTGGTTTAGTCCCAGCCCGATCACACTCAGTATAAGAAACGCGACAAATTCTTTCCTGCGGTCCAGGTCTTCCTTCCGCTCAAAGACAAATTTGAAACTTAAGATATAATTTATAATCACGGAAACTGTAAATCCCAACGCCGAACCAGCCATGGAAGCAAGCTCAAAAAACGGATCGCCGCACAGCTTCACGATAATTTTCATCACCGAAAGGCCAATCACATAATCAATGCCAAAACAGATCACACCCACCATGCCAAACTTCATAATCTGCGCAAGTAAATTTTTCATAAACATTACTCCATTCTTTCCGTCATGCCGCCTCAGCGGCACAAACAATCCGTGAAGAACGCTGCCCCTGCGTTCTTCGGTGTGAAGCTTTAGATTTTCTTAGCGGGCGTCTTTGGGCCGCTTAGAAAATCTCTTCACACTTCCAGTCATGCCGATGCGGCATGCCCTCCTTGCGTCGTTCCTGCCTT